>NZ_CADEFI010000015.1:0-40576 GCF_902826555.1 uncultured Hyphomicrobium sp.
TGACCGACCCGGCGCCCGCCACCTCGTTCGCGCATTTGGACGCGACGACCGTGCTTTCGCGCGCGATCGCGGAAAAGGGCATCTATCCGGCCGTCGATCCGCTCGACTCGACGTCGCGCATGCTGGATCCCCGCATCGTCGGCGAGGAGCACTATGGCGTTGCGCGTCGCGTGCAGTCGATCCTGCAGCGCTACAAGGCACTGCAGGACATCATCGCAATTCTCGGCATGGACGAGCTCTCGGAAGAGGACAAGCTCACGGTCGCCCGCGCGCGCAAGATCGAGCGCTTCATGTCGCAGCCGTTCACGGTCGCCGAAGTGTTCACGGGCTCGCCGGGCAAGCTGGTCTCGCTCGCCGATACGATCAAAGGCTTCAAGGGTCTTTGCGACGGCGACTACGATCACCTGCCGGAGCCGGCCTTCTACATGGTGGGCTCGATCGACGAGGCCATCGCCAAGGCGGAGAAGCTCGCCGAAGCTGCGTAACACCGGCGTAGGTCGAACTAGACACCGATGTCATGAGGTCTTTCCGGCAAAGCCGGGGGGCCCGGGAGATAAGATGGCAGGGACATTCGGCTCGTGCTGCACTGAGCTTACCGACGCCATGAGCGGCGAGGAGTTCGAGCCGCTCATCACGGTCGGCGACGACGGGGTGCTCTACATGTCGGTCGGGCTCGTCGAGCTCGAGGACGAGGAGCCGGGGATGGTCGATCATCCGGTCTTCTTCTGCCCGTTCTGCGGCAAGGGCCTGCAGACGCCGGAAGAGGTTCGCGAGAAGACCGGCGACGACGACGAAGACGAGGGTAACGCGTAGCGATCCGCGGAAGCGGACTCACGCAGGGCCGATGGTCCAGGATCGAGGATAGGAAGCCGATGGCTCAGACGTTCACATTCGAGCTGGTCAGCCCGGAAAAGGTCGTTCTCTCGGGTGAGGCGGAGCAGGTGCTGCTGCCGGGCTCCGAGGGTGACATGACGGTTCTTCCGGGGCATGCGCCGTTGATCTCGACGCTGCGGCCCGGCGTGGTCGATGTGGTGCTCGGAGGCGCCAAGTCGCGCGTGTTCGTGCGTCAGGCGTTCGCGCAGGTGGATCCGGAGCGCGTCACGGTTCTCGCCGAGAAGGCCTACGACGTTGCGGAACTGACGGGCGCGACGCTTGCGGCCGAGCTTTCCAAGGCGGAAGGGGACCTTGCCGCTGCGAAGGACGACGAGGCGCGCCGCGTCGCGCATCAGGCAATCGACTCGCTGTCGCGTCTCAAAGCGTAACGATTTCGCCGCCATTCTGAAAAATGAAAAGCGCCCGGCTTGCGGGCGCTTTTTTGTTTCGGATCTTCCGATCGGCGCTTCAGCGCTATTTCTGCTCGGCCATGTCGAGCTTGCGGCCCATGCGGCGCAGCAGCTGGCCGACGTTGGCGATCAGGTTGTGCTCGATGGCGAAGTAGATGCGCTCGCCCTTGAACTTCTTTTTGATGGGATCCCACGGAAACAGGAGCGCGACGTCGAACTCGATGGGCTGGCCGGTCGACGGGAGCCCGAGCAGGTCGCCATTGTGTACGCCGTTGAAGTGGGCTTCCTCGACGACGCCCTGCGGTCCGATGAAGACGTTGGTGACGGAGAAGCAATTCTCGGGAAAGCCGTTGAGGAATCCTTCGTAGAACTTGGCCGCGCCTTCGTGGCCGTGCCAGACCTTGCCGTTGTTCAGCATCGTGTAGACGCAGTCCTCGGTCAGGGTCGCGAGCAGGCCCGGAATGTCGCCGCGATGCTCGGCGGCGATGTGGTCCAACCAAAGTTCCTTGATGCGGTTGTACTCCTCCATATCGAACGGCTGGCCGGACTGGTAGTCGGCGCCGTCGTTGAACGGGGGAAGCGTTCTCGTCAGGGTATGGGTGGACATTCAGGGAACTCTGCTACTGGCGGGTTGCCCGCAACTCATTTCAGCTTTGGGCGAGATAAGCAAATCTCTCTACGACCGTTTGGTAAATCGGCCGCTTGAAGGGAACGATCAGGTCGGGCAGCTCGCTCATGTCGCGCCAACGCCAGCGGTCGAACTCGGCCTTGCCGCTGCGCGGCTGGATGTCGATCTCGCTATCATCCCCCCAAAAACGCATGGCGAACCAACGCTGACGCTGGCCGCGGTACTTGCCCTTGAGGGCCACTCCCAAGAGGGGTTCCGGGAGGTCGTATGTCAGCCACTGGGCGATTTCGGCAATGACCTCGGCGCTGCTGATGCCGGTCTCCTCGCGCAGCTCGCGATAGGCGGCCTCGATCGGCTCCTCGCCTTTCGAAATGCCGCCCTGGGGCATCTGCCAAACGTGAGCGGACTTATCTCCTGTCCATTTGGCGAGCCGGCGGCCGGTCCAAACCCGGCCGTCCTTGTTCAGCAGCATGATGCCGACGCAGGGTCGATAGGGGAGGTCGCGGGGTGTTGTGCTCGTGCTCAGTATTCTGTCGGCCATGGTGTGCGAAATAATCCGTCTTCGTGGTTGGTTAGGCAAGCCTGCAGTTCAGCCGGCCGAATCACCCCAATCTTGCGCAGAAAAATAACGGCTTTTTGTCGTGCCGTCTGTATCGTGAGGAATATGCCCTGGTGCTGGCTGTGCGGTCACGCCTGCCTGAGCAGCGGCTGGAAGACGCGCAGGATCTCCAGGTAAACGTCACGCTTGAACGGCACGATATGGGCGGCCAGCTCGTCGGCGGCACACCAGCGCCACGTAATGAATTCGGCGTTGGGCGTACCGGGCTCGCCGAGATCGATCTCGGCCTCGTCGCCAAGAAAGCGGACAGCGAACCATTTCTGGCGTTGGCCGCGGTAGCGGCCGCCCCAGGCTTTGCCAATCAGGTGGGGCGGCAGGTCATAGGTCAGCCAATCCGGCGTTTCTCCAATGACTTCAACGGTTTTCATGGCCGTCTCCTCCTGCAGCTCGCGCAGGGCGGCGGTGCGGGGGTCCTCGTGCGGGTCGATGCCACCCTGGGGCATCTGCCACCAGGTGCCGCGTCCCTCGGCATCGCCGGGAGCATCGGCGCGCTGGCCAACCCAGATCTGCCGCGAGGCGTTCAGGACCATGATTCCGACGCAGGGCCGGTAAGGAAGGGCGGTGCCGTCCATGGGCGCAATGACCTCGTCTGGGGTGCGTAGGGGTGCATAAAACGACGATGGGCGCCGATCAGCGCCCATCGCAAGCCATTCTATATGTGTCGGTTCGGAGCGCGTCCTTAATTGGGGACGGTGCTCTTCTCCTGGGTCGAGGGTGCATTGGGCGCCGGCGGCTCGGTCGGCTGCTTCGCCAACGTCTCGCCGGTTGCCTCGCCGCGCAGGAACTTCAGCGCGTACTGCAGCTGGGTGTCCTTCTCGGGCTCTTTCGGCACATAGGCGGACGAACCCGATTCCTCTTTCGGCTCCTCTTTCGACTCGGCGCCGTCGGCCGGCTGCTCGCCTTCCTTGGTGGCGGGTGTCGCGGCTTCCGGCTTTTCGCCCTCGCCTCTCAGGTGGCCGCGCAAGCTCGCCTCTCCGCGGGGCTTCTCGGGCGTCTTGCCCTTCAGCTCCTCGGGAAGCTCCTGCTCGACAACGATATCGGGATCGATGCCTTTGGCCTGGATCGAGCGGTTGGACGGCGTGTAGTAGCGCGCCGTCGTCAGGCGGATGGCGCCGTTGGCTCCGAGCGGGATGATGGTCTGCACGGATCCTTTGCCGAAGGACCGCGTGCCGATGATGGTCGCGCGCTTGTGGTCCTTGAGGGCGCCGGCAACGATTTCGGAGGCGGACGCGGATCCGCCGTTGATCAGAACGACGATCGGCTTGCCCTCAGCGGTGTCGCCGGGCCGGGCCTGGGCGCGCTGCGTCTCCTCGTTGTTGCGGCCCTTGGTCAGCACGATCGCGCCGCGCTCCAGGAAGTCGTCGGAGACGGCGATCGCCTGATCGAGCAGGCCACCCGGGTTGTTGCGCAGATCGATAATGATGCCCTTGAGCTTCGGTCCGATTTCTTTCTTGAGCGCGTCCATCGCCTTCACGAGATTGGCGTGGGTCTGCTCGTTGAAAGTCGTGACCTTGAGGTAGGCGATGTCGCCTTCCGTGCGGGCCTTGACGGCGTTGATGCGAATGAAATCGCGGACGATCTTGACGTCGAACGGCTCGTCCTTGCCCTTGCGAACGATGGTGAGCGTGATCGGCGTATTGACGGGGCCGCGCATCTTCTCGACGGCCTGCTCCAGGGTGAGGCCGGAGATCTGATCATTGTCGAGATGGGTGATGAGGTCGTTGGCCTGAATGCCAGCTTTGGAAGCCGGAGTGTCGTCGATGGGGGAGACGACCTTGACGACGCCGTTCTCCATCGTCACCTCGATGCCGAGGCCGCCGAACTCGCCGCGCGTCTGCACCTGCATGTCGCGATAGTTCTTGGGGCTCATGTAGGAGGAGTGGGGATCGAGCGCCGCGAGCATGCCGTTGATCGCACTTTCGATCAGCATGGTGTCATCGGGCTTTTCGACATAGTCGGAACGAACACGCTCGAACACGTCGCCGAAGAGATCGAGCTGTCGATAGAGCTCGGAGTTCGGGGAATTGGCCGAGTACGTCTGCGTGACGTTCAGCACCGTCGTCGCGCCGGCGAGACCTGTCATCGTCAGAAATGTCCAGAACACGAAGTCGGTCTTGCGCATCATTCCTGTACCTTCTCATGAGGAGAGACCCACCAAGGATCGGAGTTTATGGGCTCTCCGTCCTTGCGGAATTCAATGTAGAGCACGGGCGCGCTGGGTTGCGGCTGCTGGCCCAAGCCCGTTCTTCCGGTCGCAAGCTGTGCCGTGCGTGGCGCACCACTCATGGTTCCAATCGGCTCGGCGGCCAATACGAACTGCCCTGGCCCGACGTCCATTTGCGACAGTCCGGCAATCAAAACATGATACCCGCCGCCGGCGTTGATGATCAAGAGTTGCCCGTAGCTGCGGAACTCTCCGGCGTAGACAACCCATCCGTCGCAGGGCGCGGTGACCCGGGCGCCGAAGCGGGTTTCGAGCACAATGCCCTTCGATGTGCCTCCATATTGGGTTTTATCGCCAAAACCCAAGGCCTTTCGACCGCGGGCTGGCATGGGAAGCTTACCCTTGGCGAGCTGGAACGGTACGGCGGGCGTAATGCGGTCCGGTTTTCCGGGGCTTAGCGCTGCGGCCGACGGCGCCAGCTCGACGACGGACGGGGGCGTCTGTGACGTGCCGCCGGCGGCGGGAGGCGTGAGCATCGCCACCTCCTCCTCGTGGCGAGGTGCCGCCTCGACCGGTGTCGTATCGATGGCCGTCTCGCGGGCAACGGCTCCAACCGCCGGCCCCGTGGTTGCCCCGGGTTCCGCCGCCGCGGACGGGAGAACGGCGACGACTTCCTCACCCTTGGCAGGCTTCTGCTCGTCGCTCAACGCCGGCGGCGCGGTCACCTGACGGCTCAGCTTGGAGATGAGGTCGCTCAGGTCGGTGACGTTCTTGGCGATTTCGGCTGTTGCCTCGCGAACCTGCTTCAGCTCCGCCTGGCGCTCCGCGAGCGTTTGCTTCTTGGTTTCGAGCAAGCTTGCGAGGCGTGTCTGCGTGGTGGTCAAGCGCTCGCGCTCGGCCCGCAGGTTGTTGCTTTCCTCGCGGATGCTCGTCATCACCGCGACCAGCTTGTTGAGCTTGACCGTGAGTTCCTTTGCTTGGTCGCGCAGCCCCGGGAAGGCGATGCCCAGCAGCATGGCGCTGCGGACCATCTGCAGCGCGTCCTCACGACGCGTAATGATGACCGGCGGCGGGTTGCGGCCCATGCGTTGAAGGGCGGCGAGGATGCCGGAGATCTTGCTGTTTTCCTTGGCGAGAGAGGCGCGGAGACCCTGCTCCTCTTTCTCGAAGGCCGCCAATCGGTCTTCGATGGCGGTCATCTGCTCTTCGCTCTTCTGCACCAAGGCGGCGGTATCGAGCAGGCGCTCATTCAACTCGCGGCGCTCGTCGACGATGCTGGACATGTCCTTCTGGAGCTCGCGTCCGCGCGACTCCTTGGCGACCAGCTCGCTCTTCTCGGTCTCGAGCTTCTTCTCGGCTTCCTCGGTTGTTTTAGGCGCCTGCGCGCGTGCCGTCATGACGGGGAGAGCTGCGCACACGGCAAGCACACTCGCCGCCGCCAAAAGGCGTGCGCGATGTCTTTTCACTGCTGCCGATGCAATGGTCCGGTTCACACCCTCGCCCATCTGGCCCGACCGACTAATCCTGGCGCTCTTTAGAGCACGATCGCACCATATCCAACCGATAGATCCATTCGATTTGGCGCAACACTCCCATAAGACCGACGATCCACCATTTCGGGCCGATCGGGCCCGAGGCGATCCTGTCTCCGCACAGCCTGACGACGGATCGCGTGTCCCGGCGCAACCCTCCGGGTACCACGCTCCGATAAGTGGTTAGAATTAGGGCATGAAGGTTTACCAAAGGTGGCGGGGCCAGATGCCGCGCCCGCTATGGTCGCCGATCCGTGTCGTTTATGGCATTCGGCGCGCCGAGATCGTATATCAAGGCCAGCGATCGCCAAATCGTCGAGGCCCATTCAAAAATGGAAACGCTGTTTTACTATCTGTCGACGGGCGCCATGTACGCCGTCGTTCTCGTGCTCCTCGCCGGTCTCTGGGTGATGATGCGCGGCACGAGCCCGAACCTCAGCCAGAAGCTGATGCGCTGGCGCGTGGGGCTGCAGTTCGTGGCCGTCGTCCTGCTCGTTGCCTACGCGTACGTGCAGCACCTCTGAGGGCGAGAACCTCCGCCCACCTGAAAACCGGTTTCCACTTTTCCGGAAGCACTTTAGTGTGTGCCCAAATCGGGGGCACGCAACGCGATGGTCAGGCTCAACAAGATCTACACCAGGACTGGCGACGCCGGGACGACGGGTCTCGGCTCGGGCGAACGCGTGCGCAAAGACGATCTCAGAATCGCGGCCTACGGCACCGTCGACGAGACGAATGCCACCATCGGCGTGGTGCGGATCCATCTCGCCGGTCATCAGGGCCTCGACCAGAAGCTCGGCCGTATCCAGAACGATCTGTTCGACCTGGGCGCCGATCTGTGCGTGCCCGACCGTGGCAAGAAGCCGGAGTTCGAGCCGCTGCGCATGTCCGACGATCAGGTGGCGCGGATCGAGGCTGAAATCGACGAAATGAATGCCGAGCTCAAGCCTTTGAAGTCTTTTGTTCTTCCGGGTGGATCCCCGGCTTCGGCGGCGCTGCATGTGGCGCGGACCGTATGCCGGCGGGCGGAGCGGGAGATGGTGGCGCTGGCCGCTCTGGAGGACGAGCCGGTCAGCGCGCAGGCGCTCAAGTATATCAATCGGCTATCGGATTTTCTCTTTGTTGCCGGGCGCTACGTGAACGACCGAGGCAAAAGCGATGTGCTCTGGGTACCAGGGCAGAACCGCTAGAGCGCGGTCGAGTTTGGAATCGGGCCGTGCTCTAGGGCGTTGAAGAGACCAACGATTTACGCTTCGGGGCCGGCAGGGCCGAAGCTGTCATGGTCTGAGGCCGGATCGGCCAGAGGTGGGGGCGTTTACGATGTTTGTTCCGCTGCACGACGAGAACCCTCTGAAATCGATCCGTTTTCAGTGGGTGACTATTGGCATCATCATCGCCAACATCATCGTCTACTTTTTCGAGACGGCGCGACTCGACGAAGTGGCGATCGCTGGATTTGCGATCGTTCCCAAAGAGCTTTTCGACACCAGCCTGCTGCCCATTCCCACCGAGGCGGTCGGTCCGGCGGTGCCTGAGCGACTGACGCTGCTCACCTACATGTTCTTCCACGGCGACATTCTTCATCTTGCAGGCAACATGTTGTTTTTGTGGGTTTTTGGCGACAACGTCGAAGACGCCATGGGGCACATCAGGTATCTTTTCTTCTATCTCGCGTGCGGCGTGCTGGGCGGTCTTTTGCATGCTTGGATCGACCCCGCTTCGGAAATTCCTCTGATCGGCGCCAGCGGGGCTGTCGCGGGCGTGATCGCGGCCTATCTTGTGCTCCATCCCAGGGTCCGGGTGTGGGTGCTGGCGCTGAAGGCGATCCCGCTCAGAATCTCGGCTGCCTTCGCGCTCGGCCTCTGGATCCTGATGCAGGTCGTGATGGTCCTCATTCCGCAGGTCGGACCGGTGGCCTGGTGGGCCCATATCGGGGGGCTGATCGCGGGAGCGGTGCTGGTCGTGTTTCTGCGCCGGCCGGGCGTGCCGCTGTTCGACAAGGGTCTGGGCGCGGGGGCATGATAACGGCGGATAGCCCTCTGTTGGCCGCATTGACTTAGCCCGAGACGGCTCGTAGTTTCCTTTTCTCGCACTTGCGAAGAGCCCGGAACGTCATAGGCCGAGGCGTTGGCTCAAGTGCCAGTAAACGGAGACCGGCGGCACGGTGGAGCCGCAATTCCAGTCTCCCGCGGGCAGATCTCGGGACGAAACAAAACCAGGACAGCAATGACAAGAACAAGGCAGTGCGCCGGGGAGCGCCGCGCATCATGAAGGTACTCGTCGCGGTGAAGCGCGTCGTCGATTATGCGGTCAAGATCCGCGTCAAATCGGATGGGTCAGGGATCGAGCTGGCCAACGTCAAAATGTCCATGAACCCCTTCGACGAAATTGCGGTCGAAGAGGCGGTGCGACTGAAAGAAAAAGGGACCGCGACCGAAGTCGTCGTTGTCTCCATCGGAACGGCGAAGTCGCAGGAGACGCTGCGCACTGCGCTCGCCATCGGCGCCGACCGGGCGATCCTCGTCGAGACAGCGGACGATACGGCGGTCGAGCCGCTGGCGGTTGCCAAGCTGCTGCGCGCGGTGGTCGAGGCGGAAAAGCCGGAGCTCGTCGTGCTCGGCAAGCAGGCGATCGACGACGACAGCAATCAGACGGGCCAGATGCTCGCTGCGTTGCTCGGCTGGCCCCAGGGCACGTTCGCTTCGAAGGTTGCTCCCGAAGCCGGAGCCATCGCGGTCACGCGCGAAGTCGACGGCGGTCTCGAGACCGTGAAGCTCAACTTGCCTGCCATCGTCACGACGGACTTGCGCCTGAACGAGCCGCGCTATCCGTCGCTGCCCAATATCATGAAGGCCAAGAAGAAGCCGCTCGACGTCAAGAAGCCGGCCGACCTCGGCGTCGATGTGGCGCCGCGTCTCAAAGTGCTCAAGACGGCCGAGCCGCCGGTGCGCAAAGGCGGTGTGAAAGTTGCCGACGTGGCGGAGCTCGTGCGCCGTCTCAAGACAGAGGCGGGGGTGATCTAGATGGCTGTTCTTCTCATCGCAGAGCATTCGAATTCCGCTCTCGGCAGCGCGACGGCAAAGGCCCTGACGGCTGCCATCGCCATCAACCCGGATGTGCACGTTCTCATCGCCGGTCACGCCAGTGCGCCGGCTGCGGAGGCCGCTTCGAAGCTGGCCGGCGTCAGGAAAGTGCTGGTTGCGGACGCGCCGCATCTCTCCGACGGACTGGCCGAGGAGGTTGCGGCGACGGTCGTTTCGCTCGCGGGCGGCTACGACACCATCGTCGCTCCGGCGACGGCGGCCGGAAAGAACGTGTTGCCGCGCGTGGCGGCGCTGCTCGACGTGATGCAGATCTCGGATATCACGAAAGTGATTTCGCCGGACACGTTCGAGCGTCCCATCTATGCGGGTAACGCGATCCAGACCGTGCAGTCGCCCGAAGCCAAACGCGTCATCACGGTGCGCACGGCGGCGTTTGCGGCTCAGGGCGAGGGTGGTCCGGCGCCGATCGAAAGCGTCACGGCCGCACCCGCGGTGGGGCTGTCGTCCTTTGTCGGCGCAGAGCTGACGAAGTCGGATCGTCCGGAGCTCACGGCTGCCAAGATCGTGATCTCGGGCGGGCGCGGCATGGGTAACGGCGAGAACTTCAAGAAATACATCGAGCCGATTGCGGAGCGTCTCGGTGCCGCCATGGGCGCCTCGCGCGCGGCTGTCGATGCCGGGTTCGTGCCCAACGACCTGCAGGTCGGCCAGACCGGCAAGGTGGTCGCTCCCGAGCTTTATGTCGCCGTGGGCATCTCGGGTGCGATCCAACATCTCGCGGGCATGAAGGATTCGAAGGTCATCGTCGCGATCAACAAGGATGCCGAGGCGCCGATTTTCCAAGTCGCCGACTACGGCCTTGTTGCAGATCTCTTCCAAGCGCTGCCGGAACTCGACGCGGAACTCGGCAAGGCCGGAAATTGAGGGCACAGATGCCGGGACAACAAGGACGCTCACCATGGATGTTGCTGTGAAAGCCGAAAGCAAGGCAAAGCCGGATGCCAGGCCGGTTCCGGACATCAAGCTGATCGGCGTCATCGGGGCCGGTCAGATGGGAAGCGGCATCGCGCACGTGATCGCGCTCGGCAAGTACGACGTGCTGATCAACGACGTGCGCAAGGAGGCCGTCGACAAGGCGCTGGCGACGATCGAGAAGAACATGGGGCGGCAGGTTGCCAAGGGCCTCGTCAAGGAGGCCGATGTGAAGTCGGCGCTCTCGCGCATCAAGTTCGCGCCCAACCTCGATGCCTTCAGCACTTGCGATATGGTGATCGAGGCGGCGACCGAGGACGAGTCGATCAAGCGCAAGATTTTCCAGGAGCTTTGTCCCAAGCTCAAGCCGTCGGCGTTGCTCGCCACCAACACGTCGTCGCTTTCGATCACGCGCCTCGCCTCGACCACGGATCGTCCCGAGCACTTCATCGGCATGCACTTCATGAATCCGGTGCCGCTGATGGAGCTCGTGGAGCTGATCCGCGGCATCGCCACCGAGGACGAGGTGTTCGGGGTCGCGAAGGTCTTTGTCGAGAGCCTTGGAAAGACGACGGCCGTCTCCGAGGATTTTCCGGCGTTCATCGTCAACCGCATCCTACTGCCGATGATCAACGAAGCCGTATATACGCTCTATGAGGGCGTCGGCACGGTGGAGGGCATCGACAAGGCCATGCGGCTTGGCGCGCATCATCCGATGGGTCCGCTCGAGCTTGCGGATTTCATCGGCCTCGATACCTGTCTCGCCGTCATGCAGGTGCTTTACGAGGGGCTTTCGGATTCGAAGTATCGCCCGTGCCCGCTCCTGGTGAAGTATGTCGAAGCGGGCTGGCTCGGCCGCAAGACGAACCGCGGCTTCTATGACTATCGGGGCGAGAAGCCGGTTCCGACGCGTTAGCGCCGTGCCGGGCTTTTGCAGAACGGCGCATAGAGCCGTCGGCCTCAAGATATGAGCCGGGCAAACAAAGTCGCACTCGTCACGGGGGCCGGCAGCGGCATCGGTCGCGCCGTTGCGGTGGCGCTCTTCGAGGCCGGCTTCGACGTGGTGCTGGCGGGGCGGCGGCAGGCGCCGCTCGACGAGACGGCGGCACGTTGCAGAACGCGTCCGGGGCGCGTGCTCGCGCTGGCGACCGACATCGCCGATGCGCCGGAGGTCTCACGTCTCTTTGAGACGACGAAGGCGACGCTGGGAGGCGTCGACGTTCTTTTCAACAATGCCGGCCTTTCCGCGCCAGCCGTCCCGTTCGAAGATCTCACACTCGAGCAATGGCAGGCGGTCGTGAACGTCAACCTGACGGGTGCCTTTCTGTGCGCGCAGGCGGCGTTCCGGATCATGAAGGCGCAGAGCCCGATGGGCGGAAGGATCATCAACAACGGGTCCATCTCGGCGACCGTGCCGCGCCCGTTCTCGGCGCCTTATACCGCGACCAAGCACGCCATTACGGGCCTCACGAAGTCGCTGTCTCTGGATGGGCGGCGCTACGATATCGCGTGCTCGCAAATCGATATCGGCAATGCGGCGACGGAGATGACGGAGCCGATGGCGGCCGGCGCCATCCAAGCCGACGGCAGCATCCGGCCAGAGCCGCGCATGGACGTCAGCCACGTGGCCGATGCGGTGGTCTCCATTGCGCTTTTGCCGCTGTCGGCAAATGTGCAGTTCATGACACTCATGGCCACGAAGATGCCGTTTATCGGTAGAGGATGACGGGGGGCCGGTTGCGTTCGCTGGGCCGCTCGCCTACATCTGGGCGAGATTATTGTCTTGCTTCAGCCTTCGGGGGGCTGAGCCCGATGTTTTCTGATCTTTCCAAGTGGTCTTATCGGCTTGCGCTTTGCAGCGTGTTCGCGCTTGGCGGTTGTGCCAGCATGATGGATTTCGCAGGCGTTCCCCGTGCGGGCTATCAAGCCAACGGGACCTATGTCGTTAGCGGCGAGGAGGAGAAGCTCGCTTGCCGGCAGATCAAGGACCGGCTCGAGATCCTGAGCCGCGAGCTTCAGACGTTGCCGCAACAAGCCGCCTATGAACGCGAGAATACGCCTGCAACGGTGGGGTCTGCGATCGGACGCATGTTTGGCGGACCCGACGCCGGCCTGGATGCGACCAAGGAATATCAACGGGCTCAGGCTGAAAGCGACGCGCTCAAGGGGCTGCTCGCCAGGAAGCAGTGTGTGTGAGCAAAAAAGGAGAGCGCACGAGCCCTGCGGCCGTGCGCTCTCAAGACATGCGGCTTTCAGTTTGGATCACTCGCGCTCGCGCTTGATGATATTGCCGCCGCGAATGTCGATGTCGTAGACGCCGCCGTTGGCGTGCCGTGCATCGTCGACCTCGAACTTGCGGTCGTCGCGATCGAATTCGATCCTCCTCCAGGAGGTATATCCGTTCGCTCTCAGGATGCTGCCGATCTCGGCGCGCTCGGCTGGCGTGGCCGGACGGTCATCGGCGGAAGCGCTCGTTGTGATGGCAGCGGCGGTGAAGGCCACGGCGAGGCCAATCATGATTTTTTGCATTGATCATCTCTCTATCTATTCGGATCGGAACACTTCGGAGCGGCGCGGCGGATGGCTTGGCTCCGATTGGCTCACTCTGGACGAGAGGCTCTGACGCGCCCCTGATGGGAGCTGTCAGTGAATTGTCAGGTTGGCCGGGCGCGCTGGCGCGCAACGCTGTCCGTCGGAAAGTGCAATGTGGCGACGAGCCCGGGATCGGCATTCGCAAGCGACAGCGCGCCGCCCCAGGATTCAGCGATCTCCGTCACGATGGCGAGCCCAAGTCCCGCGCCGGAGCCGCGTTCGTCGAGGCGTCCTCCGCGTCGGAGCGCCTCTGCGAGGAGTCCCTCGGGAATGCCCGGTCCATCGTCGGCAATGACGAGTGCGACGCCGGCGGCATCCTTGCGGCCGGTCACCGTTACGGTGTGCCGGGCATGGCGTGCGGCGTTCTCGATCAAATTGCCTGCGGCCTCGGAGAGGTCGTCCTGGTCCACGGGAGCCACGAGATCGGCAGGCACCTCGACAATCCAGTCGAGTCGCTCGCCTTCCGGAGTGCGTTGGACGACGCGCGTGATCTGATCGACCGCTGAAGCGACGTTGGCTTGCGAGTCGCGGTGAGGCGAAGAGAGCCGCACGCGGGCGAGCTCGCGCTCGACCGTGCGCTGCATGGTGCGGGTGACCGTGGACAGGTTGAGAGCGACGGCCGCCTGACCGTCTTTGGCCAAGCCTTCGATCTCGGACTGGAGGACCTGAAGCGGCGTGCGAAGCCCGTGTGCGAGATCTCCGGCGCGCGTCTTGGCGCGTGCGAGCTCCGCATCGCGCGCGTCGATCAGAGCATCTATCTCATGGACCAACGGACGAACCTCGTCCGGGAATTCGGAACCGAGCCGGCGGGTCTTGCCGGAGCGGACATCTGCGAGCCGGGTGCGGACCGCCGAGAGCGGACGCAGACCGATCGTGACCTGCACCCACGCGGCGGCCAGCAGCAGTGTCCCGAGAATCGTGAGGAGCGGCGTCAGATCGGCGGCGAAGTTGCGCACCGCGGTCGCGATCTCGGCCGTGTCCCAGGCGACGGCGATGCGTGCCGTGCCACCGCCCATACGCGCCGGCAGCTCAATACGCCGCTGCAAAAGGTAGAGCTCGGTCTTGGCGGGACCTGGGATGCGATGGTGGTGGATGGTGTCGTCCACACTGGCCTCGGCAGGCAAGGCAAGCTCGGAGTCCCAGAGCGAACGCGAGCGGAGCACGGCGCCGTTCTGCTCGTGGACGATCTGCCAGTAGAGGCCCGACAACGGCACGTCGAAGCGTGGGTCCGCCGGCGGCGTCGAGAGCGTGAGGCGGTTCTCTCCCGCCGGCTCGAGGTGGGCCGTGAGCTGGTTCAAGTGCACGGCGAGCTCGGTATCGATGCGGCGCTCGACGTGGCGCTCGAACAGGACGGTGAGACCGTAGCCCGCCAGGCCGAGCGCGATGGCCGTCGAAGCGGCGCCGGCGATCAGCAATCTCAGGCGCAGCGAGCTGAGGGTCATTCCTGGCCTACTGCTATGACGTAGCCGAACCCGCGCCGGGTCTGCACCACGTCGGCTCCGAGTTTCTTGCGCAAGCGCGTGACGACCGCTTCGAGTGCGTTGGCGTCTCGTGCGTCGTCGTCACCGTACAGGTGCTCGATCAGCTCGCCGGGCGAGACCACGCGTCCCTTGTGGTGCAGAAGATAGGCAACGAGACGGTATTCTAGAGGAGACACGGAGATGTTGGCGCCGTCGATCATGACGCGCATCTGGCGCGTGTCGACGGAAATCGGGCCGGCGGCGAGGATCGGTGACGCGTGTCCCGCGGCGCGGCGGATGAGGGCGCGAACACGAGCCAGCAGCTCCTCGATTTGAAACGGCTTGGAGAGATAATCGTCGGCGCCGGCATCGATCCCTTCGACGCGTTCCGGCCACGCGCCGCGAGCGGTAAGAATGAGCACGGGCACTTGGCGTCCGGCGCCGCGCCAGCGCTTCAACACGGTAAGGCCGTCGATCTTGGGCAAGCCAAGGTCCAGCACGACGAGGTCGAAGTCCTCGGTGTCGCCGAGAAACCAAGCCTCCTCGCCGTCGCCGGCAGTGCGGATCTGATAGCCGGCGGCTGTCAGAGCGGCCGCAATGGAGGACGCAATCGCCGGCTCATCCTCGACGATGAGAATGCGCATCAGTCGTCATCCTCGATCTTGAGTATCTCGGCCGTGGCGGCGTCGACGTCGACCTCTTTCAGCTTGCCGTTTTGGTCGACGACATCGAATTCGTAAATGAAACGTCCCTTTTCGATCTCGAGCTCGACGCCGAGAATTGTTCCGGGAAGCTTGGGTTTCACGATCTCGGTGATTTCGGCAAGGGACTTGATGCGCCCTTCGAGCAGGGCTCTGCGCGCCATTTCCTGATCACGGGCGTCGTCGTCGCCGGCGCGGACGGGTGCGTATGGCATCAGTGCGGCGGCTGCGATGACAAGGCAGCACATTGTCGAGGCGAGTTTTTTCATAGGGAAATAGGTGCACTTTCATGGCTGACAAACCGCTGACGCGCGTCATCAGGCTGCGATCAGCGGCTGGGGCGCAAAGATACGGCGTCCGGGCAATGGTCCGACGCCAATGCAACATAAATGGAGATGATCCGATGATGAAGCTACTTACAGCCGCTGCCCTATCGCTCGCCCTCGCCGCCCCGGCTTTTGCGGGCGACGACGACTATATCGGCCCCCTCAACGTGCCGCGTGATCAGTGGCTGTCGACGTCCGATATCGTCCAGAAGCTCGAATCCAAGGGATTCAAGGTGCGAGAGATCGAGGTCGACGACGGGGCTTACGAGTTCGAGGCGACCGACGCTGCCGGCGCCCGCATCGAAGGGCATGCGCATCCCGCGACGGGCGAGGTTCTCAGCACGCGTCCCGACAACGACTAAACCCGGCCGGCGCTGCGTTGTCGTGCAGCCTCGACAAACGCCGTGCGTCTGATGAGACCAATGTTTCACGCTTGGGACTCCCAAGGTCCCAGACGATCCTGGTCTAGGACGCACGGCGCTTGCGTGTGGCGGCGGCCTTGCGCGCAGAGGCCGAGCGCGCTGCCTTCGGCCGTGCGGCGGACGCCTTGCCGCCGAGCTTGCCACCCTTGTGGGCTGCCGGCCGCCCCGTCTTCTTACCCCGCCCGGAGCCGCCAGGCGCCTTGCCGCCACCGTCGTCCTTGTTGACGGTGGCCCATGCCCGGCGCTCGGCTTCTTTCTTGCCGACTCCCCGCTTCTCGTAGCCTTCGGCGATGTGGTCCGCCTTGCGCTCCTGCTTGGCGGTATACTTGCTCTTTTCTCCGCGCGGCATGTCGTCCTCCGTTATGATCAGGATGAGAGTCAACAGCCCGGCCAGCCTCGAGTTCCACGGAGCTCATCCGAAGCGAGACATGGTCTTTGGTCGGTGTGGCGAGTTTTGATATTGCCCTCAGCTTCGGACTCGCCAAAGTGGCGCCAACAGAAAGCGAGGCCGACTGATGACCGAGACCTTTCGCGTGCTTGTCGCGGACCCCATTCACGAGGACGGCTGCAAGCTGCTCGAGGCCAACAGTTCGCTCAAGGTCGATGTGGTGACCGGGCTCGATGAGGCGGCGCTCATTCAGCGAATCCCCGAGTACGATGCGCTCATCGTTCGATCGAAAACCAAGGTAACGGAGCCGGTGATCGCCGCGGCCTCAGCCCTCAAGGCCATCGGGCGCGCCGGAATCGGCGTCGACAACATCGATGTTCCGGCGGCGACAGAGCGCGGCATCGTCGTCTTCAACACCCCCGATGCCAACGCGACGACGACGGCCGAGCTGACGATCGCTCATCTGATGTCACTGTCGCGCCATCTCCCGCAGGCCGATCGTTCGGTGAGGAGCGGCGCTTGGACGCCTACGCGCTATGTCGGCGCGGAGCTTGCGGGCAAGACCATCGGCATTGTCGGGTTCGGCACCATTGGGCGGCTGGTCGCCGTGCGGTGCGCGGGGCTCAAGATGCGCGTTCTGGCGTACGATCCGTTCGTGGCGCCGGAGATGATGGCGCAATCTGCAGCGGAGCCCCGGGATCTCGATACGCTGATCGCGGAGGCGGATTACGTGACGCTGCATTGCCCGCTGATCGAAAAAACGCGCAATCTCATCGATGGGGAGCGGATCAAGCGCATGAAGCGCGGGGCGCGGCTCATCAATTGCGCGCGGGGCGGCCTGGTCGATGAGACGGCACTCGTGGAAGCGCTGAATAGCGGACATCTGGCGGGTGCGGCGCTCGATGTGTTCATCAAGGAGCCGCCCAAGGATTCGCCGCTGCTCGCGCTCGAGAACGTCGTGCTGACACCCCATCTCGGTGCGTCGACCGAGGAGGCACAGCAGGCGGTCAGCGTGCAGATTGCGGAGGACGTCGCCCGCTTCCTCAGCACCGGCGCGGCGGAGGCGGCGGTCAACCTGCCGCGCATATCGAGCGAGCAGCTCGGTCGCGCGCGGCCCTACCAGGACCTGGCGCGCGCTCTCGGCAGCCTGGTCGGCGGTTTGCGTGACGAGCCGATCAAGGAGCTGGTCGTGCGGCTGTTCGGCGCCGTTGCAGAGCTTGATTCTCGCCCCATCACGTCGGAAGCGCTGGTCGGGTTGTTGAGCAAGCGGCTCGCGGGGCCGGTCAATCGCGTCAACGCCGCACATCTTGCGCGTGCACAGGGCATCGAGGTGCGCGAATCCCGCTCCGAAAATGCCCGGGACTACGTGTCTCTGATCGAGGTCAGTGCGGTGACGGAGCGAGCGACCACCGTCGTTGCCGGCACGCTGCTCGGCGGGAGGCTGCCGCGGCTCGTGCGTATCGACGCCTATGACGTCGAAGCGGTGCCGAAAGGGCATTTCATCTTCACGCGCCACCGCGACGAGCCAGGCGTGGTTGGCGCGCTCGGCGGGCTGCTCGCGCGCGAGCGAATCAATATTTCCCGCATGCATGTCGGGATTGACGGCAACGGCAATGGAGGAGATGGCCATGCCATTGCGCTGATCAGCATTTCGGCGCCGCTGCCGGAGGCAGTTCTGTCGGAAATTCGTGCGCTGTCTGCGATTGCGCAGGCGGTGACTTTCGAGTTGTGATGGTCGTACCAACCGCCTTTCAACCGATCTGGAATTCCTACCCATGACGTTGCCTCAAAAGCCTGCGCACCGGCCGTCCAACGCGCGGTTCTCGTCCGGTCCCTGCGCCAAGCGACCCGGATGGTCGCCGGAGGCGCTCGGCGGCGCGTTTCTCGGCCGCTCGCATCGCGCGAAAGAGGGGAAGGCGCGTCTCAAGCTCGCGATCACGAAGACGCGGGCGCTGCTCGGTTTACCGGATGGGTTTCACGTCGGGATCATGCCGGGATCCGATACCGGTGCGTTCGAGGGGGCGCTCTGGTCGCTGCTCGGCGCGCGCGGTGTCGACGTGTTGGCGTGGGAGAGCTTCGGCAAGGGTTGGGTGACGGACATCGTCAAGCAGCTCCGACTGCCGGACGTGCGCGTGCACGAGGCCGATTACGGTGTTTTGCCGGATCTTTCTCTCGTGGATTTCTCGCGCGACGTGGTTTTTACGTGGAACGGCACGACGTCCGGCGTTCGGGTGCCGGACGGGCGCTGGATTGCGGACGATCGCGAGGGACTGACACTGATCGATGCGACAAGCGCCATCTTTGCCCAGCCGATCGACTGGGCGAAGGCAGACGTGGTGACCTACTCGTGGCAGAAGGTGCTCGGCGGCGAGGGCGCGCACGGGATGCTGATTCTCTCGCCGCGTGCGGTGGCGCGGCTTGAATCACATGTTCCGGCGTGGCCGATGCCGAAGCTGTTCCGGCTGACCAAGAAGGGCAAGCTCGACGCGGCAATCTTCGAAGGCGAAACAATCAACACACCGTCGATGCTGGCGCTGGAAGACTATCTCGACGCACTCGATTGGGCGGAGAGCGTCGGCGGGCTCAGGGGCCTCATGGCGCGGGCGGACCGTAACGCGCAAGTGCTGTTCGACTGGATCGCGGGCGCGGACTGGGTGGCCAATCTGGCGGCCGATGCGGCAACGCGCTCGAATACGTCGGTGTGTCTTAAGATCGTCGATGCGGATGTGATGGCGTTGCCGGTTGCGGACCAAGCCGCGTTCGTCAAGGGAATCGTGTCGCGGCTCGAGGCGGAAGGTGTGGCGCTCGACATCGGGTCCTATCGCGATGCGCCGGCGGGATTGCGCATCTGGACGGGAGCGACGGTGGAGACGGCCGACCTCGAGGCGCTGACGCCGTGGCTCGACTGGGCGTTCGCCGCCGGCAAGGCCGCGCTCTAGGGTCGTTCCGGTTTTGGTGCACTCGGGGAACGACCCTAGGTTTTCGTCTATCGCGCTTCTTATCGGAAAGCCAGTTCCTACTTTTCCGGAAGCGCTCTAGGGCGCGGCGGGCGTGCGGATGGCGAGAATGAAAGCAGCCGTGGCCGCTAGAGACGCTGCCGTGCGCACAGAGTTCCACCACGTCCAATCGACGAGATAGCGCGACCAGACGGCGGCGCCCTCGCTGCCTGCCGGATCAACGGCTGCGAGTTCATCGTTGAGCGGGACATTGCGGACGATGGTGAGAACAAACGTGCCGACGACGTAGAGGGCCGCGCCGATCAGCCAATAGGGGATGCGGGGATCATCCCAACGCAGCCCGGCCAGCAGGGCCAGCGCAGTACATGCGATCGCCGTACCAACGAACACGGCGATGAAGCCCGAGCGCACTACGACAAGATTGATCTCCTGCATGGCGGCGATGCCTTCTGCCGGGGGGCGGCGGCCGAGCGCCGTCATAACGAAGGTCGAGAAGCCAAAGAAAACGCCGGCGATCAATGCGGCACCAAGCGCCGAGATCCATGTCATGGCGACGAGAAGCTGTTCCATGGGCGGCCTCCGTGCGGCTTGCGGCGGCATGTTAGTGCAAGTTCGTCCGCGGCGGAAATCGGGCTCGGATTATCCGCGGGCGACAGTGGCAACGTGGATCGGAAACTCAGGTGTCGCCATCAGCGCCTTGCAACGCTCGAAGCGGCCGGTGGCGTAGGCCCAAAAATCGTCGGCCGGATTTTGGTTGGCGTGCTGGATCAAACCCCAGAGGGTCCACAACAGGTCGCACATGGCTTTGTAGATGACGACGCGACCGTGCTCGGCGGGGCTCGGCGGACCGCCGAAATAGGCGGCGATGAACTCGGCTTCCTTGTCGGGGGCGAGCTTCGCCTCGACGATCACGTCGCCGAGGTCCCAGAGCGGATCGTTCATGCCCGAGTACTCCCAATCGACGAGCCACATGCGGCCGCCGGCATCGATGAAGTTCTCGGACAGCGGGTCGCAATGGCAGGGGGCTAGCGGCAGAGGATGCGCGTTCAGGGCCTGGCGCACAGCCTCGGCGGATTTGAGCACGTCGTGGTAGCCCTCGGGAAGGTCCACCGTCTTGCCGGAAAGGATCTTCAAGTAGTCGTCGATCATGGCGAACAGCTCGAAGCGGAAGTCAAACGTCTCGCCGCTGGTGTGCAGCTTGCGCAGGACATTGGCTGCGCGGGTCGGTGCACCCGGGATGGTCGCGAAGCCCTCGGGCGACAACGTGACGGCGTTCGGAATGGCGGCCATCAGCATCAGGCCATCGCCGGTGGTGGCAAGCACCTCGGGGCTCACGCCCGCGCGTGCGGCTGCGCGTGCGGCGACGGCTTCGACTTTGCGGTTGATGTATTCCTCGGTGCCCTTGCCGGGGATGCGTAGCACATAATCGCGATGGGGGTTGCCAATCAGATAGACCCGGTTCGTCAGGCCGCCAAGGCGAGTGACGGTCGCTTCGCTGCCCTCGACGGCATTGCGGATGCCGAGCCGGTCGAGCGCGGCGCCGATGTCGCTGAGGTCCTGGTCGATGACGCCCATTGTCCCACTCCCTCACTGTTGCCGCTAGGAGAGTAGTCTTTCGTTGGCCGGGTCGTAAATCGTGCGTGCGACGCGTGTTGCGGGATAGGTGACGCCGAACGCCTCGATCGAGAAGCCTTGAGCGTCGGCAAGCTCTGTCGGCAGCCAACCGAAGGCGATGGTCTTGCCGACCGTGTGACCGAAGCTCGTGCTTGCGGTCTGGCCGACGACGCGGCCATCATGCAGGATCGTCTCGCCGCCATGGAAGGGTGCGAAGCCGTCGACTGTGAAGGAGCAGAGCAGGCGCTTGGATCCCGTGGTGTGGATCGCTTCGATGGCGGAGCGGCCGATGAAGTCTTTGGTCATATCTACCGTGCCTTCGAGGCCGGCGGAGATGGGATCGTTGTCGGGACCGATCTCGGCGGACCAGTAGACGTAGCCCTTTTCGAGGCGACAGGTCTCGATGGCCCGATAGCCGATATCCCTTATGCCGAAGGCGGCACCGGCGGCCTTGAGCGCCTCGTAGAGCGCGGGCGCGTATTCGGCCGGCGCATGCAGCTCGTAGCCGAGCTCGCCGACGTAGCCGACGCGGACGGCGCGCACCGGAACGTGTCCGACCTCGATGTCGCGCACGGCCAGGAACGGGAATGCCGCGTTCGAGAGGTCGTTGTCGGAGAGCGCCTGTAGCACGTCGCGTGAGCGCGGGCCGCAGAGATTGAGCACGGCCCAGGCAGAGGTGACGTCACGGATGGCGACGGAGCCGTTTGCCGGAAGATTGCGGCGCACCCAGCTCGAATCGCGCACGCCGAATGCCGATCCCGAGATCATCATGAAGCGCTCCGGTCCGAGATGCAGCAGCGTGACCTCGGCCTCGATGCCGCCCTTGGCGTTGAGAAGGGTCGTGTAGATGCAGCGGCCGGGGTCGCCTGCAATGCGGTTGGCCGCAATTCTTTCGAGGGCAGCCGTCGCGCCCGCTCCATCGATTTCGAATTTCGAGAACGAGGTCTGGTCGATGAGGGCGGCGGATTGGCGGATGTGGCGATGCTCGGCACCGACGGCGTCGAACCAACTCGGCTTTTCCTCGAAGCTCGATGTCTCGTCGCGGGAGGTCCCGGGCGCGGCGAACCACAGCGGGCGCTCCCAGCCGAAACGGGCACCGAAGACGGCGCCTGACTGTTCGAGATGGGCGTGCACGGCCGACCGGCGCAGGCCGCGTCCCGCGACCGTTTCCTCGGCGGGCCAGTGTATTTTGTAGTAACTGCCGTAAGCCTCGATGGCACGATCTTCGAGGTAGCGCCCGGTGGCATGGGGGGTGCCGAAACGGCGCACGTCGAATGCCCAGAGGTCCATGCCGGGGTCGCCATAAAGGATCCAGTTGGCCATGGCCTCGCCGGCGCCGCCCGAGGCTGCAATGCCGGCGGTGAATCCGCAGGCGACATAGAAATTGTCGAGCTCAGGGGCGAGGCCCATGATCGGCTCGCCATCGGCAGAGACGGGAATGGGGCCGTTGATGATGGTCTGGATGCCGATCGTGTTGAGCACCGGCAGGCGCTCGGCGCACGGAAGCGCGAACAGCTCCAGACGCTCCAAGTTCTCGGCAAACAGCTCGCGCCCGAAGGCAAACGGTGGGCGTGAGCGCCAGCAGCCCTTGGTGCCATCCTCCCAGCCGCCGATGGCGAAGGCGCCGACATCCGGCTTCAGGTAGAAATTTTTGTCGGGATCGCGCAGCGTGGGCAGTGTCCTTGGCAGGTCGAGTTTCTTCTCGGTCAAGAAGTACTGATGCTCGACGACGCCTGCCGCAAGCGCGACGCCAGCGAGCTCGCCGAGACGCTTGGCCCACAGCCCTGCGCAATTGACGAGGATCTCGCAGCCGATGGTGCCGTGATCGGTGGCGACGCCGGTGACGCGGCGGCCTTCCGTCAGGATCTCCGTGACGCAGACGCCTTCCTGGATCGTGACGCCGGACTTGCGGGCGGCAGCGGCATAGGCGTGCGTCAGCGCGTAGGGATCGACGTAGCCGTCGGAGGGAATGAACGCCGCGCCGACGACGCCGTCGGGTTCGATGTAGGGGAAGAGATCCTTGGCTTCGGACGCGGAGAGCGCGTGGCATTCGAAGCCGAAGCTCTTGGCCAGCGTCATGGAGCGGCGGATCTCGCTCCACCTCTCCGGCGACGATGCAAGGCGCAGCGAGCCGACTTTGCGCCAGTCGATGGGAAGGCCCGATTCCGCTTCGAGGCGGTCGAACACGGCGACGGAGTTCTGCATCAGCCGGGTGAGGTTGCGCCGCCCGCGAAGCTGGCCGACGAGGCCGGCGGCGTGCCAGGTGCAGCCGTCGGTGATGTGTGATTTCTCGAGAACGAGCACGTCGCGCTCGCCGCGGCGGCCGAGATGATAAGCGAGCGAACAGCCGATGGCGCCGCCGCCGACGATCACGATGCGGGCGTGCCTGTCGAACGGTTGCGGCATGAGGTGTCCTGTCTCGGGGCTTCGATCAATTCGGCTCGGCGGAATGGGAAAGCGCGGCGACGAGGGTTTGAGTGCCCGCCGCTTCGAGCTTCTCGCGCAGCGCGGCGGGTGGCGCCTCGTCCGTCACGAGTGTCGCAATCGGCTCGAAGCCGCATACGCGCACGCGTGCCTTGGCAGTGAACTTCCAAGCGTCGGCGGCAACGATCGTGCGGTCCGCCCGATCGATCATGGCGCGTGCGACGCGGGCCTCGTCGATGTCGAAATCCATGTAGCCGTCCTTGGCGTCGATGGCACCCATGGAGAGAATGGCGAGATCGGCGCGGAACTCATTGATCAGCTCGATGGCCTCCTGTCCAGCGGCAGCGCCGATGTCGGCGCGGAGTGCGCCGCCAGCGAGCTGCACGGCGCAGTCGCTGCGGCCGAGCAGCATGCGGGCGATCTCAATGGAATTGGTGACGACGGTAAGACCGCTTCTCTGCTGCAAGGCCTCGGCGACGTAGGTGGTGGTGGAACCGGAGTCGATGAGCAGCGTCATGCCATCGGAAACCAGTGCTGCCACGGATTTGGCGATGGCACGCTTGGCGGTGATCCGCTCCTTGATGCGGCGGGAGAACGGCGGCTCGGCAAGAGCGCCGGCCAGCACGACGCCGCCGTGCACGCGATGAACGGTCCCCTGCTCCACAAGATCCTTCACGTGACGGCGCACGGTCTCGTCGGAGACGTTGAGGCGCTCAGCGAGCGAGGTGATCGACTCGCGGCCGGTGACGCGCAGCGCATCGAGGATGGCGCTTTGCCATCGTGTCGGAACATTCATGGGCCGCGTCTCCCGGCAATTTGCTTGAGAGTCGGGCAAAGAACCACAAAAAGCAACAAGGATGTGGAATGTTTATTGACATTCTGTGGGATCGTGGGACGCTGAGCGTGCGCTTGCAGGCAGCCTCTAACTCGAAGTTTGCAGCGGCCGCCCGTCCTGCGCAGGGAGTTTGTCGGTCCTCACAACGCAAAATCGGGTGAAAAATGGTGATGCTTCGCTCCTCGGCCGCGCTGGCGGCTCTTGCGCTCGCCTCCGTCCTGCCGCCACCGGCTCTGGCGGAGGACTCCAAAGACCCTATCAAGATCACGCTTCACGATTGGACGGGCCAGCTCGTCAGCGCCCACATCATGGGTGAGGTGCTGAAGAAGGCCGGGCTCAACATCGAATACGTGCAGGCCGACTACTTGGCGCAGTTCGCGGGACTGAAGACCGGCGACGTGCACTTGGCGATGGAGATCTGGGCCACGACCGGCAAGGACGCGCTCGAAGAGGCGGTCGGCACCAAGCAGGTCGAGAACCTCGGCGAGACGGGAATGCTCGCCATCGAGGAGTGGTGGTTTCCCGAGTACATGAAAGAGAAGTGTCCCGAACTTCCGAAGTGGGAAGCGCTCAAGACCTGTGCCGAGGCCTTCAGCACGCCGGAGACCGCGCCCAAGGGGCGCTATGTCGGCGGCCCGGTAACGTGGGGCGGCTTCGACGAGGAGCGCGTGGCGGCGCTCGATTTGCCGTTCGAGGTGGTGCACGCCGGCACGGACGCCGCTCTGTTCGCCGAGCTCGAGTCAGCCTACCAGCGCAAGGCGCCGGTCATCCTGTGGGTCTACGCGCCGCATTGGGCGCCGATCAAGTACAAGGGCGAGTGGATCGAATTCCCGAAGTACGAGCCGGCCTGCTACACCGATCCCGCCTGGGGCATCAACAAAGAGAAGACCCACGATTGCGGCAAGCCGCGCGGGCCGATCTGGAAGGCCGCATGGGCGGGTCTCAAGGATAAGTGGCCGTCGGCCTACACGGCCATCAAGGGCTTCAACATCACCAACGACGAAATGGGCAAGCTGGTCGGTGACATCGACCTGGATGCCAAGAAGCTCGACGACGTGGTCGCCGAGTGGATCAAGGCCAATGAGGCCCGCTGGAAAAAGTGGATCTCGGGCTAATCTGCTCCGCCGGGCTCCGGGCTGTGGGCTCGCGCCGATTTCGAGGTGCGAGCCTTCATTCAGGGCGTCGTGATCCAAATCCATCTCGCGCCGGACATCGTGCATGACCAACGCCGCTCTTGTTTGCCGGAACCTCTGGAAGCTCTACGGGCCGGATCCGAAGGGCTTTCTGAGCCAGCACGCGTCGCAGCCCAGCGATGCCGCCATCAAGGCGGCGGGCTACGTGGCGGCGGTCGCGGATGCGTCCATCGAGGTGGAGCGCGGCGAGATCTTCGTCATCATGGGGCTCTCGGGCTCCGGCAAGTCCACGCTCGTGCGTTGCCTGTCGCGGCTCATCGAGCCGACCGGCGGCTCCGTCGCATTCGACGGAGTCGATCTTCTGGCCGCGACGCCGGAGGATCTGATCGAGCTGCGGCGGCACAAGATGGGCATGGTGTTTCAGCACTTCGCGCTGTTGCCCCATCTTTCGGTGCTCGACAACGTCGCATTTCCACTCGAGATCCGCGGGCTCGGACGGCGCGAGCGCGAAAAGCCGGCGCGCGAGATGATCGAGCTCGTGGGGCTTGCGGGCCGCGAGCATAACCTTCCGCACCAGCTATCCGGCGGGCAGCAGCAGCGTGTCGGCATCGCGCGATCTCTGATCACCAATCCCGATATCTGGTTTCTCGACGAGCCGTTCTCGGCGCTCGATCCGCTGATCCGGCGCGAGATGCAGAACGAGTTCATGCGGCTGCAGGACACGCTGCACAAGACCATCGTCTTTATCACGCATGATTTCGACGAGGCCGTGCGGGTCGGCGACCGAATTGCCATCATGCGCGACGGGCGCGTGGTGCAGGTCGGCACGCCGGAAGATCTCGTGCGCGCGCCGGCCGATGCCTACGTTGCCGAGTTCACGCGGGAAGCGCCGCGAAGCAAGATTCTCTCCGCGCGTGCCATCATGCGCGACGTGAAGGCCGGCGAGGCCGTTGCCGGAACGATCGGCGCGGGGATGAAGGTTGGGGAGTTCGCGGCGCGCGTCGAGGCCTCCGACTTGCCGTTCGGTGTGGCGGACGAAGCTGGGCGGCAGATCGGCGTCGTCGATCGGCAGACCGTCATGCGCGTGCTCGTCGGCGCCGAGGAGCGCCAATGACGGCCGCGGCGGTGGAGAGCAAGCCGGCCGGTACGGAGGTGCGGTTCAGTCCGACCGCCCCGGTGTTCGGCGCGTTCGTCGCGCTGGCGTTCCTCGCGTTCTTGTTCACGGATCGCCTTCCCGGCTGGATGAGCGAGCTTCCTCAAGCCTGGCGGCTCGGGCTCGATAGCGGCATTTCGAACGCCATGAAGTGGCTCGTCGAGCAGGCGAGCTTCGGCCTGTTCACGTTCAAGGACATGACGCGCGCGATTGCGGACGTGCTCAACATTCCGCTGGATGTTGCGACTTCCATTTTCTCCACCGGCCTGCAGCAAGGCCGCGGGTCAGCGGCCGTGCGGCTCGCGCCGCCCCTGCCGTGGGTGGCCGTGATCGGTATCGTCGCGGCCCTCGGATACCGTTTCGGCGGCCGGCGGCTCGCGCTGCTTGCCGGCGGCGCATTCCTCTATCTCGCGGTTTTCGGGCAGTGGGCGAGCGCAATGACCACGCTGTCGTCAATCGTGGTGGCGGCGCCGCTCGGTATTCTCGTCGGCGTGGTCACGGGCGTGATCGGCTATCGCGTGCCGCTGTTCAAGCGGATCATTGGGCCGGTTCTCGATCTCATGCAGACGGTGCCGACCTTCGCCTATCTTATTCCAATCCTGTTCCTGTTCGGGTTCGGACCGGTGGCTGCGATGATCGCCACCATGATTTACGCGGCGCCGCCGATGGTGAGGGTGACGATGGCGGCGCTCGACGGCGTGCCGCGCGAGATCGTCGAGTATGGCACCATGGCGGGGACGACGCCGCGCCAGATGATCCTCAAGGTGATGCTGCCCGCGGCGCGACCTCAGCTTCTCGTTGGCGTCAATCAGGTGATCATGCTGTCGCTCAACATGGTGATCATCGCCTCGATGATCGGTGCGGGCGGTCTCGGCTTCGATGTCCTGACCAGCCTCAGGAGGCTCGATATCGGGCGCGGGCTCGAGGCCGGGCTTGCGATCGTGATGCTCGCCATCGCGCTCGACCGCCTGAGCCAAGCCTATGCGGAGGGCGCGCGCCTGCGAGATGCGCAAGGCGGAGGGCGGCGCTTTTTCCTGGGGCTCGCTGCATTTGTCGTGGCGGCCTATGTGCTCGGGCTTTTTCTGCCGTTCGTCGCGACCTATCCAGAAGCACTGCAATTCTCCACGGCGCCGTTCTGGTCCGCGGCCGTGCAATGGATCAACGTGCATTTCTTCGACTTCTTCGACGCCATAAAAACGTTCCTGCTCCTGAACCTCCTGCTTCCGGTCAAGCGGTTCATGCTGGCCCAGCCGTGGCCTCTGGTGATCGCGGCGCTTGCCACAGCAGGCTGGTGGCTTAGCGGCTGGCGGCTGGCCTCGCTCGTTTCGGCGCTGGCGCTGTTCGTCGTCCTCAACGGGCAGTGGGAGTTTGCGATGGTGAGCGTGTATCTGTGCGCCGTTGCAGTCTTTTTCGCGGCTTTGATCGGCGTTCCGCTCGGCATCTATTCGGGCCTCAA
This sequence comes from uncultured Hyphomicrobium sp., assembly GCF_902826555.1. Taxonomy (GTDB): domain Bacteria; phylum Pseudomonadota; class Alphaproteobacteria; order Rhizobiales; family Hyphomicrobiaceae; genus Hyphomicrobium_C. The sequence goes on from NZ_CADEFI010000015.1 coordinate 27,704, forward strand.
TCCGAAGGCGTGGCGCATCGTCGAGCCGGTCATCGACACACTGCAGACGCTGCCGAGCTTCGTCTATCTCATTCCGGCCGTGATGCTGTTCCGCGTCGGCGACTTCACGGCCATTCTTGCCATCGTGCTCTACGCGTTGGCGCCGGCAGTGCGCTTCTCGGCGCACGGGATCCGGCAGGTCCCGGAAATGCTCACCGAAGCCGGGACCTCGATGGGATGCACGTCGCGGCAAATCCTGCGGCGAATCCAGCTTCCGGTTGCGCTACCGACCATCCTCCTGGGACTCAATCAGACGGTGATGCTGGCGCTTTCCATGCTGGTGATCACCGCGTTGGTCGGGACGCGGGATCTCGGGCAGCAGGTCTACATGGCGCTGACGAAGGCCGATACGGGGAAGGGTCTCGTGGCCGGGTTGTGCGTTGCGGCCATCGCCATCGTGGCGGACCGCTTGATCCAGGGCGGAGCGAGCCGCCTAGCCGCGCAGCGCAGGGGAGCCGGCGATGCAGCCTGATCTGGCAATCGATCCGTTGGTGGAACGGGTGACGCGTCTCGACATCTGGTTCGGACGCGTCGATCCCGAGCCGCTGCTCGGCGGGATCACGAACAAGAACTTTGTCGTTTGCGACCGCGGCAAGAAGTATGTGGTGCGCACCGGTGGCGACATTCTCGTGCATGGCGTCGTGCGGGCCAATGAGCTGGCAGCGACGCGGGCGGCGCATGCGGCGGGGATCAGCCCCGCGGTCCTCCATGCGGAGCCCGGCATCATGGTCATCGACTTCATCGAAGGGCGCACGTTCACGCCTGACGATGTGCGCAATGCCGCGAATTTCGATCGGCTGGTGGATCTCGTTCGGCGTTGCCATCGCGACGTGGCGCTTCACCTGCGCGGACCGGCGCCGATGTTCTGGCCGTTCCATGTCATTCGCGACTATGCGCATACGCTGCGCGAGGGCGGAAGCCGCCACCATGCGCTGCTTCCGGATCTGCTCGCGCGGGCGCAGGCTTTGGAAGTGGCGGTCGGGCCGATCGATGTCGTGTTCGGCCATAACGACCTTCTGGCGGCGAACATTCTCGACGACGGCACCAAGCTGTGGCTGCTCGACTGGGAGTATGCCGGTTTCAACTCGCCTCTGTTCGATCTCGGGGGGCTGGCGTCGAACAGTGAGATGCCGGCGGAGATGGCGGAAACGCTGGTCTCCGCTTATTTCCAGCGACCGGTCGATGACGCTCTGCGTCGTCAGGCGGCTGCCATGACGTCGGCCTCGCTTCTCCGCGAAACGCTGTGGGCGATGGTGTCGGAGATCCATTCCACCGTCGATTTCGACTACGCGGCTTATACGGCCGAGAATCTCGCGCGCTTCGACGCGTCCTATGCCCGATACAAGACCATGGAGAGAACATGAGCGAGCTGCCAACGTCGGCCAAGTTCGTCATCATCGGTGGCGGAATCGTCGGATGCTCGACGGCCTATCATCTCGGCAAGATGGGGTTCAAGGATGTGCTGCTGCTCGAGCGCGGTCAGCTCACATCGGGTTCGACGTGGCATGCAGCCGGGCTCGTCGGCCAGCTCCGGTCGAGCGCGAACATCACGCAACTGCTCGGGTATTCTGTAGCCTTGTACGACCGGCTAGAGGCAGAGACCGGCCTGGCCACGGGTTGGAAGCGGAATGGAGGTTTGCGGCTTGCCTGTAATGCGGAACGCTGGACGGAGGTGAAGCGGCAGGCCACGACCGCCAAGTCGTTCGGCCTCGACATGCAGCTCCTCACGCCCAAGGAAGCGCAGGCGCTATGGCCGCTGATGCAGGTGGACGACGTCGTCGGTGCGGCCTTCCTGCCGACCGATGGGCAGGCGTCACCATCCGACATCACGATGTCGCTGGCGCGGGGGGCGCGGCAAGGCGGCGTGACCATCAAGGAAGGCGTGAGCGTCACCAGCATCGAGGTCGAGGGCGGCGTCGTGCGCGCGGTGGTGACCGACAAGGGGCGTGTTGCCTGCGAGAAGCTCGTGATCTGCGGCGGGCAGTGGTCGCGCCAGATCGGCCAGCTGGCAGGGGTCAACATTCCGCTGGTGTCGATGCAGCATCAGTACCTGATCACGGAAAAGATCGACGGCGTGACGCCGGGATTGCCGACCCTGCGCGATCCGGATCGCCTCACGTACTGGAAGGAAGAGGTTGGCGGTCTCGTCATGGGCGGCTACGAGCCCAATCCGAAGCCGTGGTCGGAAACGAAGCTTGGCGAGCCGTTCGCGTTTCAACTTCTGGACAATGACCTCGAGCACTTCGAGCCACTGCTCGAGCTGGCCGCCGGGCGCGTCCCGGCCATGCAGACGGCCGGTATCCGCCAGTTCATCAACGGTCCCGAGAGCTTCACACCCGACGGCAATTTCATCCTGGGCGAGGCCCCGGAGGTACGGAACATCTTTGTCGGCGCCGGTTTCAACGCGTTCGGTATCGCGGCCGGCGGCGGGGCCGGCATGGCGCTCGCCGAGTGGGTTGCCAAGGGCGAGCCGCCGTATGACCTGTGGCCGGTCGATATCCGCCGTTTCGGGCGCAATCACGTCGACACGAATTGGGTGCGTACGCGCACGATGGAAGCCTACGCCAAACACTACACGATGGCGTGGCCGCACGAGGAGCATCACTCCGGCCGGCCGCTTCGCCGTTCGCCTCTCTATGACCGATTGCTCGCGCAGGGGGCCGTGTTCGGCGAGAAGCTCGGCTGGGAGCGACCCAACTGGTTTGCCGACGTCAAGGCGGGCGAGGCGGCGCAGGACACCTACAGCTACGCCCGGCAGAACTGGTTCGAGGCTGTGAAGCGCGAGCATACCGCTGCGCGCGAGCGTGTTGCGGTATTCGACCAGACCTCGTTCGCCAAGTTCATGCTGGTGGGGCGCGACGCGGAGCAAGCGCTGTCCTGGATTGCCGCCAACGACGTCTCCAAGGAGCCGGGCCGCCTCGTCTATACGCAGATGTTGAATACAAAGGGCGGCATCGAGTGCGACCTGACGGTCGGCCGGCTGGCGGCGGACACCTACTACATCGTCACCGGGACGGGGTTCGCCACGCACGACTTCGATTGGATCAGCCGCTCTATCCCGGCAGGACTCGACGCGCGGCTCGTCGACCTGACCTCGGCCTACGGCGTCTTGGCGGTGATGGGGCCGCGCACGCGCGATGTGTTGTCGGCGCTCTCGTCGGATGATCTTTCCAATGCGGGCTTTCCGTTCGGACGAATCCGCCGCATCACCCTCGCCGGGGCGCCGGTGATTGCGCTCAGGGTGACCTATGTCGGCGAACTCGGCTGGGAGCTGCACATCCCGGTGGAGTTCATGACCGCCGTGTACGAGGCGTTGATGGCGGAAGGTGCCAAGCACGGCATCGCCAACGCGGGGTACCGGGCCATCGAGTCGCTCAGGCTCGAGAAGGGCTATCGCGCCTGGGGATCGGAGATCGGGCCGGACCATTCTCCGTTGGTGGCGGGACTTGGCTGGGCCGTGAAGTTGAAATCGAACACGCCATTCCAGGGTCGCGAGGCGATTGCTGCGCAGGCGGCCAAGCCGTTGCCGCGGCTGCTCACCTGTTTCACGACAGATCCGTCCGTGGTGCTGCTGGGCCGCGAAACGATTTATCGCAACGGTGAGCGTGTCGGCTGGCTTGCGAGCGGCGGCTTCGGCTATACGGTCGGCCGTTCGGTCGGCTATGGCTATGTGCGACGGCCGGAGCTGGGTGTGGACGCGGATTTCGTGCTCTCGGGGTCCTATGAGCTCGAGGTGGCGACAGAGCGCATTCCGGCGGCGGTCTCGCTCGAACCTCTCTACGATCCGGCGAATGCCAGGATCCGCGGCTAGGTCCGAGCGTTTGTGGTCAATGTGCAGTCGTGGCGACGACCAAAACGCATCGCCTGTGCGAGACGTCTTTGAGGGTAGCTTTGGGACGTTTGGCGCGCGGCGCTTCCGGATGCTTTAAAATTCGCGATCCCGCCAATCTTGGGAGCGCGTGAAGAGTAGCCGGTGCGAGCTTAGTTTTAGCCTCGGCCCCAGCCCCGACCATGCTTGGCATGGATGCTCGCGCGCGGCGTGTTCAAGCGGTTGCGTTCTGCAGAATGCGTGTGCCGAGCTTGCCGCTCGCGTTTCGCGTTCGAACCTTGACCAATCGGCCTTTCCAGGCATTTTCGCGCAGCGTCTTCACCATGGCCTTGAGGATGCGGTTGTCGCCTACGACATCGACGATCCAGATGATGTTGCCGCTTTTCCAATCCTCGGATTTAAGAGTGGTGGTTGCGCTGCTGGACAAGCGCCGATCGACATTCTCGGATACGCTGGCCCATAGGACGGCTGCGACGGGGGTGGCGAGGCCATCTTTCGTATGTGTCGCCTCGGCCAACGAGAACTGGCCGCTCAGCACGGCCGGTGCAACCTTCTCCTCAATCTCCGCAAGCGTCTTTCCGCGGTGGGACTTTGATCGGCAGCAGACCGCCATCACTGCGCCGAAGGCCTGGATGACACCGCGCGAATAAGCCTTCGCCTCTCCGAGAGCTTTCTTCGATGGTGCGGATGCGGTTGTGCCGTCCGGACGCGGTGACGCTGCCGTCACGGCCTGCTCTTTGACGGAGTCGCGCGCTATCGCGGCGCCATTCGCGGTTTCTTTGGGTTTATTCGTTTTCGATCTGAAAAACATGATGCAACGCTCCTTTTTCTTAAAATCTGGATGCCGATTTGTGCCGTTGAAAAGCCTGCATCGAGTTATGTCGTGAACGTCTTTGTGTTTGCCATTTGTTGTGTTCGGTTGTCGGTTCGCGTCTTGTGTTTCGGATTCATCGGCCGCGGCAGCTGTCTGTAAGTGCCTATCCGGCAGCGTTTATCAATGGTCGACCGGGCCGTAGGGGCACGTAAATCGCACCTGCAGATTTTCCGTTTCGCCATGCCTTCACGTGAATGGCCAAAGGAAATGAAGCGCGACCTTTCCACGTGTCTTGCCAAGATCTATTTTCGTTATCCGGGCCGGGTCCGAAGTATTGAATTTTGAAATTTGAAACCCCGGCATCGATCGTTCGTTGCTGTGACGGAGCCGTTCCTTTGCGCCGGTTCGGAGCATGCGGCGTCATCCGCAACGCCAATCCCTTGGTCGTGACGAGGCGGCCGAGTTCCACGCGGTAGAGTCCGCCTGGCATCTCGCCGTCTTCGACGGCAGCCAGGAACGCTACGTGCTCGGGTTCTCCGACAAAATGGATGTTGGCCTGGTTGCCGATGCGCTGTTCGTACAGCGGTTGCGCGTCGGCCAGGCGCTGCTCGACGAACCGCATCGATGTTGCGAATGTGATGTCGCCATCTTGGGCGATGACGCGTCGCAGTGCGTGCCGTGATGCGTTGAGCGCCGTCGATGTCAATGCCAGGACGATGGACAGAAGCGCGAGGGCGGCAATTGCTTCGATGACGCTGAAGCCGGCCTGCCGAGACGCCATCGCCTGCGCGTTATCGGTCATTGGCGCCGTCCATCTTCAGAGTCATCAGTCGCCTCGGCGGGCGGCCACGTGCGTGGGCTTCAACCGCGACCCAGTAGGCGCGTGGCTTGCGAAATGCGCCGAATGCATCGGCTCCCGCGTGGTGGGGACTGATCGACAGCGTCCAATCTATGCCGCCGTTACGGCCGGATTGCGTGCCTTCGACCAACGGCGTTTCCACGCCTGCTCTCGCGAGCTCTGTCTTCGCGACCTCGAGCATGCGGGCTTCGACATCGCTTATTCGTATGCCACGTGTGCCCAATGCCAGGCCGCGGTACGCGGCGGCCATGAGCAAGGCGCTGATGGTCAGTGCGACCAGGACTTCGATGAGGGAAAAGCCGGCTTCATCGGTATCCATTTCCTACCCCATCCGCCTGATGCGCACGGTCCCGGTCAACCAGTCGACTGCGATGGAAACGGCGGATCGGCTTTTTCTGAGGACGATGGCGCCGCCGGTCGCCGTCCCGTCCGGTTTGAATCGAACACGGATCCGCCCGCTGCCCGGCTCGGTAGCGAATCCGCTCGCCGACACGGCGATGCCTGCCTCGAGCTGTCTCAATGCCTTGTCCTGATCGGCGCCATAGCTACGCCGCGCCGGGTTCAAGACGAAATCACGTGGTAACGAACTTGAAATGCTGCCGGCCCGTGTCCGCGCGAGGGCTGAGGCAAGCCGGTATGCCGCGGCATCCAGAGCGACCGCGTCGCGGCTTGCAGAGACGCGCGGTCCGACGATCGCTGCGGAGGCGGCGATCACGACGAGTACGATCAGCAGTTCGAGGATGCTGTATCCGGCGTCGGTTGCGAATAATCGGTCATTGCCCGGCTTCATTGGAGCACCAGCGCGTTCATCGCCAGGACGGCGCTCAGAACGGAAACGACGATGACGCCGACGATACCTCCGATCACTAAGGTTAGAATCGGCGTAGCCATCGCTGTGAGGCGGTCGACGCGCCGCTGGAATGCGCCTTCATAAATTTCGGCGGCGCGCTGCGTGAGCGCGCCGAGCTGGCCGGTCTGCTCGCCGACCGAGACGAGCCGGAGAAGCAGGGGTGGTACACGGCTGGAACGCGCCAGTGCCGTCGCCAGGGATTCGCCCTCCTTGAGGCGGTGTCCGGCTTCGGCAATCGCGTCGCGAAACACGGCGCTCGATAGCGTGTCACCGGAAATCCGCAACGCGTCCAACATCGGCACGTCGTTGGCGAGCAGCATCGAGAGAGCGCGCGCGAAGCGGCCGGATTCGCGCTCCACGACAAGGGGTCCCACGAGCGGAAACCCGAGAATGGCGTGGTCGAGACGTTGGCGAACTGGCCGATTGGTGGCGGCCAACACGCCGATGCCGAGAAAGGCCGCAATGAGCGCGATCCAGGTCGTCATCTCGATCGCGCCGAGCCCCGAAAGCGTGCGGATGATGAATGGCGGATCGGTGCCGGCGTCGGCGAAGATCGGCAGAACGGCGGGGACGAGAACCACGGCGAGCACGCCGATGACGACAAGCGCCGCCACAAATATGAGCGCGGGATAGGCCAGCGATGCCACGATGCGGGTCCGGCTTTCCGCGCTGCGCTCCAGATAGTCAGCTAACTGCTCGAGGGTTGCCGGTAATGCGCCGCTCATCTCGCCCGCCGCCACCAGACGGGAATAGAACTCGGGAAATATCCGATCGCTGGCGATTGCCGCCGAAAGCTGCTCGCCTTCCGACACGCGGCGGAGCAGCTCATGGGTGGCCTGCCGCAGACGGGCGCGGATTTGAGGCTGCATCGAGAGGATGCGCAGCGTCTCGTCGACGGGAAGGGATGCCTTGACGAGGCTCGACAGCTCGCGCGTGAAGCTCGCGAGCTGCGATGTGGACAGCTTGTCCTGGCCGATTTCGCGCTGCCACCACGGAATCGTCTTTGCGCCGGGCTCGTCCAAATGGACGACGGTTTGGGCGCGCCGGGACAAGGTTTCAAGCGCGCTTCCCCGCGTGTCGGCCGAGATCTCTCCCGTGCGAAGGTTTCCATTCGCGTCGTACGCCTTGAAGCTATATCGCGGCATCGTCCGCTCTCGTCACGCGCAAGACCTCTTCGACGGTCGTCTCGCCCGCCAACGCCTTGGCGAGGCCATTGGCGAGCATGGGAACCATCCCGGCCGCAGTCGCCGTCGCTTCAAGCTGGCGTTCGCCCTGCCGTTTCACGATTCCGTCGCGAACATCGTCAGTTACCGAGAGAAGTTCGTAGACCGCTGTGCGGCCGGAAAAGCCGGTGCCTCGGCATTTGGAGCAGCCCACGGCCTTGAACAGGCCCTTACTGGACGGCGCCCGTTTTGCCAGGGCAGGTTCGGCAACCCGGATCAGCCGATCGATGTAGGCGCTCCCGGCTTCGGACGGCGCGCGACAACTTGGACACAGCCGGCGCACCAGCCGTTGCGCGAGGACGCCGACCAACGTCGAACCGAGCAAGTAGTCCTCGACACCCATGTCCAGCATCCGGGTGATGCTGGCCGTCGCGCTGTTCGTGTGCAGGGTCGACAGCACGAGATGCCCGGTGAGGGAAGCGCGGATTGCGATCTCCGCCGTCTCGAGATCGCGGATCTCGCCGATCATGATCACATCGGGATCCTGCCGGAGGATCGACCGCAACGCTTTGGAGAACGTTAGACCGATGCGGGGGGCAACCTGAACCTGGTTGATGCCGCCCATGTGATATTCGACGGGATCCTCGACGCTGAACAGCTTCCTTTCGCTGTCGTTCAGGCGATCAAGAGCCGTATAGAGCGTCGTCGTTTTTCCGCTGCCGGTCGGGCCGGTGACCAGCAGCATGCCGTTCGGCTCGGACAGCATGCGCTTGAGATCGACAAGGTCGCTTTCCGAGAAGCCGAGGTGCGAAAAATCGAGCGCGACGCTCGACCGGTTGAGGATGCGCAATACGACGTTCTCGCCCCAGATGGTCGGGATCGTCGCCACGCGCAGATCGACGTTGCGTCCTGCGACGATGCTGTTGATGCGTCCATCCTGCGGCAATCGCCGCTCGGCAATGTCGAGCCGCGCCATGATCTTTATGCGGGACGCGATGGCCGCGTGGGACTCTTTCGGAAGCCGGTCGTACATCTGCAAGACGCCGTCGATCCGGAGGCGAATGTTCAGGCAATCTTCCCACGGCTCGACGTGGATGTCGGAAGCTTGGGCCTCGACCGCGCGGGCAATCAGCTCGTTGACCAGCTTGATGACGGGCGCGTCGCTCGCGAGGTCCTCCAGCCGGCGAATATCTTCGTCAGCCGATTGTTGGGCGCCGCCGCTTTGCTGCGCGAGCCCCGCGACGCGCCCGGGGCCTTTCGAATCATAGAGCCGCTCGATCGCTCGCTCGACGTCACCGACGGTTGCAATCGCCGCGTCGATCGGGTGACCCAAGAGGAATGCAAGGGAGCTCAGGGCATCGGTGTTGAATGGGTCGCCCATTGCGACCGTGACGCGCCCTTCGGCGTGCGCAACGGGGATCATCTGCGCGGTGCGCAGGAACTCGGGAGGCAAGTCGACGTCGACGGCGCGCGATTCCGGGAAGTCGGAGGCCGATAGGCGGGGGAGCTCAAGCAACGCAGACAGGGCTTCAACAATGGACGCTTCATCCACCAAGCCCAGTCGAGTCAGGATCAGATCCAGGCGCTCGCCGCTTTGCGCCTGCACCTTTTCCGCCCGTTTCGCGGACAGCGGATCGATCAGGCCGCGGGCTGCAAGGTGAGCCAACAGGCTTTCCGAGAACCCGGCGGATCTGGGGTTCGGACGCGCAGACCGTGGTGCAGAGCTTACAATCTGCATGACGCCAACACAGTGAATTGGGTGCTTTTCTTGGGGAAGAGCACCGGGACAAACATCGATAAATGGATTATAAATCAGATCCAGGAACGAGCGCCACAAAAACCGGTGTGCTCGCGCTTCTTTTGATCGCGTATTATGCAAGCTTTCACAGGCACCTTCGGGATCTATTCAAGGCGTGCGCTTGAATGGTGGACGGGCGAGCTTCTCGGCCTGTTTCCCCATTCCGTCCGCTCTGCTTTTTCTGAGGATCCGGACGGCCTCACGCTTTACGATGACGATGGCCAGCTTCGCGTCGTTCCGCGCGGCCGTGCATCGGAAGGCGGCGGGGCGAGCGTCGCGAGTGAAGCGGTGCATTGGCCGGATTTTGTCCAGCGTGGAGATGGCGCTATTTCCGGCGTTGCCGCCGTCTGGTTGCCGTATTCAGCATGCCTTGAACGGACCTTTACGATTCCGGCTGCGGCCGCTCAGGACCTGGAACGTATTAACCGACTGGAGCTCGAGCGGGCCACGCCATTTAAATCGGCGGATGTATTGTTTTCATACATGGCCAGCCCGTCCCCGGAAAATCGTGGCGCCCTTTCGATCAGGCAATTCATTATCAAGCGGCAGACGCTCGCGGCGCTGCAAACACGGCTGAAAAATGCTGGAGTCGATGCGGGAACGATCACCTGTCTGGACAAAAACGGGCAAAAGCCGCTTCCCATTAATTTCTTGGCGGGCAACAAGACGGGGCAGGGTCGCAAATTCGAGATGCTTCCGGTGCTTGCCGCGATTGTCTTTTTATTGCTCGCGACGGCGACGGCAATTGCCGTGATCCGGTCGGAGCGCGTCCTATCCAGCCTTGTCGCGCGAACGGACCAAGCTCGCGCTGAGTGGCAGAAGCGGCAGGCTTCAGCCATGCCGGCGCTTGCGAAACGTGATGAGGCCAACGCCATTTCGGCGCTCAAGTCCAGGTATGTTCCGAGTGTGTTGCTTCTGAATGAGCTGACGCATCTGCTGCCGGATGACGTGCACCTTTCCGACCTCAAAATCGTCGGACAAGGCGTTGTGATCAGCGGGCTTGGGCGGGACACATCTCGTCTCATTCCCCTGCTCGAGGGGAGCGGTTTTTTCACGGACGTTCAACTTGCGGCACCGGTTACGATCGACCCGGCGACGGATGGCGAGCGCTTCAGTATTCGATTTTCACTTCGCGGCGGGGCTTCGGCCATTCGCGAGACCGCCGGGGAGGAGCCGCTATGAGGCTCATGTCGCCCCTGTTGAGCAAGCTCGCGGCGATCGCGCTGACCTTGATCCTTGCGTTGGCGATTTACGTCGCGCTTGTCGCCCCGGTGGCGCATCGGCTCGCCTCGGCGGACGAGCGGATTGACGAGCAGCGCCGGTTGCTCGGCAGGTTTGTGGATCTGCTCGAGACGACGAATGTCAGTCCAGAGGGTGACGAAGCGGCTCTCAAGAGCCTCAACTTTGTTCTTCTCAGCGGGCACAGCGAGCAGATCAAGGCGGCTTCGTTGCAAGCACGCGTCACAAAGACGGCCGACGACGTCGGCATTCGTCTCGCCAGTCTGGCGGTCGTTCCCGCTCGTACGGAGGACGGCGTACGCGTCGTCGGCGTCGACGTGCAGTTTCAAACCGATCTGCAGCGGCTTCAAGCACTGTTGCTGAACCTCGAAACGAAGCGGCCGTTCGTCCTCGTGGATGCGCTTCAGGTCTCCCGAGCGCCGGACGCCAGCGAACGTCCAGGACGAGAACTCGATGTCCGGATCACGGCGCTGGGACTCGTCGGCAAGGCGGAGGCGGCGCCATGAACTCGGCCTTGAGACGCGCCGTCACCATCGGGTTCGCGGTCGCAATCGCGCTATTGATCGGCGCCAACGCATATGTGCTCACGCGTGATATCGATACATCTCCCGTTCGCGGGGCGACGCCTAACGGCGCATCGCCGTCCGGTGCAGCGACAGTCATATCGGATGCCGATATTTCTCCGAGTTCCGTAGCCGAGAGTCTGGAGCGGCCGTTATTCAACGCGGGGCGTCGGCCTGCTCCGCTCCCGGTGTCCGCATCTCAGGACGCGGACAAAACCACTGTGTCTCAACCGGACGCCCTTACTTTCGTCGGAACGATGCGTTGGGGGAGCTCGCATCTGGCGCTGATCAGGGCGGCGTCGGATCCGCTTGCGAGATGGATCAGCATCGGTGGCACGGTGGACGGTTGGACGCTCAAAGGGATCGAGCGGGATTTCATCGTCGTCAAGCGCGCAAGCCGAGAGGTTCAAATTCCCATCCTGCAGAAGCAGGCGCCGCAAAGCGCAGGCACGGCAGATTGAGGGACCTACTTTCCTTCCGGACCATTGCCTGCGGCGGCGCCGATCACATCCTGATCGCCTGTCTTTCCGGCGTTCGTTTCGATGTATGTGATGACGTCTTCGGCATCCTTTTCGGTGAGACCCAGCTCCGGCATTCTCAACCCGCGATACTCCGCGAGGAGGGCAAGCGCGGTGGGATCGCCTTCCCCGATCATTTTTCCGGGCGAGACGATGAAACGGACGAGCCAGTCGCGGGGGCGCCGGGCCGTCACGCCCGCAAGATCGGGACCAATGTGTTTGCCGTCGCCGATCTTATGACATGCGGCACACGCCTTTACGAATAGCGCGCGGCCCGGAACATGGCCGAGTGAACGCGGCGCTCCGCCGGTGATGGCGCCCGCTACTTTCATGGTCGGAGTGTCGCGCTCGCGACGGTCCATGCGCACAATGTTATGGGCGAGGTGCTCGGCATCGGCGAAAATCGAATCGCGGCCCCATTCGCCAGTGGCGTCGTTGCCGAGAAGAACATCATTGCGGTGATCGCCGAGAGACTTGCTGCGCTCGCCGAGCTTTTGGCGAATGGTAGAAATATTCTCAGGCGTTCCGGTCAGGAACAGCCAACCGGGACCGGTGTGGAAATTGGCGGCGTACTTTTTCAGGACCTCCGGACCATCCAACGCCGGATCGAGCGTGATCGAATAAAAGAAGATGTCGCGCCCGACGCGGTCGCCAAGCATTTCACGCACCTGCGCGAGCCGCGCCGTTGCGAGTGAGCAGACGTCGCGGCAACTCGTATAGATGAAGTTGACGACAACGATCTTGCCTTTGATCAGATCTTCGTAGAAGCGAAATTCCTTGCCGTCATGCGTGACAACGGGGGTGTTCGTGAAGTAGTCGGCGCTCCACATGCGTTGCGGGAAACGACTTTCCTCTCTCGGTGAGAGGCTTGAAATCGAGAACGGATCGCAGAAGGCAAGCGCAAGGCCTGCTCCAATGCTCAAGGAGCCGATCAGGACTGATATCAATCGCACCATACTCAACCGAGCGTTTCGATCGTCTAGCTGCTACGTTTTTTGCGTGGATCTCCTTCCGGCAGAATCTCAGGCGTCATGAACGTTACGCCGTCTTCCGTAGGGATGGGTGTCGGAGAAATTGCCAACTGGGCCTCGCCGTTGTCGGCTATCAGCTGGTAGCGCAGGAGCATGGCGAAATCCTCGTGCACCGTGTTGTGACAGTGCTGCACGTAGGCTCCGCCGAACTCGCCGAACTGAACCTGGAA
>NZ_CADEFI010000015.1:40676-79845 GCF_902826555.1 uncultured Hyphomicrobium sp.
GCCTGATTGAGCTCATCTTTCTTGAACTCGATCGTGCGCTTCCGAACGGGGGCGACGATCGGAATCTGCTCGGTCAGCGTCAATGGAATCCGACTATCGTCCGCATCGCTGGCGCGGAGCGTGAGGCCCGGCGCATCGACACTTTCGACCGAACTCACGATCCGGAATTCCATGATCCCACCGACAGCCGGGTCCTTGTCCTCTCCCTTGAGAGCCTTGGATACGGACACCGTATCGTCAGCCTTCTCTCCGGTCTTGTGCATCAAGAGGTTGAGAAGCGTCAGCCGATCTCCGACCTTGAACTTGCTGAAATCGACGACGATGTCGTAGCGCTCGGCCGGCCCCTGAATGGGAAGCTCGTCCTTCAAGAGATCCGAGGGGATCGGATTGACGAGGAGGTTGCCGTCGTTGGCGATGAATGTGAATGGCACCTCTTTCTTGTCCGCCGTGACAATCGCCAGCTTGATGAAACGCGACATGCCGCCATTGAGCAAGCGGAAGCGATACTTACGGGGTAGCACCTCCATGTACGGCGCATAGGCGAAGTTGACCATCATCAGGTCGCCGAGGTGGCCCAACATATCGAAGATGTCGAAGAAGAGCTGACCGTCCTTGTCAAAGGACGCATCATGGAAAACGAGGTTGACGTCGAAATCCACATTGCCCCAATCGAGGGCGTATCCGCTCGGAAGCCTGTGATTGACGTTGTGCGTGTCGACGAGCCGCTCGTTACCGCGATCGGGCCCGCTGTAGTAGTTGATCATGCCGAGGTTGCCTTTGTAGACATTCTCGGCCGTGAAGAAGAAGCGGTGGTCGTGGAACCACATCGTTCCCTGAAGCTCACGGAAGTCGCCGGCCACGAACGTGAGGCCGCCGTTGCCGTCGGGACCGGAAGCGCGCGGTTCAGTCGCCTGCGTGTTGATGCGGTCACGCCGCGCTAGCGTCGTGCTCCAACGGTAGTCGTAGAACGTTCCTGGGAAGTGGAATGCATTGCACGCTCCGTCGCTTTCCGCGCCGTTGTGAGCGTTATGGAAATGGGTCGAGATCTCGTTGCGTCCGAACCCGCCGTTGTCTTCCCTGTCCTTCGGCAGATTGTTGTAGATGCGGGCCAGCAGCGGCTCGCCGTAGCGCGCTTTGATCAGGGGCGGCGTTCCCGAACCGCGGGCCTTGGGACCTTGGCCGAAGGTCCAGACCTTGTCCGGCCTCTGAGCCGGGAATTTCGGATGGAAGGCGGTATTGTCCCTCACCTCCGCCATCGACATGAGGTATCCGACCTGCGGAAAGAATTCTCTCCAGCGTTGATGGGCGAAGAAGTCTCCGGGAGGGCGTCCCTCGATCGGGCCACGTCCCGTGAGCTTGTTCACGAGCTTCGGATCGGGATTGCTGCTGGCGCTGAAGTCGGTATGCCAGGACAGGCGTTTTGCGTTCGGCTGATCGAGGTCAAGCGGGAAGCTCGCTTCCCAATTCTCGTTCACGAGCGGGATCGGCGTTTGCACCTCAAGGCGCCGCAAGGGCTGAGTGAATTTCTTGGCTCCAAACAGGGGGCTTCGGGGAGTTCCCGTCGGCACTGCTGCGTACGAACTGCGCGCCAGAGGGTGAAGCCCGTTTTTCAAGACGAGGGCTCCGGTGAGCGACATCAGCCCCCAACGCACCAAGTCACGTCTCGAAATCTTACCCTGCGACAGCGCCTTTACGATTTCGGCCCGGTTCTGTCTGGCATTCTCCGCCTCGCGTTGCCGAATCCTGGAAGCATCCTTGCGGACGAACATTGCACGCTCCTCAAGCTAACCAACCCCGCCATGCTGAATATTTGCCTGGCTTGAAGTACGCCGATTTATCGGCGCTCCTGCGCAATCGTTTTCACGCTTTCGAGCCTAGCATTCGGGCTCTGCAACTCGTACCGACCAAGGTCCGATAGATTGGGTGCCGGAAGGCCCATCCCGTGTGGATAATCCGTGCGTATAGTTTCATCAGCCGCCATATCGCCTCGACAGCAGTGGCCGAATCGCAGCTGCTCAAATCTTGAAACTTCAGAGGCAGATCGGCGGCGCTGTGTCATGGCTGGTGGGCCGCGGATCAGGAGGCGTTGGGAAACGTTGAACCGGCGCTGGTGGAGTATAAGCGGAGCAAACCCGGGACTGCTCGTCGCTGCGCTGGCAAGTCTCATCGTTTCCGCTTGTGCGTTGCCGATGGAGCAGCTTTCGCTGCCGGCCCCCATTCCGCCGCCGGTTACCGAGACGGGTGCCGTGCCGCAGTCCGCAAGCGCTCCGCTGGGCGCGCCGGGCGATCCGTCAGCTTCCCTTCCCCGCTCTTTCCCCGGTACCGGCAATTTCACCGGTACGGCCAAACAGCAGGGGAGTTCAGCCGTCGGTACGGTAAACGGGGAGGGCGTTTCGCTCGAGCTCGTGAACGCCTCCGTTACGGAGGCTGCGCGCGCCGTTCTGGGCGACGTCATGCAGGTCAATTATATCGTCAGCGATAAGGTCAAAGGGGCGGTGACCCTGAAGACTGCGCGCCCGATCAGCCGGGAAGGCCTGCTCGAAGTTTTCGAATCCGTCCTCGAGACGCAAGACGCGGCCATCGTCGTTGACGGTGGCGTCTACAAGATCCTGCCGAGGGATGAAGCCATTGCCGCCGGCAAGCAGATCCGCATGAGTGGCGGAGGCGGCCGGCGCGGTGTCGGCGTCGCAACCGAGATCGTGCCGCTCAAATACGTGTCGGCGGACGAAATGGAACGAATTCTGCGTTCGATCGCTCCGCAAAGCACCGTTTCGCGGGCGGATACCGCCCGCAACCTGCTCATCCTCACCGGATCCCGGAACGAGCTCGACTCGATGATCGAGACGGTGTCGACGTTCGATGTCGATTGGATGCGGGGCATGTCTTTTGGGATTTTCCCAGTGGAGACTGCCGATACCGAGGCCATCGCCCAGGAGCTCGACACGATCTTTGCGAACGATCAGGACGGTCCCACGAAGGGAATGGTGCGTTTCATCCCGAATGCCCGCATGAAAGCCATCCTGGTCATCACCTCACGCGCTCAGTACCTGCAGAAGGCGGAGACCTGGATCAAACGCATCGACCTGGCGAGCCAGGCGACGGAGAAGCGGGCCTTCGTGTATCATGTTCAGTATCGACCGGTTCAGGAGCTGGCACGGGTTCTCCAGAAGCTGTACAGCGCACAACCTGTGTCCGGCGGCGCGGCGCAGGAGACAACCTCCGATCCGGAAATCGTCACTCCGGATTCGCTGACCGGCGACCTCGGCGCGCCGCAGCCGGCGACTGTGGGGCATCGCTCTCTGGCGGGGACGCCAGGTGCTTTCGCGGCTCCAGGCCTCGCCACTGACGCCTCGCGGACGAACGCGGCGGCCGGATCGACCGGTGCCGAGCCCGCCGCTGCCCAGGAGGGCGTGCCGGTTGCAGCCCAAGGGCAAACGCGGTCCGGTATGCTGGCCCAGACGCCTCCGGACGACCGGCAGGCCGGCGTCTCGATCGTGGCGGACGAATCCAACAACTCACTCATCATCTCGGCCACCCCCAGCGAAATCCGCCGCATCCGGCAAGTGCTCGGCGAGATCGACCGGCTGCCGTCGCAGATCCTGCTCGAGGCGACCATCGCCGAGGTGACCCTCAACGACGATCTCAAGTTCGGACTCCGGTGGTTCTTCGAGAAAGGGGCCAGCGAGTTCCGGCTGACCGACAGTGCGCTGGGGGCCATTGCGCCGGTGTTCCCCGGTTTCTCGTATTTCGTGAACGCGCCCAACGCGCGCGTGGTGCTGAACGCGTTGCAGGGCATCACCGACGTCAACGTCGTCTCGTCGCCGTCACTCATGGTGCTCAACAACAAGAAGGCCGTGCTTCAGATCGGCGACGAAGTCCCGGTTGCAACGCAGTCGGCGGTCAGCGTGCTGACGCCCGATGCGCCGATCGTGAATTCGATTGCCTTCCGCAACACCGGCGTGTTGCTGAGCATCGTCCCGCGGGTCAGCGAGGATGGTCGCGTGCTGCTCGAGATCGAGCAGGAGGTCAGCGACGTGAAGTCGACCACCACGTCGTCGATCGATTCCCCGACCATCCAGCAACGCCGCATCAAGACGACGGTTGCGGTTCAGAATGGCGGCAGCGTGATGCTGGCCGGTTTGATGCAGGATCGCGCGACGCGTGCGCGTGAGCAGGTGCCGCTCGCGGGTGACATTCCGCTCGTCGGCAATCTCTTCAAAAACAAGACCGATACGATAAGCCGGACCGAACTTCTGATCGCCATTACGCCCCACGTCGTGACCGACGACCGGCAGATGGGCATGATCGCAGCGGAGTTCCGGGATCGGCTGAACCTCTCGACGCGACCGCAGCGGCAAACGCCTCCCGATCGGCGCGAGCAAGTCGACAGGCTGATGAGGTAGGCCATGCGCGAGCGCCCGCCTGCCGATCTGGATCCCGGCAAGGACGGGGGGTTCGTGCTGTTGGCGGTGTTGCTCGTGTCGCTCATTCTGATCGCCACGGCTTCCGCGCTTACCCATGCCGTCCGCGGCCGCATCGGGCTCGTGGCGGCAGTCGCCAGCTCGGCGGAGGCCGAGGCGCTGGCGGATGCCGGATTTACTCTGGCGATGCTCGATATCGAGGATGCGCGCGGCAATTCTCAGGTTGAACGGCGCTTTCCGGCGGGCGCGCCGCCGCTCACCTGTGCGGCGCCGGACGGCAAAGGGACGCTCACGATCGCGGTGCGCGACGAGGCGGGGAAAATCAACATCAACAGCAAGAACGAGCCGCTGCTGCTCGCCTTTCTGAATGGCCTAGGCATCGGACAGGACGCCTCGCAAGCGCTGCTCGATGGGCTTCTCGACTACCGCGACGCGGACGCCCTCACGCGTGACGGCGCGCCGGAGGCGAACCTTACACTCGCCTCCCTGGCGGACCCTGGCGCCGGGTTCAAAAACCGACCGTTCGACGTCATCGAAGAGCTTGCGCAGGTGCCGGGTTTTCCGAGGGCGGCAGCCGATCGGGTGCGGCCATATCTGACGGTCTATTCTGATCTCGATGGTTTCGACGTGGCGCATGCGCCGCCGGGATTGCGTGAGATGGTGGCGGACGGCGTGGCGCGCTCAGCGTTTTCGGGTGCTGGCGGGTGGTCGTCGTCGCATTCGGCCGACGGCATTCCGCAGGCGTTTCTTGCGCGCAGCACGCAACGGGCTTTGACAATTGTTGCGACTGCGTCCCTGCCGTCGGGGGCGCGGTTCACGCGCGAGGCCGTCGTCAAGATCTCTACGTCGGGCGACGGCTATGTGGTCCGCAGGTGGCTTCAGGCGCCCTATGCGATCGCGCCGCCCGTGGGGGAGACGGTCGTTCCGCCCTGCTAGCGGCGCTACTTGAGACGGCGTGCGTCAGGCGCTGGCCACAGCTCGTAGTAGCTCGCCTGGGGAACGGCATCGCGACTCCGCTCCTGGCAATAGCGGCGGCCGTTGATCTCGATGTAACAGTAGCGTCCGCAGTACTCGCGGCCCCGGCGGTAGTAGCAGCCCCGGGCCTCGGTCTGGAAGGCCGGTGCCTCGACATAGCGCTCTCTTCGCGGTTCGGAGAGAGCAGCTTGCGGGGCGGCGAGAATTGCCAGCGCCGGCGCGATCAGAAGTGTCTTGCGCATTGCGCCCCTCCCAATTGAGTGGTGCCCGCTCCTTTGATACGTGAGTCGAAGCCGATCCCTATGAGAATTGAAGCTCCAATGGCCCGGACATGCCAGATCGCGATGGCGCTGCTCGCTCTTTATGCGGTCATCTATGGCGTTGCGGCCACGTTTCACGGCTGGGAGTGGCAGCATGGCTTGGCCTCCGCAGTTCTCGCGCCGCTTCTCGTTGTGCTGACCACCATCGATCTCTCGTCGTTCCGGCTTCCCGATCCGCTGACCTTGCTTCTGTTCGTTGCCGGCGTGGCCGTTGCCGTGTTGACCGGAGTCGACACTCTGCCTTGGAACTTGGTTGCCGCCGGGCTCGGGGCTTCCGGCCTCTATGTCGTTGCGCGCCTCTATCGGCACGTTCGCGGCCGGCCTGGTCTCGGGCTCGGCGATGCCAAGCTGTATGGCGCCGGCGGGATGTGGGTCGGTCTCGACGGCCTCACCACGGTGCTGCTGGTGGCATGCCTTTCGGCTCTGGTCGCCGTTGGAGTTGCCGTGCTTGCCGGCCGAAAGATCGAAGCCACCACGCCGCTGCCCTTCGGCCCCTTCCTCTGCTTCGGCATTTGGACGACGTGGTGTTTCGGTCCGGCATTTTAACTTTCTGAAATTCGCGGAAATATTGGATTGGATCCGCAATTCCGGTATGTTTCGGAAGGTAGTTTTGTTGCTCGCGCAGGCGACCATGCTCGTAAAACTCCGGCTTCTTGAACCGTACGCCCGCCGGCAACGTCGCTTGGATCGCGACCGTGCCGACGCCGGATATACGCTGCTCGAAGTTCTGGTCGTCATGGGTATCATCGTACTGCTGGCCAGCATCGCGGCACCTCAGGTTCTCGGCTATCTGGGGCGTGCGCGCACCGAGACCGCAAGAGCTCAGATCGGTTCCATTGCGACGGCTCTCGAACTTTACGCGCTCGACATGGGCGGCTTCCCGTCGACGCAGAACGGGTTGGCCGCGCTGGTATCGGCGCCTGCGGGCGAAACACGCTGGCGCGGACCTTATCTCAAGCGCGCCGATGGCCTGGTCGATCCGTGGGGCCGGCCTTATCAGTACCGCTATGCCGGCCGCGGCGGGCAGCCCCAGGTGTTCACGCTAGGTCGCGACAATGCACCCGGTGGCGGTGAAGAAGATCGCGACGTCATCAACTAGAGCGCATTTGCAAACCAAAGTGCGTGATCGCTGCTGGACCAGCGACGCGCCGACCACCCCTATTCGCGGAATGCGCGCTGGATTTGATCGGTGAATGGCTTGGAGAGGTACGACAGCGCCGTACGCTCGCCCGTGGCCATGAAGACCTCGACCGGCATGCCGGGCACGAGCTTCAGGTCTCCCACGCTTTTGCGCGATTTCTCGTCCATGGCCAACCTCGCCACGTAGTAGTTGTGGCCGGTCTTGGGGTCGACCGTCACGTCGGCGGACACATGGACGACATGGCCCGAAAGCTCGGGTGTCGTCTGCTGATTGAAAGCCGACAGGCGCAGCTTCGCCGCCCGTCCAACCAAAACCTGATCGACATCGGTCGGCGCGATCTGAGCTTGAATGGTCAGATCGTCCTCCTCGGGGACGATGAGCATGATCTGCTCGGCAGCGGTGACAACGCCGCCGATCGTGTGAGCGGAAAGCTCGTGAACGATGCCGGACTGCGGTGCCTTGATTTCCACCCGGCTCAGTTTGTCGTTGGCGGCGACCTCGCGCTCTACGAGCTCGGAAAGCTTGGCCTCGATGGAGCGCAACTCGCGCTGGGCCTGCACGCGCGCGTTCTCGTCGATCATCAGAATCTGGACTTGGATCTCGCTGATCTGGCCGTTGGCCCTGGCGATTTGAGCCACTAAGCCGCCATGCTCTCCGCTCAGACGCTTTTCCTCCCGCTCCATGGCATAGACGCGCGAGATCGGCGTCAGGCCTTTGCCGTGCAACAACGAAACTTGCTCCAGCTCCTGCTGGATCAGTTTCAGCTCGCCGCCCTTGGCATCCCGCTGCGCAGACAGGCCGCCGATCTCCTCCTTGAGCTGGTCGATGCGCAGGCCGAGTTGTTGCTTCTGGCTTTCGCGGCTGCGCTTGCTGTCTTCGAACAGTCGAATCTCGCCGGCGAGCGAGGTCTTGAATTCCGGCTTGTCGTTCATCGTGCTGCGGACTTCAGGCATGGACTCGAGATTGTCCCGCTCGGCATTGAGGCGCACGCGGCGGGCTTCGAGCTCGGTCAGTTGCGATGTGATCACGCCGAGCTCGGCGCGGATCTGCGTCGCATCGAGCCGGATCAGCGTCGTGCCGATTTTTACGTGGTCTCCGTTCTTGACGGAGATTTCCGAAACGATGCCGCCATAGCTGTGCTGCACCTTCTTGACGTTTCTCTCGACGACGAATGTTCCCGGCGCGATCACGGCGCCCGAGAGGCTTGCCGTGGCTGCCCAGCCGCCGACTCCGAACCCAAGCATGGACATGACGAGGGACGCGAACACGACGTGCTTGCGGATCGAAAAGACCGTCGGGTCAGACGCGGTGATGCCGCTACCGGGTGCCATGCTGGCTTGATTTCCTCTCATTGTCTTTTCTCCCTAGGGGCGAGGCCTTGTGCAGGTCCGCCAAGGATCACGTGTGCCAGTGGAAATCGCGGTCCGTGAGGTCGTAGCCGCTCACGACCTCGAGCTCGAACTCCGCCTGGCTGTCGTAATCGGTGTTTCCGGCAACGATTCTGACCGTGTTGCCATCGTCTTGCTGCTCGTAGACAATCTTCATCTGGCCGGGCCTGGTGAAGTCGTCCTGCTCACGTATCAGGACGAATTTCTTGATGCCCTGATCCTCGAACAGATCTTCGTAGGCGTCAGCGAACTCCCTGCTGATTTCGTCGAGGTCGATGCGGTCGCCGACCTCGAAATCGAGAATGCGGTCGCGATATCCGGGGCCGACTCCGATGGAGACCGATGAGCGGAATACAAACAGATCCGCGCCGAGGCCGCCGGTCAGCTCGTTCGGCCGGTCGTTGGCGATGATGGTATCGTCGCCCCTGCCGCCTATCGCGTGCTCGAAGTTCAGGATGCGATCAGATCCGATCTCGTCGCTGGAGGCGGTCTCGGCTTCCAGGTCGATTACTGCGTCGGCCGTCGTTTCCGAGATGTCGTAGGTGTCGTTTCCATCGCCGCCGTCGTAGACGTCGTTCGCATCGAAGGGGGTTGCGACGATCGTATCGTCTCCCGCGCCGGCGTCGACTTTGTCGGAATTCTCTCCGCCCACGATCACGTCGTTGCCGTCGCCGCCCTCGATGTCGTCGCAACCAGCATTGCCCATCAGAGTGTCGTCGCCGGCGTCGCCACGAAGGGCGTCGTCCCCGTCGCCTCCCGAGACGGTATCGTTGCCGTCTCCGCCTTCGATGTCATCGCTGCCGGCGTCGCCCATCAGGATGTCGTTGCCGGCGTCGCCGCGAAGCGTGTCGTCTCCGTCCCCTCCCGAGATTGTGTCGTTGTCGTCGCCGCCGGAGATCGTGTCGTCGCCTTCCTCTCCAAGCAGGATGTCGTCACCTTCCTCACCGAAGATCTGATCGTTGCCGGTCCCGCCAAAGACCTTGTCGTTGCCGGCGCCGGCAAAGATCACGTCGTCGCCGCCTTCGCCGTAGATCACGTCGTCGCCGTCGCCGCCCAACAGGCGGTCGTTTCCGTCGCCGCCATAGATGACGTCGTCCGACTCGCGGCCGATGACGAGATCGTCACCTCCAAGCGCGTAGATCACATCGATTTGAGGCGTGCCGAGCAATGTCTCGGACGACGGGGTGCCGATGATGGGCGCGTTCACCGGCGGGAGCAGATCCATCTTGGCGACCTGCTTTACGAAGGCGGAGCCGTCGCTGATCTGATATGTGAATGTGACGTTCGACGTGTCGCCGTAGAGTGGCGTGTAAACGAAGCTGCCGTCCGCCTTCTGTACGATCTTTCCGGACGACGGTGTGATGGCGCGGACGCTGAGGACGTCTCCATCGGGATCCGAAGCGTGCCGCAGGAGATCGGCGAGCGCGATTGTTACGGATTGATTGGCAAATGCGGCCCCCAGAACGACGGGCGCCGTGATGATGGGAAGGCGGTTACGCGGAGATGTATCCGTGTCGTCGTCATCATCTTCGTCGTCTGTTTGGCCCGTATCGTCGTCGTTTTGATCGCCACTCAAATCTCCGCCGCTTGCCGGTGCACTGCCCGCGATCGCGTCATCGGGTATGAAGATGCTGATGTTCGAGCCCGGTTGCGCGCCATAGAGGGCCTCGTTGTCGTTGCCGGCGGGCGGCAGGCCGGACGAGCGCCGGTTGAGTGCGACGTCTTCAGGCTCGAAGTTGTTCGGCTCGGATTGAATGAGGGTGGAGCTGCCTTTCCGTTGCAACGGCTCTATTTCCTCGGCGTCTGTCACCTCGTTGAGGGTGTTGGTGTCCTCCAGGGTGGCGACCGTTTCCGGCTCCGGCGGTACGGAGGTGGCGTCATGGCCCTTCGGTGCCGCGGGGCCGGCGACTTTCTGCGGCTCTTCGCCGAACAGGAGCGTCTTGACGAGCACCAGCGCGTTGAAGAGCACCACGGCAATGCTCGAGCTCAGGATCGGCTTGCTACCGCTCCCGGACTCATCGATCTCGTATCGACGGCGGGGCGTTCCATCTTCATTGAAGGCATTCGGATCGGCAGGCATCGTCATGGGAGGCCTCCAACTCTTTCCTATGCGGCGGGACGCGGTGCCGGATGCGCGATGACGTTCTTCGAGGCGGCGGCGGTCTGCTGCTGGAGGATCTCATCCCGGGGTCCAAATGCCGCCAGGCGCCCGTTCTGCACCACGCCGAGCATGTCGACGGCGGCAAGGGCGCTCGGTCTATGCGCGACCACGACCACGATACCGTTGCGCGCCCTGACACCAAAAATGGCCTGGGTCAGAGCCGCTTCGCCTTCGGCGTCGAGATTGGAGTTCGGCTCGTCCAAAATGACCAGGAAGGGATCGTTGTAGAGGGCTCGGGCGAGTGCCACGCGTTGGCGTTGGCCTGCCGAAAGCGCGGTGCCGTTCGGGCCGAGGGGAGTTTCATAGCCCTGGGGCAGACGCACGATCAGCTCGTGAACGCCCGCGGCCTTGGCCGCGGCCAGGATCTTGGCTCCGTCCGCGTTGGGCTCCAGCCGGCAGATGTTCTCGCTCACCGTCGCATCGAGCAGCGCCACCTCTTGCGGCAGATAGCCGATGTACTGGCCGAGATCGTCGGGGGCCCACTGAGTGAGATCGGCTTCATCGAGCCGGACGTTGCCACGCAGCAGGGGCCAGACGCCGGTTAGGCCCCTGGCGAGCGTCGACTTGCCGCCGCCGCTCGGGCCGATGATGCCCGCCGCCTGTCCCGCGCGCAGCTCGAACGCGGCGTCACTCAGCACGACCGTTCCATTCGAGGGAGCTGCGACCGTGATGCGCTCCACCTTGAGGCTGCGCTGGGGACGCGGCAGCTGGACGGAATGGGGAGTATCCTCGATGGCCGTCAACGTCTCCGACAGGCGCGCGTAGCTCTTGCGCGCCGCGACCACGTTCTTCCACTGGCTGATGGCCATGTCGACGGGTGCCAATGCGCGGGCGGCTGCAACGGAGGCGGCGATGATCGATCCGGCCGTGAGGTCGCCCATGATGGTTAGATATGCGCCGAGGCCGAGCACGGCGGATTGCAGCACCATGCGCAGCACCTTCGAGATTCCGCTCAGGGTGCCGGTGATATCGGTGGTCCGCGTCTGCAGGTCGAGGTGCTCGGAATTGGCCTTGGCGAAGCGCGCGATGGCGCGTCCGGAAAAGCCCATGGCGCGAATGACTTCGGCGTTGCGGGCGTGCATGTCGATGAGCGCACTGCGCGACAATGCGGCCTGCTGGAGCGACGAGCTGTGCTTCTGCGTTAGAATTTCGGTCAGGATCGTGAGCGTGGTCAGAATGAGCGCGCCCGCGAACGTCATGATACCGAGCCACGGGTGCAGGAAGTAGACGAACGCCAGATAGAGCGGCATCCATGGAAGATCGAAAAGCGCCAGCGGACCCTGTCCGCCGAGAAACTGACGAATGGTGTCGACGTCGCGTCCGCGCTCGGCGGCCTCGGGCGTGGAAAATCCGAACCGGGGCATGTCGATCGTGACCCGATGGGCCAGCGGAGCGAGCATGTGATCGAGGCGGGCGCCGAGCCGGACCAGGATCTGGGAGCGGCTGACGTCGAGAAGACCCTGTGTCAGATAAAGACCGATGGCGAGCGCCGACAGCGCCAACAGCGTCGGAACGCTGTGGCTCGTGAGCGCGCGGTCGTAAATCTGCAGCATGTAGAACGAGCCCGTCAGCGCGAGCACATTCACCACGCCGGAAATGAGGAAGATGAAGAGGAATACTTTGCGTATTCCTTTGATCTCCGATAACGGCGTCTTACGTTTCGCACCTGACTTCTTATTGATTTTACGGGCCATTTCGAACCTACCCTCCCTCTACGGATCCCCGCCGCGGTTCTTCCGACGCGCGAAAGAAGGAATGTGATCTCTCGCGCGTCAGGCGCTTCTTCAGGTGACGAAGTCGTTGGTCGTGAGGACGCGGCCGACAACCGTGATGGCAAAGTCGACGTCCGTCTGTCCGTCGGTATTGCCTTCGACGATGGTATCTCCGTCGACGACGTGGAGGCGCACCTGGCCAGCCTGATTGAAGGCGGCGTTCGTGAACGAGAAGTCGTCTCCGGTCGGCAGGTTGAGGCTCTGGAAGAGCGGCCGCAGGTCGATCTGGTCGCCCTGCTGGAAGCCGACGATCTCATCGCCGTCCGCATTCGCCACCGACGTGAACACGAAGGTGTCGTTGCCGCCACCGCCGTCGAGGACATTGACGCCTGCACCGGCGATGATGGTGTCATTGCCGCCACCGCCGACGACGTTCTCGATGCCCGTCAGCGTATCGGTGCCTGACTGGGCGCCGGTCGCAGTGCCCGAGGCCAGGTCTACCGTGACGCCTTGCGACAGCGCTTCGAGATTGAGCGTGTCCGTGCCCGCGCCGCCGTGGATGGCGTCATTGCCGTCGCCGACGGAGGCGAAGATGGTGTCGTTGCCGTCGCCGGCATTGATCACGTCGCGGCCTTCGTGGCCCCAGATGAGATCGTTGCCCGCGTCGGCATAGATGGTGTCGTCGCCCGATCCGGCGAGGACGGTGTCGTCACCGGTTCCGCCGAAAATGGTGTCCTTGCCGGCGTTACCGATCAGGATGTCATTTCCGTTGCCACCGACCAGCGTGTCGTCGCCGTCGCCACCGGCGAGATTATCGTCTCCGTCGAGGCCGAACAGCGTATCGTCACCGGCTCCGCCAGAGAGCGTGTCGTTGTTGACGCCGCCCGCGTAGGTGTCGTTGGCGGAAGTTCCCAGGTAGACCACGAACGGAAGGGCGGGATTGCCCGTGGTCGGGGTTTGCGGGTTGTCGTCGTCGTCATCCGAATCGCAGGAGCTGTCGTCGTCTTCGTCGTCGTCCGAGTCGTTGTCATCGTCGTCGGAATCGCCGCCCGAGTTGTCGTCATCGTCCTGATCATCGTCGTCGCTGCCGGTGTCGTCGTCATCATCGTGATCGTCGTCGTCCTCGTCGTCATTGCCGGACGGGCTGGTAGGCGCCTCCTGAATGACCGGTGTCCCCGTGCTCGAGAACGTGATCGAGTTCTTTCCATTGGAGAGCGTCTTCGTCCCGTCATCGTTTGTTGTGGTCGTGTAGCTGGCGAGCAATTGGCCCGCCGCGAGCTGGATCACGTCCTGCGGTCGCAGCGTGCCGATCAGGACGTCGTTGCCACCCTTCGACTTGAAGACGATGCGGTGCGCCGACGTGAGACTCGAGATATCGATAACGTCGCCGCCGCGCGTTCCCTCGATGGTGATCGTGTTGAGCGCGAGCGAGGTGGTCGTGAAATCGCCGATCACACGGATGGTGTCGCCGAGCTCGATTGTGCCATCGCTGTTGGCGCGCAGCTGGCGCCCGTTGATGGCAATCTCCTCAACGTTGTCAACCAGAGCGATACGGTCCGCGTTCACCGGTGCAGCATTGCCGATGGTGCGCGTGACGACGATCTCCGCTCCGCCGGTGTTGAGGCCGATGGCGGCGGCCTCGGCCGCGGTGTAGATCGTGAAGACCTCGGCGATATCGGACTGGCCATTGATCTCGAGCGTGTCGTTGCCGGCGCCGCCATTGATCGTGTCGCGTCCGTCTCCTGTGTACCAGAAGATGGTATCGTCGTCGGCGCCGCCGTTGATGGTGTCGTTACCGGTGCCGCCGGTGAGGGCGTCGCGGCCAGCGCCGCCATTCAACGTATCTGCGCCGCCGAGACCGATCAGGATATCGTCGCCGCCGGCGCCATTGAGCGTCTCGTTGCCTCCAAGACCGCGGATGGCCTCGTCAGCCGCGGTGCCGTTGACCGTTGCTCCGGCTGCCGGGGCGACGATCAGGCCGGCGGCGGCCTCTGCTTGCGCAAGGGTGAAGGTCGGGGTGCCGGTAAAGCGAAGTGTCTCGACGTTGATCAACTCGTCCTCATCGCCGGTCGTGCCGTCGATGACGAGGAGGTTGCCGCGTTCCGAGATCTCGAAGGTGAAGTTACCGATTGCTCCCACAAAGTCGGCGCGGTCGTTGCCGTTGCCTCCATCGATGATGTCGTTGCCGGGTCCGCCGTTCAGAATATCGGCGCCATTACCGCCGAACAGTTGATCGTCGCCCGCGCCGCCGTTCAGCTGATCCTGACCATCGAGGCCAAAGATCTGGTCGTTGCCGCCGAGGCCGTCGATTATGAACACGTTATTTGCGACGTCGACGAGGATGTCGTCGCCGTTTGTGGCGCCGTCGTTCGGCGGATTGGCGAGGCCATCCGCAAACAACGTAACCTCGGCAATCGTGAACACGGCGAGTGGGTTCGTGACGGCGCCGGTCGTCGGATTGATGTCGGCCTCGCTTGCGACGAAGATGACGGTCTCGATGCCGACGATCTCGTCTTCCTCACCGGTTGCCGTGCGAATGATCTCGATGCCGCCTTCGGGCGTGCGCTCGAACGTGAACTCGCCGACGTTGCCGATGAAGATGGCGGTGTCGGTTCCGGTGCCGCCATCCAGGAGGTCGTCTCCCGCGCGGCCGATCAGGACATCGTTTCCGCCAAGGCCGAAGATGTCGTCTGCCAAAGGCGTACCAAAGATCACGTCGTCGCCCGGTGTACCGAGGATGGCTCCGTCCTCAGGAATGGCCGTTCCGCCCACGGCATTGGTCGGCGCGGAGGTGACCGTCTCCTGGACACCGTCGCCGTCCTTGAAGCGCGCCACGACCTTGACCCTGAGACCGGCCTCAGCATCCGTCAGCGTGAACTGCGTGCCGGTAACGGGTGCGAATTCGTCGGCGACGACGTTCTGGATGTTCTCGAACACGCCCGTGCCAGGCTCGAGCTCGACCTGCCAATAGAAGACGATCTCGGTGCTGATTCCGTCGGCGTCGCTAATTCCAAGGCTCGAAGCACGCAGAACGGTTCCCACCTCGACAATGGTATCGGTGCCGACCGGGGTGAGGACGTTGCCCGGTCCCACGACAGAAAGCGTCGGCGCGCCGGTGGCAATCGAGTTGTCGTGGTTAGCAATCTTGATGGTGCCGTCGGCGAACATCAGGCGCTCGATGTTCTTCAAGCGGTCTTGGCCGTCGATACCGAACTCGCCCGTGACGACGGTCCCGTCGGGGTCGACGGAGAGGTGCGTGACGGTGATGAAGCCGTCGCCGTCCAGATCTTCCGCCCTTTCCGTGAGTGGATCGGCGCTCTGGTCGTACCCCTCGATCTCATATTGCGACATCTCGGCCGAGAATTGGGCGATGTCGACGTTGTCGATGTCGCTCTGGTTGCTCGGACCGTTGACGATGGTCTCGCCGTTCGGGCCCTGCTGCCAGTCCACGATCTCGCGAACGATGTGGAGCTGCTTGACCTTGATCTCGCCGCTGAACATGCGCTCGTGGAGCGCCGCCATGCCGTCGACGCTTTCGAGGACGGTATCGGTGACGTTGCCCGATATATCGAGGGCTCTGACTTCGATGCGCACATTGAGCCAGAGGTTGCCGTCGATGAGGTCGTTGCCGCCGCGCCCCTCGATGATGTCGCTGCCCGACCCGCCGAGCAGGATGTTGCCGGCAGAGAAGCGGTTGTCGCCTGCTTCGTTGATCGGACCCAGCCAGGCATCGAGACCGCGGAACAGCGAAACGTTCCAGTCCTTGAGAGCGTGATCGAGCGCGGCTTCGTTGTTGGCAGCTACCGCGCCGCCCGCGCCAAGGTCGTCCTGGTCGTCGCCGCGCAGAATGTCAGCTTCGCGCGAGCCGGAGAGGGCCTCCATCTGCGCGTAGCGGTCGAGGATGGCGCCGGGCGAGGCAGGCGTGGACGGGGGCGCAAACAGGCGGAGATTCATATCCGCTTCGATGCCGTACGCGTCGTTCTTGTAAGTTGCCCAGTCGAAGCCGAACTGGCCGAAGAAGCGGTCGGTGCCGTAGCCGCCGACCATAATGTCATCGCCCTGCTCGGCGTCGAAGTCGGCGTTGCCGCCGGTCGACACGAGAACGTCGTGGCCGATGACAGGGCTATCGACGGAGCGCTTGATGGGCAGGCCCTGAATGAGGTCGCCGTTGTCGCCGAGCATCAGGCCGTTGTCGAGGCCGGACTCGAGCCAGTCGTTGCCCTCGCCGCCGATCAGGGTGTCCTCGTCGGCGCCACCGGCGCCGAAATCGTCGCCCTGGCCGAGAAGAATCTCGTCGAGGTCGTCGCCGGCCCAGACGAAGTCGCGGCCGGTGTCGGTGATGATGAGGTTGATGCCTTGACCCGCCGTGACGACGTCGTCGCCGGCGCCGGCGCGAATCTCGTCATCGCCGAACTGATCGGTGATGATGTCGTCGCCGTCACCGCCGAAAATGAAGTCGTTGCCGATTCCACCTTCGAGCCGGTCGTCGCCGCCGTCGCCCCACAGCGTGTCGTCACCCTCGTCGCCGATCAGCCAGTCATTGCCTTCGGTGCCGCCGAGCACGACGTGCTCGCCGCCGATGAACTTGAGAAGGCTGTAACCGTCGGGTGTGGTCTCGCGGCTGACTTTCAGACCGCCGTTGATGGCGCCGAGGAACGGATCGAGCTCGCTGGCGTCGGGATCGGCGCTGCCGAGCCCGTGGTTGAACTGCTTCGTCTGGTCAACCTCGAGCTGGTAGTCCATCGCCTTGAACACGTTGCCCGGAAGATGGGTCGCGTTGGTGTTGCGGGCGATCAACTCGGCGAACTTGTTGTTCTCGAGCTGGGCCGTGAGATTCAGGTTGGCGAGGCGCGAGAGGTAGTAGAAGCGGTCGCCGTTCTGCAGGTTTTCGAGCTGGACCTCGAAGACGAAGTTGAAGGTGGTGCCCAGCATACCGCCGAAGGCCATCTGCTCCTCGGCGAGGCCGCCGATCCAGAAGTCGACGTCGTTGAGGCCGCCCAGCGAACCGCCGGCGTAGGCGTTACGGGCGTTAAGGAAGTCTAGGCGGTCCTGCCGTTCCGCAAGCGTCTCGCCTGGAGTGCCGAATACGAGGTTCCAAGCCGCGTCACGCCTCTGCTCGACGGTGAGATCGGGATCGTCGGGGCTCGCGGGCAGAAGCGAGCTATGCGTGCCGTAGGCGGCGATGAAGTTGACGATCGAGGCGGGGTTCTTGAGGTTGGCAGCGAAGTCGACCCAGCTTACGTAGGGGCGAACCTGGCTATCGCCAGAACCCTGGTAGAACTCGGTGCGGGCCGCATTGAGCTTCGGCACGCCGGTCTCGCGGCCGCGAGCGATGTTGATCGCGGCCAGATCGAGCGGCAAGCCGACCAGGTTGTTGCGCAAGGCTTCGGTGACGAACTCGTCGATCTCGTTGCCGACAACGCGCGTCATGCCGCGCGCGATGGCGCCGGCCGCGGCTTCGGCGTCGACGCCGCTGTTGGCGAACTCGATGGGATTGAGGAAGGCTTCGATGAGGCCAATCTGCTCAGCGTCGGGTCCCGTCGCGCCGCCGGATCCAACGACGTTATTGTCCTCGTCGAGGCGGTCGACGGTCTCGGTCAGCATCGAATGGCCGAAGCGATACACCGTGTGGGCGAACTCGGACAGAATCGCGGAGTCGAGCTGGCCATTGTAGTCGTTGAAGACGTTGACGAACGGCTGCACCGTGCGCGCGAACTCCTCGAACACGAGATGCTGATATTGCATCTCAGTCGGAACCTTGGCGGCCTGGAACAAGCGCTCGCCGTCCCAAACGACGTTGCCGACCGTGGCGGCACCCAAGGTGGCGGCCGTCAGATCGACGTCGAGCCATTCATTGAGGAATTCGAGCTTGTTGGTGGCGTCCGCCGCCAAGCGTCCGTCGGCAAGCTCTGCCGGAGTCGCCGCGGCGACGACGGCAGCCGCGGCCTGAGCCTCGCTCAGGACGAGGTTCTTGATCAGGTCGACCTGGCGGTTGTGCTCCGAATGGAAGACGTGATGGACGGCGGTGAGACCGATGTTCTCGTTACCGCGGCCGTCACCCGTGATGTAGTGCTTATCGAGCAGCTCGTTGTCGTAGTAGCCGGTGTTGATCTGGACGTTGTCGATCAGGATCTGACCGCCGCCGCCGCCGGAGTTCGCGATCTCGATGCGGAGCAGCTCGCCGGCGAACTCGGCGGGGATCGTGCCCGTCGAAATCGTTACCGGTGCCCAGGTTCCGTTGGCCGGCGTCGGGAGCGTCACGGTGGCAACGACGTCGCCATCGGCGGTCAAGAGGCGAACGGTTCCGCCGCCGAAGGCCTGTTCGCTCCGGTCGCCGACGTTCAGGCTAAAGCGGTAAACTTGGCCTTCGACCAACGTCACGCCGGTATCGCGGGAGAGCGTCGCGCCGGGGTTGAGCCAGGCGACCTTGGCGCCGGAATGGCCGGCGGAGGCGATGACAGCTGCCGTCGGCTGATAGAGGCCGCCGGTGCCGGAGACGATCCAACCCGTCGGGCTGGTCAAAGTGTAGTTGCCCAGCGGGTCTTCGATGACGCCCGGCGAGCCGGCCGTCAGGGAGTCGGTCTCGAAGCTGGCATTCGAGAGCTGCGTTACGGTCGCGAGGCCGACACCGGCGTCCGGATCGGCGATTTGTCCGGCGTTGGGCACCGCGTTGTGGGCGATGTCGTCGAGGAAGGCATGACCCGTTCCGACCTTGCCATCGGCGGTCCGCACCGGCGTGGCGAGGTTGCCGGTCACCGTCGTGACCGCGCCGCCAGGGTCGATCGAGGTGACGAGCTGCGGGAAGCCGGTCACGGGATCCGGAATGAAGTTTCCGTAGGGATCCATGACGATTTCGGGGACATTGTGGATATCGAAGTCATTGAGCTCGATACCGAGAACGTTCAGGGCCTGGGCCTTGACGTCTGCCCACGTCGCTAGTCCGCCGCCGGATTCGTCGCTTCCATTGAGGAGGCGGCCGGTCGCGACCGGCTTGCCGTCACGCAGCTCATACTCGCGCAGGAAGAACTGATGCGAGGCGTTCGAGGTATAGGTCTGGTTCTGGTCGACGAACGGCGTGACTTTGTTGGTCGTATTGCCGTTTGCATCGACGGTGGCGCGCGTGATCGCCATGAAGTTGGTGCTGCTGCCCGGCACGTAGAGTGGATCGTCCGGCTGCAGCGGGATGTAGACCGTGCCGAATCCGCCTTTGCCCACGAGATCGAGACCGTGGTCGAAGAACTGGCCGAAGAAGGTCATCCAGCCGTTGAATGGGGCTGAGAGCCCGGCGTCGGGCGCGACGTTCTCCACAATGAGCGTCGTCTTCAGGATGTCGCCGGTCGCGCTGGCGTGCTGAAGCAGGCCGAAGCCGTCGAGAGCGGTGGCGAGCGCGCTTTCCGCGGTCGTGATGTCGCCTGCGATGCCGGATGCGCGTGCATCCTTGACGTTGTCGACAAGGATCTTGATCGATTCCGCAGCCGCGAGCGGGTTGGCCACTCCTGCTACCTGCAACGCCTTGAATACGATTGCCGGGTTGTTCGGCGTCTGGTCGACGATGAGGTTCGAGATGATGCGAGGATCGGCGTCGACCACGTCGCCCGGCTGAATGGCGCGGGAGTCGGAGCTCGTGTTGGCGAGGTGGAGAGCGTAGTCGTTGTTGTTAAGGAAGTTGCCACCCGGACCGGGGAGGTAGCCAAGGGGCACTCCGGTTCCTGGGCCATTTACGCCCGGAATGGACAAGAGCGTGCCGGGCGGGGGACCGACGAGGATGGGAGGACCGAACGCCATCCCATCGTCGCCCTCATTGACGTAGTTCGGCGGGACGGCGTTCGGGAACGGCTGGTCGGCCGCGCCGTAGTTATCCTGACCAGGGAAGAGGTTGTTGTTGGACCCGTCGACGCGCCTCAGCCCCCAAGGCAACTCGGTGTTGGGGATGTAAGTCCCGAGGAGCGGCTCTCCTCGTGCATCGGCCTCTGCAATCTTGATCTGAGCGAGGATGAAATCCAGGTCACTTCTGATCATTGTTACCATGACGCCACTCCTCGCTATGACTCGAATTGTTTCGCTATTTATTGACTTCTTTTTTCCACATTTGACCGCGCGCGAGATTTAGCGCGCGTTTTCGTCAGTGTTTTCTCGTAGAAAATACGCTTTGGTCGCTCGTAAATTTACCGCTGGGCCTTTGAGGTATCGGCCGGCACGCGGCGTCCATGCTCCGTTTCAACGCGTGCATGACCGCCAAGGCGCGCAAGTCTCGCGAGCGCGCGATGGACACCGAGGTGCATTGGAGTTTTTGCGGGCGAACCGGAAGATTCATTTCGCGGCGCAGCAATCTTTTGAGCGCTACGAGGTCTCCGGCCAGGAAAAGGATGTGGGCTTTGCTTTCGCTTCTCTGCTCGACCACGCCCATCGGGTGGGGAAATTTTTCGTCTCTCGTGGGAGTCTTCGAGACGCCGTTGGCAGTCGAATGCGGGCGGTAAGCAAACCTCAACGCGGCCAGACGGCGTGAGATCTTCCATATTTGGGAACGCGAACGCATTTACCATGCTCCGACAAAGGCGGAGTGATGCGTCCGGGTGCCGTTTCAAACCTTGAGAAACTCCGTGCTCGGCGCTAATCCTAATGATCTGTAGAAGTCTGATCGAGCGGACCGGAAATTCCCCAATATTCCTTCCCTAGGCGCAACACTTAAGTGATTTTTATCCAATGAGTGAGCAAACGGCAGGGTACGGGGTCCGACCATCTCGGGGGTCTGGCGTCGAATGGCTGATCGGACTTTGGTCCCGGAATTCTCCGACCAAGGTCCTGCAATGGCTCGGGTCCAAGTGGAAGGACTGGACGCTTTCGACGCGCTTCCTGATCGCATCGACCATCGTTATTTGCACGACGATGATTTGCGTGGGCGGATGGATTGATAGCCGCATAAAGAAGAGTGTCGTGCAAAATGCTGCGGCTGCGTCCGCGCGCTATATGGAAGCCCTCATCGGGCCGGCCGTCCAAGAGATGGCTCAGCGCACGACGCTCACGCCGCGGGCAAAACTGGTCATCTCCGATCTCATCGAGGATACGTCGCTCGGGCGGAGCATTCTCGAAATCAAGATCTGGCGCTCGGATGGCACCATCGCCTTTTCGTCGGACGGACGGCACGTCGGCGAGAAGCCGCCCATGACGACTGAGCTCGCGGGCGCGCTTTCAGGGCGCGTGATGGCGGACTTCGACGACAAGACGGATATTGAATCCGTCGACGAGCGCCTCTACGGCAAGCCTATCTTCGAGGTCTATGCGCCACTTTACGAGCGCAACACCGACCGTATCGTGGCGATATCGGAGTTCTACGAGGACGCGACGGAGCTGATCCGCGACTTTACGATTGCGCGCCAGCAAAGCTGGCTCGTCGTTGGAGCCCTCACCTTCGGCATGCTGGCGCTGCTGTTCGGGATCGTTCATCGCGGAAGCCTGCTTATTCTTACGCAGAAGGGCGCGCTCGAAACCCAGATCAACGAGCTCGCGCTGCTGTTGAAGCAGAACGAGGATCTCCGGGCTCGCGTCACCAGTGCGAATTCGAGCAGTGCAAAGGTGTCGGATCAAGTCCTGAGCCGCGTGGGCGCCGATCTGCACGATGGCCCGGCACAACTGCTCAGCTTCGCGCTTCTTCGTCTGCACGAGGTTTCAGCCGGTCTTCCGGCCGATATCGTGGCCCGCAGGGCGGATGCCATCGACGCGGTGACGCGCGCCACTCAGGATGCCCTGAAGGAAATAAGAAATATTTCCGCTGGCGTGTCGGTTCCCGAGGTCGACCGATTGCCAGCGGCGGCCGTGCTTCGCATGGCCATCGATCAGCACGAACGACGCACGGGTACGGTGGTCCGCGAGGACATCGGCGATTTGCCGTGCGATCTGTCGTCGGCGCTCAAAATCTGTGCCTTCCGCCTGGTCCAGGAGGGGCTCAACAATGCCTTCCGTCACGCGTCGGGGCTGGGACAAACCGTTCGCGCGGTGAAGCAAGGTCCGGTCGTGATCGTCGAGGTCTCGGACCGGGGACAGGGCTTTGTGCAAGACGGCCAGTCGACTGGCAACGGCACGCTCGGCCTGTGTGGACTTCGCCATCGTATCGAAGCACTTGGAGGAAGTTTCAGTGTGACCAGTGTCGCCGGCTCGGGCACGATCTTAACCGCGATGCTTCCCTGTTCGATCGAAACATGATGACAAAGCTCAGAATTGCAGTCGTTGACGACCATCCGCTCATGCGCGCCGGCGTGCAGCATACGCTGTCGCTGGAGGAAGACTTCGAGGTCGTCGGGCTCGGCGGCTGCGCGGACGATGCGATCGAGATCGCGCGGTCGCAGTCTCCCGGGCTCATGCTTCTCGATGTGAACATGCCGGGCGGCGGTCTCAATGCGGCCAAGGAGATCGGAACGGCCTGCCCTTCGGTGCGGCTTCTGTTTCTGACGGTGTCGGAGCGCATGGAAGATGTTACGGCCGCACTCGAGGCGGGCGTCCGCGGTTACGTTTTGAAGGGCATCGGTGGTCCCGATCTTGTCCGCACCATCCGGTCCGTGGCGTCCGGCGAGACCTACATCACGCCCGATTTCGCCGCGCGCCTCCTGGCGGCGCCGGCGACGCGGTCGAAGGAGCGGGACGAGCGCGCGCCTCTCGAAGCCCTGACGATCCGCGAGGAGCAGATCCTGCGCGAAGTCTCGCTTGGTCTGACCAACAAGGAGATCGCGAGGAAGCTCGATCTCAGCGAGAAAACCATCAAGCACTATATGAGCGGCGTTCTGCACAAGCTCAGCGCACGCAACCGTGTCGAGGCGATCGTCGCCTCCCGGCGTTTGAAGGATTCCGACAGCTAGCGGACGTGTCTGCTCACGTCGTCGCCCTAGATTGCGCGAGCAGACGGTGAAAGCCGCTGCGGCGGCTTGGGCCGCGATCCTGCAAGCGTGTCTCTCACATCGAGTTCAGCCGGCTTATCCCGATCCAGGATTTGTCCTGCAAACTGACAGACAATGCGCATCCGCATCCCGGCCAGGGTTTCGCCGATGACATCGGCGTGATGCATCGCTCGATCTCGATGCGATCGCCAACTTTGAGCTTCTTGGCTTCCTCTTCAAGGAATTCGAAGCGCTCATTCGCAGTGAAGCCGAAATTTGGTTTGTCTGACATGCAGCCGAGATAGGCGAAGTCGAGGCGCTCAACAGTGCCCCTACGCCGGGACCCGAGCGGGACCCCAAGTCGGGGAGAATGTGCTAAGTGGCGCGCCGGGGAAAGTGAAGATGAGAACTTTGAGCTGCGTGTTTCGCTTTGAGTAGGAGAGGTAGCGTATGAACCCCCATCGGCCGGATGTAGACGATATCGAGGAAACGGAAGATGCTATTCTCCAACGCTACCAATTGAGGCGCGTTAAAGAGTTCCTGCTGCTTAACGGTGGCGGACAGGACTTGGTCGAATGCATCGATATTGCCATCGAAGACATTGAGCGTTGGATTAACCCTACTATCGAGATGGCGCTCGGGCCGGCGTTGGAACATCTCGGAAGGCCGCAATCCTGACACTCAACGTCTTCTTTGCCGAGAAGGCGGAAGTTGTTGCCCTATAAGGGCGGTGGCTACCGTGCAGCACAATCCACGTCGCCAGTGCGTCGGTTAGCGGACAACAACTTTCTGTTGGCCGGAAGCGGGCGGTCTTGCTTCGGGACGCACAATTTAATGCTGCCTTGCCTGGGTTTTTGACTCGCTATTGCGAAGCGCGATGGGAATGGAATATGCAAAGGCGAGCAACGTCACGCGGCGTCGGGTTTCTGCTCCAGACCTTTGAGAATGCTTTCGACCGCGTGCATGAGATACCCGCGCGGCGCTCGTCGAAGCATCTCGATCCCTTCGCGGTGACATCTCCGGATAATCTCTCCGCTTCCACAGGGGCAGGGCCAATGGCCGCGCACCTTTCCACCCATCATGTTGAGCAGAAACCTGCCGAGCTTTAGCCCGTCGCCGGTACCAACCAACTCTTCCAGATGCTCGACGATGCCGTCGGGACCGTGCGGGTAGTCATCGTATGGCCACGGCTCTCCCTTTTCGACGAGGCTGTTGCCGATCAGGAAATTGCGGATGGGGATGTCGAGCATCCGATCCAGACCGAAGTCACCGTCCAGCGCGAGCCAAAGCGACAGCGGCGTGCCAAGACATAAAGAGCCATCCGGGTACACATGCCGGTCAAGTTCTCGCGGAATCCGGCCTTCGGTCTCCCAGACCGAGGGCGCCGATGCGGGATAGTTGGAAGGCAAACCGACCTCGATCCCATAGATATCGCCCGGCACGGCCTCGAAGCCGCCGCGCACACGGCACACCCCATCCACGACAAATGCATGCAACGTCGGATACCGGGCCCGTAGCATGGCTTCGAGCGCGGGCAGGGCATCGGCATCGCGCTCAAACCACGCATCGCTCATCTAGCGATGCCCCCACGGCTTGGTCTTGATCGAAGTGGCCGCGGCGGCGGACTGAAGCACCTGTACGCTGGGATAGGTGGTGCGCCGGGATTCGATGCTGCCGAACACGCGCTCCCAGCCGTAATCAGCTGCCGTCGCGAGCGTGTTCGAAGCGATTTTCGAGATCTGCCTGCGCAGGGTGTCTGGTAGCGCCTCAGAGAGATCGTTCCCGGTTGGATTGGCAGGATCCTCGATCTGCAGCTTGTCGATTTTGTCGGCAAACGCCTCCAGCACGCGGGTGAAGCGGTCTTCCAATGTGCCCGTGTTGTTATCCGCGAGCGCCTCAATCACGAGCAGTTCCAGCGGGAAGGTCTTCACCCCGATGCGGTTGCGCGTTCTCCAGAGCTTGATCAGCATGATCACATCGGTGCAGCCGCTGTCCCGGACGTGAGCGATGTGCAGCTCGATATTCGTCTTGAGCCAGTCCTTGTCACCCTCGTTCTGGTGAATGAAAACGTCCCAGTCTTCCTTGTTGACGTAACGGCCGGGCACGAAGTCCACCCGCACGTCGATGCCTTTCGGATCTATAAGGCGCAGCGCCGAACGCTTGCGGCGCACCGTGTAGTGCTTGGCTAGAAGTTTGGCCAAATTCTCGTAGATCTCTTCAAGCGTCTCGCCTGGAGCCGCGTCATCATTCTGGAAATAGCAGACCTGATCCAGATCATAGTCCTCGCGGATAATCGTGCCTTTCGCGCGCGACCCGCCATGCGTGTACATGATCGTGCTACGGGGATAGGCGTCGCGAACGATCGCCTCGATCTTTTCCGCTTCCGCGTCGAGCGCCTTCCACTCGTCTGAGTGTTCGTCGAGCTTCTGCGAATTCAGCAGGTCCGTCAGATAGTCATTGTTGCTCATGGGCATTCACGCTCAGCCTCTCTACGAAGCCGCCTTCTGTTTTGACGTTGTCATAGATGCGCAACTCCGGATCGACCTTCGGAAGCAGATCGAAACCACAGGTCACCGCCGCGGGCGCGGGCAGGGCCGGAAACACGTGCAGAACTTTAAGACCTGGATGCCCGCGCCGGAGCTCTGCCAGGGCGTTGCGGTAGACCGCGCGGAATGCTTCCAGATCCTCCTTCTGTCGAAGAAGGCCGGTGCTTGGGACCGCATCGACAGGCGAAATCTCATAGACCGAAAACCGCTCGTCCACGTGGGCCGGCAGACTTCCAATATCGATTGCGCCGCTCAGGGACAGGACAAGCCCGACGGCCGCCGGATCCGTGCCCGTACGAAGCCGCCGCAGTGCAAACCGGGCAGGGGGGGCACCCTCGTACCAGTTCCAGCGGTTCTCGGGGCGCGTGCGGTGGCACTGATAGAAGTCTGTGGCCACCTTGTTGCTGAGGCTATTGCCGAGATTCACGAGCAACGGGATTGGCGCAAGCGCAAGCACCGACAAGTGACGCGTCCGCTCGAGATCGCTCCCCGCCTCGTACAGGAGCGCCGCCCTTCGACGAATGAGATCAGCAGCGAGCTTGTAGAAGGCGCCCGGCTCTTCATCGCCAAGCCCCGTCAGATCGATGATGTGCGGATCGGCGACCGCATAGCGCGGAAACAGTGCCTCGAACGTCTCAGTCCGATCGACCTCGACAACCTGAGAACCGATCTTCACTTTCAGCTGCAGCACCGTGGTCTGGGTGCTTGGCCCGTATTCAGTCACCCGCTGGATGCGGGCCTCATGCTCGCGCTTGCGCAGCTCTAGAAAAGGGCGGGTATAGCGCTCCTCGTTATCGTCGATCAGCTTGTGATCCGGACGGCACAACAGCATCAGGTTGTCGATATTGTTGATGTCGGCGGGCCGGTCCTCCTCGCCGCGCGGACCGCGCTCGCTGAAGGCTACGATGTGAGCATCCTCAGCGAAATTGCCGCGCTCGCCGGTCAGCGGATGCCTGTACAGAAACACGTTGCAGAACTCGCAACGGCCGGCCGATCGAGCCACCAGCTCGGCGTGCGTCGAATCGGGGATTTTGGAGCGCGGCACCAGAATGACGGGCGAGCGTCTTGTGCACGGTGTTTCCGCAAGAGGCTGTTTTGACATAACTTTTCCCTCTGCGTGGCTTTCGCGTCTGGGCCCCGCCCGTGGCGTCCTGCGTTAGTTCATATGTTGCGTTTGTTGCACTTATTGCATATATGGGCTAGGATGAACCTATGTCAAGCGTAAAGAACGGAGCACGAACATGACTCGCCGACTTACCCCCAACACGCCCGTTGTGCCGTCGGCAGCGTCAGTGGAATTTGCAACCCAGATGTTGCGACAACTGGAGGCTGATCCGGCGCGCTTTGTCGTGCAGGACAGACTGACCGACACTGAAATCGAGATCGATGAGACGGTTTTCGACCTCATCCGGCTGTTGCTCATCACGGTTGCTAGCAATCGCGCCGTGTCACTCATGCCGATCGACCACGAGCTCACCACGCATCAGGCGGCGCGCTTCCTGAATGTGTCGCGCCCCTATCTCGTGCGTCTGCTTGACGAAAACAAAATCGTGCATCGCAAAGTCGGCACGCACAGGCGTGTCCGGCTGGAGGATTTGCTGAAATATAAGGAATTCACCAAAATCGAAGGCGAAACGGCCAAAGACGAGTTGGCCGAAATCAGCCAGAAGAACGACATGGGGTATTAATTGCCGGGTTTCACCGCTCTTTTAGACGCCTGTGTGCTTTACCCGGCACCCGTTCGCGATCTCCTGATCGAGACTGCGAACACAGGCGTCTATCGGGCGCGGTGGAGCGACGAGATCCACGATGAGTGGTCCCGCCACTTACAGGCCAACAATCCTAAGGTAACCTCACAAACCGTCTCGCGGGTGCGCGAGCTGATGAATATTGCGGTGCCGGACGCGCTCGTGACTGGCTACGAGTCGCTGATCCCCACGCTCAATCTTCCCGATCCCGATGACCGGCACGTGCTTGCGGCAGCAATTGTCGGACGCGCGGATGTGATCGTGACCACCAACCTCAAGGATTTTCCACCGGACTTGCTCGCACCCTTCGGTATCGAAGCCCAGCATCCGGATGAGTTCTTGATGCACCAGCGTGATCTCAATCACGACCGCTTTCTCGAATGCGTGAAGCG
Organism: uncultured Hyphomicrobium sp.; assembly: GCF_902826555.1. Lineage (GTDB taxonomy): Bacteria > Pseudomonadota > Alphaproteobacteria > Rhizobiales > Hyphomicrobiaceae > Hyphomicrobium_C. The sequence continues at coordinate 68,349 of NZ_CADEFI010000015.1, forward strand.
CATCCGGTCCCGACTCGTCAATCCGGAGCTCTCACCGGATGATTACATTGAGCGGCTGCGGCGCTGTCAGCTTGTGCTGGTCGCCGATGCGCTCCAATGCGTGCGGCGGATCATCTAGCCTGCGCTATTTGCAGCCTCGGCGGAAAGATCAAGGGAAGACTGGAAAGCACTTGAAGCTGAGCACTATGGTCTCGCGTCGGACGTGCCCCTTGCCAATTGTGCGAACTACGAACAACTGCTTCGGATCTCACTGACGCGCATGGACCTCAAAGCAGACATCCGACGCCATGTCATGGCAACCCTGCCTCACGACCCGTCAGATACAGATGCGACAAGCGAACTCGCTTCAATGGATATTGGGCGTTTGCTGGTTACGTATCATAATTGGCTAAGTCGGCTCATCCGCCCCGTTGCTCGCTCGGTACATCTATCGAAGGCGTACCAAGCAAACCCCATGCGGGCGCAGTTCAGCGCTCCTTTGCGGGACATTCTGTCATCTCTCGAACGCGGCCGCGATCTCACGCCACGACTAAGCAAGGACGTTGCGCTTGGCTATGTTGCCGGTTCGCGCTCAACGAGCAGAGACAAGGATCTCCTTTTGAACGACTGGGGCGTGCACCATCTCCACCTGGGCACCGGCCCCGATCAGAACAATCCGAACTTCATCGCGAGGACGGACGAGTTGTTGCTGGTTATGCTTCTGTCCAACACAGCGTACGTGATCGACATCTTCGCACACAAGCAATGGACGAGCCGCGCGATCGTACGGGCGGCGATCGACAGCTGGCCCAACGTCGAGCTGTTTCCTCAGGTCAAAGGCGTGCTGCCAAGCCGCAATGGCTACACCGAGGCCGAGCATCTCAAATTGCGCAAGAGCGGAATACTGACATCTGTAGACATAGATGGGCAGGTCTATATCGGCCGGGGCTTTCTATCTACCGCAGGTACCAGCTCAAGCTCGCAACGCGCTGCCGACTTGCTTCTCGACCAAGTTGAGGATTTTGAGGATCAGTGGAAGCAGGCCCCAGACAGCATCAGAGCAATGATTGCGGCGAAAGGCGATGTGTGCCCGAACACGCCCGACTTCGAGTTTATATTCACCGAGACAACCCATGGCGTACTTGAAAAAGTGAGCGGTACTCTGCTGCAGTTCGCGAGCTAGGCTCAACATACTTCCAGTACGTGAATGCGTTTAGACTCCATCCGGTCTCCGAAGGCTCAAACTGAACAATGCAGTTCGCGATCGTCGACAGTAAACGCCGTCAGGCGTTTCAAGGAGGAAGGGGCAGGTGCCCGACATGTGGAGCCCAATTGATTGCCAAATGCGGCCCCAGGGTCCTGCATCACTGGGCGCATTCAGGGCGACGCAACTGCGATCCCTGGTGGGAGAATGAGACGGATTGGCACCGCGGGTGGAAAAACCTGTTTCCAGAGTCCTGCCGCGAGGTGTCTCACGTCGCGGCTAACGGCGAAGTGCACCGGGCCGATATCCGGACGCCGACCGGCATCTTTATCGAGGTCCAGCATTCCGCGATCACTGACGAGGAGCGCCTCTCCCGCGAAGCCTTCTATGGCAATCTTGTGTGGGTGATTGACGGGCGATCCTTTCGGAAGAATTTCGATATCTATCACCTCCTACCCGACCCCACGTCTGAGATTGCGCAGGACCTCGTTTGGGAAAAGGCGCGACGTCACAAACATGGAGCCAATGCGGGTCTCTTCTATCGGTTGTCGGAGTGCAAAAGGGACGATCCGGATGTGACCAAAGCATCTTTGCGAGGAGGCCGGATCCACGGCTTTCACGAGATCGAAGCGCAGGTGAACGACGCGTACAGAGGGCATGACCAATTCGACTGGATTCGCCCTCACAGAACATGGCTGGATGCCACCTGTCCGGTTTGTATTGACTTTGGCGACGACCATCTCGCTCGTCTGGAAATCTATGACGAATCACGCCTTCAATGCGTTCGACTGGTTTCGAAGCGCAAATTTGTCCACGACACCCTGAATGAAACGGCAGCTTCGGCCATAGCAACGCGGTTCTATCCTTTAGGTCCGCGTCACGACGGTGCGTCCCAATGATGGGCCCGGAGACATGAATGGATTCCATACATCCCGAGGCTCGACGGAACATCAATGAGCGGGCCCTTGCACTGCTTGAAACATTCCGCCGTTACAAGCCTCCGCCGACGGGCAAGCCGAAATTTCCCAGTGAGAGGATTCCGGCCGCTGTCCTGGCCGACGATGACTTCATCGACGTCCGCATACTGACCGTCGCGGACCCCTATGGAAGGACGCTCGCAAAGTTCTATCACCACGGATCGGCGATGGTGGGACTCAAAGAAGAAGACTATCCTGATCTTTCCAAGATTGTCGGAGCTCTGCAAAAAGTTGCGGCTCTACGAAACAGACTGAGCGAGACGTTCCTTGAAGATCATGTTTTTCTGTGGTGCCGCGGAAGATTGCGGGATGGCTATACGGGAACCCTAATCGACTATCTTGAGATGCAAATCTCTGCTGACGTCCACCCGCGAACGGTTTGGGCGCCGATATCCTCGCTCGAGGTGGAGCATGAATTTACGATTGGCGACAGTCGGATCTGCCCGATCACCGCTCAGTTCCTGAATGATTTGGAACTTCGATCAGAAGGAGCCGTAGCGCCGGAAGATAGAGAGCACAGCCGGGCGTACTTCCAGTCTCTCAGACAGAAGATGCAGGGCCACGCAGCAGTCGTAGTTGAAACCGACGCTGAGCCAGTTCGGGCATTTGAGCTCGCAATGGCGAAAGCTGAAGCTGCCATAGGCATCCTGCGTCTATTCTCCCAAGCGGCCTTGGATCCCGGCTTGATTTGTCCTTGTGCGCTTCTAGGAACAGAACATTTACCGATAGCGCGGGCTGTACTTGTTGCGAACGGCCAGTTTGCGGGGGCGAGGAGTCAATCGGCGAGCAAGAGCATGGGCCACTGGCGTCTGGACGCGGATCTCATCCGAGAAATCAAGGGCGCTGGCCTCGACGACACGGCCGCTCTTATCAAGCTTCAGAAGCCAACTGCCTTCCAGACGGTCGTGCTAGCAAGCCATCTCAGATACTCAAAAAGCACGATGGTCGATGACCTTGGTGATCGACTGGTCTACATGCTAACGGCGCTTGAGAGTCTGTATTTGAAGGATGGATCAGAGCAGATCGGCCAGAATCTGGGTGAACGCTTGGCTTTCACAACCGCGCACACAGCCGACGAACGAGAGAAAGTCATAAGGAATGTGAAGGCGATATATAAGTTTCGTTCCAACTACCTGCATCATGGCGCGACGATAAGCGAACGCCACGAAATCGGGGACTTTATGATGACGGCATATAACGGCCTCGAGGTTGCCAGACGGAACAACGAAAACTTTCCAAGTGTCGAGGAATTTTGCAGCGCAGTCGACCGCTATAAGCTTGGCGGAGTCCGCCCCTTCAGGGGCTAATCCAAAATTGCGGACAGTGCGGTGCGCAAACTGGGCCAGCGTCCGCGTCCGCAAAGGCGGGGAAACCGAACAATAGATTGTTGCCTAGGATTGCTATGGGCGGAGCAGCGAAGTTTAAGAAAAAGAAGCGCCAAGCGGATCATGCGCTGAGCAAGAGATTGAAGCCTGCGCGGTTCAATCACTATGTCCCTGGCACGCGAAAATCACTGGCGCGCGTCTATGCGCAAGAACTCTCATGGTGGTCGGATCTTGATGAAGCCATTCTAGGGTTCGTGTTTAGAGACGTGCATGGCGATGACTACGGTTGGCAGATCTTGCTGCGGGACCGCGCCGGTCGCTTCAGGTCCGTTGACTTGGCGCATAGCTTGAAGAGCGAGGATTACGCGACTGTCGGGCTGCGTGATGCGATCGCGAGGACTCTCGAAAAGGGAAACCTTGCCGAGCAGGGGTCGCAGGGAGACGAGCCCAACGAGCCCGTAGATTTGCTTCGCGTTCCTGGTGATGTGGATCCATCAAAGTTACATCCCTATTTCAAGATCCTTCTTGAGAGCCCGGCTAACGCTCCGGCGCGCGCGGTTGTTAGGGAAATTGGTCCCTGGCTGGCACCTTCTGATCCCCACTTCGTGCAGGAGTTCCAGTTCAATCAGTTCGACCAGCGTCTCTGGGAGCTTTACCTGTGGGCTGCGCTCCGCGAGCTGGGCTTCGATATCACACAACTTGAAGCGCCGGACTTCATGTGCCGCGCACCAGGAATCGAATTCTGCGTTGAGGCAACTACTGTGGCGCCCTCAACATCGGGCCCGCTAGCGGCACACCCAGAGCCCAAAAACAATGAGGAGATGAAGGAGTTTTTGGCGAACTATATGCCGATGAAGTTTGGGTCAGTCCTCACGAGCAAGCTTAGCAAGAAGGATGCACAGGGCCGTCGATACTGGGAGCGAGATGACACGAAGGACAAGCCCTTCGTATTGGCAGTCGCTGACTTCCATAAGCGAGCCGATCATGAGTCGTCCGGCTCGATGACTTTCACTCAATCAGCACTGTGGCCATATCTCTATGGACACCGCGTTGAGTGGAAGATGGTCGATGGACACTTGAATGTTAGCGCAATCAAAAATCAGGAACACAAATTTGGAGAGAAGGTGATTCCCTCCGGGTTCTTTGATCAGCCTGGCGCCGAGAACGTCTCCGCCGTCCTATTCTCGAATGCTGGCACGCTTTCAAAGTTCGATCGCATGGGTGTCATTGCGGGCTTTGCGGCCCAAGACCACACCTATCTACGCGTCGGACATAGATTGAACCCAGATCCGAATGCCACGATGGGCATCCCTTTTGCAGAAGACGTAGCCTCGCCGGACTATACCGAGTTCTGGTCCGATGAGCTTCAGATCTTTCACAACCCCAATGCAAAGATTCCCCTCGATCATGCTTGGCTCAGTGGCCTCACACAGTTCTACTTTGCGGACGGCGAACAGAATTCCATCATCCCCGATCATCACGTCTGGGGTTCACAAACTTTGATACTAGCAAGCACGCCGCCTAAGAGCTGATGCGAAATCGCATAGGCTTGCTGTCTGCTCGCCACCCGTGAGCGGACTTGAGCTGCGGATGCAGTAAGGCACTCCAGTGAATACGCGGCGATGTCGGCTCATGGGACATTGTTGTCGTGGGCCAACTGACCGCAAAAGGTCCCAACAGCCGACATGGGTCGCATTTATGCTCTCGGCTCAGCGCACTTGCGGCTCATGTCCGTTTTCAGGTGGAGAGCGGGCTTCGTCGCTGGTGACCCTGAGCCGAACGGGTGATTGGAGCACCCCACGGTGCCCAGTCCGCATCCCACACCGATGCCTTCGAAGCGTCCGTCATCTTCTTCGGACGGTTCAAGTGATCGACGTGCACGTACCAGAGCGCAGGCGAGACGGTGTTCACCGCATCGACAACCGCCAGAGGACGATCCAGCTCCGTGCGGCTGTTCCGCGTCGGCGCGATCTCCGTCTCATAGAGCTAGATGTACTCGCGCACCGTGCCGGTTGAGCCGGTGGCACCGCCACCCGCCGTCTCGGCGATCACGTTGCCGAAGATGTCGTGGACAAAGTGCGCCGTCCCGGCAGGTGTCTGGTTGGTCGTTACCCGGATCGCCAGCTGCTCGCAGTGCGCCCAAGGTTACTCGCTTCTTTTGGTAGCGTGATCCGGCGGCTCCAAGTCCGGATAGTACTTCGTCACCGTCTTTACGACCCCATCGTATAACGCGAAACACGCTTCCGAGTCCGCATCGACAACCTTTCGCCTATCCTCGGGAGAAAGATTGGCCGAAAGTTCCCACAGACGAGCCATTATTTCACCGTACTTCAAATACTCTTGTATAAGTCCTATTGCAGTGTCTCGATCCATTGTCGCTGCCTTCTTAGTAGTCACATCCTTGCGCCGCTGCACATTCCTTTACGCAGCGTATGAGGCGAGGTTGATGATTTTGCCCAGAACCCGGTAATAGATCAGGATTTTCCTCTCGGGTTCTTTTGCATCCCTCGAAACATCCTCGAATAATAGCCTTGCATCTATCGTCGTCATCATCGCGATCGCTCCCGCCAACAAGTGATCGCGCGAGGGCAAAGCATTGTTTGGCAAACTCTGCACATTTTTGTGGGAAAACCGCGCAATAAAGCGCCGGTGGAAGCAAGATCGGGTGGCCGGGGATCGCTGTTTGCAACCCCTCTGGATCGGCCCGCATCTGAGGCGCACTCTTCGCATACGCATACACGCTCGGCCCATCGACGAACCCGAGCGGATCGGGCTGGGTGTAGCGCCCCAGCGTGGGATCGTAGTGGCGATGCCAGTTGTAGTGCAGGCCCGCCTCGAGCTGGTACCACTGGCCGGGGAAGCGCGCATCGAGCGTCGCGGAGCCGGTGATGGCTACCGGTGCGCCCCACGGTGCCCAGTCCGCATCCCACACCGATGCCTTCGAAGCGTCCGTCATCTTCTTCGGACGGTTCAAGTGATCGACGTGCACGTACCAGAGCGCAGGCGAGACGGTGTTCACCGCATCGACCACTGCTAAGGGACGATCCAGCTCCGTGCGGCTGGTCCGCGTCGGCGCGATCTCCGTCTCATAGAGCCAGATGTACTCGCGCACCGTGCCCGTTGAGCCGGTGGCGCCGCCACCCGCGGTCTCGGCGATCACGTTGCCGAAGATGTCGTGGATGAAGTGCGTCGTCCCGGCCGGTGTCTGGTTCGTCGTTACCCGGATCGCCAGCTGCTCAAGCCCATCGTAGGTGTAGGTGCCCTTCAGCGAGCCAGCTACAGTCACGGTATTGAGCCGATTGCGGTTGTTATAGCCATAGGCGTAGGCCGTGCCGGACCGGCTATCCTGCGTGATGTTGCCGGCGTTGTCGTAGGTGAAGGTCCGTTCGGGCGTACCGCCGATCTCGACGCCGGAGACACGGTTGTTGCTGCCGCCATAGCCATAGTCCCGCGTCGTCGACGCACCACCCCCCGGTGGAATGGAGATCTCTTGCGTGCGGTTGCCGACGCCGTCGTAGTAGTAGGTGCGGCCGCCCCAAGGGCCATCGGCATTCTGCAGCCGGCCGGCGAGATTGTTCCACAGCGACTGGTTCTTTGCCGCGTCGAGGGTGTCCCAGATATTGGTCAGGTTGAGCCCGTCCGAGCGCGTGTGCGCCACATTGCAGACGTCGGTCGATCCGTCGTAGACCCCGAGCACATCCACCTCGTAATCCGTGGTGAAGGTGTTCCAGTCGTTGAGCCCGTTGCCGTAGTCCATGGACTTCAACAGGTTCGAGACCGGCATATAATCGATGTCGTCCGCCACCGTCTGCACGGCCGAGCCGGAGTCTTTCTTCGTCGTCACCGACGTGATGCGGCCCATCGAATCCCGCACGTAGTTCACAATGCGCCCCGACGGGTAGGTGATCTCCGTGACCTTATCGTCGGCATCGTAGACGTAGCCAGCAGTATGCGCTTGCCCGCCAATGGTGCGTGTGTCCGTCACCACGTTGCCGCGCACGTCGTAGACCCAGGCGATCGTTACGTCTTGCGAGGCCAGCCCGGTCAGGCGTCCCTTGCCCTTGTTGCCGCCCGTTACATCGTCATAGGTGTAGGTGACATTCTCCGCCGACGCCGCCGGATAAGTCTTGGTCAGAACCCGGCCCGCGCTGTCGTAGGTGAGGTTGGTAACGATGCCACGGCCATCCGTGATCTGTGTCGCAAGAGCGAGGGCATTGCGCACATAGTCCGTCGTGCCGCTGTCCGGTGACGTTTGCCGGATGACGTCGCCGAAGCCATTGCGGACATAGCTCGTCTGCAGGCTGCGCGGGTCGGAATAGGTGACGATGTCGTCCTTGCCGTTTCGCGTGAGATTGACCTCGGCACTTTCCTGGTCCGTTTCCTTGATCAGCCGATTGACGCTGTCGTACGCATAGCCGTAGACACCCGATCGTGGATCGGTCACCGTCTTCAGATTGCTCGTCTTGTCGTAGGAATATTCAAATTCCTGGCTTGCGGCACCGATCTGCTTCAACAGGCGACCAAGCTCGTCGAAGGTCTGGGTCTGGTTCAACACGATGGTGTTGCTGGCATCCTTGATCGTCTGCCCGTTCATGTTCCCCATTAGATCGTAGGTGTATTCGATCTTCTGGCCGTCGGCTTGCGTCACCGTCGTCAGCCGACGTGCGTTGTTGTAAATGTAGGTGAGGTACGACCCATCCGGCCGGGTGATCTTGGTGATCTGACCGATTGCATCGTACTCGAGCGTGGTTACCGCCGCCCCGGCGCCGGGGTTGACCGTTGTGGTCAGAAGGCGCCCCTGGAAATCGTAGGTGAGGTTGGTCACCACACCGTTCGCGTCGGTGATCTGTGTTGGCTGGCCGCGGCCGTTGACGGCATTGATTGTCGTCACGTGGCCGAGCTCGTTGGTCACTGTCGCCACGTATCCGCTGCTGTCGTAGGTGTACGTCACTGTGTCGCCCGACCCCGAGAGCGGGCCGTCGACGGTCAGCAGATTGCCACCCGTGCCATACGTGTAAGCCCAGGTCCGCGTTTGGCCATTGGTTGGATACGGCACCGTATGCGAGGTCGTGTCCGTCTGGGTTAGCGAGGTTAGACGCCCACTCGTCCAGGTGTACCCCGTGGTCAAACCCGGTTCGACCATCTGCGTGGGCACCTGCAACGTGGCGTGATAGGTGTAGGTTGTGGTACTGGCCGCCGCCGTGCCGAACCCGCGTGTCACCGATGTCGGTAACCCGCGCGCATCAACAACATATTTCGTGACACGGCCTTCCTCGTCCGTGGTTTGCGTTATGCGCCCCTTGCTGTTGTAAGTTGTCGCGCGCGAGCTTGCGGGGCAATGCGTGCTTGCTTGGCCGTCAACCTGCGTAGCCCGCATCCGGCGCGCGATCTCGGAGAGCGTCCGCACCTCGGACTTACCAAGCACGTTGGTGATCGTGACCTTTTTGTTGGCATCGTCATAGCTGAACGTCGTTGCATCGTTACCGCTGTCATGCGTGCTACTCGTCACGCGCGCATAGCCGTCATAGGCAAACGTCGCATAGCGCACGCCGCGCGCATCGGATATGCCCGTCAGCAGCAGAAAATCATGGGTATCCTCATAGTGGTAGGTCGTCGTCTCTGAAAGACCTGGCGACGACGTGGGATTGGATACCGTCACCTCATCGACAATGGCGCTCGTCAACACGCTGCCCGCAGAAAGGTTCTGCTGGCGTGCGTATTGGTAGTCAATTCGGGTTCCATCCTGCGCCCCGATCCGCGTGATAACGCGTTTCGTAGCCGGCAAGGGAGAAGCGGGCGCGGTCTCATACGTGAAGGTCAGCTGGCGTCCAAAAGTGTCGTCAACGGTCGTGACGTATCCATTCGTGTCATAGGAGAGGGTAACCACGTATCCTCCCCGCGTTGTAATCGACTTCAGCCGCCAAAGGCCGGCAATGCTTTCATAGCGCTCGACCCGATCATCTTCAAAAGTGAACTCATACGCCGTGACCGGCGAGCCGATCATGACCCCCTTAATGTTCCACGCAGAGTTCTGTTGCACGGAGAAGGTCTGACTGGCTCCACTGTAATCGAACTCCAGCAGCGATCCGTCTGCCTGCTCGAGTGATACATCGTTGCCCGCCGCAACATAGAGACGCCGATCCCAAGGCAAGCGCCAGCGATTGCCTAAAAGGCCGTACGCCCTGGAGCTCGACTGATAACTGCGAATGACTGCCAGTGGATTGGCGCCGCCAGTGGTGTAGTCGGTCACCACTTCAACCTTGTCGCCGGAACTGGCGATAATGGGATTGCCGACCCCACACTCGTTCTTGGGTGGCTCGCACGAGCACGTGCCCTTGGGTACGCACCGCCCGCCACATTTCTCTTCATTGGCGGTGTCGGTGCAGACGTAGTTTGTGGTCTGGAAGCACTCGTAGAAGACATTGGCCCCGGAGCCGGGCGTATAAAGGGCGCTACAGCAATACCCGGTCGGGCTCACACAGCTCCATGAGCTGATATTGTAGTGCAATCCGACAAACTGGCTGGGCTGCGGGAGAACGCTTGCCACACTATCCATGCATGCTGCGTCTGCAGTGGTGAAGCGGGTTTTCGCCGGCGTGCTGCAGTCATAGTTTAGAGACTTCCAACACGTGACAGCATTTGCTTGAAAGGAAAGCATCCACACCAAAGCGGGAATTAATCCCATCCAAATATGAATTCGACGCATGCATCTACCCCGCCAATCGAGTGCGAAATCGCAAATGAGATCGAAACGGAATGTGTTCTCAAATGTTCTTTCAAAGAACAATGAATGTCCGTTACGGTACAAGGAAATCATTGAACTTCAATGATATTTTCTCGTCCACTCGAGGGCGTGGTGAAATAGACGGCGTTATTGTCGAAATGAGCCGATGCGGCCCTTGCGCGCAGTTTCAAAGAGATAGATTGTTTTAGTTAGAACCGGAAAAAAGCCAATTGGTGCCAAAATAATTTTTTATGACCAAAATAGTCCGTGGACGCGCGTTTTGTCCTTCTATTATCCTGGACCAAGGCCCGCCCGTCGCTGCCGACGCAGCCAAGGCGGGTTCGTCCCAGAAGCGGAAAAGGTGCTTCGTCCCAGAAGCGGAAGTCGGCCATCAGTGTCGGCGCCCCCGTTGGCTGCCGCCGACCAGTTTCGCTCATGGACCTAAAGCCGTCCTCGGATATCGTTCTTCTCGGCAACCTCGATTGCATCGTCGACCTCAACGCCGAACGGTCGTCACGAGCGGCGCGCTTGCCGTCACTCGTTTCTGAGTTCGATTTCTTGATTCACAACGGCGCTTTCGACGAAGTTGCCGAGCGCACCCACCATGGAATTGTAGATCGCCGAGTCGCCATCTGCCCCCCACAGCGTCAACACAAAAGCTACTTCCTGCGGGCCAGCCTGGCTGTGGTGCGTCCAACCGAATTGGTAGAGGTCACGGGTAAACACCCGCGCGTAAAGTTGGAGATGTTTGCCGTCGAATGCCAAACCGTCGGGGAAGTCCTTGCAGTGGCACCGAACGGGTTGCCACTTCTTCAGCTCCTTGCGAGCGTCCTCTTCCTTGAGTGTGGATTCCAACATAGAGCCGACAAGAGGTTCCCACTTTCCGTTGGTCGGATACCGCAGAGAGGTCTGAAGCCTCGACGAGAAATAGTTCGCGCCTCCAAATGGAGATACGAGTGGCTTGAGGATCGCGGTTAACTTCGCACGGCCGACAAGCTTCCCGTCGCGGACCATTTCGGACGGGATGGGAATGCCATTCCAATAGTAGTTGGCTCCCGGCGCCAACGATGCTTTCCATGCGAGCGTCACGCTTCCTGGTGCGCAGGTCCATGGCATCTGATCTACGTACGGGGTGCCCCATCCCAATTTTGGGTGATGCTCCTTGCGCTCGGCCGCGTTGATCAGGAGCGCCTTGACGAGATCTGGCGTCGGCTCTCGTAAATTCGCAAACGTGTGCGCAGCAAGGGACGAGATGAGCGCCGTCGGATAGCTGCTTCCGGTTTCGATG
>NZ_CADEFI010000016.1:0-32341 GCF_902826555.1 uncultured Hyphomicrobium sp.
TTTTTGACGGGTGATGCTTCGGTGGGGACTTTTGACGATTTTCGCCAGTGAGATCAACGGCCCGTTAAGCCCGTGGCGATCCCGGCAGGATTCGAACCTGCGACCCCCTGCTTAGAAGGCAGGTGCTCTATCCGACTGAGCTACGGGATCTCGGCCACAATCGACGTTACATGCGTCGCATGACGGGCTCTATACCAGATTGCGCGGACAGCGCCCAGACCCCGCCCCGCGGGCGTTTGGCCCGGCGAAAGCGATCCCTGCGATGCTAGTGGGTCCAAGATCCCAGACGGCCGAACTTGAAGTTGTCGGCGTAGGATTTGCGCACGAGACCGCGCGGCTTGGGCTCGTCGAGCCGATACGGGATGCCGTTGCGCTCGGCATAGGCTATGGCCTCGTCCTTGGTGTCGAACTCGAGACGAAGCTGGGTGCGCGTATCGGACGAGCTGGTCCAGCCCATCAGAGGATCGATCTGGCGCGGCACGGCAGCCTCATACTCGAGCAGCCATTCTTTCGTGCGGGCGGTCCCCGACTGCATGGCGGTTTTGGCCGGTTTGAAAATGCGCGCGGTCACGGGATCCTCGACTCTCGCTCTTGGACTGCGTTTCAATACCCCCGGACCGGCGCTGCGACAAGGGTTGCGCGAGGCGCCAATGGTCTCAGCGGCGCAGGACGAGCTCCGACAGATCGGCGCGTGCCTGCCATCCTGCTCGCTCGAGCTCCGGATCGAGATGCTCCTCGACGGGCCGGCCGAGGCAGAGATAGGCGATCAGCGACCAGCTTTCGGGCACATCCAGGGCGCGGGTCACAACCTCGGGTTCGAGAATCGAGACCCAACCGACGCCGATTCCCTCGGCGCGGGCGGCAAGCCACAACGTGTTGACGGCAGCCACGACAGAGAAGCGGAGCATCTCGGGCATGGTCTGGCGGCCGAGGCCTGCGCCACGCTCCGTCGCCTCGTCGGCAAAGATCGCGAGCTGGACGGGAGCGGCTTCGAGGCCTTCGAGCTTGAGACGCGCGTAGAGTGTGCGCACCTCTCCGTCATAGCCCTCGAGCGCGGCCTGATTGGCGCGCCGGAAGGATGTCCGCACGGCCTCGCGACGCGGCGGGCTTTCGACGCGAACAAAGCGCCAGGGCTGGCAGTTGCCGACCGACGGCGCGTGGGTCGCCAGCTCGATCAAGCGGTCGACGAGGCCATCGGGAAGCGGATCGGCACGGAAGCGGCGCACGTCGCGGCGCCACAGCACCAGCTCGCGGAAGGCTGCCGCAAACTCGGGACCGAAGGCCGGCGGGCTGGCGCGATCTGCGGTCATCACCCGACCCCATCGATCACGTGGAGAAAGGTGCCGGTCACCGATCCGCGCCGCGCGCCGCGCTCAGGCACATTGTTTCCGCTCGCGTCGTGCGCGGCGACCAGCGGCTCGTCGGTCACCGCCGTCGTGGACGCGAAGTGAAACTCGTGCCCCATGACCTCGGTGCCCGACGGGCCTAATGCAGACGGCGCCAGGGTGCGTGCACGCCGATAACCGAGGCTCATGCGCGGTTTCGCGAAGGAGGTTTCAACGCCCAACAGGCCGGCCATGGCATGGCGCGCCCCGCTCGCATCCTGCAAGCCCTCGCCCAACACCATATAGCCCCCGCATTCGCCGTGAATAAGCACGTTCGCGGACGCCAGGGCGCGCAGGCCCGTGTGGAACCGGGACGCGTTCGCGATCCGGCCGGCGTGGAGCTCCGGATAGCCGCCGGGCAACCAGACGGCGTCGGCACTCGCAAGCGGTGCCTCGTCAGCCAGCGGCGAGAAGGGGATCACCTCGGCTCCAGCGCGGCGCCACCCGGCAAGGAGGTGCGGATAGGAAAACGCGAAGGCGGTGTCGCTCGCGAGCGCAATGCGCTGGCCGGGGGGCGGAAGACCCGGCGTGGGGCTTGCGGACGTCGGCAGGCGGTGGGGGCGTGCCGCCGCCAGGATCCGATGAAGATCGATGGCTTCCGCCACGACATCGGCGATGCGGTCGAGGTGCTCGTCGAGGCCGCTCGTCTCGACCGCCTGCACCAAGCCGAGGTGCCGCTCGGGCAGCGTCAGATCATCACGCCGCGGTAACGCGCCAAAGCAGGGGAGCCCGATGGCGTCGAGGGCGGGCGTGATCATGTGCGCGTGCGCCGCGCCCGCGACACGGTTCAGGATGACGCCGGCGATGGGCACGTCGGGGCGATAGCGCGCGCAACCGAGCGCGAGGGCCGCTGCGGTCTCGGCCTGAGCCGACACGTCGAGCACGAGCACGACCGGCCAGCCCGTCAGCGCCGCGAGATCGGCCGTTGAGGCGCGCGCAGTCTGGCCGGCATCGGCTACGCCATCGAACAGCCCCATGACGCCTTCGGCGACGACGACGTGGGCGGTGTCGCCGTGATGACAGACGATGTCTGCGAGAACGGACCTGCGCATGGCCCACGTATCGAGGTTGTGCGACACGCGTCCGGCGGCGGCCGTATGAAACGCGGGATCGATATAGTCCGGGCCGCATTTGTAGGGTTGCACCACATGGCCGCGCCGCGCGAACGCGCGCATTAGACCCAGTGCGACCGTCGTCTTGCCTGCGCCGGAGGCGGGAGCGGCAACGATCAGGCCGGGGGCGCGCGCGACGGCAGTCATGGCCTCACCATGCCGGATGCCAGAATAGCGCGGAGGCCGGCGATAGAGCCGATGACGATAACCGCGGGAGCTTCGATCCCATTCGAGCTTGCAGACTCGACGACATCGGCGAGACAGGTGTCGACGACGTGCTCTTGCTCACCGGTGGCGTGCGAGATGATGGTTGCAGGCGTTTCCGGATTCATGCCGCCGCGCAGGAATGCCGCCGCGATCTCCTCCAGCTGCGCCAGCGCCATGTAAAGAATGATCGGCTGCCCGGTGGCGGCGAGCGCTTCCCATGCCCGCGCGGCGTCATCGCCCTCGGCGCGATGGCCGGCAGCGAGGATGATGGCGTGGTTGGTCTCGCGCGTGGTGGCGGGAATGCCGGCGAGCGCGGACGCGGCCAGCCCGGATGTCAGCCCCGGGACGATGCGATAGGGAATCCCGGCGCCGATCAGCGCGTGCGCCTCCTCTCCTCCGCGTCCGAACACGAACGGGTCGCCGCCCTTGAGGCGGAGCACGCGGCGACCGCGCTTGGCCTCGACGACGATCAGCTCGTTGATGTCGCGCTGCTGCGGTGAGGGCCGGCCGCCGCGTTTGCCGGCGAAGTGGATCTCGGCGCCGTCGCGGGCAAGGCGCAGGATGCGTGCATCGACCAGCGCATCGTGGACAATCGTATCCGCCGAGCGCAGCGCATGGATGGCCATGACCGTCAGAAGACGAGGGTCGCCGGGCCCCGCACCCACAAGCCAGACCTCTCCCGGCCTCATGTCCGGGAACGCGGGGAAGATGTCCGGCGGGAAGTCCATGGGCTTTGCACTACGTCTTCGACTTGAATCCGACGGGCGGAACGCGGGCAATCCCGCCGCTTCGGATCGATTGCGGCCTCTCCATCCACGGGACGATGCCATCGGCCGAGCGCGCGAATGCGAGGGCCGCCGTAACGATGTCCCCGACATGGGCCTCGGCGTCGAGATCGCCGACGAGATGTGTCCATTTGCCGGGGCCCGCGAAGGCCACCGTACAAGGGCGCCTGCAAACGGCAAGGCATTCGACCGGCGTGACCGTCAGCTGCGCCAGACCACGGGCCGCGACCTCCCGATCCAGGGCCTCGGCAAGCCCGGCGCCGGGAAGATCGTAGCCCAAGGGCATGTCGTCGCGCTTGCGCCGGCACGTCGTGCAGACAAAGATCGTCGCGGCGGCGGGCTCACGGCCTTCGGGATCGGGGGAAGTAATCAAGGTCTTGGGACGCCATAATAAAACGGCTGGAGCAGGGCGCGCCAGGCGATCAGCGGATTGAGATAGCCTTTCGATGCAAGGGCTGTCAAACAGGGGCATATCGCCGGCCGCCGGACCCACCTCATGACGCTTCAGCTTCCCCGTCTCACCCTCGTTCTCGGCGGCGCGCGCTCGGGCAAGAGCCGCTACGCGGAAGGGCTCGTCACGGCGCTGCCAACTCCCTGGATCTACGTGGCGACGGGAGAGGCGCGCGACGAGGAAATGAAAGAGCGCATCGCCCATCACGTGCGCCGCCGCGGCCCGGGATGGGTGACGCGCGAGGTGCCGCTCGATCTCGCGGAGGTGATCCAGGCGCACGCGGCCGATCCGCATCCGATGCTCGTCGACTGCCTTACGCTGTGGCTCTCGAACGTCATGCTGTCGGAGCGGGACGTGGCGGCCGATCGCGCGCGACTGTTGACGGCGCTCGACGAAGCCGCGGGACCGATCGTGCTCGTTTCCAACGAGGTGGGCCTCGGCATCGTACCCGACAATGCGCTGGCGCGGGCGTTTCGCGACGAGCAGGGGCGACTCAACGCGGCGGTCGCGGCGCTCGCGGACACCGTGGTGCTGATGGCGGCCGGGCTGCCGCTCGTGCTCAAACAGGCCAAGCCGTGACCGCACGCGCAATCATGCTCGCCGGCACGGGCTCCGATGTCGGCAAGTCTCTGATCGTTGCCGGGCTGGCGCGGCTGTTCACGCGGCGCGGGTTTCGCGTGCGTCCTTTCAAGCCGCAGAACATGAGCAACAACGCGGCGGTGACGAAGGACGGCGGCGAGATCGGGCGAGCGCAAGCGCTGCAGGCGCATGCAGCGCGCACGGAGCCCACGGTGCATATGAACCCGGTGCTGCTGAAGCCGCAGAGCGAGACCGGCGCTCAAGTGGTGGTTCAGGGTCAGGTGGTGGGCACCGTCGAGTCGGCGGCTTTTCTGGCCATGAAGCCCAGGCTGATAGAGCCCGTGCTCGAGAGTTTCGGCACGCTCGTCGAAGAAAGCGACATCGTGCTCGTCGAAGGAGCGGGCTCGGTGGCAGAGGTCAACCTGCGCGCGGGCGATATCGCGAACCTCGGCTTTGCGCGAAGAGCAGGCGTGCCCGTCGTGCTGATCGGCGACATCGACCGCGGCGGCGTGATCGCGAGCCTGGTCGGGACGCAGGCCGTACTGCCGGCGGAGGATGCGGCGATGATCGAAGCCTTCCTGGTCAACAAGTTCCGCGGCGATCCAAGGCTCTTCGCCGACGGCATGAATGCAATCGCCGCGCGCACGGGATGGGCGCCGCTGGGCCTTGTCCCCTATTTCGCGGGTGCGCGACGGCTGCCGGCGGAGGATGCGCTGGCGCTCGACAGCTACGCGCGAAGCGCAAGCGGCTCGGGCAAGCCGCTCATCGCGGTGCTTGCCTATCCGCATATCTCGAATTTCGACGATTTCGATCCGCTGCGACTCGAAAGCTCCGTCGACGTCGTCTTCGTTCGTCCCGGCGACGTGTTGCCGAGCGCAGCGCAGCTGGTCATCCTGCCCGGCTCAAAGTCGACCATCGCCGATCTCGGAGCGTTGCGCGAAGCTGGATGGGACGTCGATCTCGCCGCCCACATCCGCCGCGGCGGCCATGTGCTCGGGATGTGCGGCGGCTATCAGATGCTCGGCAGAGCGGTGAGCGATCCGCGCGGCATCGAAGGCCCGCCACAGACCGTGCCGGGACTGGGTTA
Source organism: uncultured Hyphomicrobium sp. (assembly GCF_902826555.1). Taxonomy (GTDB): domain Bacteria; phylum Pseudomonadota; class Alphaproteobacteria; order Rhizobiales; family Hyphomicrobiaceae; genus Hyphomicrobium_C. Next base: position 5,607 of record NZ_CADEFI010000016.1, read on the forward strand.
CCTCGATGTCGAGACGACGCTGCTGGCAACGAAGGTGCTCCACGAGGTCGCCGGAACCCTGTGGCAAAGCGACGTGGCCTTCTCCGGCTACGAGATGCACATGGGCGAAACCGTCGGCGAGGGCGTGCGGCGGCCGCTTCTGGATATCCGCGGGGGACGGCCGGATGGCGCGGTGAGCGCAGACGGCCGTATCGGCGGCTGCTATGTGCACGGGCTTTTCGCGCGCGACGCTGCGCGGGCTTGCTGGCTCAAGCGGATCGGCGCATCGGGCTCCGCGTTCAACTACCAGCAGGATCTCGACGCCACGCTCGACCGTCTCGCCGATCACCTCGAAGCGCATGTGGACTGCGATGCACTCTTGGCGCTCAGCCGCGCCCCTTCACTCTGACATCACCAGAAGATAACCAGCACGGCGAGCGCAAGCAGACCAACGACGGCGCCTTGCAGAATGTAGGCGATGCGGTAAAGGCGAAGCGCGCGATGGATGTCCGCGGCGGTGGCGTCGCGGCGGCCGGAGCCCATCCAGGCGTCGTCGACGCGCTTGCCGCCATAGCTGCGCGGGCCGGCGAGCGCGAGGCCAAGCGCGCCCGCCATCGCGGCTTCCGGCCAGCCGGCATTGGGCGAGCGGTGACGTGGCGCATCGGTGAGCGCGCTCAGCGCCGCCGTGCGCCAGTCGGCTCCGGGCATGACACGGGCAGCTGCGACCAGCCAGATCGCCGACAAGCGCGACGCGGGCAGGTTGACGAGATCGTCGAGGCGTGCGGCCGCCCAGCCAAAGGCGAGATAGCGTTCGGATTTGTGTCCGATCATGCTGTCGGCAGTGTTGATGGCCTTGTAGGCTGCGCATCCCGGAAGGCCACCGACGATCAGCCAGAACAGCGGCGCAACCACGCCGTCCGAGAAGTTTTCGGCGAGGCTTTCGATGGCGGCCCGGGACACCCCGGGCTCGTCGAGCGTCTCGGGATCGCGTCCGACGATGCGCGAGACGGCCTGGCGGCCTCCGGCAAGCCCGCGCGCCTCCAGTGCCTCCGCGACGTCCGTGACGTGGTCGTCCAGACTGCGGGCGGCCAAGAGCGTGCTCGCCAGCAGGGCTTCGACAATCAGCGCGGCCCATACGGGAAGCGCGAGATCCAACGCGTGGTCGATCAGAAGCGCGGCCGACACCGTGACCAACACGACGGTGGCGAGCGCCAGGATGCCGCGCAGGCGGGCGCGCGCAAAGGAAAGGTGCCCCTCGTTCCAGACCATCTCTGCGCGCGTGATCAGGGTGCCCATCCACGTGACGGGATGACCGATGCGCGTCAGCAGCGCCTGAGGATAGCCGGCTATGGCCTCGACGAGGAGAGCGAGAAATGCCAGCGCGAATGCCATCGAGTGTGACCCATGTCGGGAGCAGGAGCTCGCTGCCTACCATACGTGGGACTTCGGCGAAACAACGCCTCACATCGCGAGCAGCGCAAAGAGAAGAAGAGATTCCATGATCTCGATGCTGGCGCCGTGGCAGTCGCCGGTCATGCCGCCGAGACGCGCACGCCAATAGAGCGCGAAGAGCGCCGCCAGCGGGACGGCCACGAGCAACGCCGGCGCAACGAAAACCGAGACAGCGGCCAGCACGAGGCCTTCCAGCGCGACGACCTGTGTGCGGATGCCGGCCGCAAGGCGGCTGCCCAGCCCCTCGGTCAGAGGCGGCACGGAGCGCCCGAGCGCCAGTGTCGCCCAGCGCGCCCACGCCGTCACGAGCGCGAGCCCGGCTGCGACCTCGGGCAACGGGGCGCGCTCGGCAAGCGCTGCAAGCAAGACCAGCTTGGCCATGAGCACGAGCGCAATGGCAACGGCGCCGAAGCTGCCGAGGTGGGGATCGCGGGCAACCTCCACGAAACGGTCCGGATTGCCGTGGGCGGCGCCAAGACCGTCGGCCACGTCCGCCAAGCCATCGATATGGAGGGCGCCGGTCACAAGCACCCAGGCGAGCACGCCGAAGAGCGCGCCGATCCAGGGATTGACGGCGGTGCCCAAAGCGACGGCTGCGGCGACGAGCGCGCCGATAATCGCGCCGACGACCGGCAGCCAAGGTGCGGCGCGCGCAATGTCCCTGGCCCCGCCGGCTGCCAAACGCGGCGTCGGGATGCGCGTCAGGAATGCAAGCGCCGCGAGAAAGCCGTTCATGATGCTCGCTCGTTCGGCTGCACGATGTCGATCAGCTCGCCCCAGAGGCCATGGTCCGCATGGGCGCCCATCTCGACACGGATCAGCGTCGCGCAGGCGATGCGCACCGCCCAGAGGCGTTCGAGCGGGATGGCGAGCATGACGGAGAGCGCCATGCGGATCGTTCCACCATGGGCGACGACGAGCACCGGGCCGTCTTCACGCGCCGCAAGCCGGTCGAGCGCGGCGGTGACGCGGGCGCGGACGCTCTGCATCGTCTCCCCGTCCGGTGGCGGGTTCGCGTCGGGATTTTCGTAAAAGGCGGCGAGGAGTGGATCCTGCGCCAGATCACTGCGCTGCTTTCCGTCCCAGTCTCCGAAATCGATTTCCGCCCAGTCGGGGTCGATCACGACATCGCCGTCCGCATGCGCTGCCGCGATCTCGGCTGAAGCTCTCGCGCGCGCCAGCGGCGAAGCGACGATCGCCGACCATGTGCGTCCGGCCGTCTGCCGTGCGATCGCGGCCCGTCCCCGCGCCGAGAGCGGCGGGTTGGTGCGGCCGAGCAAGGCGCCTTCGGTCTCCGTTGCACCGTGGCGCAGGAACTCTACGACGGTCATGGCGTGCTCCGGCCGGACACGGCCGCCTCATCGAAGGTCGCCATGCCGTTGTGGAGCGCGCATGCGAGGCGCAGCACGGCGAGAGCGGTGGCGGCGCCCGATCCTTCACCCAAGCGCAAGTCGAGATCGAGAACCGGACGCGCTCCAAGCGCGGCGAGAAGGGTTGCATGTCCACGCTCGGCCGAACGGTGGGAATAGATGAGCCAAGGCGCGCACGACGGGTTGAGGCGCGTGGCGGCAAGCGCGGCGACGGTGACGATGAAGCCGTCGACGAGCACGGGGCGGCCCGCCTGCGCTGCGGCGATGATGGCGCCGGTGAGCGCCGCGATCTCGAGGCCGCCGACGCAGGCCAGCACGCGGCGTGGATCGGCTCCCGGCCCGTCGAGCCCATGGCGCGCAAGACTGCTTGCGATGACCTCGACCTTGTGCGTGACCCCGGCCGCATCGAGGCCGGTGCCGGCGCCCGCGATTTCATCCGGGGATTTGGCGAGCAGCGCGGCAGCGATGGCAGCTGCGGCCGTCGTGTTTCCGATCCCCATCTCGCCGAAGAGCACGAGGTCAGCTGCGACCTCCGCTTCGACCGCGCGCTTGCCGGCCGCCAACGCAAAGGCGAGCTCGTCCTCCGTCAGCGCCGGCTCGACCGTGAAATCGCGCGTGCCCCGGCACGGCTTGTCAGTCACGACACCGGGCAAAGGTTCGGGCGCCAGCGTGCCCGCGTCGATCACTTTCAACGGCACATCGAGCGCCCGGGCCAGCACGGCCACGGCCGCGCCGCCGTTGGCAAAGTTCTTCAGCATCTCGACGGTCACAGCCGACGGATAGGCGGAGATGCCTTGTGCCGTGACACCGTGGTCGCCGGCGAAAAGGATGATCGGCGCGTTGGCGGCGCGCGGACGCTCCGTCGCCTGGAGAGCCGCAAGCCTGATCGCCAGCTCCTCGAGCATGCCGAGCGAGCCGGCGGGTTTCGTCAGCATGGCCTGACGGGCGCGCGCCGCCGCCCCATGGTGGGCGGAGGGAGCGGGGCACGGTGTTTCGATCCAGGTGGAGGGCATCTCTCTTGTGACGGCTCCCGGCATGGCATTCCTGGCTGGCTGCATGGCACGCTATGCGGCGGCCGGCAACTGAGCCGTTGGCAATTGATCTCGGCTGGCGCCTGTGCGAGCGATGGCCCGGCCGCGGATGTTTGGCGCCCGCGCGTTAACCTCAAGGGACGGCATGAAGCTCAGGCGCGTAACGGATGGCGCGGCGTTCGCGGTCGAGATCGCGGCGGGCGACGGCTGGGTGGATGCGGGCGCGTTGCTGCGGGGCCTTTCGCCTGCGCTCGCGGACGCGGATATCGCCCGCTGGTCGGGCGATATCGTGGCCCTGCTCGGGGCGCCCGACGATGTTCGTGCGCGCCTCGCCGAAGCAGCCGCGGCGCTCACGGCCGAGCCGGCCACTGCAGCGCGACGCGTGGTGCTTCCTTTCGAGCCGCGCTCGTTTCGCGACTTCATGCTCTACGAGCGCCATGCGATCGACGCGGCGCGCGGCTTCGTGAAGACCTATATGCCGGGCGCCTGGCCGTTCGTTCGCGCCTATGAACGGATCATCGGCCCGCCGTTTCCCCTGCTCAAGCCGTCGCGGCTCTGGTATCGCGAGCCGATCTACTACATGGGAAACCACCTGGCCTTCGCGGGCGACGGCGAGGGCATTGCGATCCCGTCCTATGCCGACGGTGTCGACTATGAACTGGAGCTGGGATTCGTGCTGAAGAGCGCGTTGTACAACGCAGGTGCCGAGGAGGCCGAAGCAGCGATCGGCGGCTTCGTGGTCGTCAACGACTTCACCGCGCGCTCGGTCCAACGCAACGAGATGCGCTCAGGCTTCGGCCCACAGAAATCGAAGCATTTTCGCAACGGACTTTCGAATGCCGTCGTCAGCGCGGACGAGGTCCTACCGCGATGGGGCGATCTCAAGGGCGAGGTGCGCATCAACGGAAGGCTTGTCGCGGAACCCTTGAGCGCGGGCGCGCGCTGGACGCTCGGCGAGGCGTTGGCACACGCCTCGCGCTCAGAACGGCTTTATCCCGGCGAGCTGTTCGCCACCGGTACGCTGCCCGGCGGCAGCGGCATCGAAGCAGGGCGCATGCTCAGCGCGGGCGATACCGTCGAGATCGCGATCGACGGCGTCGGCCGCCTTCGCAACACCATTTGCCGAGAAGGATGAGCCCATGCAGGTGATCGATCTCTCGAAGCCGGTCCGCTTCAACCGCGACGATCCGTTCTTCATGCGGGTCAAGGTCAAGCACAAGCCGCACCGGCTGGCGAAGCTGCTGGTGCGGGCGCTCGGTTTGCCGTTCCGTCTCTTCCCGCGCGATTTCGCCGGCTGGGCCGACGACACGATCCGCATGGGCGTGCACGCGACGACGCACATCGACGCGCCATGGCATTACGGGCCGACTTCAGCCGGCGCACGAGCGCAAACCATCGACGAGATCCCGCTCGAACGCTGCATCGGGCCGGGCGTGGTGCTCGACCTTGCGCACAAGGCGGACGACGACCCGATCACGGTCGCCGACATGGAGGCCGCGCTCGCGAAATCCGGTGCAACGCTCACCGAGCACACCATCGTGCTGATCCGCACCGGACGCGACCGCCTGATGGATACGAAGGACTTCTGGAAGACGGGAACCGGCATGAGTGCTGCTGCCACCGAATGGCTGCTCGACCGGGGCGTCAGCGTCATGGGCATCGACCAATGGGGGTGGGATCTACCGTTCCGGGCGCAGATCGCCAAATCGCGCGCGACGGGGGACGCGAGCCTGTTCTGGGAAGCGCACCGGGTCGGCCAGCGCCGGCCCTTCTGGCACATGGAGCAGCTCACGAACCTCGGCGCGCTACCGCCGTACGGATTCGAGGTTGCGGTGTTTCCCCTCAAGATCGTAGGGGCGTCGGCGGCTCCCGCGCGGGTCGTGGCGCTTCTTCGCTGAGGGAGGCTCTTGGGCACTCCGCTGATTTAGCTATCTATTCTTCCGTTTCATTGCGCCGTTGACGTCCTATCTACCCCAAAAAAAATCGGCTTCGGGGCTTGGGTCGGGAATTTTTCCCTGTAGAATGGGACATTATTCCATACCACATGCGATGCCGCCCAGGTCCCGATGAAGAAGCCCAAGCCCGCGCCGGCACCCACCCAACTCGACCCTAGCCACCCCAATTACGACGCCATCCTGCTCAAACGCGCGCGGCTCGAAGCGCACCGGCGGCGGCGTGCCGAGAACAGCGGGGCGCTCGAAGGCAAGGGGTGGGAAAGCGCTGCCATGGTGAAGCCGGGCAAGAAGCCGGCCCAACGGCGCGGCGGAGACTAGCGCGCGCCATTGACCCTGCAATCGACGGCCCCATGTTTGCCTTATCGCTACAGCTAATAGGGCGCGGCAGGCAACGACGGGACACCTCGATATGAGCCGACCGACAGACGATGCGGACGCGGTCAATCTGGCCACCGACATGCGGAGCCTGTTTCCAAAGTTCGAGCCCTCGCGGCGCGAGGCCATGCTGACCACGCTCGCCACCGGATTTGCGCTCGCGACGCAGCCGGTTGCGGCCGAAACCACGATCACCACCGACGCGAACGGCCTCGAAGCCGGCGAGGTGCAGGTTCAGGCGTCCGATCGCGCGATCCCGACCTATCGCGCGAAGCCTGCGCAGGGCGGCCCGTTCCCGGTCATTCTCGTCGTGCAGGAGATCTTCGGCGTGCACGAGCACATCAAAGACGTGTGCCGGCGCCTGGCAAAAGCGGGCTATCTCGCGATCGCGCCGGAGATGTACGTGCGGCAGGGCGACGTGGCCGGCTTGAAGAGCATCGACGAGGTTCGCGCCGTCGTGGCCAAGGTTCCGGACGCGCAGGTGATGAGCGACCTCGACGCGACCGTGCAATTCGCCGCCTCCGACGGCGGCGATGTCGAGAGGCTCGGTATCACGGGCTTCTGCTGGGGCGGACGCATTACCTGGCTCTATGCCGCGCACACCGCGAAGCTCAAGGCGGGAGTCGCATGGTATGGCAGGCTCGTCGGCGAGACGTCTCAGCTCACGCCAAAGCATCCGGTGGACATCGCCGGCGATCTCAAGGCGCCCGTGCTCGGGCTCTACGGCGGGGCCGACCAAGGCATTCCGCTCGATACCGTCGGGGCCATGCGCGGCGCCTGCGCCAAGGCCGGCAAGACGTGCGATATCGTCGTCTTCGAAGGCGCTCCGCATGCGTTCCACGCGGACTACAGGCCAAGCTACCGGGCCGAGGCCGCCAAGGAAGGCTGGTCTCGCCTTCTCGCTTGGTTCAAGCAGCACGGCGTCTCTTAAGTCCAGCATACCAATTTGTATGGCGCGCGGTCCTTGTTCGCGGCGGGAGCGCCTCCAAGGTCTTCCAACATTGGAAGACCTTGGAGGACACCCATGCACAACCTTATGAGTTTTAAGACTGCGGCGTGCGCAATCGCAGCGTCGTGCGTTCTCGCGAGCGGCGCGCTTGCCGATACCAGCTGCAAGAGCCAGGCAGACGCCAAGAATCTCCATGGAGCAGCGCAAACGAGCTTCATGGGCAAGTGCGAGAAGGACGCCAAGGCGAAATGCGATTCGGATGCCAAGGCGAAGGGGCTTCACGGCGCCGCCGCGACCAGCTTCACGACGAAGTGCGTCAAAGACGCGACGGGCGCGTAATCGCGAATTGAAAGCCCTGGAGCCACCGGCCCCGGGGCTTTCTCTCGTCACTCGGAACTCATCACGCTGGCACGGCTCGCCTATCTCTCGCCGACTGCGCTCGATCCGGACTCGCCGCTCGAGGCACCGGAACTCGCCGACGCGTTGGCGTGGTGCCAGTTTGCCGGCCCCTTTACCACGGGCTTGCCTTGGAAGGTGCCGTCCGCGTTCTGCTCTCTGTTCGCGTTCTCCTGCACACTCGACTGCTGCGATTCTTTGTCTTTCAGTGTTTTGTCTTTAGCGATCGCAGCCGGGGTGGCGCCGAGAAGGGCCACGAGCGCGATCGCCGTCATCATCTTTTTCATCGGGGTTACTCCTTTGCACCCGCGGCACACCGCGGTGCTGGAGGAGAACGTATCGCAAGATTTTCGGTTCCTCTCGTTACGCATCCGTAAACTAAGCATGCGCGCCTAAGCGCCACTTTGCATCTGCGCTTGGCGGCGACGAGCACGGACGAATAGAATGCCGCTATCGCTCCGTCACTCCAGAGGCCATTCGTGATCAAGTCGTTGACCTGCCTTTCGGCACTCGCCGCGTCGCTCGCCTGCGCGACGACCGCCTTCGCGTTCGAGACCTACAAAGTCACCGGTATCAAAGCCGGCGACACGCTCACGATCCGGGAAGAGCCCGACGATGGCGGCAAGCCGGCAGACTGGAAGGAGCTAGGACGAATCCCAGCCGATGCCAGCGATGTCCTCGGCACCGGACGCTCGAAACTCGTCGGAGAGCAGCGGTGGTTCGAAATCTCGTTCCGATCGACACGCGGCTGGGTCAACGCCAAGTTCCTCGAAGGCGCCGAATTCGCCGACCTCAAGGGCGCGACCTTCACGTGCGCTGGCGCGGAGCCGTTCTGGGGCGTGACACTGGGACCGGGCGAAGGCGAATACAGCGATCCGGACTCCCAGACCAAGCTGACAACAGATCGCGTTCAACCGGCCACGGCGCGCCTGTTTCCCCTTCTCTATCGTCTCACGGATACCAACGGGCGAAAGGTCCGGGCGACGGTGTCGCAACAGGACTGGTGCTCGGATGGGATGTCGGAGTACGACTACTCATTCCAGGTCTTGCTCTCGAACGACGACGATTTTCAGCAGGGCTGCTGTGTCCTCAATCGATGAAGCGATCCACGCAATCGTCAGTTTGAAAAGATCGCCGCTGCATGAGAGAGCCCACTAACCCGCGGCGGCCGACCGTTGCCTCGCCCAGATGGCGCGGAACACGCAACCGCCCATCGCCACATGCGTCTTTGCGCCGATCCTCAAGTCCAATCCTGGCCTGGCTGAAACGCGAAAGCGTTGCGGTCCTGGCCTTGAGCGGCGCCGCGCTGACGGTGCTGGCCGAGCTGGCGAAGGCCATGCCGTTCGCGCCACCGTTCTCGCTTGTGCTCATGCGATGGCGGGAATTCACGAACGATCTCTGGCGTCCGCCCCTCGATCTTGCCGGCATCGACGTTCATCAAGACATCGTTGCCGCGCTCAGCGTCTCGGCGTTCATGGTTCTCTTGGGGATCGGGGCGAGACTATCGGCACGTCTCAGCGGCCAGCCGTTGGCCCCCATGAGCCTCGGCCGCTTCTTCGACGACCAGACATGGCCGAGCCTGATTGTGTTCGCAGCCCTGTGTCTCGTGTTCCTGCTGGGTCACGGCGACGCGGACCGATCGGATGTCCTTACTTTCATGGGCAGCGAAGAAGCCGGAAAATATGGCTTCGCGGTCCTTGTCACGGCCGGCTATTTCGCGGGAGACTTCATCGGCCACCGGCAATTCCACCTCCGGCTCTACCGGCTGGCCTGGATCGTGGCGGCGATCTCAGCCGCAAATCTTGCCATGATCCATTTCGGCCCGGCCGGCTGACGAAAAGGCGGCCTTCGACCTCCGGCAACTTGTGCTTCTACGAAAACGACGCGGCGCCCCGAACGGAGCGCCGCGCCTCATTTGCAACTTTGGGAGAAGCTGCCGGAAAGATCAGAACTTGTACTTAAATCCGGTCCAGATCGTCCGCCCCTGGCCGGCTTTGATGCCGTCCTCGCGATCGGCGATGTAAAGCTCATCGAGCAGGTTGTCGCCGGCCACAAAGACGCTGGCACCGGTCCCGGCGATCTTCCAGTTCGCGCGCGCCGACAGCAGCCAGACGTCCGGCACGAAGCCATCCTCGCCCTCGGGGTCGCCGCCATAAGGCGTGTTGCCCTCGTCCGTGAAGAAGCCGCCGCGATACGTCCACGACACGCTCGCATCCCAGCCAGCCGCATGCTCGATGCCGACGGTCAGGTGAGCGAAGTGGCGGTAGACCTCGGGAAGCCTGTTGCCGTTGACGACTTCCTGCTCGAAGTTGGCCGGATCGTCGCAATCGAGACCGGCATCCTCGTCGCATTCAAAGAGCGAGCCCTTTTTGATCTTTGCGTCCGAGAGCGTGTACGTACCCTCGAAGAAAACATTGAAGGGGCTGCGGGTGAAGGGCTGGCTGTCGAGGCGGCCGTACACCTCAAAGCCATTGATCTCGACCTCATCCATCGTGTGATAGACGTTGTTGCCCGCGGCGTCCGTGCCCGCTCCCTTGACCTGATAGTTCTCGATCAAGCTGTGGAACGCGGCGATATCGAAGGTCACGCCGCGGATCGCCGTCGAGCGCAACCCGATCTGGAAGTTGTCGCCGATCTCGTCCTCAGGCGGGAAACCGGCAATGGCTTCACGCAGGACATGGGTGGTGAGACCGCGGTTATAGCCGCCATAAACGGTCGACTTGTAGAGGCCGGTGTAGGCGAAGGAAATGCCCGGCAGAACGTTCGTCGTGTCGAACGAATCCGTTGTGCGGTCACCGCTATAGCCTTCGATCTCGACGCAGTCGTCGACGCTCGGGTCGATGATGTTGCAATCCGGATCGTTCTCCAGATCTTCGCCCTCGCCTTCTTCCTCCGTCGCGGCGCGGGTCAAACGCGACACGCGATAATGCTCGAGCCGCAGGCCCGGCGTGACGTTGAAGGTGTTCGTCAGGTGGATGGTCGATTGCAGGAATGTCGAGAAGGCATTCGCATCCGTGTCGGTATCGAACACGGTGGTTCCGCTCTCGTCACCATCTTCCAGGATCTGGCCCTGACGGCCGAAGAAGTTCTTGTTGGTGAAGTCATTGTACTCGTAACGGATGCCGACCTGAATGTCTTGGCGCAGACCGCCGATGAACGGCCGGTCGGCGAGCTCAGCCCGTGTCTCGGCACCGAACTGGCGATAGGTCCTGAGACGGCCAAGCATCACGCCTTCCGGCACGAATACGTCGTCACCGTCGATTTCCGCGGCGAAGCCGTCATCCTCCTCGCTCGGATCCTCGCCATCGAAGTTCTGATAGCGGTCGCGGCGATGGTGGAAGCCATAGAGCCGCGACGTGATCGTCGTCGTGTCGTCGAGGTAGTAGTTGTGAACGAGCTGCAGCCTGGTCACGTCGGCGTTGTAGGTGTTGAACCGCGCGCCGGGGTTGACTAGCGACTTCAAATGCCCGGTCTCGAAGAAGAGGCGCTCGGCATTGCCGGGGCCGTCGTCCTCGTCGCCCTCGAGGTTGGCCTCGTCGTAGTTGTCACGTTGGCGGAAGTGCACGGCCGAGAACGTGACATCCGAGTTCACGCCCTTGAGGCCGATGGCGCCGTAGAAATCGTTGTAGCGCAGTCGCTCCAGATCCCAGGCGCCGTCCGCTTCCGCACCGCTGTAGGAGAACACGACGCCGACGTTGCCGATCCCCTGGCGCGTGTGCACGTGGCGCGTGTTGGAGACGCCCTTGTCGCCGTCCTCGGTGAAGCCGATGGAGGCGCCGATCACCGTCTCATCGGGGCCGAAGGGCGACAGGTTGCGGAAGTTGACGATGCCGTGGTTGTTGAGCGGGCCGTGATTGATCACGGTGCCGCGCAGCACCTCGATGCTCTCGAGACGATCGATCGGAGGCACATAGTGCACCGACGGATCGATCCAGACGCTCATGTTGATCGGCTGTCCGTCCTCCAGGTGCAGAACCTTGCGGCCACGGCGCGGCGGCGAGCCGCGCACGCCGATGCCGCCGTGGCGTCCGAAGCCGTCGTCGTTGATGACGTTGACGCCCGGCACGCGCGTGAACACGTCGTTGATCTGCCGCGGCTGGAACTCGTCGATCTGCTGCGTATCGACGCGCGAGGCCGCAGACGAGAACTGCTCAAGGTTGCCGGGCAGGATGTTCGACGGATTGATCGGAGACGTCGGGGAATTCTCAGCACGCGCCCTTGCGCCGGCGCTGTTGGCGGCTCCATAGGGTGAGTTCTGCTCAACCGGAGCCTCTTCCGCAACGGGCTCGACGGCGGGGGCGGGCGCCGCCTTCTTTGCGGCGGGGGCGGACTTCTTGGTCGCGGCCGGCGCCTTCTTCTGAATGACCTGGACTTCCGGCAAACCTTGGCCGGCCGGCTCGGCCGCCTTCTGCGCAAGCGCCGCGCCCGAGACGAGGCAGCTCGCGCCCGCCATCATCAATATTTTTCCGATTTGAGTTCGGCTGATTGGCATTCCCCACTCCCCTGGTCACGCTGCCGTAGGACATCCACCGGTGATGGCTTGCCGCCGGTATGTTTCCTGATCCCGAACGACCTATGGTCGGAGAGGGACGGCGAAGGGAATGGCACTACTTCCCGATACTGTCCGGGTGACTTGATTTTATTTTGCTGTGGCAGACGCGCATCTGATTTAGGGTGCCGAACATGGCAATGTTCCTGTAATTCCAGGAATTTTTCTACTTTACGTACTGCATCTATACTTCCGTATTTCTACTGATCCCCCTGCGCCGACCACTGCGGGGCATAGGGGCCGTTCGTCTTCGGGAGCGCTCGCAAAGTTGTGAGTCCTCTCCATCCGGGAACGTCTTGCAGTGGGCGAGCCGGCGGGTAAAGTCGGCGGCTCATAAGCAACGATATAACATTGAATGGGACACCCCGATGCCCGCCTCCTCACGTCGCGTCATTGCACTCACCGCCGGCCTCTGCTTGCTCCTCGGCGCTGTCGCCCAGGCCGCTGATCCGTCCTTGCCGCTGCGCAAGGCCGGACTTTGGGAGCTTTCGACGACCATGGACGAGGGGCTCGGTCCAAAAGACCAGACGCTGACCATGTGCATTGACGCGGACATGGAGCGAACGACGGCTGCAGCCAGCGCAGACGAGCACACCAAGCAGTGCTCGAAGTACAGCATCAGCCGTCAGGGCGAGAGCACGGTCGTGGACATGGCATGCCAGTTCGCCAGCCGTCACGTTGCAAGCCGCACCGAAATGAGCGGAGATTTCGAGAAGACATTCGAAGTGAAGATCGAAAGCACCACGTCGGGCGAGCACAATCAACAGACGGTCAGCGTCAAACGGACCATCATCCAGAAGGGCAAATATCTCGGCGAGAGCTGTGGCGATCTGGCCGGCGGCGAGGCCAAGGGCGCCGATGGCGCCACGATCCTCGTGCAATAAAATAGCGGTCCTTTGTGCTGCCCCCCTTGCGCAAGGCGAGCGCGCCGCCCAGGCCTGAAGACGCATCCGAGAGGATGCCGGCCGAACTGCGCTCGAAGCTCAGCACGCGATGGAACCAGCTTCCGTTTCGCTGGCAGATCCTGATTACGATTTCGATCGTGGCGCTGCTCGCGAGCGTGCTCAGCGGCGTGTTCGCCGTTGTCGATGCCCGAAGCCGGGCCGACATCGAAACGCAGGCGAACATCGAGCTATGGGCCAATCATATCGCTTCGAAGGTGCGGCAGGTCGAAGGGGAAAACCAGCTTCAGGAGTTCGCCAACGCGCTCGATATCGAGATGGCGAACATTCGGCACGTGTCTGTCACGGTCCGCGATGCGAACGGAAATGCCGTCGAGCCCGCTCACCATCATACGGCAAAGCCCGAGGTGCTCGAAGCGCGCGCGCCGAAATGGTTCGTTGATCTCGTGCAGCCGGACATCGAATCCCGCATCGTCGATATCGCTCCAGGCGGACGGCTCACCGGGTCCGTCCTGATCAGCGGCGTCCCCGATGACGAGATCGCCGAAGCCTGGGAGCTGTTGAAGCTCCTGGCGCTGCTTTGGCTCGGCGCCATCGGCCTGATGATGACCGGCCTCTATTTCATTCTCGGTCTCGTTCTCAACCCGCTGGCGCGATTGGGAAGCGGAATGCGCGAGCTCGAGGTCGGTCATTTCGGCTTCCGGCTCGACATTCCGCATATCCGCGAGCTCGAACCGATTGCCGCCGCATTCAACGAGCTCGCTGCAGCTTTGGGGCAAGCCAATGCCGAGAACAGCCGCCTCTATCGGCAGCTCATTGTCGTTCAAGAGGAGGAGCGGCGCGAGATCTCCCGTGATCTGCACGACGAGTTCGGTCCTTGCCTGTTCGCCATCATGGCGGGGACGTCTGCCGTCGCCCATCACGCGAAGTCTCTTCCCGCGGCGCAGGCGGCGCCCATCCTGTCCTGCGTCGACGAGATCGTGCAGGTGTCGAACCATCTCAAGAGCCTGAACCGCGGCCTGCTCAACCGGCTGCGTCCGATCGCGCTCGGCCGCCGCACGATCTCGGACCTGATTTCGGAGCTCGTCGCAACATTCGAACGGCGGCACAACGGCATCGTGTTCCATCTCATCATCGACGGATTGCCGGCGACTTTCGGCGAAGGTATCGACCTCACGCTCTATCGTTGCGTTCAGGAAGGGGTGACGAATGCCATCCGTCATGGCCGCGCACACAGCATCACCATCGAATTCCAGGAAACGCAGTCCGGAGGACAGCCGGCCATCGAAGTCCGTGTCACGGACGACGGTCGCGGCATCGGGGAAATGGACCAGTTCGGCTACGGGCTCTCCAGCATGCGCGAGCGCGTCCATGAATTCGGCGGCTCGGTCAAGATCAGCCCCGTTACCCCGAGCGGTGCCGTTCTCGCGGCGACAATTCCCCATTCGAGGGACAGCATGAGCGACGGGACTACTGCGGCGAGCTGATCGAGGGGCGCTGCTACATCACGGCGCCTTTTCCGGAACATTCCAGATCTTTGCGGTTCCATCGAGCGATGCCGTCAGGATCTTCTTTCCATCGGGACTGAATTCCGCCATCTCGACCGCTTTCTCGTGCCCTTCGAGGGCGGCGATCAGCGTGCCGCTGCGGACGTCCCAAAGGGCGGCGCGATTGTCGTGCGCGGCCGTGACCAGCTTGCCGCCATCCTTGTCGAATTGCACGCTGCTGATCAGCCGGCGGTGGGCGCCCGACATGGTCGCCAGCAACTCCCCGGTCTTTGCATCGAAGACACGCGCCATCTTGTCGGCCGAGCCGATCGCAACCCGGCTCCCGTCCGGGCTGAAGTCAGCGCATCGGACGCCGCGGGTCGGCCCGGTCAATTCCAGCAAGAGAGCCCCAGTCTTGGCGTCCCAGATCTTTGCGGATTTATCGCTCGAGGCCGTGACGATGCGGGTGCCGTCGGGGCTGAACCGGGCCATGGCGATCATGCTTGCATGCCCGCTCAGGGTGAGCAAAACCGCGCCGCTCGCGGCGTCGAACACGCGCGCTTTGTTGTCGCTCGACGACGTGAGGATCGTCTTGCCGTCGGGGCTGAAGGTGGCACCCGTCACCCATTCGTCGTGGGCCGAGAGGGTAGCGATTTTTGCGCCCTTGGTGTCCCACACGACGGCGGTCTTGTCGTGCGAGGCGGTGACGATGCGGCTGCCGGTGGCGTCGAAAGCGATCTCCTCGATCATGGCCTGATGTCCGACGAAGTCAGCCACATGAGCGCCGGTCTCGGCGTTCCACAGCTTCGCGGAGCCGTCGCGCGTGGCGGTGGCAATCAATTTGCCGTCGGGGCTGAACGCCACTCGCCATACGCCTTCGCTGAACCCGTCGATCGACAGAAGCTCGGCGCCTGTCGTCGCATCCCATATGCGGACGGTGCGGTCGTTGGCAGCTGTCGCGACCCGGCTGCCGTCCGGACTGAAGTGCGCGACGGTCAGGTCCGACGTATGACCACGCAACGTCGCGTGCACGAGCGACGCCGGCTCCGCGCGCGCTGGATTTTCCACGCCCCCCAGCGCCACGCCCAGCGCGGCCAGGAGAAAAAAGGCTTGGCTTGTAGCTCGAATGCGTCTCGTCACCATGCGGCACTCCATTGTGCTCACCTCAAGGGCTGCCACGTCGGATCATCGAAGCGCTCCGGGTAGCGGGCGAGCGCCGTGTCGATCTGGATGATGCCATCGATGGGCGTCAGCTCCCCACCGCGGCCGGCGACCGCCTCGGCACCCGCGACAATGTCCGCGAGAAGCGTCTTGAGATCGGGTTTCGCCGTGAGCGGCACCGCAGCGTCGGCCTCGATGCGATCAGCCTCCTTGCGGATCCGCTCCGCGAAGCTGCGCGCGCTTGCGGGCGGCATACGGCGGTGCGTCACGAGGGTGTGGCTGTCGAGCGTCGCTTTGCGGATGGCGGCCATTCCGGAGCGAAGCACGTCGTCGGCCGGCCACTTTGCGTCTGCACTTGCGGCGATGCCGATCGTTGCCGCGTCCATGACCGCCGCGATCAACAGCATCGCTGTCAGGATGGCCAGGCATCTGCCAATGGCGGAGCGCGCGTGTGCCATGGCGTTACGGCTTCACGAGGACGCCCCACGGCAACCGTCCGACGGGCACCGATTTTTCCGGCTTCAGCGTCGCCACGTCGACGATCGTCATGTCGTTGGTGAGCCCGTTGGCCACGTAGAGCTTGGCGCCGTCCGGAGAGAGCGCCATGTGCCACGGCCGCTGCCCGACGAGGATGTAATCCTTGATCGCGTAGCTGGCGACGTCGACGACAGCCACACGGTTGGCCGTGCTGAGCGCGACGAACGCCGTCTTGCCGTCCTTCGTGAAGCGGATACCCATGGGCTGGATCAGCTCGCGCCTGACGCCCGGAATCTCGAAGCCGAATTTCTTGATGATCTTGCGCGAGACGGGATCGATCACCGCCACCGTGCCGCCGATCTCAGCCGAAACCCACACCAGCTTGCCGTCGCGCGTGAACTCGGCAACGCGCGGGCGCGTGTCGACCAGCACGTTGGCCGTCACCTTGAAAGTCTCATTGTCGATGAAATGCGCCATGCTGGTCTGTTCGGACGTGGCGACGGTGAACTTGTTGTCGGGGGAAACCGCCATGCCCTCGGGCTCGACGCCGACCGGGATCTCGGCCAGCACCTTGCCGCTGACCCGCTCGAGCACCGTCACGTATCCCTCGTCCTCATTGGCGATGTAGATCCGCTCGCCCTTGGGATCGACGTCGAGCAGCTCGGGATCGGGGCCGGATTCCAGCGTGCGCACCACCTCCAGCGTCTCGGTATCGACGACGTCCAGCCGGTTGTCGTCGCCGACGCAGACGAGAAGCTCCTTGAAGTCCGGCGTCAACGCCATGCCGCGCGGCCGAGCTCCGGTCGGGATCGTCTTGACGATTTTGAGCGTCTCGCTGTCGATCACGGTGACGGTGTTGTCCTTTTCGTTGGAGACGAAGATCGTCGCCGCTTCCGCAACTTGCACGTCGAAAGAAGCAACAGCCGCCGCGAGTACGGCTGCCGCAGAAAAGCGCATCATGGGTCGTCCTCTCCTAGAGCGATGTTTTTATTTGTTGAACCGGCACTTCGTTTCAGGCTCATCGAAGCCCATGGTGTCGGTGAGAAACTTCTGGTGCAGAAAGCCGTCCTGCGGGGAAATCGAGACCAGCGTGCGCGGGCCCGATAGCAAGATCGGCTGGCGCATCTGGTGGTCCCAGGTCCTGAACGTCAGGCCAACTCCCTTGAATCCCGCGACCTCGAAATCCTTGGACAGGATGTAGGCATTGATCTCGTTCGGCTTGTTCTTGCCGGTCCTGGTCACCGCCTCGCCGACGACGCGCACGCCGAGCCAACTCGTGAAATCCCGCTCGGTCATGAAGCGTTTGGCTTGCTTTTCGAACCTGTTCTGGAGCTGGGTGCCGGCGTACTGCTCGAACGAGCGATGCCACGCGACGGCCTGCAGCCCCTGCGAGCCGACAACCGGCCTCGGCTCATAGGTGCGAAACAGCAGATAGTCTCCGAATGCCTCGCCCACATCCGAAACGAAGATCACGTCGTAGTCCGGCGCGCCCTGAGTCAACAGCGGCATCTGAGTCTGGATCTGCTGATGGCCGGAGTCGGTACGCCGCGATCCCGCATCGAACTCGTACTCGCGCTCGAGCACGATCTTGGCGCCGAATTTCTGCGCCGCCCGGCGGATGGCCGCGAGATATTCTTTGTCACCCGGCGTCGTGCCGTACACCACGAACCATCTGCGCCACTTTTTCCAAGAGAGATACTGCGCGAGCGCGTCGGCCCGCATGGCCCAATTGGGAATGACGTGAAAGACGTTGAGCCGGCAATCCTGTTGGCGCAGCTCGTCGCTGCTCGAGCGCACGTTGAAGATGACGGCGCCCTTCGCCTCGGGCAAATCCGCGACCGCCAGCAGGTCCGACGGCTCGAGATCGGCGACGATGAGGCCCTGCCCGCTCGCGAGCTGAGCCTTGACCATGGGCACGATATCCTCGGTCTCCTTCGCCACCACCTCGACCAGCTCGAAATGCTGCTCGACGAGCCGGCCCGTCATGTTGTTTTCTTTGATGGCGAGACGCGCGCCTTGGATGCCCTCGTCTGTTAGCACCTTGTCGAGGAGCGACAGCGGGGCCGGCTCCGGGTAGCGCTTGGCGACATAAAGCACCTTCGTCACGAGCGCACCGGGCGCCGCCTCCGCGGGCGCTTCGGGGATGGCGACGGCGGGCGGTGCCACCGCCAACCATCCCCCGAGGAGCACGAGAGCGGCCGCCGAGCCGGACTTAACAGACTTAGCCAGGACGAGCAGCCGCTGTCTTTTCATCTCACCACACCTTCTTCTCTTCGCGGCCTTTCCAGACCGTGCGGATCCAGGCGATGGCCTTCCAGAGCTTGGTCTCGTCGTCGATCAGATCGCGATAGGGCGGCATGGGACCGACGACGCCTTCCTGGCCCTTGCGGGCGTAGCCGTGCTTCTGCAGCTCCTGGCTACCGAGCGTGATTAGGCGGAACAGCGTGTCGTCGTCACCGCCATAGACCCAGGTCTCGTTGGTGAGCGGCGGGCACATGCCGCCACCACCGCCTCCGCCGTGGCACCCGTTGCAGGAGAGGCCCATGTAGATCTTGTGACCTTCCTCGGCGATTTTCGGATCTTTGTAGTCGAAGGGATTCTTAAGCTTGCCCTTCTCCGTTTTCTCGACGCGATCGATGGGTTTCATGGGCGCGCCACCCGCCGCCGCATCAGCGGCAGGAGCAGCAGGAGCCGCTTCCGGTGCCCCGTCGGCCTTCTTTTCGGCCGCGGCGGGCTCCGATTTCTCTGCGGGTGCCGGCTCGTCTGCGGCACCGACGGCACCGACGAACGCTCCGGTCGAGAGCGCTGCTGCAAGCAGCAGCCTTACGAATTGGCTTTTCACGTTTAGATTTCCTCGTGTCATTGCAAGTTTCGCCTCCCGATTTCCGTGCGAACGGCAGCGAGGCACCCACCGTCCGTCTCTCCCCCTGTGCTTGCAGAGATTCGTCTGTGGCGCGCCGTTACTCCGGCGTCCGCCGCTCATAACTTTTCCTTTCCACCAGTTTCCCCACTGCCGTGCTGTCGCGAGCGCTCGGAGATCGTCGACTGGAAGAGCGCGATCGACTTTGCGGCGTCCTCGTTGAGGTTCTCGCGCGCGATGTCGATGGCTGTCTTGCCGGCGTCCGATTTGAGATTGGGATCCGCGCCGGCCTCGAGCAGCAGGCCGAGCATGGGAATGTTGCCACGCGCGGACGCGATCATGAGCGCCGTCACGCGATGCGCGTTGGAGGCGTTCACGTTGGCCCCGCGCTCGACGAGCGCGGTCGCGATGTCGGTCGAGCGCAGACCTTGGCGCCGCTCGATCTCCTTGGCCGCCTCTCCAACCGCCATCTGGCTCGCCGCGACCATGAGCGGAGTCACCTTCTCCGTTCCTGCGGCGACGTTGACGTTGGCGCCGAGCTCGATCAGCGCTTTGGCGGCGAGATACTTGCCGCTTTCGATCGCGAGCGACAGCGGACCGAAACCGCCATCGATCGATTCCTCAAGATCGGCGCCAGCGGCAACCAGCGCACGGATGGAGGGGACGTGGTTGCGCTCGGCCGCGTGGATGAGCGCCGTGAACCCGTCCTTGTCACGCCCGTTGACATTCGCCTTGAGGGAAACAAGCAGCGGAATGATCTTCTCGTTGCGGTTGCGCGCTGCTGCCTGGAGTGCGGCGTAACCCTGCGCATCGTGCTTGTTGACGTCGGCGCCCTTCTCCACCAGGAAGCGGATGCGGTCTGCGTCCGACGCCAGCACCGCGTTGGCGAGCTCGGACTGAACGTCCGCACCTTCTGCCAGCCACGCCTCGAGCCGCGCGCGCGTGACGAGCTGATCGGGCGATGCCTCGACCTTCGGCCCCTGGCTGATCTCGAACGGCTTCGTATACGAGCCGTGAGACGGCAGATCGCCTGGCACCACGCATTTGCTGCATTTGACCAGCGGCACGCCGTAATCGCGCAGGATCTTCTCGATTTCGGTGCGGTTCGCCTCGAGCGCGTAGTCGAGCGCGAACTTGAGCACGACGTTGGTGGGGCGCACGCCGAGCGAAAGGTCGAACTCCAGGGGCACCTCGTCTTCCATGAGATTGACGGGCAGCACCGAGAGCGGCTCGTTTTTGATGGTGCGGAACCAGCCCGCGAAAGGTCCCCACACGGCGGCCACGTCCAGCTTGCCTTCGATCACCTCCTGCACCTGATAGGTCGGCTGCTGCTCGGGCAGGAGATCGCCGTTGTGGCTGACGGTATGGACGACCACGTTGGTGCTCACGCCGCGTCGCTTCAGCACCTCGCGGATGGCCGAGGTCTGATAGACCCCGATCTTCAGCTGCTTGAGCTTCGGATCGTCGAGGCCCGAGATGTCGAGTCCGCGGTCGTTGCGCCATGCCAGGACATAGGTCGTTCGGTAGACCGGGTTGGTGGTCAGCACGCCCGCGTACACGCTCGGCATATCGACAAGCACGTCGCAATCATTGGTCTCGAACGTCTGGCGCGTGATGCCACGCTCGAGGTAGGGGCGCCAGAAGTTGATGACCTGAGACCCCATGGAGCGGGCCAGCACGGCCGCGATCTTGTTCTGAAAGCCTTGTCCGTCGATGGACGACAACGGCATGTTGCCGGGATCGCCGCATACGCGCAGAGGTCCGAGGCTCTTGGTCTCGAACGCCTTCTTGCCGGCCATCTTGGCGGCCGTCTTCTCAGCCGCCGTAAGCTCGTCGAACTCCTTGTTGGCGCGGAATCCAGGATCCGCCGCCATGGCCGATCCTACGCCGAGAAGCATGGCGGCCGCGGACAGGATGGGTGCCAGCACGCTAACGGTTGGCAATGAGAATGACAAAGCAGTCACGCGCGTCTCATGCATGTGAATTCTTCATGTAACTCTATATCGTTACTAGACGAAGGGACAAGCCGACAATCCCCGCGAACTCGATCAAGTTCCGTTGATCCCGAGGCAGCTTTCCCGTTCCGTCACGGCAAAAACGCCCGGTGCCGCGAGGCACCGGGCGTTCCTTCACTTCAGTGACGAGATCACTCGTAGACCCGGAAGGTGAAGAGCGTGCCAGCCTGCGGGATCTTGTCGAGGTTGGCTGCCTTCGTCATCGCCGTGGCGCCGATCGCACCGAACTTGTCGTTGAGATCGAGGCCAGCGGTGACGGGTACGCCGATCCAGCCGCCGATGCCGGCGAGGATTGAAACGTACTGCTTGTCCTTCACCTTGTAGGTGATCGGGTTACCGATGATGCCGGAGGCGAGCTTGCGGCTCCAGAGCACCTTACCCGACTTGCGGTCGACGGCGCGGAAGTCACCGCCGAGCGAGCCGTAGAACACGAGGCCGCCGTCGGTCACCATGGTGCCGCCCCAGTTCGGATAGGGATCGGGGATCTCCCAATCCGCCTCGCCGGTCAGCACGTCGAACTTCTTGACCTTACCGGTTGTGCCGGGCTTCTCGGGATACATGTACACGTTGGCGAACACGTAGACCGTGCCCTGTTGCGTGTGCGTGCGCTCCTGAGGCTCAAGCTCCATGCACCAGTTGTTGGTGGGGCAATAGAACTTGTTCGGCTCGGCTGGATCGACTGCGCAAGGCTGCTGGTCCTTGCCGCCCATTGCTGACGGGCAGGCCGAGACGTTGCGACCGCGCTCGAGCGGCGAGTGCTCGCGCACCTTCACCGGACGACCCGTCTTGAGATCGACCTTCTCGGCCCAATCCGTCGTCACGTACTTGTGGGCGCGCAGAAGCGTGCCGTCCTGACGATCGAGAACATAAGCGAAGCCGTTGCGGTCGAAGTGAACGAGGGCCTTGCGGGCTTTGCCGTCCACGTCCATGTCGACGAGAATGTTCTCGTTGACGCCGTCATAGTCCCACTGGTCGAAGGGCGTCATCTGGTAGGCCCAGACGGCCTCGCCGGTGTCCACCTTGCGGGCGAAAATGGTCATCGACCACTTGTTGTCGAACTCGCCCGTGTTGCACTCTTCGTGCGTCTTCTTCGAGCAGCGATACGCGGGGCTCCAGAGGCCCGGGTTGCCGGTCGAATAGTAGACGATCTTCAGGTCGGAGTCGTAGCTGAACCACGCCCACGCTGCGCCGCCGCCGATCTTGTAATCGTCGCCGACGTGCGTGTGGATGCCGAGATCCTTACCGGCCGTGCCGTAGTGCGGATTGGCCTTGTTGGTCTCGGGCGTGAGGCAGACGTCCTTGTCGGAGCCCGTCGAGTGGCACTCCCAGACCTTCTTGCCGTCCTTCAGGTTGTAGGCGGTGACGCGGCCGCGGGCCGCGAACTCGTCGCCGCCGAAGCCGAGGATCACGTAGTCGCCGGCGATGAGCGGAGCCGAGGTGCTCGTCTCGCCCTTCTCGGGCCAGGCGTGCTTCACAACCCACGCCTCTTTGCCGGTCGCGGCGTCGAGAGCGATCAGGAAGCCGTCGAGCGTGCCGTAGTAGAGCTTGCCGTCGGCGTATGCGGGACCGCGGTTGACGGTGTCGCAGCAGGCGCGCGGCACGGCCGATTCATCACGGTCGGTGGTCTTGACGTAGTTCCAGATCTGCTTCGGGTGATCGGGGTCCGAGAGATCGAGACCCTGCGCGATGTTGCACTGGGCCATGTTCGGGCAGCCCGAGACGAAGAACAGCATGGGTTTGCCGCCAACGTCCTCGACGAAGACCGGCTGGCCTTCGTGGCCACGCAGCGCTCCGGTCGACTGCGACCAGACCATCTGCAGGTTCTTGACGTTGTCGGCGTTGATGTCCTTGAGCGGCGAGTGGCGGGTTAGATGATTGTCGCGCCCCGGTGCGCCCCACTGATTGGGGTCGGCCGCGCGCTTATCGACCTCATCGTTCGCGAAGGCGGGGGCGGAAAGCCCCAGCATCGCCAACATGAGGCCGCCCGTGAGCAAGCCAAGTTTGTTGGTCATTTCGGTCTCCTCTCCTAGCTGCGAGGCTTGCAGACTTGAGGAACCAGGCAAGCCGCACCCGGCCGCTCGAAAGGCCCAGCAAGAAGCCTCGAACGGGTCCGTCACGCGCGATTTGTCGCTTAGCGATACGATCGGGACTCTTGTGTGGGGTCCATCGGCTGTGTCTGCGGTGCCGCAGGAAAAAATCCACAGACGGATCGCTCGTTCTGCTCCCTAGCTTTCAAGAAACAAGCGCCGACAAACAAGAACGCATGACGACCGGTTCGATCGTTAAGCACGCGGACGTGATCGTCAGCAGGGTGCACCGTAGGGACGTTATACCAGAACATCGAGGGGGAAACGTCCCATTCGCACTGTGAAAAATTCCCCATCACGGATAGTTGAAAAGCGACGACTGCGCGGACGTCGTCACGGCGCGAGATCGCGTGCAATGCGAAAACCGACACTAAAATTTCGGAAATCGGGCACGTTGCGCGCCCGCATGGCGGAGCGCATCACCTTGGCGGGAAAGAATGCCGAGCCGCCGCGTAGGCTCCTGACGCCATGCGCCGGCGGGCGATCGCCAACGGGTGCGCAATCGTCCGTCAGGCGCGGGCGGCCATCCTTCGGTCCCGACGCGTAGTCGTCGCAATAGAAGTCGGCAGTCCATTCCCATACGTTGCCGTGCACATTGAACAGCCCCCAGGGATTGGGGGCAAAGGCCGCGGCGGGCGCGGGCGCCTTACTGTCCCACTCACTCCCGCAACCGGCACAGGCGGCGCGCACGATGCCGTCGGCCGGCATCGCATCACCCCACCAATACGCCGTTATCGTTCCGGCACGGGCCGCAAATTCCCATTCCGCTTCCGAGGGAAGTCGATAGGCATGTCCGGTTTTCCGGCTCAGCCAGGCCGCATACGACGTCGCGTCGTCGAAGCTGACGCCGACGATCGGCTGCCCCGGAGCGGTGAGATTCTCACCGAGATTGCGGTAGTATCGGCTCGCTCCGGTCTCGATATTGTGCTGTCCGCCGGGCTCCAGCCACTCGGGCGGCTTGCATCCACCGGCCTCGACGCAGGCCTTATACTCGGCGACCGTCGTCACCGTTGCGGCAATGGCGAACGCCGGCACCGATACTTCGGCCTGTTTCTCATCGTCCGCGTGATCAGGCTCGGATTCCGGTGAACCGATCTTGAACCCCTTCGGGGCCTGAGGAACCGCGACCATCGCCGGGCATATGTCTGCGCAGTCCCGGAACGGCTTGGCGCCGCCCGTCACGCGCAGCTCCGTTTTCTCCTGGCCGGCTAGCCCCGCACGAACAGACACCAAGGCAAGGTGAAGCTCGTTCGCGCGCGCGGCCACGAGATCCTTCGCTTGCGGGTCGCTCGAGAGTATGGCCTCGAGCGCTGCTCCATCCTTGGCCGACGCCACATCGCCCGCGCGGTCTGCGGCGTGCAACGGGACGGCCCACAACAGCAGAGGCGACATGGCGGAAAAGAACGCCAATTGGGAAATCTTCCTGGTGCCCTGCATGCGAACGCTCCCTGCGAAGGCGCGAGTCCTATGTTATAGTGTTCATATTTTCAAGCGCATGCTCGCCTGAGGAGGACAGCCAATGGACCGTCGCTTCTTGCTCGCACTTGCCTCGTTTTTTGTCTGCTCGCACGCCCTCGCCGCCGACCCCGATTTATGGCCCGATCTCCGCCAGGAGCTGTTCGGCGATCGTGCCATCGTCGAAAACGACGGGACGGTTACGCTCTATGCACCCGAGAATGCGGAGGACGCAGCGCTGGTCCCGGTCAGCTTGCGCTTTCCCGAAGCCACGTCCCGCTCGATCGTCGCGGTGACTCTCCTTGTCGAACGCAATCCGGCGCCGGTTGCTGCCGTGTTCAAGTTCGGCGATGCCTTTCGCAACGGACGGGATGTCGGCGAACGCCAGTTGGCGACGCGCATCCGGGTCGACTCGTTCTCGCGTGTACGCGCCATCGCCGAGACGGCGGACGGCACGTTGCACATGGTGACGCGCTTCGTCGCCGGCGCGGGCGGCTGCTCGGCAACGCCTTCCAAGGACATGGAGGCGGCCCTCGCCAGCATGGGCAAGATGAGCATCAAGACCATGACCGAGCCGGTTCGCGGCGACGCATGGCGCGAGACCCAGGTGATGATCAAGCATCCCAACTTCACGGGCCTGCAGATGGATCCGATCTCGCGCGGCTATGTCCCAGCGCGGTTCGTCAACGATCTCGAAATCAAGAACGGCGGTACGCTGTTGCTGCGAATGGAAGGCGGCATTTCGATCTCCGAGAACCCGAACCTACGATTCAGCTACGGCTCCACCGCATCGGGGGACTCGATCGAAGTCACCGCCCGCGACACGGAAGGCGCCACCTTTACCGACCGTTCCGACGGCGGCTCATGACGATCATTGCTCGCGGGCGAGACGTAACAAGTCGCGCGCGAGAATGTCCATGCCCTCCGCGACGTCCGTGTTGACGAGCAGCGACACCGAGAGCCAGTGCGGCGTCGTCGTGCTGGCGGCAATGAGGTTGTAGGACGTGAAGCCGGGCACGTGGCCCGAGTGGCTATAGAGGTCCGTCGCGTCCGCGTGCTCGATGAACCACCCCATGCCGTAATAAATGTCGGGCGTTACGCGGGCGCCGTCGGAGAACATCAGGCCGAGAAGATCGGGCGGCAGGATCCTTCCGCCCATCAGCGCGCCATTCCATGTCGCGAGATCCGCGATCGAACTCGTGATGTCGGCGCTTCCTTTCAACCAGTCGGGCTGATCGAAGACAGGGCGGCTCCTATGAATTGCGGTCGCCTCGATCGCGCCAGGGACCAGCTCTCCCACAAATGCCGTCTCTTTGAGGCCGGCTTGCGGAAAGATCGCCTCGCTCAGGTATCTCCTGTGAGACTTGGGTGCGCTTTCGCCGAAGGGCACTGCTTCCTCCATGGCTTCGGCGAGAAGAAAATAGCTCGTATTCGAATACTCGAACGTATTGGGCCAGCCCGACGGCTTGAGCCTCTTGATCTCCGAAAGAAGGTCCGAGGCCGCGATCCGCCCCCACGGGTCGGTCGACGCCGGCGGAAGGCGCGTGAAATTCGGAAGGTTCGAGGTCATGGTGAGGAGGCTTCGCAGCGTGACCGGCTGCTCGTGCGCAGCGGAGCCCATGCCCGGCCAGTGCCCGACGTCGGAAAAGATGCGCGAGAGCGACAGATCGAGGTCGAACGGCGTTCCGTCGCGCAAAGCGGCACGATGGCCAATCATGTGCAGCATGGCCGCAGCCGTGAACTGCTTTGCGAGAGAGCCCACATGATAGACCGTGTGGATCGTCGCCGGGACGCCCGGTGCGGCCTCGCGATAGCCCTTCGAGGCAATAAGCCCGCTCTCGGTCGCCACCCCATAAACAAGGGACGCCTTCGGCAGCTCCGGAGCCTCTCGATCGATGAGCTCCAGAAAATGCGCGATCTGCGCGTCGGCCCTCGCGGCCTTCTGGTCCGACCAGTTCGCGGCGTGGGCAGGCGCAAGCACCACAAGACCCAGCGCGAGCGCGGCGCCGAGCGGCAGGCATCGTGCCGCACGGGCACGCAATCTTGAAATTGCTGTCATGCCGTTCGACGTTTCGACCAACGGCAGCGAGCATAGAAATTCCGCGACCGCTGAACAAGCCATCGTTGCGAAGCAGCCGGGGAACCGGCGGCGGCCCAGATGGGCGGGCTACATTCTGCGCTGGACGGAAAGGCGGATCAGATCGGCCGTTCGCTCGACGCCGAGCTTCTCCTTCA
>NZ_CADEFI010000016.1:32441-77450 GCF_902826555.1 uncultured Hyphomicrobium sp.
CGCTCTCATGGCGTAGCTCGGCTCGGAGTGCATGGTAAACATGACGACACGGGAGGCGATATTCTCAGCCTTGAGCCGGCGGAGCAGCTCGAGCCCACTCGCTCCGTCGAGATTGATGTCGAGCACGACAACGTCGGGATTGAGCGAGCGCGAGAGTGCCATCGCGTCCTGCGAGGTTGCGGCCTCGTGAATTTCTGAACCCGCAATGGTGGAGAGCAGACGGCGAATGCCCTCGCGCACGACAGCGTGATCATCGACAATCAGAATTTTCATGCGGCAAGATCTCCTCGCATGTCGGGAGGGTATCACTCCCGGCGGACCTCAAACAGGTGGGATAATTTCCCGTTCTCAATGCCTTCAAGGCTTTACGGCAATACCCCACGGCAGGCGGCCGACCGGTACCGAGCGCAGCGGCTTCAAGGTGGCGATATCGACCACGGTCATGTCGTTGGTCAGCCCGTTGGCGACATAGAGCAGCGACCCGTTAGGATGAACGGCCATGTGCCACGGCCGCTGACCGACCAGGATGTAGCTCTTCACCTCGAATGTTTCGGTATCGACCACGGCAACGCGGTTGGCGTGACTCAGCGCGACGAACGCCAGCTTGCCATCCTTTGACATCTCGATGCCGACCGGCTGGATCAGCTCCGGGTTCACGCCCGGGATCTCGAAGCCGAACTTCTTCACGACCTTGTAGGTCTTGGGATCGATGACCGATACCGTGCCGCCGATCTCGGAGGAGACCCAGACGTGGCGGCCGTCGTTGGTGAACTGGGCCTCGCGCGGGCGGGTATCGACCAGGATGTTCTGCAGGACATCGAACGTGCCGTTATCGATGATGTGCGCCATGCTCGTCTGCTCGGACGTGGCGACGGTGATCTTGTTGTCGGGCGCCACGGCCATGCCCTCCGGCTCGACGCCGATCATGACCTCGGCGAGCATCTTGCCGTCTGCAAGCTCCATGATGGTCACGTAGCCTTCGTCCTCGTTGGCGATGTAGACACGCTTGCCATCGGGGTCGACGTCGAGCAGCTCGGGGTCCGGCCCTGAGTTGAGGGTGCGCGTGATCTCGAGCTTTTCGGTATCGATGACATCCAGGCGATTGTCGTCGCCTATGCAGATCAGCACTTCCTTGTGATCGGGGGTTATGCGGATACCGCGGGGACGCAAGCCGGTGGGGATGGTCTTCACCACCTTGAGGCTCTCGTCGAGAACGGTGACGGTATTGTCCTTCTCGTTGGTCACGAAGATCGTCAGGGCGGCGGCGGGGATTGGCGCTGCGATGAGAAGCGCTGCGGCGGTAGCGATGATCTTGATCTGCATTTGGCGCCTTCTGTTGCGTCGTCGTCGCTCGTCAATTGGGTCCTGCCGGCATGGGCGCGGCCTTTACGGCAGCGCCACTCGTCTTGGACAGGAACTTCAACGCACCGACGGCCGCGTCGAAGCCGGCGCTAGTCGCGATGTCGAGTGCCGTCTGACCGTGCGCGTTCTTGGCGTTAGGATCGGCACCGGCGCCGACCAGCAGGCCGATGATGGGCGCGTTGTTGTGACCGGCCGCGATCATGAGCGCGGTGACGCCGTCCTTCGACAACCGTTTGACGTCGGCGCCCTTGTCGATCAGAGCGCGCGCGAGATCGAGCGGTTGCGGACCCTGGGCGAGATTGCCGGACCGCGTCTTGGCGGCGAGTTGTGTCGCGACCACCATGAGTGGCGTTACGTCTTCATAGCCTGATCGCGAATTGACATCGGCACCAACGTCGATCAGCGCCTTTGCGGCGAAATACTTTCCATCACCGATCGCCCATGAAAGGGGCGTGATGCCCTGCTTGGTCTTGAGCTCGAGGTTTGCGCCCTTCTTCGCCAACATCTCCACCGTGGGAACATGGTTGCGATTTATGGCGTGTAGCAGCGGGAAAAACCCGTCGGCATCGGGGCTGTTGGCATCCGCGCCCGCGTCCATCAGGATTTCGACGAGGGTCGTCGCGCGGTTGCGCGCGGCCGTATCGAGCGGCGTGAACCCACCCGAATCGCGCGCGTTCACGTCAGCGCCTTTCTTGATGAGGAACCGCACGCGATTTGCGTCATTGCCCGTAATCGCGTTGACCAGCTCTTGGTTGATATCGGCACCCTCTGCGAGCCATTTCTCGAGTCGGGCTTCGTCGACGATCTGATCCGGCGTCGCCAGTTCGGTCTGTTTGATGTGATCGGCTTCTTTCAGGAAACGATCCTGGGAAACTTTGCGGATGCGATCGTAGTACGAGCCGTGGGCCGGGAGATCGCCATCGACGGCGCAGCGCGAGCACTTCACGAGCGGCACGCCATACTCCTTCAGGACGGCCGCGATCTTGTCTCTGGTGCGCGTCAGCGACCAATCGATCATGTACTTCAACATGACCTGATTGCGCTGCATGCCGATGCCGAGCTCGAACTCCATTGGCACCTCATTCTCCCAGAGGTTCACAGGCTGAATGACGATCGGCGCGTTTTTCTGCACCTTGAGCCAGCCGGCGAACGGGCCCCAGACACCAGCCACGTCGAGCTTGCCGTCGATCACCTTCTGCACCTGCTGCCAGGGTTGATTCTTCGGCTGCAAGTCCGTGTCATAGGCGATGATATGAAGATCGAGATCCTTGATCCCGCGCCGTTCTAGCGCCTCACGCAGGCCGGAGTGCTGAAAGACGCCGATATTGAGCGTCTTCAAGATCGGGTCGTCGAGGCTCTCGATCTTGATGTTGCGGTCGGCGCGATAGGCAAAGACGTAGGTCGTGCTGTAAACCGGATCTGACGTGAGGAGATCCTGCAGCGCCACCGGCATGTCCATCAGGATATCGCACTCGTTGTTCTGGAACGTCTCGCGCGTCAATCCTCGCTCGTGATAGGGGCGCCAAAAGAAGCTCGCGTGCGTTCCGAGATCCTCGGCGATGATCTTCGCGATCTTGTTCTGATATCCGTCTGCCTGGTTGGACGAGAGCGGCATGTTTCCCGGATCGGCACAAACGCGCAGTGGCGTCGATAGCTTGCGAGTGCGCGCATCCTGACGAGCCTTGGTGTGCTCGGCAGCGGTGAGCTCGTCGAACGTCTTGTTCTTCGTGTACGACCGCAGAGCCGCCCTCTCGGTCTCGCGCTCCTGGGAAACGGCAGGGGCCGCGCCGATCGGCGCCAAGAAGCAGAGCGGCGCCAGCAGAGAGACAGACAGCAGGGCGTGCGACAGCTTTCTCACGCGTCACCTATAATGTTATATTGTTGCTATTAGTTGTGCGAGACCTGTTTCGCAAGTCCGGATCAGTCCGTTGCGCGATCACAATTGCGCGCGTTGGAACATCGACTTCTAGCGACTGCGGGACACGCGACAGCAAGACGCCCGGCGACATTCATCGCCGGGCGTCCTGTCGTTCATGACCGAGCAATCACTCGCTGAGAGCGAAGGTGTAGAGTTCGCCGCCCTGCGGGATCTTGTCGAGGCCGGTGGCCTTCGCCATCGCCGTCGCACCGATCGCGCCGAACTTGTCGTTCATGTCGAGACCTGCGGTGACGGGAATGCCGATCCAGCCGCCGAGACCAGCGAAGATCGAGACGTACTGCTTACCCTTGACCTTGTAGGTGATGGGGTTGCCGATGATGCCCGAGCCGAGCTTCTTCTGCCACAGCACCTTACCGGTCTTGCGATCGACAGCACGGAAGTGGCCGCTCTTCGAACCGTAGAACATCAGGCCGCCATCGGTGTTCATGGTGCCCGACCAGTTAGGATACGGATCCGGAATCTCCCAGTCGGCCTTGCCCGTCACGACGTCGAACTTCTTGATCTTGCCGGCGATGCCAGGTTTCTCCGGATACATGTACACGTTTGCGAACACGTAAACCGTGCCCTGCTGCGTGTGCGTGCGCTCCTGAGGCTCGTCCTCCATGCACCAGTTGTTCGTGGGGCAGTAGAACTTGTTCGGCTCCTTCGGGTCAACCGAGCACGGCTGCTGGTCCTTGCCGCCCATGGCGGAAGGGCAAGCCGGCGTGTTGCGGCCGATTTCGAACGGAGAGTGCTCGCGGACCTTGATGGGACGGCCGGTCTTGAGATCGACCTTCTCGGCCCAGTCAACAGTCACGAACTTGCTTGCACGAAGAAGCGTGCCGTTGGTGCGGTCGTGGACATAGGAGAAGCCATTGCGGTCGAAGTGAACGAGCGCCTTGTACTTCTTGCCATCGACATCCAGATCGTCAACGAGAATGTTCTCGTTCACGCCGTCGTAGTCCCACTGATCGAACGGTGTCATCTGATAGGCCCAGACGACCTCTCCGGTATCGACCTTGCGGGCAAAGGTGGTCATCGACCACTTGTTATCGTGCTTGCCATCGTTGCACTCGTCGTGCGTCTTGGCAGAGCAGCGATAGGTTGGGCTCCAGTGACCAGGGTTGCCAGTCGACCAGAAGATCATCTTGAGCTCGGGATCGTAGCTGCCCCATGCCCAGTACGAACCGCCGCCGATCTTCCACTCGCCTTCCGGATGGTCTTTCTGACCTTCGCGCGAAGGATAAGAGGTCACGCCTATGTCCGTGCCGGCCGTGCCGAAGTGCGGGTTGGCCTTGTTGCTTTCGCCCGTCAGACAGACATCCTTATCCGGGCCGGTCGCATGGCACTTCCATACTTCCTTGCCGGTCTCGATGTCGTATGCCGTCAGGCGGCCACGGGCAGCGAACTCATCGCCGCCGAATCCAGCGACCACGAGATCCTCCGCGATCAACGTCGGACCGGTGATGGTTTCGCCGTGCTCGGGATAGGCGTGCTTCACGACCCACACTTCTTTACCGGTCGTCGCGTCGAGGGCGATCACGAAGCCGTCGAGTGTGTGATAGATCACCTTGCCCTTGGCGTAGTTTACACCGCGATGGACGGTGTCGCAGCAGGCGCGCGGCACGGCCGATTCATCGCGATCCGTCGTCTTGACGTAGTTCCAAACCTGGACCGGGTTGTCCGGATCCGTCAAATCGAGAGCCTGTAGAATGTTGCACTGGGCCATGTTGGGGCAGCCCGACGAGAAGTACATCATCGGCTTGCCGTTGTGCTCGACGACCACGGGCTGACCCTCGTGGCCACGCAGCGCGCCGGTCGACTGCGACCAAGCGAATTGCAGCTTGGCGACGTTCGACGTGTTGATGTCTTTCAAGCTCGAGTGACGCGTCAGCCTGTTGTCTCGACCCGGCGCGGGCCACAGGTTCTCGTTCTTCACGCGCTCGTCGATCTCAGCAGAGGCCGATTGGGCCAATGCTGCTCCCGACAAGCCTAGCGAGAGGGCCAAAAGGCCGCCCGCCAGGAATGCTAGTTTATGTTTCATTCGATTTCCTCTCCTACCTCTAGGCGCGTTTCGGGCGGCAAAACTCAAAATCGGCCGGTCTCCGAAACCCGCTTCATCTCGTTATCCGGCCCAATTCCAGAAACGAGATCTCACGCTGCGCAAAACGACACCGACGGCGCTCTCGCCGTGATGGTCCTGCGCATTCAAATTTGCCGTTCGCTAAGTGCTGACCTCCTCGCGGCGGAACTCGCTGCTTGCTTTGCGGAAAAGCCGGGCGCCGGGAGAACCCAAGGAGGAGAGCGGCTTTCTCGGCGCCCCAGCCATCCTGCAAGCAGCCGGACCTTAGGAAAGACCAATGACTTGCACTATGGGATGACCTCCCGATGTGGATTGCCAAGTTTCCCGATAACGAAATTGTGAGTAGTGGCTTGAAACGCCCCCGCATTTGCCCACCGCCACTTGCATCTGCTCCGATGATCTCTCGGCACAGACGAGACGGAAGAACAGATTGCTTGAAGCGCCATCACGCAATCGACCGCCTGTTACGTATCGGCTGCCAAATCTGCCTGCATCCATTTGCATGAGCGCTGCCACGCGTGAGGATTTTCGCCCTCTCGCCCCTTTCCGGTTCGCGTTATGCCGACACCGGGACGCATTTCTCATCTTGATCTCATTTGATTGCGTCCCGATTTTTGTTTTCGCCACGCCGACATTCGCGTAACCCGCGCGATCGCACCCAACGAAGGATGGTCGATATGCGTCTTTTGCCTCGGCAGTTTCTGGTCGCGCTTCTGTTCGCACCGGCGCCTGCCGCTGCCTCGACACTCGCTTTCGAAGACAACAAGCTCAATTTCAGAAGCTGCGACGGCCAGCACATCACGGCGCGGTGGCGGGAGAGCCACTTCTCGTTGAGCCTGCCCGGAAAATCGCTGGGGGATGCTCACACGTCGATCCAGTACGTGGCATGGGATGGACGCTGTCTCACCGGCGCGTGGAACACGGACGCGGGCACGTTCGCCGTGGGGGATGGCAGCGAAACGACGTCGAGCGGGCTGATCGGATACGTCGCGTGGGACGGCTCCAAGTGGGCGGGCGTGCGCGCCGGCAGCGGTTTCTTCGTCGCGCGTGTCGCCGAACCCGACGAGCCGATCACGAGCGATCGTTTGGCTCAGATCGCCGACTGGCTGCATAAGCGCAACACGTATCCGGCACCGGGCGCCACGCTCGCCAAAGAACTCAAGAACGCGTCCGCGCCCTGACGATGCCACGACATCGGCTGGGAAAAAGTCGCACGCTATTCTGCCATGACTGCGCACTGTCGCTGCGTCATGAGCATTCGCATTTGCCACGACATCGGAGATAGACCGTGAGAGTTCTTGCTGCCGCCGCCCTCATCGCCATCGCGTCCTGCGGTTCCGCGCACGCCGACTGCAAGGCCGAGGTTGATCAGGCCTTCTCGAAGCTCCGATCCAGCAAGGGTTTCCGCCTGGAAACGACCATCGTCAATGAGCAGCAGGGCACGCTGCGCATGACGGTCGACTATCAGCTTCCCGACCGCATGCATCAACGCGTGGCGCTCGGCAGCCAGGAGCAGAAGATGGAGACCATCGCCATCGGCGGGAAGGTCTGGTCGAACCAAGGGCAGGGTTGGTCGGAAGTTCCGGCCAACTTTGCCGAGGTCATTTCCAAGCAGCTCAAGGAAACCGTCGCAGAGCCGTCCAAGAGCACACTCGCCTATGAGTGCCTCGGCGACTCGACGTTCGAGGGAAAAAGCTATCTCGCCTACAAGGCCGCTCTGCCGGCGTCTGCCGAAGAGGCCGTCAAGGGCGACAAGGCGGCACCTGCCGGGCCGGCGAACATCCAGACGCTCTACATTGACAAGGCCTCGGGATTGCCGGCGCGCAATGTGGTGACAAAAGGCGACGGCTCCGACACGCGCCTCTTCGACGGCACGTTCAGCACTCCGTCCGACATCACCATCAACGCGCCGGGGTAAGACAGTCTAGTCTTTGCCGCGCCGTCCCGATGGGCCGGGCAGGTGCTGGATCGCGATCCGCATCAGCTCCGGCAGGCTGCGGGCACCGAGCTTCATCTTGATCTGCGATGTCGTGTTGGCGACCGTCTTGTAGCTGATGTTAAGCTCCTCCGCGATCACGCCATAGGCCTTGCCCTCGGCGATCAGGGAGAGCGTCTGCAGCTCGCGAACCGTCAACGCCTGCAGGGGGCTCGCATTGAGACGTGTCTCGCTGAACGCGATCTCGGACGCGACCTCGTGACTGAGATACGGCCTCCCCTGGCGCACCGTCTGGAACGCCCTGAGA
Source organism: uncultured Hyphomicrobium sp. (assembly GCF_902826555.1). Lineage (GTDB taxonomy): Bacteria > Pseudomonadota > Alphaproteobacteria > Rhizobiales > Hyphomicrobiaceae > Hyphomicrobium_C. Next base: position 40,048 of record NZ_CADEFI010000016.1, read on the forward strand.
AACTCCTCCGAAGGCGCATCCTTGAGGAGGTAGCCCGTCGCTCCGGCCTCGAGCGCGCGCCTGATGATCATGGGATCGCTGTGCATGCTGAGCACGAGAATCGGCGTCTTCCTGTCGTGCAGTCTGAGACGACGCACGAACGAAAGACCGCCCAGCGCCGCGCTTTTTATCGAAAGGTCGACGATGATCACGTGCGGATGATGGGCGCGATACTGGCGGTAGCCGTCGGCGAGCCCGCCGGCCTGCAAGACGCGGGCGATGTCGGCCTCCTCGAGGATGCGGGCGCACCCTTGCAGAACGAAGGGATGGTCGTCGATGATGAGCACACGGAGCGGCTCGGCGCTTTGCATGGCAAGTTGCATTGGTGTTTGTCCGTCCCTTCACTTCACGACTTCGACCCGTAGCGGGCTTTGAGCGTTTCCAGCGCGTCCGCGCGGCTCGTGCTGGCGGCTCGCAGATTGAAATAGTATTGGCTGATGGAGCCGAATCCCTCCGTCTGTCCGACCTCGCCGCCGATGCCGGCGAGATCTTCGAGGATACTGCTTGCGGGTTCGCGAATACCGATCCCATGCAGCATGTCGGAGACCTGTACCGATCGATTGGCAACCATGCGTTCGCTTTCGCGATAGCGGATGTGGGCTACCGCAAGCAATCCGGCAATTCGCTGCACCTCGGGGTCGCTGAAGGGCCGGGGCTTTGCCTCACCCCGGCTCGCGAGCCATTGCGCCGGACTGATCGGGCTTGAAACCTCGAGCCATCCAACATGATGCGCACCACCCGCGTCGCCGCTGACATGGCGCCGCTCGCCGGACTGAGGCGCCTCCTCTCCGCAACCGGCGACGGCGAGGCACATAAGGCAAACGAGCGATCGCACAGCGGCCCGGCCTCCGCGCGAAGGTGTCATGAGATTATAAAAACTGCCGAGCACGTGTCGTCGTGCCTCCATGCGGTTCGCTTCCCGCGCGCATGCTTGCGTCGCGCATCCCAATTGAAACACCACAAGACGACACGAGGATGCGATCACAATTTTGTTACATAGTTACGTTTTTGGCTGACCTACGGGCGAGCCCGGCCCGTTTGCAAATTTGTCCTGCCGATGTCTGCCAGTCGGACTAGAGACCGCGACCAAAGTCGCAGTCTAGCGTGCGCTCGCGTTTCGAAATGCACGACCGAACTCGGCGGAACAAGCTGTTGTCGGTGCAGCGTATCGAGGCGTGCGCAATGTCCGTTGATTTCGATCGGCGGCATTGCGGGATGGAATGAGGCGGACTCCGCAGACGTGCTCGTTGGGCGTTCCCTTCGCAGCGCGGCGGCAGTGCGGCCTTGGCCTTGGGATGGAAAACGCGAGGTTTTGGGAATGATGAAGCACCTTGGTAAAGGGCTGCTGGCAGGCGCGTCTGGCGTCGCGCTGGTGGTCGCCATGGCATCCGCTTCGTTGGCAAACGACAAGCTCAACGAGCTGTCGAAGAGCAACGAAAACTGGATCATGCCGGGCAAGAACTACAGCTCGCAAAACTACAGCCCCAACACGCAGATCAACACCGAGAACGTCAAGCAGCTGCGCGCTGCCTGGTCGTTCTCGACCGGTCTTCTGCATGGGCATGAGGGAACGCCGCTGGTCGTCAATGGCGTCATGTACGTCCACACGTCGTTCCCGAACAACACGTTCGCGCTCGACCTCAACGATCCCGGACATATCCTGTGGCAGCACAAGCCGAAGCAGGATCCGGCAGCTCGCTCGGTCGCCTGCTGCGATCTCGTGAACCGCGGCCTCGCCTATTGGCCGGGCGACGGAAAGGTCCCCGCCCTCATCATCAAGACCCAGCTCGACGGACACCTCGTGGCTTTGAACGCCGCGACGGGCGAGGAGTTCTGGAAGGTCGAGAACGGCGACATCAAGGTCGGCCAGACGCTGACGCAGGCGCCGTACGTGATCAAGGATCTGGCTCTCGTCGGATCGTCCGGCGCCGAGCTCGGCGTCCGCGGTCACACGACGGCTTACGACGTCAAGACCGGTGCTCAGGTCTGGCGCGTCTACGCGACCGGTCCCGATAACGAGGTCGGCCTCGCGGACGACTTCAACAGCGCAAACCCGCACTACGGCCAGAAGGGCCTTGGCACGGGCACCTGGGAAGGCGACGCCTGGAAGATCGGCGGCGGCACGAACTGGGGCTGGTACGCCTATGACCCCGAGACGAACCTCTTCCACTATGGCTCGGGCAACCCGGCGCCGTGGAACGAGACCATGCGTCCGGGCGACAACAAGTGGACGATGACCATCTGGGGCCGCGATGCGGACACCGGAAAGGCCAAGTTCGGCTATCAGAAGACCCCGCACGACGAGTGGGACTACGCCGGCGTCAACGTCATGATCCTTTCGGAGCAGACGGACAAGGCTGGCAAGAAGCGCAAGCTTCTGACGCACCCGGATCGTAACGGCATCGTCTACACGCTCGACCGCGAGAACGGCGACCTGATCTCGGCCAACAAGCTCGACGATACGGTCAACTGGGTGAAGCAGGTCGATCTCAAGACGGGCCTTCCGGTTCGCGATCCCGAGTTCGGCACGCGCATGGATCATAAGGGCAAAGAGATCTGCCCGTCGGCCATGGGCTACCACAACCAGGGGCACGACTCCTACGATCCCACGAAGGAACTGTTCTTCATGGGCATCAACCACATCTGCATGGATTGGGAGCCCTTCATGCTTCCCTATCGTGCCGGCCAGTTCTTCGTCGGCGCCACGCTGTGGATGTATCCGGGCCCGAAGGGCGATCGTCAGAACTATCTCGGCCTCGGCCAGATCAAGGCCTACAACGCCATCACCGGCGAGTACAAGTGGGACAAGATGGAGCGCTTCTCCGTCTGGGGCGGCACCATGTCGACCGCAGGCAACCTGGTGTTCTACGGAACGCTGGACGGCTTCATCAAGGCCCGCAACTCGGATACCGGCGAACTGCTCTGGAAGTACAAGCTTCCCTCGGGCGTGATCGGTCACCCGATGACGTATGAGCACAAGGGCACGCAGTACGTCGCCATCATGTACGGCGTCGGCGGCTGGCCGGGCGTTGGTCTCGTGTTCGATCTGCAGGATCCGACTGCCGGCCTCGGTGCCGTCGGCGCCTTCAAGAACCTGCAGAACTACACGCAGATGGGCGGTGGCCTCCAGGTGTTCTCGCTCGACGGCAAGAATCCCTACTCTGAGGACATCAACGTCGGCGAATTCGACAGCAAAGGCTGATCGGATCTGACGCGAAGACTGCCGCAGCGCCCTCCGTGGCGCTGCGGCGATCGCCGAAGCCAAATAATCACGCCGTATGCCGCGCGCTGCTGCTCACGACCGGCAACAGCAAAGAAGACGGCCGGCTCGCCAAAAGAGGAAATTCCAAGATGACCCCCGTAAAGCGTCCAGCCTCAAGTCGCTTGCGTTCCTTGCAGTCTTTCCTGGTGGCGCCGCTTCTCGCGATTGGCGCCGTGACAGCTCCAGCAAATGCAGCCGACGAAGACGCGCTCTCGACTTCCAATTCGGACGTGCTGCGCATCTGCGCCGCGGCCGACGAGCTCCCCTACTCGCATGTCGACAAGTCCGGCTTCGAGAACAAGATCGCCGTCGCGGTCGCCGATGCGCTCGGCCGCAAGCCGCTGTTCGTGTTCTTCTCGCGGCCCAGCATCTACATCGTTCGCGATCAGCTCGAGATGAAGATGTGCGACGTGGTCATGGGGCTCGACACGGGCGATGAGCGCGTGGCGACTACGAAGCCCTACTACCGTGCGCCCTACGTTTTCATTCAGCGCAAAGACACCAAGCTCGACATCAAGGATTGGAACAGCCCGGATCTGGCCAAGGCGGCGAAGATCGGCTTCACGCCGGGTTCACCGGCGCAGATCATGCTCGAGAAGCTCGGGCTTTTCCGCGAGCAATTCAACTACATGCACTCACTGACCAACTTCCAGGACAAGCGCAACAAGTTCACGCGCATCCCGCCACAGCGCATGGTCAACGAGGTCGCCGACGGCACGGCTGAGGTGGCCGTCAATTTCGCACCAGAGGTGGCGCGTTACGCCAAGGCCTCCGACAAGGTGTTCCTGACGATCATCCCCGACAATAACGTGCGCGGCGACGGCGAGAAGGTTCCGCACCATTTCGATCAGTCGTTGGGGGTGCGCAAGGACGATACGGCGCTGCTCTCGGCCCTCGATCTGGCACTCGAGAAGGCAAAGCCGAAGATCGAGGAGATTTTGAAGGACGAGGGTATCCCGATCGTGGCGGGTCTGCCGCGCTCGTGAACGGAAGACGAAACGCAAGACAAACACGGATGGCGACCAAGCGAATGAAGAAGGTGAAGTCAATCTGGGCGTCGGCCGTGGTGCTGGCGGGAGCGTTGGGGATCACGGCCGTGTCGGCCGAGGAATTCCGCAACACGATCACGGGAGAGGACTTGAAGGTGCCGGAAACGGCCGCTCCTGAGGGGCGCGATACCGAGGCCGTCAAGAAGTTCCTCGAAAGCGGCATCAACCTCTACACCGAGGTGAAGGCCTGCCTGCCCAAAGGCGAGGAGATATATCTCACCTCCTGCTCCGGCTGCCATGGACATGTCGGCGAAGGAAAGGTCGGCCCTGGGCTCAACGACGCCTACTGGACCTATCCGAAGAACACGACGGACAAGGGCCTCTTCGAGACGATCTACGGCGGCGCGCAAGGCATGATGGGCCCGCACAACGATCTGCCGCTCGACGAAATCCTGAAGGTGATCGCCTGGATCCGTCACCTCTACACAGGTGATGTGGCGGAAGCAGCGTGGCTGACCGAGGAGCAGAAGAAGACGTTTGCTCCGTACAAGGCTCCGGAACACACGTCCGAGGGGGGAGAGAGCACGCAGACGGCTGCGGCTCCTGCCGACGCGGGCGAGTGCAAGGTATCCGCTAACTAGCCGGTCATGCGCCTCACAGGGGCGCATCCGGCGGCGCGCGGGTGTCAAAGGCGGATTGAACCGCCCGAAGTTGAAGACGTGGATTGGAGGAACTGACCCATGAAGAAGTCTATCGTGACGCTCGCCGCAAGCGCGGTGATCCTCGCCGTCGGTGCCGGTGTTGCCGGTGCTTACGACGGCACCAAGTGCAAGGCCGCAGGCGTCTGCTGGGAGCCGAAGCCCGGCTACCCGGAGAAGGTCGCCGGCTCGAAGTACGACCCGAAGCACAACCCCGCCGAGCTCGCCAAGCAGCAGAAGTCGCTTGACGACCAGGCGGCTCGCAACGCGAAGCGTTCCGCGCACTTCCAGAAGACCGGCAAGTGGGTCTACGACGTCACCAAAATTCAATAGTTCGGGACGTTCGACTTCCTCGGCTGCAGTGCCACGCTTGCAAGGGTGCTCTGCTTCCTCTCCGAGGGTTCTTGGGGTGCGGCTTCGGCCGCACCTCCTTTTTACCGAGGCGGCGGTTCGGCCCCGTGTGCCCGTGAGGTTCTGATGCCGCACGATGGGATGAACGCCGGCGATGTTGCCGGGCGCATGGACTTGCGCGCTTGGCGCGAACGCGCGCTGAAATTCGAGACCGAGGTGGGAAAGGCGGTGGTCGGCCAGGGCCGTGTCATCCGTCTGTTGACCATCGCGCTTTTTGCGCGCGGCCATGTCCTCCTTGAGGGCGATGTCGGCGTCGGCAAGACGACGCTGTTGCGGGCCGCCGCGCGTTGCGTGGGCGGGGCCTACGAGCGCATCGAGGGCACCATCGATCTGATGCCCGGCGATCTCGTCTATCATACGTATCTCGCCGAAGATGGACGACCGCGTGTCGAGGAAGGTCCGGTCCTTAGGGCAGGCGATAACCTCGCCATCTTCTTCTTCAACGAGATCAACCGCGCGCGGCCTCAAGTTCACTCCCTGCTCCTACGCATCATGGCCGAGCGCAGCGTCTCGGCGTTCAACCGCGAGTTCCGCTTTCCGCATCTGGTCGTGTTCGCCGACCGCAATCGCGTCGAGCGGGAGGAGACTTTCGAATTGCCGGCGGCGGCACGCGACCGTTTCCTAATGGAGGTGTCCATTGCGACGCCGAGCGATCCTGAGGTGCGACGCGCGCTCGCGTTCGATGCCCGCTTTCACGACGGCGACCGGCTGATCGGCGAACTCACGGAAGGCATTCTGGGCTACGCCGAGCTCAACGAAGTGGCTGGCGCCATCCAGCGCGAGATCAAGACCAGCGCTGCGCTGGAGAGCTATGTGCTCAACCTTTGGCAGGCCGTGCGCAATCCGGGCGAAGCGGGGATCGAGATCCCCGGTGTCGACACGACGCGCCTCGTCTCGGCCGGCGCAAGTCCGCGCGGCCTCTCCTACCTCGTGCGGGCGGCGCGGGTTGCCGCCTGGCTCGATGGGCGCACGATGGCCGTCCCCGAGGACGTGCGTGAGGTTTTCTTCGAGACCATGGCGCACCGCATCTTCTTTGAGCCCGTCTACGAGATGCGCCGCGAGACCATCGCGCGGGAGCTGGTCGATGCGCTGTTCGAGACGGTGCCCGTGCCATGAGGTCATGTCGATGACCGTCGCGCCTCCGGTCGATCTCCCGTACCAGATCATCTGGCGCAGCCGCGCGCTGCGGCAGGGCGCGCATCGCAGCACGCAATCCGGAGCGGGCGGATTGTTCCGGGATCTCGCGACGTTGCTTGAACATCGCGATCCGCGCCGCATCGACCTGCGCCAGACGCTGCGCGATCCGTTCGGCATGTTGCATGTGCGGCGCTTCGAGGAGCGGAGCCAGATCGGCGTCACCCTGCTGCTCGATGTGTCGGGCTCCATGGGCTTCCACGGTGCGGCGCGCAAGATGGCACTCGCGGCGGACCTCGCCCAAGTGTTCGCCGCAGCCGCGCGGCGGGCCGGCGATACCTTCGCGCTCTATGCGGCCGACGATCAGGTGCACGACGCGCTTTCGGTGCCACCGACCCGCTCACGCACCGGGGAAGAGACCATGCTTGCCGCGTTGCGGGCTTATGTTCCCAAGCGAAAAGGAGCGTCGGGCCTCGTCGAAGCGGCCGGCAAGATCGGCCGCAAGCGTAGTCTCGTCGTCATCGTCTCCGACTTCCTGCTGTCCGAGGTGCAGCTCGAAGCGCTGTTCGCGGCACTGTCCGGTCACGACGTCGTTCCCATCCGCGTCGCCGATACGCGAGAGAGCGCGACGCTCCCCTCCTGGGGTTTGTTCGAGCTTGCCGATCTCGAAACGGGCCGGCGGCGTCTCGTGGTCATGAGGCCGGCACTCAAAGCGGAATGGCAACGGAGGATCGAGGCCCGCCGGGCGTTCTTCCGGTCGCTTGCCGCACGCCACGGGCGCGAGCCGTTCGAGATCACCGATCGCATCGCCTGGGATCGCCTCGGCGCCCATCTTGCCGCAGGAGCGTGAGCCATGCTGCGCGCCGTCCTCGCGTTGCTGATGCTCGTTGCACTCGTGCGGGATACGGCCGCCGAGGTGCGCGCCGTGCACACGGTCGAGCCGCGGGCGTTCGGCTACTTCCTCGGCGATACACTGGTGCGCACGATCGAGATCGAGACCGGCGCCGATGACGAGATCGTGCCCGCGTCGCTGCCGCGCACGGGAGCGTCGAACTATTGGCTCGAGCTGCGCAGCATCGACCAGACGTCTAAACGGCATGGCGACGGGCGGTTGCATACGCTGAATCTCACCTATCAGGCGTTCTACGCGCCGATCGATCCACGAAAGCAGACGATCCCGGCCACCGAGATCGCGGTGCGCGGACCGAACGGAAGCGAGACCGTCGCCATTCCGCCGTTCACATTCCTGATGTCGCCATTGCGCGAGATTTTTCCCGAGAAGAGCGGCGAGACGTCCGAGACGTTCCTGCGGCCCGATTTCCCGGTCGAGCATCGGCGGTCGGGACATCTGGGCACCGCAGCGTTGCTTGCGGCCGCGTTATCCGCGCTCTTTCTCGCGCTGCTCGCACGCGATCTCGCCTGGTGGCCATTCCATCGACGGCCGGCTCGGCCGTTCTCGCGTGCCGTGCGCGATGTTGGGCGCGCGCTGGCTCTTGGCGGCGCCGACGGATACCGGGCCGCGCTGATCGCGCTGCATCGCGCCTTCGACACGGCCTCCGGGCAACGGCTGCTTGCGGGCGACATCGACGTCTTCCTTGCCGCGCATCCCGAGCACGACGAGACGCGACTGCAAGTGGAGCGTTTTTTCTCCGCCTCGCGGTCCGTGTTCTTCGGCGAGGCGCAACGGGAGGGCGAGACGGACCTGCCACCGACCGATCTTCGCGCGCTTGCAGCCGCACTCGCGCGGCAAGAGAGGGCCGCGCGATGAACTTCGGTCTCTCGACGCCCATGGTGCTGCTTCTGCTGCCTCTGGCGCTGCTGCCTCTGCTGCGCTCGGCGCAGGTGCCGCAGAACTTTCCTTCCATCGAGGATATCGAGACCGATCCGGTTTCAGTTGCTGTCGATTGGGTGCTGCGGCTCGCGGGTGCGCTCGCGATCACGGCGCTGATCCTCGGTATCGGCGGGCTGCACGGACTCGGGCGCACCATCGAAAAGACCGGCGAAGGGGCGCACATCGTGCTCCTCATCGATCGCTCGTCGAGCATGGACAATACGTTCGCCGGGCGGGCGCCGGAGGGCGGCGAGGAGAGCAAGTCGGCTGCTGCACGGCGGCTGCTCAAAGACTTCATTCTGCGCCGGCAGCATGACCTCGTCGGCGTTGCCGCCTTCTCCACCTCGCCGATGCACGTGCTGCCGATGACCGAGCACAAGGAGGCGGTGCTGGCGGCGGTGGACGCCATGGACAGGCCGGGCCTCGCCTTCACCAACGTCGGGCGTGGGCTCGCGCTGGCCCTCGACATGCAGGAGGCGGATACGTCTCCTGCGGCGCGCGTGGTCGTGCTCGTCTCGGACGGCGCGGCGGTGATCGACCGCAAAGTGCAGGACGCGCTGCGCACGGCGTTCGCGCGCCGGCCCATCAATCTGTACTGGCTGTTCCTGCGCACAGAGGGTACGCCCGGCATCTCCTCCGTTCCGGCGCCCGGTGAGGAGGACACGCCGCAGGCCATGCCCGAGCGCCACCTCGACCGCTTCTTCAAGTCGCTCGGTATCTCTTATCGCGCCTTCGAGGCTGAGAACCCGGAGGCGGTCGGCCACGCAATCGCGGAGATCAGCAAGCTCGAACGGAGCCCGATCACCTATACCGAGCGCATTCCGCATGAGGATCTCAAGGGGCGCGCCTTTGCAGTCGCCCTGGTCGGGTTGCTGATCCTGCTCGCGGCGAAACTTGCGGAAGTGCGCCTCGTTCCAGCGACGGAGGGCGCGTGATGGTCTCTGCTCCATCCGGCCGTCTTTCCCGCGCGCTGTCGCTCGTTGGCGCCGGGCTTCGCAAGGTGCGCACCTTGGCGCTGGCGACGGCGCTCGTCGCCTCGGTGTCGGCGCTCGCGGCGCTCACGTGGCGCCTCAGCGAGATCAGGCACGACAACGGCATCATCGATGCCCTCAAGGCCGGCGACGACGTCGCGGTCGATCCGCGCACGGCCTCGGGCGAAGTGCTGATGGCGCGTTCGGAGTTCCTGCTCCAGCGCGACCGACGCGAAGAGGCGCAGGCGCTGCTCGATGCTTCCTCGTCCATCGCCGATCCAAAACTGCGTGCCCGCCTGATCGGCAATCACGGCAACGCGCGTATCCGCGACGCGATTGCGGCCGTCGAGCGCGCCGATAACGACAAGGCCATTCCGTTGACCCGCCTCGCCAAGGACGAATACCGCCTGGCGTTGCGCCTCGACCCCGACGCCTGGGACATCAAGTACAATTTCGACGTCGCCATGCGCATCGTGCGCGATTTCCCGGGCTACGAAAAGGACAGCGAGGACGTGCCGCCCGACGCGCCGAAGCGTCTCTGGACGGACCTCCCCGGCGTACCGAAAGGGCTGCCGTGATGCGCGAGCGGCTCGATGACGCGCGGTTCTGGACGTTGCTCGCGGCGACCGCGCTCACATGCCTTGCCATCCTGCTGCCGCGCGTGACGCTGACGCGCGATGTCTACGATCTCCTCGTCATCGTCGACATCACCGGCAGCATGACGACGCGCGACATGAGCGTTGCCGGAAAGCCCGCGAGCCGGCTCGATGCGGCGAAAGCGGCGCTCGAACGATTGGTGGCCGATCTTCCCTGCCAGTCGCGGCTCGGTCTCGGCGTCTTCACCGAGCGGCGCTCGTTCCTGCTCTTCAACCCGATCGACGTCTGTGCTGATTTCGCGCCGCTCGAAACCGCCATCCAGAACCTCGACTGGCGCATGGCGTGGGAGGGCGACAGCATGGTCGCCAAGGGTCTCTATCATGCGGTGGAGATCGCGGCGGATCTCAAGGCCGATCTCGTGTTCGTCACGGATGGCCACGAGGCGCCTCCGCTGCCCTCAGGCGGAGCGCTGCCCGAGTTCGAGGGCACACCTGGAAAGGTGCTGGGGCTCGTGATCGGCGCCGGCGGCACGGACAAGGTGCCGATGCCAAAGTACGACGACGACGGCAACGAGATCGGCACCTACGGCCCGATGGACGTGCCGCAGGAGAACCATTCCGGCCCGCCGCCGCCGGACGCGCACCTACGCCCTGGCTACCACCCGAAATGGGCGCCGTTCGGCAGCGACGTACCGCAAGGCGAGGAGCATCTGTCGAGCGTGAAAAGCGAGCATCTCGCGGCGATTGCCGCCAGGGTCGGCCTCGCGCACGCCGATCTCATCACCTCGCCGGATCTTCTCAGCGCCATTACCAGCAATGCCCACCCACGCCCCGTCGAGGTGGCCGTCGACATCCGACCCTTAGCCGCCGCGCTGGCGCTCGCATTGCTGGTCGCCCTCTATGCCGCGCCTCTCATCGCGCGTCGCATCCCGATCGGTATTTGAAAAGAACGAGGACAACGATGTCATTATTTGCACGCACGATGGCGCTTCTGGCTCTGTGGATCGGGACAGGCGCACCCGCCTTTGCACATGGGCCGACGCCGCAGAAGGCGGAAGAGAAGATCGCCATTGCGGCACCGCCCGCGAAGGTGTGGGAGGCGCTCAAAGCGTTCGGCGACGTGAGCTGGAATCCCGCCATCACGAAGGTGGAGGCAAGCGGCGGCAACGACACCGGCGCCAGCCGAACCATCACCCTCAAGACCGGCAACCTCGTCGAAGGACTCGACGAGTACAACGACAAGGACATGAGCTACGGCTACCGCCTTTCGACCGAGAACCTGGAAGCGCTGCCGGTGAGCTTCTACTCGGCGACGATTGCGGTCACGCCTGCGGGCGACGGCAGCGAGGTGACGTGGATCGGCCGTTTCTACCGCGGCGACACCAGCAACTTCCCGCCCGATAACCTCAACGACGAGGCCGCCGTGAAGGCCATGACGGGCTTCATGCAGGAGGGCCTCAAGGGGCTCAAAGCCAAGGTGGAAGGAAAGAGCTAGGGGGCACCGATGCGTCGCACCCTCTTAGCCGCTTATCTTCTTGCCGTCGCGCTCTTGGGCGAGGCGCACGCTGCCGAGCGCACCTATGTCCTGAGCCAAGCCGGGGCGGCGTTGAGCGCACTCGACGACGGTGCTGACAAGCCGTCGTTCTCCATCGCTCTCGACAAGGCCCCGGCCGCGCTCGCGTTCGGTGCGAAGGACGGGCTCGCCTATGTCACGCATCCCGATCTCGGAAAAGTGTCCGCAGTCGACGTTGCGGCGCGCCGTGTCGTGCGCTCGATCCCGGTTCAAGGATCACCGTTCGGCATAGCGGCTGCAAAGGACGGCCGCCTCTACGTCGGCGACTGGAACGGCGCGCACGTCTCCGTACTCGATGCCGCCGGCGGCGTGCCCGAGCACCGCATCGAGGTGGGGCGTGCGCCTGCCCATGTGCTGCTTTCTCCGGACGAGCGCCTGCTGTTCGTCGCCAACCGCGAAAGCGACAGCGTGAGCGTGATCCGCACTGCTGATCTTACGGTTGCAGCGACGATCCACGTTGGCCGTGCGCCATTCGCCATGGCGCTCTCGCCCGATGCGGCGCGGCTCTATATCGGCAACGTCCAGGACGGCACAGTCTCGGTGGTGGATACGGGGGCGCTCGCAGTGGCGGAGACGCTGGCGAGCGGGGCCATGCCCTATGGCGCTGCCGTCACTCCCGACGGCACTCGCCTTCTCATTACCAACCAACAAGCGAGCACGGTTGCGGTGCTCGGCAAGACCGATCCCGCCGCGACCCGCATCAAAGTCGGCGGATACCCCGAGGGCATCGCGATCAATAGCCTGGGGACGCGCGCCTACGTCGCCAACTGGTTCTCCGACGACGTCTCGGTGCTCGATCTCGGAAACCTTTCCGAAATTCGGCGCATCAAGTGCCCCGCCGGACCGCGTGGCGTCGCGGTTTGGAACGGCGGGCCATGACGGCCATCGCAACAAGGAACGCATCGTCATGATCATAAGGACGGGATGGGCCGCTCTTTTCGCAGTGTTGGCGCTGATGGCTCCGACCCTTGCGTTTGCCGGGAAATACTGCGGTGATCGCATCGAAAGCGGCCGGTCGTATGGGGCGACCCAGGACGAGGCGTTGGCAGGCGCACAAAACTGGTGGTCATCGCGCGCAGGCGCACTCGGCCGCGGCTACGAGAACTGGGACAACGCCGACGATCAGGCATTGGAATGCGGTACGGATGCCAAGGGGCAATTTCACTGCCAGGCCACCGCGCGCCCGTGCCTTCCCGAAGGCACGCTGCCCGACAATCTTCCCAAAATCGATATGTAGTCGGACGCCTTTGGCGCCGCGCTTTCAGACCGGAGGCGTCGGCTCGATTCAAGATTTCGGACAGGCCGCTCCCGCATCGGCCCACGCCTGGATCAGGGCGCCGAACTCCTTCTGCGTCCCTGGTGCGGGCTCGCGCCCTTTTCCGGGTGCCCAGCCCCAGCCCACGAGCGTATCCTCGGCCATGTGATGGATCAGCTCCTGCATGGTCTTGCCGCCGTTGCGCCGCGGATCCTTGATCTGCTCGCAAATCTCGCCGAGCGTCCTGCCGAGCCACGCCATCTCTATCGGAGCGATATGCCATTGGGGATGGCCCGGCACCCCGTAGCGCACTCCGGCCGGATCGAAGTTCGCTTGCCCGTGGCATGTGTTGCATCGCATTCCGATGGCGCCCATTCCATCCTCGCCGCGTGTCACCATGGGTTGGTGGGGGTGATGGTCCTCACCTTGGACCGGTCTGTTGCCAGGCGGATGGCAATTCACGCACCGCGGGTGCTGGATCACGCGACCGGCTTCCTCGAACAGCGCAACGGAGCGTGCAGTGGGATCGCGCAGGTGATCGAAGGCGGAGATGGGTCTTAGCGATTGTCGTGGAGGCGTCTCGTCCGCGGATACCGACCACCCTGCCAATGCGGCAACCGCGCAGGCCATCGTCACCGTGACCGTGTTCCGGCAGCCGAACCTAGGACCGATTGAACTCGTGTCGCTGGCCATTCATGCCCCGCGCGCCTTACCCACTCATATCGGCAACGTGCCGGGCTGGAAAAGGTTCAGCCCGCTCCGTTCGCTGCTGGTGAAGGAGAAACCCAAACAACGCGGGCAACGGCCACGCATCCGCCGGCTGGCACCTCGGCGATGCGGCCGCTTGCTGCCATCAGATCGAGGTCCGCCGGCGATCGCTCGCGAGCGTGCGCGAGCCTGGCGGCAGGAACAGAACAGGCCTGAAACTCGGAATGAGAGGGTTTCTGGAAACTCGGAATGACAAGCTAAGTGTTGGTCGGGGCAGAGAGATTCGAACTCCCGACTTCCTGCTCCCAAAGCAGGCGCTCTACCAGGCTGAGCTATGCCCCGATTACTTGTAAATCAATAACTTAGATCGCGACGCAGGCGGTGGAGAATGGTCTCATCTCGCAGGGCCGCGGCGGCCTTCTACCATGATCGGTGATGGCCGATAAGCCCCCCTGCTCCCACCCCCAAACCCTTCGCGGATCACAGGATCCTCACCGTATTGCCACCGCTACACCTGTGGCGTCCATTTTTCCCATGTTACCCAGGCAATATTACCCAAGTCATTGATATTCCCTTCCCGGGAAGTTTTCTCGGCTATGGCACGGTCGATGCAGCCGACCTCCCGCAGACCGCAAGGCAATCCCATCGGGTTGCCTAAAAAAGCGCGTCGAAACTAGGGAGCGAAGATCGATGAAGGGCTCAAGGGTTGGCCTCAAGAGCGTATTGCTCGCGAGCGCCGCAATTGGCGTTTGCGCATCGCCGGCATTCTCACTCGGCGTCTCGACACTCGATGGAAAGCATATCGAGTACTACGTCACCGAGGACATGCTTCTCAATGCGGACAAGGATCCGAACAACTGGCTCATGTACGGCCGCGACTACGAGAGCACGCGCTATTCGCCGCTCTCGCAGATCACGACGGAGAATGTCGGCGACCTGGTCGCCAAGTGGAGCCTCTCCTTCGGCGTTCTCGGCGCGCAGGATTCGCAGATTACGGCCGTCAACGGCCGTCTTTACGTGTCGTCAAGCCAGAACCGCGTGTTCGCCATCGATGGCGTCACCGGCAAGGTGCTGTGGCGCTACGACCGCAAGCTTCCTGCCGATCTCGGTCCGAAGCTCTGCTGCGGTGACGTGAACCGCGGCGTGATTGCCTATGAGGACAAGGTCATCCTTGCCACGCTCGACACGCATGTCGTTGCCCTCGACAACCACACCGGCGAGGTGGTCTGGGAAACGAAGCTCGGCGACTACAAGACCGGCGAGATCTTCACATCCATGCCGGTGATCGTCGACGGAAAGGTGTTGATCGGAAACTCCGGTGGCGACGTCGGTGCCAATCCGGGCACGATCTATGCCCTCAATGCCGACGACGGCAAAGAAGCGTGGAAGACGCACACCGTTCCCATGACGGGCAAGGAAGAGATCGCGAAGACCTGGGGCGGAGAGTCCTGGAAGACAGCCGGCGGAACCCCGTGGCTCCCGGGCTCCTACGACAAGGAAACCGGACTTCTTCTTTGGGGCGTCGGCAATCCGGTGCCGGACTTCGACGGCAGCGTGCGCCCCGGCGACAACTTGTATACGGGATCGACGATCGCAGTCGACGTGAAGACCGGCGCGATCAAAGGCCACTTCCAGTACACGCCTCACGACGTGTGGGACTACGACGGCACCAACGAAGTCATCCTCATCACCGACAAGGAGAACCGCAAGTCTTGGCTGCATGCGGATCGCAACGGGCACCTCTACTCCATCGATCGCAAGACCTACAAATGCAACTGGGTCGTGCCGATGGGACGGGTCAACTGGGTGAAGAGCTGGGGCGAAAACTGCCGGCCTGAGGCAGATCCCGATAAAATTCCGACCTACGGCAAGGAGACGAAAGACATTGCTCCGGTCCTCGACGGCGGCAAGGAATGGGTGCCAGCCGCCTACAGCAAGAGAACCGGCTACGTCTATGTTCCGGGCCGCGACATGTCCATGGATCTCGCCGCGAAGAAGCAGGAGTTCAAACCAGGTCAATGGTTCCTGGGAACGGACGTGCTGCGTCTCAATCCGGGCGGAGGCTACGTGAAGGCGTTCGACGGCACGACCGGCGAACTCGTCTGGTCACGCCGTCAGAATACACCCGCCACGGGCGGCATGCTGGCAACCGCCGGCGGCCTGGTCTTCAACGGCGACGCGGAAGGAACCTTCCGTGCCATCAAGGACGACACCGGCGAGACGTTGTGGGAGTTCAATGTCGGCACCGGCATCCATTCGAACCCCACGACCTTCATGGTCGGCGATACGCAGTATGTTGCCATCCTGGCTGGACCGGGCGGCGGCAGCATCTGGCCGCTGGTCTATGGCGAATGGCTGAAGACACGCCAGCTCGGCGGCAGCCTGTTCGTGTTCGCTGTCCATAAGCGTAAATAAACCTCGGGCGGCACGCCGACAGCCCATGCCGGCGTGCCGCTCCATCGACCTCACACGCAGGAGCCTCCGAAAGATGAAACTCTTGACGGCAGCGCTGTCGATGGCCACGGCAGCGTTGCTCGCCACTCGTGCAGAGCCCACGTTCGCCGACGACGCCGCGGAACTGAAAAACCCACTCGAAGGCCAGGCGGAGGCGATCGAGGCGGGCAAATCCCTCTACAGCAACACCTGCCTTTTCTGCCACGGCCCGAATGGCCTCGGCGCCCGCGCGCCGAACCTCGTCGAAGGTCTTTTTCGGCCTAATGGCGGCGCCGATGACACGATCGTGTTCGACATTATCCTCAAGGGGCGTCCCGGTACGCTCATGGGCGGCTTCGAGGGTACGTACACCGAGACGGAAATCTGGCAGGTCATCTCCTACCTTCGGCAGGAAGGGATCGCGCGCGCGAAACCCAAACCCACGCCCAAGTAGCGGATCAGTTGCACTTACGGCACGCTAACCACGTCGACGGCGTGTACGCACAGTTTTGCGCCAACCTTCAACCTTTGGAGGAGTTGACCAAGACAAGCGAACGCCGCACCGTAACATTTCCTCGATGAGAGAAAGCCCTGTCGCGCTGCGTGCGCGCTGCATTCACTTGCGTCGCCGATTGCGTTTCCAAAAACTCCAGAACCGCTCGATGGCTCGATGGTGTGGTGTCGCCGTTCGGGCCACCTCATTATTTGGATGGGTGAACCTTGAACAAGCCGCTCAGCCCCGCTATCGACGTGCCGCAAGCCGGCGCAGCAGAACGCGCCGTCTTGGAGGCTGCTCCGGCAGCCGACGAAATCATCCGGCGTTTCGCCACCGAAGCCAACGGCGTTGGGCACGGCATCGTGGATGTCGCGTGCAGCGTAGGCGAACTCGCGGCCAGGATGCAACGGCAGGCGAGCCAGCTCTCGGATATTCGCACCGAGATGCATGAGCTTGGCGCCGACAACGCGCGGATCGCAGACGGCGCCGCCTCAAGCCTCAGGATCGTCGAGAATGCAAGAACGGAAGTCGCGCAGTCGCTCGGCAAGCTCCGGGACTCCATGGACGGCGTAGATGCCCTCGTCGGTACCGTCTCGCAACAGCGCGATCTTCTCGGAGGCGTGCAGGAGGCGTTGGGGAAAGTGATCAAGGTCGCGAACGGTATCAATACGATCGCGAGCCAAACCAACCTGCTGGCGCTCAACGCCACCATCGAAGCGGCCCGGGCCGGCGTGGCGGGAAAAGGCTTCGCGGTCGTCGCCTCCGAGGTCAAGGCGCTCGCCGGACAGACGGCGGCGGCCACACGCGAAATTTCTCTGACGATGAAAGAGCTCACTCTCGAGGTCCAGCAGCTGATCGAGCAGAGCCAGCGCAGCGCCGACATTGCCGCCGACGTGAGCGCGAGCAACGCGCAGCTTGCCGTCACCTTCGACGGCATCGAAGCGACGGTGGTTGGAGTTGCCGAGCAAACATCGGGGATCACGACGCGCGTTGCGGTGATCGAAGAGCGCGGACGCATGCTGGTGCAGGGGATCGACGAACTCTCGAGTGGATTTGGCGAGTCGGCCGTCAATATCGCCCACATCGACAAGCGTCTCACGACGCTGGAGAGATCGGGAGAAAAACTGCTCTCCATCACGGTCGATTCCGGCGTGCAG
The DNA here is from genome assembly GCF_902826555.1 of uncultured Hyphomicrobium sp. Taxonomy (GTDB): domain Bacteria; phylum Pseudomonadota; class Alphaproteobacteria; order Rhizobiales; family Hyphomicrobiaceae; genus Hyphomicrobium_C. The sequence goes on from NZ_CADEFI010000016.1 coordinate 57,601, forward strand.
TCCGACGATACGCCATTCGTGCTCGAGGTCATGCGGCGCGCCGCACTCGTCTCTCAAAAGATCGATGACGCGGTCAGCGGCGGCGCGCTGACCCTGGAGGATGTGCTCGACACGCATTACACGCGTGTCGCGGACACCAATCCCGAGCAGTTCCGGACGCGCTACGTGGATACTTTCGATCGCATCCTGCGCGACCTTATCGAGGAGGCTCTGCGCTTCAGCGAGCGGGTGGTGTTCTGCGCTCCTATCGACCGGAACGGGTACATCCCGACCCACAACAGCAAATTCTCGAAGCCGCAAGGCTCCGATCCCGTCTGGAACGCCGCCAACTGCCGCAACCGGCGAATTTTCAACGATCGGGTCGGAACGGCGGCCGGAAGCAATCGCGATCCGTTCCTGGTGCAGACCTATCAGCGCGACATGGGCCAAGGCCGCAAGGTGCCGATGATGGACGTTTCAGCGCCTATCCTGGTCGCGGGCCGTCATTGGGGCGGGCTCAGGCTTGCGTACACCAGCGAGGGCCGCTCGTAGGTCTTTCCGCTTTTCATAGAAAGCCGCGCTCGCGTCCGCGACGGGGGCTCGGCAATCGCCGCTAACCGGCAGCCGAACGCAACTCCAGGGGCGGCGCGCCGAGCGCGCCGGAATTGAGCTTCGAGACCTCGATCACGATCTGCGTCCGCGTCGTGACGCCTAGCTTTCGCAATATCTCGCCGACGTGCGCTTTGACCGTCGCCTGGCAGACGCCGAGGGCAAACGCGATCTGCTTATTGAACAGTCCTTGCCGAACCATCTGCAGGACCTGCAGCTCCCGCTCCGTCAGCAAGAGCAGTCTCCGCGACAGGCCGCTGCCGCTTTCCCCGCAAGGTCGTCCGACGGCGCGCAAGGGCATTTCCTGCGATCCTTTGCGCCGCGCGCCATGCTGGCAAAGCAGCACGGCCTGAGTGCGGGATTTCACGCCAAGCCGCCTCAAGACGCCGCTCACGTGCGTTTTCACCGTGGGCTCCTTGAGACCCAGGCTCTCGGCGATTTGCTTGTTGGTGCGGCCTTGGCAGAGCAGAACAAGCACTCGCCTTTGCTGGTGCGTCAGCAGGAGCCTCTCGGCAATGACAATGTGATGCTCCGATATCGCGGCGACGTTGGCGACCAAATCGGAGTCGTTCACGATCGAACGCATCGGGGCATCCTGTCGACGGGGCCGGGTGCATTTACGCGACGAAAAAAACGTGAGGCGGCTCGCCTCGTCGATTGGGAGAAGGGAATAGACGAGCCGCCTCCCCCCGGAAAACCTCGCAGCCTTCCCAAGGGTCACGAGACGAGCGTCGGACACACCATCAGCCGCGTGAAAACTGACTGCATCCCGCCCGTCTCGGAGAACGTCACATCGCAGTGAGCAAATGGTGTGCCAAGGAGAGCAAATGGTGCGCTAGACGACGGTCGATGGCCGCGCACGGCGGCGCGACGTGCGTATCCTTGGGAAATAACGTTCTGCCCTGCCTCGTTTTCTTCTGATCGACGCGGTTCGGGAAACGGCGCCGGGAATTCTTTCCCGAGGCCGATGTCCGTGTGACACGCGGATGCGACATATCCCTGAGACAGGTGACGCATACCGACGCCTCGCGTCGGAAACTCCTCGGAAAATTCGCTTTTTGTCCTCGTTACACGGATGGCGTTCGGCGGCATCGCTCATCGGCGCTGCGCACGGCCTGAACTTCGATCATTGGGAGAGAGCCCAGATCCCCGGCGATCAGGGCCGGGCGGCAGCGCCCCACGGATATCGACCTACCCGGATCGACTTCACGGGAGCCAGCGTCGCTACGTCGATGAGCGTCACGTCGTTGGACGCACCGTTGGTGGTGACGAGCAGCTTGTCCTCGCGCGTCAACTCGAGGTGCCAGACGCGCATCCCAACCAGCATGTATTTTTCGACGCTCCCGGACTCGGCATCCACGACAGCCACACGATTGGCCATGCCCAGGGCTACAAACGCCTTCTTGCCGTCCTTCGTGAGACGGATGCCCACCGGAGTGACCATGTCCTTGGTGAGGCCCGGCACCTCGAACGCGATCGTCCTGTCGATCGAGCGTGTCGCGACATCGATGACGGAAACGGATCCGGCGATCTCGGATGACACCCAGAGCTTCTTGCCATCGGCGGAGAATTCGGCGTGACGCGGGCGGGCGCCGACGAGAACATTGTCGAACACCTCGAGCTTCATCGCATCGATGAAGTGCACCATGTTGCTCGTCTCCGATGTGACGACAACGGTTTTTCCATCGGGAGACACGGCGATGCCTTCCGGCTCGACGCCCACGTCCACGCGTCCGACAACCTCCCGAGTTTCGATGTCAATGGCCGTGACGGCGGCGCTGTCCTCGTTGGCGGTGTAGAGACGCTTGCCATCGCTCGCGAGCGCCAGTTGCTCCGGGTCGTCGATGTCCTTGAAATCGGCAATGTGCTTATAGGTGTGCGCGTCGAACTCCTGGATGGCGTTGCTGTCGCTCGCGCAGAGGAAGATTTTTGTACCGTCAGGCGACAGCTTCAGACCGCGGGGGCGGCTGCCCACGGACATGGTGTGGACGACCTGCATCGTCGCGGTGTCGATCACCGAGACGGTGTTGTCCTTCTCGTTGCTGACGAAGACCTCATGGGCTTCACCGATCGACGGCGAGAACGCCCAGAGTACGATGGCAACATGTCTCGCTCGGATCCGCATGGTCCATTCCGTTCAGCCGACTAGGGATGGGAACGCGATCTCTTCCGGCGCGCCGCTCACGTCGCGCGGGGCAGCTCTCGAGGGTTTGACGTGCAAGCGCAAACCAGCGCTTGCACGTCCGTCGAGCGGTTGGCAGCCGAGCGCGATCAGTTGCTCGGCGGCTGCGCGGCGTCCAACGCCTTCTTTCTGATGAAGTTCTGCAGCGCCTTCAGATCGTCATCGGTAAGATTCTTGAACTGCGGCATCCCGCTGGGGAAGAGAGCTCCCTCCTGAACGATCTTCTTGAGCTGCTCGTCGTGAAGGACTGCCTCGGACGCTCGCAGGTCAGGCGTGTAGCCGCCGGAGACGGCTCCGGCACCATGGCACCAGGCGCACGACGACTTGTAGAGATGCTCGCCGCGGTCCGCCAAAGCGGCATCCGGCGTGAAGCCGGCCGGCGTCAGCACCTTTGCGAAGGTCCGCTCGCCGACTTCTGGCATCGGCTTGTCCGCTCCAACCGCAAAGGTGAGGAGCTGACGAAGCTGCGCGCGGTAGCCCCAACCATACTGGGCCATGGAACTGCCGCCGCCATAGGCAACCGCGGCGCCACCAAAACCAACCAGGAGAGACACGTACTGTTTGCCGTCAACGGCGTAGGTAATGGGAGGAGCGCTGATACCGCTTCCCACGTTGACCGACCAGAGCTCCTTGCCGTCACGTGCGTCGTAGGCTGCGAACTTGCCGTCGATCTGGCCCTGGAAGACGAGATTACCAGCCGTGGTCATCGTTCCCGCATTCCAGTAGTTGGGCTGCGGGACCTCCCACACCTTCTTCTGCTTCACCGGATCCCATGCCGTCAGGAAGCTCGTTCCCGCATCCTTGGGGATGTCGCCGCCCAGGCCAACGTCGACGCCAACGTCGATCTGGAACGAGGGCTTCTTCCAGGAATTGAAGTCGATCTTGGAGTCGTCCCAGTGGGTCGGCAACTCCATCTTGGGGATGTAAACCAACCCGGTGTTGGGGTTGTAGGACATGGCGTGCCAGGAATGCCCACCAAACACGCTCGGCCAGATCGTTACCGGCTCTTTCTCGTAACGCGCTCCAGGGGCTTCGATCGGACGACCGGTCTTCATGTCAATGCCGGTTGCCCAGGTGACCTTTGCGAACGGCTCTGCCGAGAGAAGCTTTCCGTCCTTGCGGTCGATGACGTAGAAGAAGCCGTTCTTCGGCGCGTGCATCAGAACTTTCTTCTTGCCCTCGCCCTCCTTGAGCTCGAGATCGGCAAGGACGATGTCCATGGTCGAGGTGTAGTCCCACGTCTCGCCGGGCGTCGTCTGATAGTGCCACTTGTACTTGCCGCTCGTCGCATCGAGCGCGACGACGGAGCAGAGGAAGAGGTTATCGCCGCCTTGCGGGCTGCGGATCTTCTGGTTCCAGGGACCGCCGTTTCCGGTTCCGATCAGGATCTGGTCGAACTCGGCATCGTAGGTGAAGGCATTCCACGTCTGGCCGCCACCGCCGATCTTCCACCACTCGCCGGTCCAGGTCTTGGCCGCCATCTCCTGGGCTGCATCCTCGAAGCCGTCGGCGGGGTTGCCGGGCACGACATAGAATTTCCATGCCTCTTTTCCGGTGTCGACATGATAGGCGGTGATGAACCCGCGCCCGCCACCCTGCTCGGAGCCGCCGTTGCCGATGATGACGAGGTCACGGAATGCCTTGGGGGCGCCGCTGATATGCAGCGGGAGCTTGGGGTCGAACGTCTGCGTGGTCCAGATCGGCTTGCCGGTCTTCGAATCCAGAGCAATGAGGCGGCCGTCGGCCGTGGCGATGATGACCTTGCCTTTGTAGAAGGTCAGACCGCGGCTCCAGCCCCACAACATGCGGGCGCGATCGCCGGCATGCTTCAAGGTCTCGGGATCATATTCCCAAATCAGTTTTCCGGTTTTCGCATCAACCGCACGAGCTACGCTGTAGCTGCCGGTGAAGTAGAGAACGCCATCGACGGTGACCGGGGTGCCGACGAGAGCACGGTCGGCCGGCAACGGCAGCGCCCAGGCGAGGCCAAGCTTCGAGACGTTGTCGACATTGATTTCGTCGAGGGGGCTATACCGCTGCTCGCTGTGATCGCGGCCGTAAGCCAGCCAGTTGTCTTTCTGTGCCGCGTCCGTCATTGCGGCATCATCGACCACCGTCTCCGCGGACGCACGGCTCCAAGAACCCGGAAGCGTACCGGCGATAGCCAGTATCATTGCAGCGCCGGTCATACGTCCTAATCGGTTCGCCTTCATCCTTGTCGCCTCCTCACCGTGTTTCCTATTATGCGATATTTTCGTTTTGTTTTCATGGCGATGGAAACTGCCCCGCGGCGGAGCTCGATTTCGCAGCGCTTTTTGTGCTGTCGGCGTTTACGGCCGCATTTCTTCGGAGAACATCCCGAGATCCGTCTCCCGACCACCCTCGTCCGCCATTCGAATTTCGAGTCGACGCCTCGTGTCGGTCGGACGGCGGACCAAGGGCGCAGCTGGACTCGGAATAGTGGGTGTGCGGATATGCCCGGCCACCACCGGATCCCCCCTCGCGACTGGTCCGACCAGACCGGATCAGACTGGAAGAAGCGCAGCGCTGCCGGGATCTGCTCGGAGCGGGTATGGGCTTGGCAGCGGACGTGACCGTCTCATTCTATTTCCTCCAGCCTGCGGGCGCGTTCTCAAGGACGGCCCGTTCGTTTTTCTTCAAGCGACGTTTTTTTCAGCCAACGTTTTTTCAATCAACAGTGGGCAAGCGCCGTGCCAAGTCGCATCAGCCCGGCAGTGCTTCCAATTTGGCGCTTGAGCGACGGTTCACGGGAGACATCTGTCTCAGCGTTGATCCAGCCGTTATAGGCGTTGCGCGCAGTGGCGCACGCTCCGACCCTGGACCGGGCCCGTGCCAACGGCCGCCCTCTTCGAAGCCCAACCGGAATTCCGGTCGCGAAACAGACTGCTGCGCCGCACAGCAGAGCAACGTGGCGCGCTCTGTCGATCGACATGCGACGATTGTTGCAACGGCGAGACAGGACCTGTCGCAACGCGTCCCTGCTCGCGAGCGTTTCTCGCAGTTCGTCAACACTTTAACTCCCTGCGCAGCTCTGGCACGAAGAATGCGTCAGGACTTGCGCACGCGAGGGATAGGCTGAACGCTAGCGCGTGCCGTGATCGTCGCGCGAATAAAAATAGTTATCGGGGAGGGTGCTCTTGCTTCCAACACGCGATCAAAAAATATGGATGTACGAGACTATGCTCGTCAGCCGTTACTTCGAAGAGACAATTGAAACAATTTACCTCGAGGGAAAGAAGCCTGTTTTCAATATGGCCAAGGGGCCTATCCCGGGTGAGATGCATCTCTCCAACGGGCAGGAACCGTGTGCCGTCGGTGTTTGCGCGCATCTTACGCCAGAGGACGTCGTCACCTCGACGCACCGTCCCCATCACGTCGCCATCGCAAAGGGTGTGAACCTCAAAAAGATGGCCGCCGAGATCTTCGGCAAGAAGACCGGATTGAGCGGCGGCCGCGGGGGCCACATGCACATCTTCGATCCCGACGTGAACTTCAGCTGCTCGGGCATCATTGCTCAGGGCATGGGGCCCGCGGTCGGCGCTGCGCTCTCGCGCAAAATGCAAGGCAAAGAGGGCGTCGCCGTCTCCTATATCGGAGAGGGTGCGGCCAACCAGGGTGCGTTCCACGAGGCGCTCAACCTGGCGGCCCTATGGAAGCTACCCGTTATCTTCGTCGTCGAGGACAATGCGTGGGGCATCTCCGTCTCGAAGGCGACATCCACGGCGGTTCCCAATAACGCCATGCGGGCGCAGGCCTACGGAATGCCGGGCTACCTCGTTCCCGGCAACGATCCGATCGCCATCTTCTCGGCGGCGGGAGAGGCCATCGCGCGCGCGCGCAACGGCGGGGGTCCGAGCCTCATCGACATCGAGACCGATCGGTTGGCCGGCCACTTCATGGGCGACGCCGAGGGCTATCGGCCCAAGGGTGAGCTCGACACCTTGCGGGCCAGGGACCCGATCCCCGCGCTTGCACGGCGGCTGGAAAGCGAAGACGGCTTCACCGATGCAGACAACGCCGCGATCGTCGCGAGAGCCCGCAGCGCGGTGGATGACGCCATCAAATTTGCACGAGAGAGCGATTACCCGGCGCCGGAAGAAGCGTTGGAAAAGGTGTTTGCCTGACAAGCGCACCCGCTGATTCAGAAACGACGAAGCTAAAAAATTAAAACAGGAGAACGCCCATGTCTTCCGTAGCTGCCGCTGCGGTCAACGAGCGCCGGCTGACGATCGCACGCGCTATGGCTGAATCGATTGCCCAGGAAATGCGCCTTGATCCGCGCGTTTTCGTCATGGGCGAAGACGTCGGACAGCTCGGAGGCGTGTTCGGCAACACACGCGGATTGTTCGACGAGTTCGGCGCCGAGCGTATCCGCGACACCCCGATCTCGGAAACCGCCTTCATGGGCGCCGCCGTGGGAGCCGCGTCCGACGGCATGCGCCCGATCGTCGAGCTGATGTTCGTCGATTTCTTCGGCGTCTGCTTCGACGCAATTTACAACTCGATGGCCAAGAACATCTATTTCTCGGGCGGCACGGTGAAAGTGCCCGTGGTGCTCATGACATCGACGGGAGGCGGCTATTCCGACGCCGGACAGCACTCCCAATGTCTCTACGCCACGTTCGCGCATCTGCCCGGAATGAAAGTCGTCGCCCCGAGCAACGCCTACGATGCCAAGGGCCTGATGACGAGCGCGATCCGCGACGACAGCCCCGTGATCTACATGTACCACAAGGGCCTGCAGGGCATGGGCTGGCTCGGCACGGAGCCCGCCGCGACTGTGAACGTTCCGGAAGAGAACTACACGATCCCGTTCGGGAAGGCGGCCATCGTGCGCGAAGGCAAGGACGTCACCATCGTCGGCGTGGCGATGGGCGTTCACAACGCGCTCAAGGCCGCTGAGACGCTGTCGACGCAGGGCGTCAGCGCCGAGGTGATCGACCTCAGGACACTCGTGCCCCTCGATCGCGAGACGGTGTTTGCTTCGGTCTCGAAGACGGGGAAGCTCATCGTCGTCGACGAGGACTATCGCAGCTATGGCGTGTCCGGCGAGATCATCGCCAGCATCGCCGAGCGCGACATTTCCGTTCTCAAAGCCGCGCCTCAGCGTGTCGCCTATCCGGATATCCCCATTCCGTTCACTCGGCCGATGGAGCAATTCGCGCTCCCGAACCCCGAGAAGATCATCGAAGCCTACGAGAAAATGAAAGGACGACGCGGATGGCGGTGGATGTAAAGATCCCAACCGATCTTTGGGAGGAGGACGCGGAGGCTGCCATTACCAGCTGGCTCGTCTCCGACGGAGCGCAAGTCTCGGCAGGACAGCTGATCGCCGAGATCATGGTCGAGAAAGTGCAATACGAGATCCGGTCTCCCGGCGCCGGCACCATCAAGATCGGGCTACCGGTCGAAGCGGTTGTCGCCAAGGGCGGCTCGATCGCCACAATCGCATAACGGACGAGGAACTGAGCCGTGCAAGCTGAAATCCCGCCTCCCGTCGACGCAGAGATTCCAGACCGCATCATTCCGCTCACCGGAATGAGAGGGATGATCGCGTCGAAGATGAAGGAGAGTATTTCGACCTCGGCTCAGTTGACTCATTTCGCCGAGTGCGACGTGACGGCCCTCAACGCAGCTAAGGCGCTTCTGGCGGCGCGGGGCGTGAAGGCTTCCGTAGAGGACCTTTTGGTTCATGCCGTCGTCGCGACGTTGCGCAAGCATCCGGGCCTCAACGCCACGCTCGAGGAGAACGCCATCCGGGTGAAATCCGCGATGAACATCTCCTGCGCCATCGCGCTTCCCGGCGATCTCCTGGTCGCGCCGACGATCCTGAACGCAGATCGCATGTCGCTCGAGCAGCGCATCGAGGCGCGGCGCGATCTCGTGGAGCGGGCGCGCATCAACAAGCTTTCTGTGAAGGAGATGACGGCCGGGACGTTCACGCTGTCCAACATCGGCTTGTCGCGTGTCCGCTATTTCACGCCCATCCTCAATATGCCCCAAGTTGCAATTCTAGGCATCGGCGAGTCCGGCGTGCGCCCGTGGGCCGTGGACGGACGGATCGTGGCCCGCCCGGTCATGGGACTCTCGCTGACGTTCGATCATCGCGCCGTCAACGGCGCACCCGCCGCGAACTTCCTCACCGATCTTTGCCTGGCCATCGAACAGTTCCAGCCCGAGTAGCGCCGTGCCGAGCAGCTTACAGGCGGCAGCACTGGAGACGGCGTCTCACGATCCGCTCCTCGACTTCAATACGGCTCAGACGCTCGAAAGACAGTTGCTCGATGCGGCGGCTGCACGCGGCGCCGGCTGCGATTGGGCGGTCTGGAGAACGCATCAATCGCTGGTCGTTCCCTCACAAACTGCAAACGCCGCCAATTTCTATGTCGCGTCCCTGGATATGTCGCTCAGGGGATGGCCGGTCTACGTCCGCGACACCGGAGGGGACGTAACGCCCCAGTCACCGGGGGTCATCAATGCGTCCGCTGCCTTCGTCGTGCCTCGCACGACGGACCTCAGCATCCGAGCCACCTATCAAAGGTTCTGTGCGCCGTTGCTGGAGTTTCTCGGCGCGCACGGTATCGACGCCTACCTCTCGAGCGTGCCCGGCGCCTTCTGTGATGGCGCCTTCAACATCGTCGTCGATGGACTGAAACTCGCAGGAACCGCGCAACGATGGCGGCTGGTACAATTGCGCGACGGGCGACCGGGCGTGGCCGTACTCGCCCACGCCGCCATCCTGGCCGATCCCGACATCGAGTTCAGCATCTCCGCAACGAACCGCTTCTATCGGCTCTGCGGAGAGGAGCGCGAGGTGGATCCCGCTCGGCATACGTCGCTGGCCACGCTTTTCACGCCACGCGCAAGCACCGAGCTGATCGTGGAACGGCTCAGCCACTTCCTCCACCAGAGGAGAGATTTCAATCCTGCTGGTTCGGAGAGATGATCCCGTACTTGCGGATCTTCCTGTGCAAGGTCGCCCGACTCACGCCGAGGGTTTGCGCGGCCGTCGTGATGCACCATTTAGTCGCTTTGAGAGCGTCGATGATCTTTTCCTGCTCGACGCGCTCGTAAGCGAGCTCCAAGGTCGCGCTCGGCTGACTGCCCGCAACCTGAGCCAGGTGACGCGTGACATCCGTCTTCGCCGAGCTCGACCAGGCCAGCAGCTCGTCCGGAAGGTGATCGAGCGTGATCACGTGATCGCTGTGGACCGACAGGATCCAGCGGATCACGTTTTTCAGCTCGCGGAGATTTCCGGGCCAGCGGTACTTGCGGAAAAGATCCTGCACCTCGGCCGACAGGACGATCTTCTCCGCATCGGCGGCGCCGAGCTCGTCCTCGAAGATGCGCGCCACGAGCTCGAGAATGTCCGACCGCTCCCGCAAGGGAGAGACGACGATCTGCGCGCCTTTGATGCGATAGTAGAGGTCGCGCCGGAAGCGCCCGGCCTCGACGAGTTGCGGCAGGTCGCGGTGGGTCGCGCAAATGATCCTTACGTCGACGGCGATGGGCTCGGCAGCACCCAGCGGCGAGACCTCGCGCTCCTCGAGCACGCGGAGAAGATGGGCCTGGAGATCGGTCGGCATGTCGCCGATCTCGTCCAGAAACAGCGTTCCTCCGTTGCTCGCGACGATGCGTCCGACGCGGCCCGTCTTCAATCCGCCGGTGAAGGTGCCCGGCGCGTAGCCGAAGAGCTCGCTCGCCAGCAGCGTCTCGGGAATCGCAGCGCAGTTGACGGCGACGTAAGGCTTGGCCGCCCTGTTGCTCTCGAGGTGGATGGCTTTGGCGAACGTGTCCTTACCGACACCTGTCTCGCCGAGGAGCAGCAGGGAGATGTCGCGATCCAACAGCCTTCTGCAAAGATCGACGTTGTGGCGCATCTTCGGATCGCTGCCCGCCACGCGGTCCAGCGCGAGCGGTGCCGATTTGCCCGCGGCCCGCGACTTCGATGGCGACGGGCTCGTCGGGCTGCGCGGCGCCTTCTTCTTGGGCAGGAAGGTCGTGACGTACATATCGGCGCCGTCGGTTCCGCTAAGCTTGACGTTGTGGGACGCCAAGGGCTTCAGGTCGTCCAAGGACACGCGCCAAAGATCTTGAATCAGCAAGCCGCCCAAATCGGAGAGCTCAGCCACGCCGAGGAAGGACAACGCCTCCTGAGTGGCGCCCAGCAAGCGACCCGATTCGTCGGTGGCGATCAGCGCATTCAACGCGAGCGGCATCGCCTCCGGCTCCCGCGAAAGCGCGACGATGCAGCTGTTCTGGTGGCATTTGCGGAAAAGCGTCGTGCTGATGTTGGCGGCGGCCTCGCGGACGATGTGATGGGCGAACGAACATTCCGAGCTGTTCGCGACTGATCGGCCGGAGAAGTCCAGCACTGCCGCCACGCGGCCGTCCGGCGCGAAGATCGGCGCTGCTGTGCAGGTGAATGCCCGCAAGGTCTGATTGTAGTGGGCGGCGCCAGCCACCGTCACCGAGCGGCGCGACACGATGCACGTGCCGATGCCGTTCGTGCCAACCATATTCTCGTTCCATCGCGATCCAGTCGCGAGGCCCTCGTGCACGAGCTCCTGGCTCGCCGTGGTGTCGGCATATCCCTGCACGACGATGCCCGTCGCATCACTGAGCAGCAGGCAATAGTCGGCATCGCGCGCCACGTGTCGCAGGTGTGCGACTGTCGCATCGGATTCGAAGAGAATCTCCTCCATGCGCGACCGCAGTTCCCGAATATTCTGGTCACCAACGCGCTCGACGTCTCTGCGCATAGTCGGATCGAGGCCGTACTCCTGGACGCAGCGGTTCCAGGAAGCCTGAATAACGTCGCCACCAGACTGTTGTCCGGTTGTGCGGATCGGATTCTGGGACATTACCAGAGATCTCTAGTGGTTGTTCTTTAAGCGTTTCCTATTTCGACCTTGCCACTTGTCATCAGCACAAGCAAGGCGAGTTTGTCGCAGGATGGTGACGTAAAGAGTACAAGATTAAGCAACTTAGAGGCTGCTTCGCACTCCGCATACTGAGGTAGGAGCATCCCTCAACTTTAACTAGATGAGAAACGCGATTCTTGGCCGCCGATGCAGCCCATCACTCGCGAAGGCACTCCGATCCGATGCCCGGCACTACTCGGAATGGTTGCTTTCTCGCGCTCGACCTTGATGAAAGATCGATGAAGAAAAAGCGCGAGGCCCGCAGCAAGAGCCGCGAGCCTCGCGTCCGTCATCATCACGGTTCATGCCGAATCAGCGAAGGTGATCTCTTGCGGCATTACTGGCGCGGTCCGCCGTAGCCGTTGATCTCACCGGTCGCCAGCGTGTTCTGGTAAATGAAGAACCCCGTCAGAGCAGCCGTCGCGTTTTTCTCGACCTCCAGCTTCGGCGTTTTCAGGGCGTGTACGGTAAATGTGTAACGGTGCTTGCGACCGACGGGCGGGCACGGGCCAAAGAAGCCCGGCTTGCCGAGATCGGTGTTGCCTTCGACGGCGCCGGTCGGCAGCACGCCGCCCTTGATGGCTCGGACGTCGGCCGGGATGTCGTAGATCACCCAGTGCCAGAAGCCGCTGCCCGTCGGGGCGTCATGATCGTAGAAGGTGATCGCGTAGCTTTGCGTGCCCTCCGGCCCAGCGTCCCACTCGAGGTCCGGCAGCTTGTTTCCGCCGCTACAGCCGAAGTTGTTCCAGAAGTGCTCGTTGCCGATCGGGGCCCCTTCCTTAAAGGTCGGGCTCTTGAGAGACAGCGTCGTGGCGGCGCCCGGCTCGGCTGCGACGGACACGCCGACGGCAGCGCCGAAGACGCACCCCGTTGCAGCGAGCGCAGCGGCCAGCGTTGCAATTCTGACTTTGATCACTCTGATCCTCCGTTGACAGCTAAATGTGGATGGCCTGACCCGCTGCGGCCAATGCACTCTCATGCATCATCTCCGACAACGTCGGGTGCGGGAAGATCGTCAAGCTCAGGTCGCGTTGCGTGGCCCCGCACTGCATGGCGATGACGAAACCGTTGATCAACTCCGTGACCTCCGCGCCGCACATGTGGGCGCCGATCAGGCGTCCGCTTCCGGTTTCGAAGATCGTCTTGACCATGCCTTCGGTCTCACCCAACGCAATGGCTTTGCCGTTGCCCCTGAACGGAAAGCGGCCGATGAGAATATCGATGCCGGCCTCTCTCGCGCGTGCCTCCGTCAACCCCACGCTCGCAATCTGGGGATGGCAATAGGTGCAGCCCGGAATCCTCTCCTTCAACACGACATGGGCCGGGCGCTCAGCGATACCCTCGATGCAAGCGACCCCTTCGTGCTCCGCCTTGTGTGCCAACATCGGCGGACCGGCGACATCGCCGATCGCATAGATGCCCGGAACGTTCGTGCGACCGAGAGCGCCGGTGGCGATGGTCCCGTTCCTGAGCTCAACACCGTGAGCTTCGAGACCGAGGTTCTCCGTGTTGCCGACGACGCCGACCGCCGAGAGCAGGCGTTCGGCCGATATCTCCAGCGTGGCGTTATCGTGGATCACCGTCGCGCGCACGCCGTCGGGCTCTTTGGCGATCGCCGCGACGCGCGCGTTGGTCAGGATCTTGATCCCCGCCTTCTCGAACTGCTTGCGGGCAAACGCAGCGATTTCGACATCCTCTGCGGGAAGAATTTGCGGAAGCACCTCGACCACGGTGACCTCTACGCCGAGCGCACGATAGAAGCTCGCGAACTCGATGCCGATGGCGCCGGATCCGACAACGATCAGCGACCGTGGAACCGACGGCGGGTTCATGGCCTCGAAATAGGTCCAGATGCGATCGCCATCCGGCTCGATGCCGGGCAGGACGCGCGGCCTGGCTCCGGTCGCAACGATGATGTGACGCGCGCGATAGGTGCCTGGCCCAAGCGCGGCCTTGGGCGCGGGGTGCTGCGGCTGCACGACGGGCTTCTCGGTGGCACGGACAGAAATTTCTCCTGGCACGCCGGCACCGGGTGCGCGCGCGATTGTCGCCTCTCCCCAGATGACATCGACCTTGTTCTTCTTGAGCAGGAAGCCGACGCCCGTGTTCAACTGCGCGGAGACGGATCGGGACCGCTGAATGACAGCTGCGGGATCGTAGCCCACGCCTTCTGCCTTGAGTCCAAATTCCTTGGCGCGGGACGCGAGATGGATCACCTCCGCGGTGCGCAGCAATGCCTTGGTCGGAATGCAACCCCAGTTCAGGCAAATGCCGCCGAGATGCTCTCGTTCAACAATAGCACACCGGAGCCCAAGCTGAGCGCCGCGTATCGCCGTCACGTAGCCGCCGGGTCCGGCGCCGATGATGACGACGTCGTAGTCTAAATTGTCCATCGTGTCCTTCATGCTTGAGAGCGAGAGGTCCTCGCGGGATTTGCCGCGAGGCTCCTTGCTCGATGTGCGGCCGCTCGCAGAGGCGCAACGGCGGTTGATCTAAGGCGGAAGCGTCCTCAGATATTTCCCTGCTGCATTTCCTTAGCGAGGTACTCCGCCTGGCGGATTGCCAGAGCGACGATCGTCAGCGTCGGGTTCGGGGAGCCGCTGCTCGAAAACTGACTGCCGTCGGAGACGAAGAGGTTCTTGATGTCGTGCGATTGACCCCACTTGTTGAGCACGCCGTCGCGCGCCTTTTCGCTCATGCGGTTGGTGCCCATGTTGTGGCTCGCCGGGTAGGCCGGCAGATTGTAGATTTCCGTCGACCCGAGCGAGTTGTAGATCTTTTCCATCTGCTGATAGGCGTGGTTGCGCATATTGGTGTCGTTCGGGTGGTCGGTCTTGTAGACGACGGGCGCAGGCAAGCCGTACTGGTCCTTCTCGGTCGCGTGCAACTCGATGCGGTTCTGCTCCTGAGGCAGATCCTCGCCGCAGATCCACACCCCCGACATGTATTTGTACTTTTCGAGCGCACCGGACACCTTGCGGCCCCATCCCGTGGGTCCTGGAACGAGGAACGCGGACAGGAACCCCAATCCCAGCGCGAGCTTCTCGAGCGTATAGCCGGCAACAAAGCCTCGCTTCGGATCATTGTGCGCTTCGTCACGCACGATGCCGGCGACGGCCGTCCCGCGGTTCATGTGAACCTCGCCCGGCATGACGGCATACACACCTGCCGTCATGTGCGTCATGTAGTTGCGGCCCACCTGTCCCGACGAATTGGCAAGTCCGTTCGGGAACATGTTCGAAGCCGAGTTGAGCAGCAGCCGGGGCGATTCAATGGAGTTACCGGCGACGCAGACCACCCGCGCCTTCTGGCGCTGCTTGGTCCCGGCGGAGTCCGCATACACGACGCCGGTCACTTTTCCGGACTTGTCGTGCTCGATGGTCAGAACCATGCAGTTGGTGCGGATTTCGCAATTGCCCGTGGCCTCCGCCTTCGGCAACTCGGTGTAGAGCGTGGACCACTTCGCACCGAGCTTGCATCCCTGCATGCAGAAGCCGATCTGCTGGCACGCCGGCCGATCGTCCCTTTCGACGGAATTGATCGACATCGGTCCTGCGGTGATTTTCGAGTATCCGATGCGACGGGCGCCTTCGGCCAGAACCTTGAAGTCCGCGCTCCAGGGAAGATGCGGCATGCCGGTCACCTCTCCGGTGGTGCCCATCTTCAGCTCCGCCTTGTCGTAGTAAGGCGAAAGCTCCGCCAGCGTGATCGGCCAATCGATGACGTTGGCGCCGGTGACGTCGCCGTTGGTCGTCCTCATCTTGAACTCGTGCTCCTGGAACCGGATCGATACGCCCGCCCAGTGCACCGTCGAGCCGCCCAGGCCCTTCACGATCCACGCCGGAAGATTGGGATGGTTCACCGCACCATGCCAGCCGCCTGCGGAGAAGCGCTTATCGAGCCACGAGATCTTGGAGAACATGGCCCATTCGTCGTTCTCGATGTCGTCCAAGGTCAGCTTGTTGCCGGCTTCCAGAACGACGCATTTCACGCCCTTCTGGGCGAGCTCGTTGGCCATCGTTCCGCCGCCTGCGCCGGAGCCGACGATAACGACAACGCTGTCGTCGTTGAGATCGAATTTCGTGCTCATTGTCCCCCCTGGGAAATCAGTGCCGGTTTCAGAACCAGTCGATTTTGTCGAAGCCCTTGTCGATGAATCCGCCCGTCTCCCAGGACGAACCGTCGTATCCGAACTTCGGCCAGAGAGCCTTGTTGTTGTAGAGCCCCATCAGGAGGCCGCCCTTGATCTTCTGGAAGAAGTCGGTGAGCTCGATCGAGCGCAGGACTCCCTCCCGTTCCTCGGGCTTGGAAATCGCCGTGTAATTCACTTTGTAAATGTGCTGCGCGCGTTGCTCGAGATCCTCGACACCTTTGCTCAAAAGGTCCGCAACGGTGGGCGAGCTTTCGGCTTCGACGAGAATGGCGTCGATCACTGCCTGGTAAGGGGCATCATCGAGAAGGCTGTCGTGGGGATAAATGTCGCGCGCAACGCGAAGCAGAGTGGTCTTCTGATCCGCGCTCAACGGGGCGGCGAAAGCATCCGGCGGCAGCGCCGGAAGGGCCAATGCGGCCGTCACGAGCATCATGGATTTAAGCAGGCGCCGACGCGTAAAGTCAGCACCCGCGACAGCCGGTTCCCCGACCTGCAGCGGTGAATTGTACATCTTTCCTCCCGTTGCCGCTGTTTCTGGCCCCTTGTCCGAGGCTCTTGTGGCGGCTCACACAGAAAACTTTCGCAAGTTGCGTGCCAACGGGTTCGTTCATGAAACCGCGAGAAATGCGAAGTCAGCAACGTGCGATGATCCCCATCGAGGCGCTACAGTCGCACTGCTTGTGCGGCACCTGTAACAGAGCATCGCGTGTCGAAAGGCAAGGAGGCGCTTGAAGCGCACGATCTCGAGGGCCGCGCGGGCCATCACTTGGAAGGCGGCTGCTTCGACAGGTAATTCAGATAGGCGACGAGCTCCCATATCTGCTCGGGCGTGAAGGTATTGCCCCACGGGGGCATCACGTCGGCGCCGGTGCGCCCCTCGGTGATGGTCTTGTGGGCGGCGGCGGCCGAGAAATTCGTGTTGCCTTTGAAGCTCGGCGTCTTGCCGCCCTCGCCTTCGGAACCGTGACAGTAGGCGGCGCAATTGGCGCCAAAGCGCTTTTTTCCAATCTCGATTTTCGCCGGATCGGACAGATCGAACGGAGGCGTGGCGTCCTCTGCGAGCGCGGGACGATCTATGCATGCGCAGATCATCATGCAGGCAAGAGCGAGGCGCAGGCTTTGACAGTTCATCGCTAAGGGATCCCTCCGTCGAGAAACGCGAAAACGGCCACCGAGACGTAGGGCTCGGTGGCCGTTGGATGCTAGTGAACTTTAGTTCACTGTAAAGACGAGCAGCGCGGCGCCGCCCGGAAGGTCCTTGATCTGCGGGAACGCACCGCTGAGGAACCCAGGTGCGTGAGAGCCGAGACCGGTCGGGATGGCGATGTACTGCTTGCCATTGACCGCATAGCTCACCGGACCACCGCGAGAGCCGGATCCGGCGTTGAACTTCCACAGCTCCTTGCCGTCGTCGGCATCGTAGGCGTAGAGGTTGCCGTGCATGTCACCCGTGAACACGAGACCACCTGCGGTCGAGAGAACCGAGCTCAGCGGCGGCATGTCGTAGCGGATCTTCCAGGCTTCCTTGCCGGTCAGCGGATTGAACGCCGCGAGCCAACCATCGGCCTTCTTGCCCGGAGGATCCGTCAGCTTGATGTCGGCCAATCCGAGGGAGAGCGAACCGACGCCGGCCGGCTTCTCCTGCTTGGCGCTCGTCACGTGGTTGCAGACTTCCATGCCGTGCGAGTACCAGAGCTTCGTCCCAGGGTTATACGAGCCGTGATTCCAGCTGCGCGCGCCGAGAAGGTTCGGGCAGTGCAGCTTCGTCTTGTCGGTCTCGGGGAAGTTCGGCTCGATCGGAATACCCGTCTTCGGATCGACGCCCTTCGCCCAGTTCATGTTCTCCGTGTACTGCCACACGTTCCTGATATCGCCGTTGTCCTTGTCCATCACATACACAAAGCCGTTCTTGTTCAGATGCACGAGTGACGTCTTGTCTCCGTCCGGAACGAGCAATGCCTCGTAGGCGGAGTCGAAGTCCCACGTGTCGTTCGGAACCTCCTGGCGATACCATTTGATCTTGCCGGTCTTGGGATCGAGCGCCAGGACCGTCGCGGTGTAGAGGTTGTCGCCCTCGCGGCCTTCACGATTGAAATCCGGCGCAGCGTTGCTGGTGCCGATGTAGATGGTGTCGGTCGAGGGATCGTAGGTTCCGGGCAACCACGCGGAGCCACCGCCGATGTGACGGCTTTCGCCAGGCCAGCTCTTGGGGTCGTCTTTCGGAATTTCGAAGGTCCATGCGCGCTCGCCGGTGTCGGCCTTCACGGCGAAGATCTTGCCGACGATAGGCTGGTCGCCGCCGGTGGTGCCTCCGAACACGATGTCGCCCGCGAGCTGCGGCGGCGACGAGAACAGAGCGCCATACTCCGCCTTCATGTTCGTCAGCTGCGTGGACCACAGCTCCTTGCCGGTCTTCTGGTCGAGCGCAATGAAGCGGCCGTCCAACGAGCCGATGAAGACTTTGCCTCGGCCGACGGTCACGCCGCGGCTCGCGGACTGATAGAAGACTTCCTTGACGATCGGATCGAGCTTTGCGGTGTAGCGCCAGATGATCTTTCCGGTCGCCGCATCGAGAGCGAAGACGTTGTTGTCGGCGGCGATCGTGTACATCACGCCGTCAATGACGATAGGCGTCGCCTGGAGGCCGTGCGTGATCACGCCCGGCTGATGGATCCAGGCAATGTGCAGATCCTTGACGTTGCCCTTGTTGATCTGGTCCAACGGGCTGAAGCGCCATGCGTTGGGACTGCGATGATACTGCGGCCAGTTGTTCGGATCATCAAAACCCGGCCCTTTGCCTTCCGCGTTTGCGGCGCCCGCGCTCAGCAGAACAAGCGCTGCTCCACCGACAATGCTCGACCAGGAGCGCTTCCGCTCCATTCCTTTCAGCATGTTCCTCTCCCCGTCGCCCGATGCCGGGCTGACACTGTTATGACTTAACGGCAATGATCGATGCAGGCTCTGTGCCAAGCTTTGGGAGTATTTCCTAACCCGTCTTTCCGCTTTTCCTATCCGCTTTTTCCGATACCTCCTGGGCAGGAATATGCGTCACCTGACGCGCTACAATTGTCGCACGCATAGACATGCGATCTGACCGCGGAGTTCATTTTGCCGCTCGCGCGAAACCGCCGCGGCACCGGTTCATCAGAAAAATAAAAGTCGGATTTGCAAAACACCGCACCAGGGCGGAACGAGAGGAGAGCCGACTCGCGCTAAAAGTTCCGCGGGATGGAATGCACGCGTGGAGATCGATAGAATTGGCGCTCGCTCAAGCCTCATCGCCAGCGCCTTTCGGCATTCAATTCTCTAACCACCTCCGCGCGTAAAGTCCCTGTGCGGACGTCGATGCGACTGTCGAACGTCACGCGACAAATGTCGCATGGGGTTTTCGCTTGTCGGCGTTGCATGGGTGAGTGCGTTCGGTGCGCATGCGTTCTTACGTTCACCGGTGGCTTTCCCTGTTGCGCATTGGCAACGATTCTTGTCGCCTTTCATAGCCTGACTCAAGCTGAGCTTGATTTATAGTGCTTTGATTTCCAAGTACATTTTCTCAATGTCTGTAATCGGTGCAACTCGTGCGCTTTCCCTCCGCGCGCCGTCCGACAGTGGGTAGTGCCGGATTGGCACAGCGCTTGCTCACACTATCCGTGACCGGACCACAGTGCGCGCCGGCAGTCCTCGATCTTGGAGAGCAAATCCGAACTTCCGGGGACAACAAGCGTAAAAAAGATGGTTTTCGACCAGAGCGCCAAAGAGAGAAATGGGGGTTTTGCCTTTGGCACTTTGAGAAAACCGACAACAAGGAAACTAGACCAAATAACAACTGACGGGAAAGGGCCTAACGCGATGAATGGGGGAGTAAAAAATAGGGTGGCAGGCGCCTTGGTGGCAGCGGCCGGGCTGTGTTTCGCACACGCCAATGCCAATGCAGCTGACCTAGGCGGCAATTGCTGCGCGGATCTCGAGGAGCGGATCGCGGAGC
>NZ_CADEFI010000017.1:0-8589 GCF_902826555.1 uncultured Hyphomicrobium sp.
CTCCGATCCCGCTTGGCACGAGAGCCGCATTCGCGAGGCGTCGCTGGTGTCGGCAGGCGGGAGCAGGTCGGCCGTCGGCGACGCAGCCTTCGTGCAGACAGCGCGTCAGTAGGCCATGCGCGAGCATGGATGGAACCTCGCGCTCGAGGTCCGCTCAGCCGCCCAGGGCAGCGATGCCCCCGGCACCGGAAACGGGTCAGTGCAGAGCCCCAAAAATCCTGCGCGGGGCGGCTCAAGCGCCGCCATAAAAAATTACTGCGGAGCTGCGCCGCCCCGTCTCCTCGTCTCCACACCTCGGGCTCAAGGGCGCCGGGCCGATTGCGCGCGGACCAGCAGCAGTCGGGTCGCCGCGCTACGTCCGTCCCGGTCCGCTGCCGCCAAGCTCGTCGAAGAGAATCGAGAAGGTCGAACCTTTGCCCACCACGCTCGAGATCCTGAGGTCGCCGCGGTGGCGGATCACGATGTGCTTGACGATGGCGAGGCCGAGCCCGGTGCCGCCTTTCTCGCGGCTCGCGGCAACGTTGGCGCGATAGAAACGCTCCGTCAGGCGCGGCAGATGCTCGGGGGCGATGCCGGGGCCGTCGTCGGCAACGGCGACGAGGGCGCGCGGTTGAGGCGGTGAGCCGTCGAGCACGCGCGAGGCTGCAATCTCGATGTGACCGTCTTGGCGGCCGTACTTGATGGCGTTGTGGACGAGGTTCTGCAGCACCTGCACGATCTCGTCGCGATCGCCGCGGATGCGGATGGCGCCGTCGCCTTTGGTCACCGCGATCTTCATCTTCGAGCCTTCGGCCAGCGGCTCCAGGGCTTGGGCGACGTAGGACGCGACCTCGTTCAGGTCGACAATGCCGCGCGGCGGCAAGTGGGCCCGTGTCTCGACCCGGCTCAGCGAGAGCATGTCATCGATGAGGCGGGTCATGCGCGTCGCCTGGCTCGACATGATGGCGAGGAAGCGCTCGCGTGCACTGGGATCGTCGCGAGCGGGGCCCTGCAGGGTTTCGACGAAACCGCGCAGCGACGCCAGCGGCGTCCTCAACTCGTGGCTGGCGTTGGCGATAAAGTCGGCGCGCATCTGGGCGAGCTTGTCCTGCTCGGTCAGGTCGCGAAAGGAGACGATCAGAAACGGAAGGCCGCGGCGGATCTCGCGCACGCCGAGGCGGGAGACGGTGGCCGAGATGCGCCGCTCGACCGGCACGCGCTCAAAGAGATCGACGACAACCTCGCCGTTGGAGGTGATGGCTTTCTCTACGGCGTTGTTGAGCTCGGGGTTGCGCGAAAGCTGGCTCAACGGCTGACCGACGCGCACTCTCGGAAAAAGCTCCTCGAGACGGGCGTTGAAATGCATGATGTTGAAGTTGTGGTCGAGCGCGACGGCGGCATCCGGGACGGCGTCCAGCAACAGGCGCCAGCTCTCGCTGTCACGCTCGGAGCCACCCTGGCCGCGCCGCGTGCGCTCGGGCTCCCTGGAGACCGGCGTGCCTTCTTCATCCGCATCGGAGGGGTCTTTGCCGGCCACGATCATGGCCATGATCAGGAAGCCCGCAGACGCCGCCCAGCCTCCGAGGCCGCCCCATACCGAGAGGCCAAGAAAAAGGGCGGCAGACCAGGCGAGCGCGCGCGCATGGGGGCGCAGCCTGCGACCCAAGGCACGAAGGGCTGCGAGAAAGCGGTCTAAGCCCGATTTTAACGCTGACAGGAATCTGGCAGGCGCCCTGGGGTCCGTCATGGGATCCCATATTGCCTCGATCTGCATGATGCCCTCAACTCTCACGGTGCACCGCGCGCAGGTGTTTTGGACGACATGGTTTGCAAGTGAGGCTCCCTTCGGCTCGATCGCCCGCGGATCAGGCTTCCTGGTAAACAACACTTGTGTGACAGTTCGTCGGGGGTAGGTGCTTGGCGGAGAACGAAGATCGATCGAGAGCGAGCATGGGCAAGGCAAAGAGCGACAAGACGGAAAAGGCCGACAAGACAGCGAAAGCGGCCGATGGCGGGGGGAGCCGGGCTTATCCGGACTTCGATCTCGACAACCCGGTGTTTCCTCCCGAGCTCGAGGAGCGGGCGTTCAAATCGGGCGGATATCCGTATGACAAGAAGATCAAACGCGAGCCGTACGAGGAACAGCTTCAGGCTCTGCAGCTCGAGCTGATCAAGCTGCAGGCCTATACCGAAACGAAGGGCGAGCGCATCGTCGTGCTCTTCGAAGGACGCGACACGTCCGGCAAGGGCGGCTGCATCTCGCGCATCCTCGAGCGAATCAATCCGCGCCATTCCCGCTCGGTCGCCCTTTCAAAGCCGACCGAGACGGAGCGCGGGCAGTGGTACTTCCAGCGTTACGTCCAGCATCTGCCGACGAAAGGCGATATGATCCTGTTCGACCGGAGCTGGTACAATCGGGCGGGCGTCGAGCGCGTGATGGGCTTTTGCACCGAGGACGAGACGGCACGCTTCCTGCGCGATGCGCCGGAGTTCGAGGCGCTGCTCGTGCGCGACAACATCCATTTTTTCAAGATCTATCTCACGGTGGGGCGCGAAATGCAGCTCAAGCGCTTCCACGAGCGCCGGCACGATCCCTTCAAGCAATGGAAGGTGACCGAGATCGATCTCGCGGCGATCGGAAAGTACGATGCCTACACGGCGGCGGAAACGGAGATGCTCCGCTTGACGCATACGGCCTCAAGTCCATGGACGGTGATCAACGCCAACGACCAGCGCCGCGCGCGTCTCGAAGCCATGCGTGTGATCCTCTCCGCACTCGACTACGACGGGAAGGACAAGGCTGCGATCGGAAGCATCGATCCCAAGCTCACGATGTCGGGCGCGGACTATCTGGCGCGGCGCACGTCTTAAAAAAATTCGGCCGCGCCGATACGGCGGCGCGGCCGTCGATTCACGTGAAAATGCGATCTACGGCAGGCGTCCGTAGCTGAACAGGCCATAGAGCCACGCGGCGGCGGCACCGAAAACCGCGGCGGCCAGAACCACCGGCCAGATGACGTTGACGTCCAGGTCGAGGAACGGCTGCTGACCGTGGAGCAGGGGCACGGCTACCAGGGCGCCGATGACGGCGGGTCCCACGATGCCGAGCAGCGCGCCGCGCAGCGTCATGGACCCGTTCGGCGGCTGGCCCAGAATCAGTCCAAAGATTGCTCCCCAGACGCCACCCCAAAGAGCGTCCGTGAGGCCCTGCGGATACCCGCTCAGCGCCGATTGGTCGGCCGACCACGGCACACGCGTTGCGAAGCCGCTGTTCAGGAGCCAGAGGCTCACCAGCTCATGCACGGTTACAAACGCGATGACCCCGGCCACGAATCCCAGCAGCAAGGCCTTGAAAAAACTTCCCATCTCGTCGTCTCCCCTTCCCTGTTGAAAATCAACGTTGCCGCCCTTTTTTGAGGCAGTATTGCCCGGTTCCTCCCGGCTTGGAAAGAGCGCACGCGGAGCGGCTCTTTCTCCTTTTGCATGCTGTTGTATAATTATTCAACCTTTGGTTGTTATTCTGGGATGCATCATAAAACGCCGTGGAGCGCGTCCCGATGCCGAGCGTGAGCGTGGAGCGGCTGCCCGTACAACTCCTCGGACTTGGCGTCCTGGGGTTCGATCATCTGCAAATCGTTTTCCGGTTCGGACCAGAGGCGCAACAAGACGATTGGTTCGTGATCGAAGGTTTGCGGGAGCAGGACGGCGCGAGCGTGCACCTTGCCGTCGAAGGTTGGCACGGGGGGACAACGCTTTCGGATGCCAACGGCGGCCTCAGCGGTGCGGAGCTCGCGGACAAGATCGGCACCAGCGCAAGCCGTGGCGCGCATGTGATCGCGTCCGGCAGCGAAGCCATCTCGATATGGGCCGAGATCGTGGCCCATGCCACCGACATCGAAGCGCAGCGGCTCCCGTATATTCCGGTGGCACTGCCAAGCTCGCCTCTGCCCACGATCAACTCCTCCTCGCTCGTCGCCTCGCTTTTGCATCACGCGGGGATCGCGGTCGCGGACGCGCTTCCCACGGGGCTACGCTTCTCGCCGGGCATGGGCACACTGATCGGCACATCGCGCGGGGATGTGCTCACAGCCGCGGACGGCTTCACAACGCTGGTTGGCGGCGGTGGCGCCGATGTCCTGATCGGCGGCAATGATCCACGCGTTGTCGACAAGCTCTACGGCGGCGCGGGCGACGACACGTTCCGCTGGTCGGGCGGATCGAACATCTACCACGGCGGACAACCGGGGCTCGCCTATGCGAAGGACGGGGTCGATACGGTCGACTATTCCGGAGCCGGCGAGATCCGCATCGAGGCGGTGCCGGCCGGCGCCGCGCATCGTCAGCCCGACTTCGTCGTCACACACGCGGGCGGCCAGGACTATCTCTTCTCGATCGAGGAAATCGTCTGGGATGGTCAGCGAGACCGCGTAGCGGTCGGACAAGGTGTCGGCCTTGTGGCGCGTCCTGAAACGTCCGACGGCGCGGATGTACACGGCAAGGCGGACAGCTTGTTCTCTGCGCATCGGGCTCCGATCCCCGTGCCCGACGATCCCTTGGCTCGAGACGAGGATCTCCACGGGATCTGGGTTTCGCGGCTGCCTGCCCTCGGGCTCCTGGATGTTCCGCTTACCGATAGCCTTCATGGGGCGCTCCCGCCGGTCGATCCTTCAGCCGGCGAATAGGCGGTGACCGACATCGTCTTCGCGTGTCATGCTCAACGCGGGAGCGGGCCTAATTTGCGAGAGCATCATGCGGTGGCTGGTGGCTGGCGTTGCCGTTTTGCCGTTCCTTGCTACGGCCGCGACCGCGTCAGAGGCATGCGCACCGGGACCTCGCTCGACACATGGCGTGGCGCATGTCATCGACGGCGAGACGTTGCTCCTCGATAACGGCCAGGAGGTGCGCTTGATCGGCGCGCTTGCACCCGGGGCCGACAGCCCTTCATCCGACACCAATGACGGGCCGCCGGCGCGGGACGCGCTCGAGGCGCTCGGTGCGCTGGTCGCGGGCCGCGCCGTCGCGCTTCCCAACGAAGGGCGGCGATACGACCGATATGGCCGCCTGTTGGTGCAGGCCTATATCGGGACCGACGCCGGCGCTGTCTGGATCCAGGAACGTCTGATCCGCGACGGTCACGCGCGCGCCTATGCTCTGCCCGGAAACGCTGCCTGCCTCGCTGCGCTGATCAACGCCGAATCCGAAGCGCGCATCGCCCGGCGCGGCTTGTGGCGCCGTGAGGACTACGGCGTGCGCTCGGCGAACGACATCGGCGGGCTGCTCGGACTCACGGGACGCTTCGCGCTCGTCGAGGGGCGCGTGGCGCAGGTCAGCCAGGCGCAGCGGACGACGTACATCAATTTCGGCATCGACTGGCGGCGCGATTTTACGGCGAGCATTGCCAGCGCCATCGTCGTGCGCAGCGACGACGGAGCCCGACGCCTTCAGGCGCTCGCCGGCAAGGCGATCCGGGTGCGCGGCTGGATCGAGCGGCGTAACGGGCCGATGATCGTGCTCGGCTCCCTCGACGAAATCGAAGTGTTGGGCGAGGCGGGCGAGATGCCGCCGAAGTGATGCGACCGAACATGCCTCGAAGAGGCGAACACGATGCTCGATCCTGCTTCGGATACGCAAAAACAAACGCCCCGCCGAGGTGGTCGGCAGGGCGTTTGGCTTTCGTTTGCGGGGTGACTACGCAGCGCGCATGTCGGCCGGATCGGGATCACCACCTTCAGCGAGGCGGCGGCCGCGTGCGCTCTTCGAGAGCACGTCCGTGATGCGCTGGACGGCGCCGCGCTCGTCGAGCTTCTCAACGGCCGCGATCTCGCGGGCCATGCGGTCGAGGGCATCCTCGTAGAGCTGACGCTCGGAGTAGGACTGCTCGGGCTGTGCCTCGGAGCGATACAGGTCGCGTACAACCTCGGCGATCGAGATGAGATCGCCGGAGTTGATCTTGGCCACATACTCCTGCGCGCGGCGGCTCCACATGGTGCGCTTGACGCGGGCGCGGCCCTTGAGCGTCTCCATCGCCTTCTTGACGATGCCGTCGTCCGCAAGCTTGCGCATACCGACACTCTCCAGCTTGCCGGTCGGCACGCGCAGCGTCAGCTTCTCCTTGTCGAAGGTGATGACAAAGAGCTCGAGCGACATGCCGGCGATCTCCTGCTCCTCGATGCCGACGATGCGGCCGACACCATGAGCCGGGTAGACGATGAACTCGTTGGTCTTGAAGCCGTGACGCTGGCTCACCGACTTCTTCTGCGCGGCCATGATCTGACGAGCGGCAGCGGTCTTCTCCGCGATCTCTTTCGGGGTCGTGGGCTGGACGGGTGCCGTCAGCTTCTGGCCGCTGGTCCTGGCGAGTGCGGCCGCGGCGCGAGCCGGCGTGACGGCAACCTGGCCGGGACGCGGAGCCGGTGCCTTGGCAGCGGGAGCCGCAGGCTTGGCAACCTGAGCCGGCTGCTTCGCGACAACAGGAGCGGCGACGGGCTTCTTTTGCTCGGGCGTCTTTGCTGCAACAGGTTTCGCAACTGGTGCCTTGGCGATGACCGCGGGCTTGACAGCGACCGGCTTCTTGGCATGACTTGCCGACGTGGCGACCGGTTTCTTCGCGCCGGCCTTGGCAGCGATCTTGGTCTTTGAAGGCCGGGCAACCGCCTTGGACGCGACGGGCTTCGACGTCCGAGCCTTCACGTGCGCCTTGTTCTTCTGAGCCATCGACTTCTCACTCTCTCGTGTCACATGCCATCCGACCCCGGATGGGCCGGTCTTACTCGTTCACTTTTGCACGCGGGCCTTGTGTCGACCCGTCTGCCGTGCAATCACACGCAAACCCGGTCCGCCGGCACGTTACTTTGCCGCCGTTCCCGGGCCTCCCCAAGCATGTCGGGTCGCTGATCCGAAATAGCTACCCGCTTACCTATTCTCGGACGATAAGTCACAGCATCTCAAACAGATGCCCCGACGACACAGCGCAGCAATCCGTCACGAACTCCATCGTGTCCGCGGCCGAAAGTGCTACGTTTGTGCTTCAAGGGTTCCTGTTCGGTTCTAAATTGTCCGAGGATTACTTGTAACACAAATTTCATGAAAATTGAAGCGCTAGCAGGAATGTAGGTGTTCTAGCGCTTAAAGAACTTGCTTAAGTCTTCAATTTGGTGCGCCGCACATATTTGTATCGGAAACTTGCCGCTAGACAGTCGATGATCAGTCGCCGGTGCCTGGCTCGGAAGAAAAATATTTATCGAACTTGCCTTGTTCGTCCTTGTACTGGTCTGCATCGGTTGGTGCCGGCTTCTTAGAAGTAATATTTGGCCATTTATCTGCATATTCCCGGTTGATCTCGAGCCAGCGCTCCAGACCAGGCTCAGTGTCGGGTTTGATGGCTTCGGCAGGGCATTCCGGCTCGCAGACCCCGCAATCGATGCACTCGTCGGGGTGGATGACCAACATATTCTCACCCTCGTAAAAACAATCGACGGGGCAGACCTCGACACAGTCCGTGTACTTGCATTTGATGCACTTATCGTTGACGACGTAGGTCATATTTCGTGTGTCCGGATCCTCGCAGGGTGAGCCCCTCGGGGTGTGCCAAAAGCGGGCCGCCATAGCAAGCCCCGCAGAGTCACAGCACGACTTTAGCCCCGATTGCTCAGCCGCTGCGCTTGAACTCGTCGATCTGACGCCGGTCGCGCTTGGTCGGCCGCCCGGCGCCGGGTGTCCGCTCGGCCCATGCCGCAGATTCCGGCCCTTGCTCGCTCGGGACGGGCGGCGGCGTGAGATCCTCGTAAAGCCGCTGCGCCTCGGCTGCAGGGCCGCGGCGCTCACCCAGCTCGGCAACCTTGAGAACCCTGATACGGCGCGTCAAGCGAGAGGTAATCACGTCGCCGACCTTGATCAGGTGACTCGCCTTCTCGGCCTTGACGCGGTTGACCTTGATCTTGCCGTCGGTCACCGCCGTTGCGGCGAGCGTGCGAGATTTGGCGACGCGGGCGAACCACAGCCATTTGTCGAGACGCTGGGACTTTTCCCCCGCTGGGAGCTTGCTCATGAAGGGTTCTTTTCGCGCGCCTGCTTAGCGAGCGCATCGCGCAAGGCGCCCAGAGACGCGAAGGGCGAGTCGGGATCGACGCTCCCCTTCTTGCTGGGCGGGGCGGCCGAACGGATCATCGGCGCCTGGCGATCCTCCTGGCGGCGGCGATCGTCGCGCGGGCGGTCGTCGCGGCGGCGTTCGCGGTGCCCGGCGTCGCGCTGATGCTGCGGGCGCGGGCCTCGCTCCTCGCCGCGCTGGCCATGATGGCGGCCGCGGCCGCGATGATCGCCACTGCGCTCACCACGCGGTGCCCCGCTCCCGGCAGCGGCTGCGGGATCGGCGGACGGCGCACCCGCCGTCGCCGGCTCGGCGCCGGGCGCCTGAGTGCTGTCGCTCTGGCCGCCGCCATTGCGATGGCGCCCTTGTCCCTGATGGCGGCGGTTGTTCCTGCCGCCTTCCCGGCGCTCGCCGCGGCTGCCCTCCTCGCGGCCCGAACGGTCTTCGCTGCGATGACGCCTCGGCCGCCAGATATCGATGACGACGGTATCGACCGTCGCAGCCTGCGGCGCGTCGGCGGACTG
>NZ_CADEFI010000017.1:8689-54768 GCF_902826555.1 uncultured Hyphomicrobium sp.
CTTTCCTTTGCCGGCTCCGCCGGCCGTGGCACGGTCTTGCGATCAAGACGGAAGCCGAGGGCCTTCAGCACATTGGAAAGCTCGTCGGGCGAACAGCCGAGGATCGACATCATCTCCGGCGTGACGACGAAGCCGCCATCGCCCGTCGATCCTTTGGGTTGGGTGGTGGCGCCGTCCGGGCTCGGCCGCCAGGCGAGCAGCGGGCGGATCAGGTCAGCGAGACGCTCCAGAATGTCGAGGCGAATGGCGCGCGGTCCGCAGACGTGGAACCCGTAGACGCGATAGAGCGCTTCCGGCGTCGTTTGCTGAACCGCCGCGGATGTGAGCCCGGCGCGCGGCAGCTCGGGAAGGGCTTCCAGGGCGAGGCCGTTGGCGGCGGCGTTCTTCAACGACCAGAGCGTCGCAGAAAGCTCGGCGGGCGCGGGCTTCAAAAGGGCAGGAAAATAGATGTTGAAGGCGCCGAAGCGGACGCCGTACTTGCGCAGTTGGGCGCGCGCCTCCTGATCGAGGCTCTTCATCATGTCGGTGATCAGCTCGCGCTTCAGCATGCCGAAGCTCTCGGTCAACCGGAACGCGATCCCCCGCGCCAGCCCCGTCACGTCCTCGGCCTTGGCGATGTCGACCAGCGGCTTCAGGCGATCGGCGATGAGTTCGTCGCGCCACGCCTCGAGGCGGGCCTGCACCTTCTCGCGATCGGGGCCGGTCAGATGCTCATCCGCCAGCAGAGCCACTTGCGGCTTCAAGGGATCGTCGGCGGGCTCGAAGGTCGCGATCTCCTCGTCGCGCCAAAGCACCCGACCGGAGCGCGACAGCTTGAAGGCGTCCGCCTTGGCGGCAGCGACACGGCGGGCCCGCATGCCCAGCTCACGCGAGAGGACGTGGGCGGCGGCGCTGCGTGCGGCCTTGCCGTGGATGCCTTCCGCCTGCGTCTCGGGCGAGAATTGAAACCCGCGCAGGCGGCCGACGAAGTGGTTCTCGACATGAATGGCGCCATCTTCGGCAATCTCCGCCGAGAGTTCCTCCTTGTCGCGCAGACCCTTCATCAAGGCACTGGTGCGCCGATCGACGAAGCGTTGCGTCAATTGCTCGTGGAGTGCGTCCGACAAGCTGTCCTCGATGGCGCGGGTGCGGGCCTGCCAGTGGGCCGGGTCCTTCAGCCAATCGGCGCGGTTGGAGACGAAGGTCCAGGTGCGGATGTGGGCGATGCGGTTGGCGAGCGTGTCGATGTCGCCATCGGTGCGATCGGCGAAGGCAACCTGCTTGGCGAACCAGTCCTCCGGCACGCGGCCCTCCGGACCCATCAAGTAGCCGTAGAGCGTGCCGATCATCTCGGCGTGGCTCTGGGAGGAGATCTTGCGATAGTCGGGAAGCTGGCAAACCTCCCACAGGCGCTGCACGGCGCCGGTGCTGGTCGCGAACCCCGCGATCTCGCGATCGTTGGCCAGCGTCTCGAGAGCGATCACGTCGTCAGCCATGCGGGCGCGGGCGAGGCGCGGCTCGTGCGGCAGCTCGCGCAGACTATCGCGGAGGCGATCGAGGGTCGCAAAGTCGAGACGGCGATTGCGCCACTGCAACACGCGCACGTTGTCGAAGGTGTGCGTCTCGAGGCGCTCGACGAGATCGGACTCGAACGGCTCGCAGTTGCCTGTAACTCCGAATGTGCCGTCGTTCATATGACGGCCGGCGCGACCGGCGATCTGGCCTACCTCGTTCGGCGTCAAATTACGAAAGTTCTGGCCATCGAACTTGCGCACGGCGGAAAATGCGACATGGTCGACGTCGAGGTTGAGGCCCATGCCAATGGCATCGGTGGCGACGAGAAAATCGACATCGCCCGACTGATAAAGCGCGACCTGCGCATTGCGGGTGCGGGGCGAAAGGGCGCCGAGCACGACGGCCGTGCCACCGCGTTGCCGGCGGATCAGCTCGGCAATGGCGTAGACCTCGTTGGCGGAGAACGCGACCACGGCCGACCGGCCGGGCAGGCGCGTGATCTTCTTCTCGCCCGCATAGGTGAGGCGCGACAGGCGCGGGCGTGAGATGAAGTTGGCGCCCGGGATCAGATCCTGAATGGCTTCGCGCATCGTCTGCGCACCGAGCAGCAACGTCTCGGCGCGGCCACGAGCGTGCAGCAGGCGATCGGTGAAGACGTGACCGCGCTCCGGATCGGCGCAGAGCTGAATCTCGTCGATGGCGAGAAAGTCCACGTCCACGTCGCGCGGCATGGCTTCCACCGTTGCCACCCAGAAGCGGGCGCGCTCCGGTTTGATCTTCTCCTCACCGGTAATGAGGGCGACCTTGTCAGCGCCGATACGGGCCGCGATCTTGTCGTAGACCTCGCGCGCCAGAAGCCGCAGCGGAAGACCGATCATACCGCTTTCGTGACCGAGCATGCGCTCGATGGCGAGATGCGTCTTTCCGGTGTTGGTGGGGCCGAGAACCGCGGTCACATTGCGGATGCGCGTTTCCAGATCGCTGGCCATACGCGAGATCTCCTACTGAAGAGCCCCTGGCATTGCATTGCGGGGGTTCGAGATCAAGCGTTTCGTTCAAGCGTTCCGCGTCTTTGCGTTGCTTGAGGCCCGGGTGGCACGGGAAAAATGGCCGCTCCGCCCATCCTACACAAACACAACGGGCACCGCGTGCGGCACGCGATGCCCGTTAAAGCAGATTGCTTTTTCGATGATCAGTCGGCCGACGCGACCTGGCCGCGCTCGGGCAGCTCGATATTGACGCGCTCGAGGTCGATACGGGCATTACCCGCCGCGGTCGGTACAGCCACCGATTGCGGAAGCATCAGCTTGGCGGCCGGCACCATGCGGAACGCGATCTCGATATCGTTCGAGTTGGCGAGATCCTGCGTCTCCGAGGTGGGGCGATAGCCGGCGATGGGGGTGTATTTGACGCGGCAGACGACGGCGGTCTCGTTCGGGATGCCGGTGACGGGCTCCTTGCGCGCATATCTCAGGGCCAGATCGAAGCGCTGCTTGCCGTCGAAGATCGCGAACTTGCGCCCGCAGGGGTTCGTCGCGTCGCTATGGGTGATGGCCAGGATGGCGCTCAAGGGGTCGAATACGCCCTTGAGGTGCTCCTGGGTGAGCGGCACCGTGTCGGCGGTTTCGAGGGTGACCGGGACGACCGACACGCGGTCGATGCGGTCGTCATGGAATCCCATCGCCACGGAGCCGTTGCGGATGGAGCTTTCGTAGTCGAAGCGGAAATCCGCGGGTTTCAGCGTTTTTGCTTCCAGCGATCCGGAGGTTTGGGTCACGCCCTTCCACTTGAATACGCCAAGCAGCGCCGAAATCTGGACGTCGGTCACCAACTTATAATGGGTGCGGCCGACGTCCGACTTAAAATGAAAGCTGCCGAGATTGAAACCGTTGAGGCTGATCTTGTAGCTGGCGTCGACCCTGACCGGCACTATTCCGGTCGGCGAGGGCGCGGCCGTGGCGCGGAGCGGGGCCAAAGATATGGCCGCCAGGGCCAAAGCGCCGAAACCGGCAACGCACGCGACAACGCGACGAGACGAGACTTGATACATGGTCACTACCCACCCACCCGTTTCTCGCGCGACTCTCTCGCGAGGAGGGCAAAAGACGATTTACGAAGGAGTTTCGACGCCGTGCATTTTGCCGCCCAACGTTTAACAATTCGCTCCACGATGCGCCGCCCTGGCACGGCCTTTTACCCAGCAAATCCACAAGCATTGTTTCGAGTTCCGCGCCGATTTCGCTGTCCGTGTGACCGCATTCCATCACGACTCGCGACGCGGCCGGCTTGACGCAAAGAACGCGGCTCGCGTATAGAGTGCGTCAACGGTCCCGCCGATCCAGGTCAGCGGGGCCATTCTCATTGATTTTCCTCGCGATTCTGGTCCGCTCCGAAGGCGGACGGTTGGTCGTGAGGCCGACCGAACAAGGATTTTAAGATGACCAGGCGCTGTGAGTTGACGGGCAAGCTGCCGCTTTCGGGCCAGCTCAGAAGCCATGCCGAGAACAAGACGAAGCGCAAGTTCCGTCCGAACCTCGTGAACGTGACGCTGATCAGCGAGACGCTGGACAAGCAGGTGAAGCTGCGCATCACCGCGCACGCGCTGAAGTCGGTCGAGCATCGCGGCGGCCTCGACGCTTTCCTCGCCAAGGCGAGCCTCGAGGATCTCTCGCCCGAGTGCCAGAAGCTCAAGCGCGAGATCGCCAAGGCGAAGGCCGAGAAGGCCGCTTAAAGGACTTTCGAGCCCACGGCTCGTTAAGAACATGCGCCCGCCGGAAACGGCGTGGCGCATGTTTCGTTTTGCGGGCGCTGTCGTGAGGGGGGCGCCTTACGCTGAGGCCAACGCTGCGAGGTCGAGAGGCGCGGTGGTCATGGCAATCGCACCGTCGGCCGTGCGCGGCCATTCGGCCTGCGGGCGGTCGCGATAGAGCTCGATGCCGTTGCCGTCGGGATCGCGCAGGTAGATGGCCTCGCTGACGCCGTGGTCGCTCGCGCCATCAATCGTGATGTGCGCCGCGATGAGGCGGCGGAGCGCATCGGCCAATGCGGCGCGAGAGGGATAGAGGATGGCAACATGGTAGAGCCCGGTCGTGCCGCGTGGGGGCGGGCTACCGCCCCGGCTCTCCCAGGTGTTGAGGCCGATGTGATGATGGTAGCCGCCGGCGGACAGGAATGCCGCCTGGCTGCCATAGCGCTGCGTCACCTCGAAGCCCAGAACGTCGCGATAGAACGCGAGCGCGCGCTCGATGTCGGACACCTTGAGGTGTACGTGTCCGATGCGTGTTCCGGAATCGATGGGCCCATTTGCTGTCATGCTTTCGCTCCAACGGCGGGGGCCGGCAGAAACAGACTTTTGTTTTCGGCGAGGAAATCCCGAAATGCCTGGGGCCGCTTTCCGGTCAGCTTCTCGACGTCGCCCGTCACTTTAGCGAACTTTCCAAACCGCGTAGCGGTATCGAACGATGCCCAGATCCGGGCCATGGGCTCGGGAAGGCCGGCTGCGACCATGCCGGCGACCAACGCCTCGTCCGAAACGTGGACGAGCTCGATCGGCCGGCCGAGGACATCGCTGACCGTGGCTGCGATTTCCGCCGTGGTGAGCGCGGCCGGGCCGGTGATGTCGTAGACCGTGCTTGCAGCCGAAGATGAGGCAAGCGCGGAGGCTGCCGCCCGAGCGCAGTCGTCGCGGGAGAGGTTGGCGATGCGGCCGTCGCCCGCGGATGTGACCCACTTGCCGGTTGCGAGCACGCCCGGAAGGGACATGGCGAGGTTCTCGAAGTACCAGGCGTTTCTCAAAACCGTCCAACCGAGGCCGCTCGCGGCAAGGGTCTCTTCGGTCTGGCGGTGATCGGGCGCGAAGGGGATGGGCGAGTCCGCCGGGTCCGGCATGGACGTGTAGACGATATGCTTCACGCCCGCGGCTTTGGCGGCGGCAATGGCGGAGCGATGCTGGGCGAGCCGTGCCCCGGGACGGTCCAGCGTGTCGGTGGAGATGAGCAGCAGGCGGCTCGCGCCGGCGAACGCGGAGGCAAGGGATGGCGGATCCTCGAAATCTCCGCGCCGAACCTCTACCCCGCGGGGCGACAGACCGGCGAGCTTCGCCGGGTCGCGGGTCACGGCTATGAGGCGTGCGGGGTCAATCCGGAGGGTATCGAGCAAATGGGCGAGCACGCTCCGCCCCAGGTGACCCGAGGCGCCCGTCACCAGCAAACGATCCGTGCTTGGGTTCGAAAATGACATTTGGTTATCTCCTGAGTGGTTGTCTCTTTTCGAGACCACTACTAAGGTGAGCCAGTTGGCCCCGTAAAGACGGCAGCTTTTCGGGAGATAGGCACCTGGAGGTAACCAGCCAATGGATACAAACTTGCTGGCCGAAGCGCGGGGAGACTTGGCGCTGTGCCCCGTGCGCGGCGTGCTCGATCGCATCGGCGACAAGTGGAGCACGCTGATCGTCTGCGTTCTCGGCGAGCGGCCTTACCGGTTTGGCGAGCTGCGCCGCGCGATCCCCGACATCTCGCAACGGATGCTGACGCAGACGCTGCGCGAGCTGCAGCGCGACGGCCTCGCCAGCCGGCATGTCTTTCCGACGCTGCCTCCGAGCGTCGAGTATCGCCTGACGCCGCTCGGCCAGTCACTGCTGGCACCGCTCTCGGAATTGATCCGCTGGGCGGATACGCACCACGGCGATATCAAATCGGCGCGCGAGGCCTACGATCGCCAAGGCCCTGGATCCGTGGATCCCGGCGCGGCGCCGGTGTCCGGCTGACGGTTGCAGAAGCGCGCTACAGGGCAATGGCGCCGCGGAGCTGCGCCAGCTCCGACGACATGCGGCCGGTCACCAGCTCGCCCTGGTCGGCAAGGCTCGTCATCTCCTGGGCGACAACCCCGAAACTGGAGCCATGCTCCGCCGCGCGCGCGGCCTCGATGCGCGCGTTGAGCGCGAGGAGGCGAAGCGTCTTCAACGTGGTGCGTATGTCGCTGGCAGCAACGTCGACCTTGTCGAGCGCGGCCGAGCCCTGGGTCAACCGCTCTGCCAGCCGCGAGAGGGCGCCGGCCTCCAGGATGATGCCGTCCAGATAGGCCGGGGTATTGGTCTCCGGGTTCATGGCCGCCGATGCCCCGCCGGTCTCGTGCACGTAAAGAACGCGCCCGTCGCGATGGCGGATGCGGTAGCTCACCTGCCAGTTGCCGCCCCGCGAGAGCGCATCGGCGACGGCCGCATCCACCTTCTGCAGATCCTCCTTGACGATGAGGGACGCAAAACCGGTGCGGCTGCGGATGAAGCTGTCGCCGTCGTATCCGGTCAGTCGCGCGAAGCCATCCGACAGCCAGATCATGGCGTAGTCGTTGCTGTTGTGGCCACGATACATGAAGCCATCGATGCGGACACCGATGCTCCTCAGAAAATCATCAGCAGAGAAGGCGGCCGTGTCTTGCGTCATGACCAGTGCGCGCTCCGAAGCATAAGTAAACATGCGGTTATTTGAACCGATTCGCCGTCAAATGGAGCGCGGTCGATTGCACAATAATGGTCAGTTTTATGCCTGACAATCAGCCATGCGTCGAAATACGCCGGCGGCGGATCACAGAGATCGCGCGGCCGAGCGGCGCACGGCCCAACCGGCGAGCACAATCGCCGATCCGTAGACGAGGTCGATGAGGAGCGCGGGGGAGGACACCACGTCCCAGCGCCCGTAGGAGGCGGCGTAGAAGACGAGCGCGAGCGTGAGGCAGAGCGCGACGGCGAGATAGACGATGCCGACGATCTTCACGGCATCGCCAAGGATGGCGAGCCACGGCTCGTCGCGGCGGCGGGGACGAGCGAGACGGGAGACGAGGGCCAGGATTCCGACGCCGAGAAATCCGCCCAGGATCGGGCTCAAGTAGTAGAGATCCGCGGCGAGAGAGGAATAGCGGGGTGCGAGGGTATCCAACGGTCCGACGATGCGCGGCAGGATGTGGCGGACGAAGGCGAGCCAAAGCGGCGTACCGACGTATCCACCGGCCGTGCCGGCCGCGATGTCGAGCATTGTCCTAAGCGTATCGTGACGGCGCACCAAAGCGGTGACGATCCCAACGAGAGATCCGCCGAAGACGAGAATGAAGATGAAAGTTGAATCGACCATGGGCGACGGAGTGCGCACTTGGCGCCTGCCGTCAATAGCAACGTCCATCGCCGACACGCCTGGTGCCGGGCATGGCGAAGGGCGCGACGCCATGCCCGCGCTTTGCGGTCGATCGTGACGTCGCCTTAGAGCGACGTCAGCGTGCGACCAATCTCAATATGAATATGACGACCAAAGCACCGATGGTGGCGTTGATGATGTCACCCAGCAAACCGCCTCCGATATAGAGACCGAGCCGAGGCAGCAGCCAGCCGGCCACAACCGCGCCGACGATACCGAGCACAATATTTCCGACCAAGCCGAAGCCGCCGCCCGCAATAATCTGACCAGCCAACCAGCCGGCGATGGCGCCGATAATGAGCCAAATGATGAGACCTTCCAAAGCCATGTTTCTTCCTTCCGTTTAGAGCTGAACGCCAGACGGACGCTTCAGTTGTTCAATCATCCCCGACCCTTCCGCGCTTCGTGACAGCGCGGCAGGCCCAACGACGTTACTTGAGTTCGCGCATGACTGAAACCTGTCCAGTGTGCAGGTGCTCAGTACCGCTTTCGGCCTACGCAGCGGGCGGCACCCTTCCGGCTTCCTCGGGATAAACCTTCAGAATGTCGAGCCGCCGCATCAGGTGCTTCTCGGCCTCCAGGATCACCATCGCGACCATGCCGACGGCGAGGATCAGAAGTCCGTCCGTTATGCTGACAGGCCGCGTTGCGAACAGGTCGTGCATCAGCGGTATGTACGTGAAGGCGAGCTGCGCGGCGACGACGGCCGCGATGGCAAGCAGGACGGGGGCCGTGCCGAGGGCGCCCTGCCAAGTGAACGATGTCATGTGCAGATAGCGCACGTTGAAGAGATAGAAGATCTCGAGAACCACGATCATGTTGACGACCATGGTGCGCGCCATGTCGACGCCGAGACCCTGTCCCAGCGCATAGAAGAAGATCCCGAGGGCAGCGCCGACGAAAATCAACGAGACGAAGGCGACCCGCCAGACGAGGAACGACGACAGCAGCCCGGCGTCGGCTTGGCGCGGCGGGCGGCGCATGACGTCGGCTTCCGGCGGCTCGAACGCCAGCACGAGGCCGAGCGTGATGGTGAGGATCATATTGATCCAAAGGATCTGCGCGGGTGTCATCGGCATGGTGAAGCCGAACAGGATGGCGGCAATGACGGTCAAAGCCTCACCGCCGTTGGTCGGAATGGTCCAGGCCGTAACTTTCTGGATGTTGTCGTAGACGGTGCGCCCCTCGTGCACCGCCGAGACGATGGATGCGAAGTTGTCGTCGAGAAGGACCATCTGCGAGGCTTCCTTGGCCGCCTCGGTGCCCTTGTTCCCCATGGCGATGCCGACGTCCGCCTGCTTCAGGGCCGGGGCATCGTTGACGCCGTCGCCGGTCATGGCGACGATGCCGCCTTTCGCCTGAAGCGCGCGGACGATCCGCAGCTTGTGCTCCGGGCTGGTGCGGGCGAACACGGCCGTTTCTCCCACGGCTTCACCGAGTGCCGCATCGGACAGACGATCGAGATCGGCTCCCGTCAGGACGCGCGGCGCCTCTCCGAGCCCAAGCTGCCGTGCAATGGCCGCGGCCGTCACCGCGTGATCGCCGGTGATCATTTTAACGTCGATACCGGCGGAATGACATTCGGCGATAGCTGCTACAGCCTCCGGGCGCGGCGGATCGATGAACCCCACGATGCCGAGAAAGATCAACCCGCCTTCGACGTCGGCGAAGGAGAGGCGGGTGTGCGTGTCCGGGACGGGTTTAATGGCGAAGCCGAGGACGCGCTCGCCCTTGGATGCGGCTGCCGCGATGCGCTCGGACCAATACGCACGATCGATCGCCTCCTCACGGTGGCCGCAGTCCTGAAGCGCGCACATTTCCAGCACGCGCTCGGGAGCGCCCTTGACGAAAATGGCGTGCTCTTCTCCCGATAGGCGATTGAGCGTGGCCATGAAGCGATGCTGTGCGTCGAAGGGTATCTCCTCCAGCCGCGACCAGTGTGCGCGTGTTTCCCGAACATCGAGCCCCGCCTTCATGGCGAGCGTGACGAGCGCGCCTTCCATAGGATCGCCATTGACGGACCAGCCGCTCTTCGTCTCGTGAAGATCAGCGTCATTGCAGACGAGGGCCGCCCGCGCCAGCTTCAGGGCGGCCTCTCTGCGGGCCTCGCTGCTGCTCCCATCCAACGCCACGAGGTCACCGACCGGGGCATAGCCGGCGCCACCGACCTCGATCTCGCCGCGCGGTACGACCACGCGGCGGGCGGTCATCTCGTTGCAGGTCAGAGTGCCCGTCTTGTCCGAGCAGATCACAGAAACGGCGCCGAGTGTTTCCACCGCCGGAAGGCGGCGGATGACGGCGTTACGCGCAGCCATGCGCTGCACGCCGATTGCGAGCGTGATGGTGATGACAGCCGGCAAGCCCTCGGGCACGACTCCGACGGTCAGGGCGACAACGGCGATCAACGCGTCGTCCCAGCGATAGTCTCGCACGAGAACGGCGAACGCAAATACCAGCGCCGCGGCGCCGAGGCAGATCCAAGTGAACCGGCGCGCAAAAAGGTCGATCTGGCGCAGCAAGGGCGTCGTCAGCTCCTGCACGTCGCCGAGCAGCGTGCTGATGCGTCCGATCTCCGTGGCAGTGCCCGTGGCCACCACCAGGCCGGTTCCTTGTCCGGCCGCGACCATGGTGCCGGAGAACGCCATGGATGCCCGGTCGCCCAACGGTGCATCGGCGGCAACCGGCGTCTCGCTCTTTTCGGAGGCGACGGACTCACCGGTCAGGATCGCTTCGTCGATCAGCATCCCGCGCGCGCGCAGCAGGCGCAGATCGGCCGGCACGCGATCTCCGGCCTCGAGCACGACGACGTCACCCGGCACAAGCTCCGCGACCGGCGCGCTCCGGCGCGTGCCATCGCGCAGCACATGGACATGCGGAGAGATCATGTTGCGTATGGCGTTCAACGCATTCTCGGCCTTGCCTTCCTGGATGAAGCCGACGACGGCATTGACCAGCACGACGGCGACGATCACGCCGGCGTCGAGCATGTGTCCCAAACTCCACGCGGCAACGGCTCCCGCCAGCAGGACATAGATGAGGGCGTTGTGAAATTGAGCCAGGAAGCGCCTCACCGGATGGCGACCGGGCGGAGCGGGCAGCTCGTTGGGGCCGTAATGGGCGAGACGCTGCCGCGCCACGCCGCTGTCGAGCCCTCCCGCGGTCGCTCCAAGTTTCGCGAGAACATCGTCACACGTCAGCGCGTGAACGGGCTCGGCCGGCGTGAACGCTGCTCCGTCCTGCATCCCCGTATGGGCTCCCTGCTTTCCTGACAGACCGATGTCCGTTTTAGAGGGATGCGACCGGTCATCGACTGACCCAGATCAACGGCCGACTACCTAGGGACTTGGCGAACGTCCGCTGTGACGATCCCGATAGCGTCGGCAAACGCACGCGGTGGCGACGATCCCAGCGCCGCTCTGTGGTTGATCCCAATCAACGGCTGCCGACCGCGCGGCCTGCTAGGCTTGTAGACAACCGTAGGTTCGATCGCTGAACGACGTCGACGACCGAGAGATCAAAGCGCTTGTCGCAAACGTCATCCATTCTCATCGGAACATCCCACACGGGGCGCGGCGGCGGCCGCTGAGCGGAGGATAGCTCGCATGAACGTTCACGCTCTCCCATCCGCGGTCCGCGAGGCAGCGGCCCTACAGGGACATGATGAGGACGTGCTCGGCAGCGAAGGCTTCCGCTCCATCGACCGCATGCGCGACGCGCTCATTGCTCAGCTGACGGGCGGCCTGTCACCTGCGTCGCTCGCTCTGGCGATGTTCGACTGGTCGATCCATCTGGCGTCGGCGCCCGGCAAGCAGATGGAGCTCATGCAGAAGGCGATGCGGAAGGCGGCACGCCTCGCGGCACACTGCATGTCCGCGGGAGCGCAAGGTCAGGCGACGCCGTGCATCGAGCCGCTCGCGGGCGATAACCGCTTCCGGTCGGATGGCTGGCAAAAGCCACCGTTCAGCCTCCTGGCGCAGGCGTTCCTGCTCAATCAGCAATGGTGGCACAACGTGACGCACGAGGTGCCGGGCGTCATGCCGCATCATCAAGATGTGGTCTCGTTCGCGACCCGGCAGCTCCTGGATATGGTTTCACCCTCGAACAATCCCTTTGCCAATCCGGAGGTGATCGAGAAGACCATCGCCGAGGGCGGCGCGAACTTCTTCAGGGGATTCCAGAACTGGCTCGATGACGTGAACCGGCTCGTCTTGGGGCAACTGCCTGCCGGGGCGGACGCCTTCAAAGTCGGGGAGAATGTCGCCGTGACGCCCGGCCGCGTCGTCTACCGGAACCATCTGATCGAGCTGATCCAATATTCTCCGGCGACCGAAACGGTGCTTGCCGAACCGGTGCTCATCGTGCCGGCGTGGATCATGAAATACTACATTCTCGATCTTTCGCCGCAGAACTCCCTCGTTCGCTATCTGGTCGGGCAGGGACATACGGTGTTCTGCATTTCCTGGCGCAACCCGGGCGCCGAGGACCGCGACCTTTCCATGGACGACTACCGGCGCTCGGGCATCATGGCGTCGCTCGATGCCGTCAGCGCCATCGTGCCAGGGAGGAAAGTCCACGCAACCGGCTACTGCCTCGGCGGAACGCTGCTCTCGATTGCGGCCGCCGCGATGGCACGGAGCGACGACGACAGGCTCGCCTCCCTCACATTGCTCGCGGCGCAAACGGACTTCACAGAGCCCGGCGAGCTGGCGCTGTTCATCGACCACAGCCAGCAGCACTTCCTCGAGAGCATGATGTGGAACAAGGGTTACCTCTCGGCCGACCAGATGGCGGGTGCCTTCCAACTCCTGCGTTCGAACGATCTCATCTGGTCACGCCTCGTGCATGACTATCTCATGGGCGAGCGCACGCCGATGATCGATCTCATGGCGTGGAACGCCGATACCACGCGCATGCCGTCCCGCATGCACGCCGAGTACCTCAAACGCCTTTATCTCGACAACGATCTCGCGGCGGGACGCTTGATGGTCGATGGCCGTCCGGTGGCGCTGCAGAACATTCGCGTGCCGATGTTCGTCGTCGGCACCGAGCGCGACCACGTCGCACCCTGGAAATCCGTATTCAAGGTGCACCAGATCACAGACACCGACGTCACGTTCGTGCTGACGAGCGGTGGACACAATGCCGGCATCGTGAGCGAGCCCGGTCATTCCCATCGCAGCTTCCGGATTTCTCTGAAGCGCACGGCCGATCCCTACCTCGCCCCGGCGGAGTGGCTCGACTCCGTTCCAGCGCAGCCTGGGTCGTGGTGGGTGGACTGGACCCATTGGCTGCACGCGCATTCGACGCCCGAACGGGTAGCGCCGCCGGAAATGGGGCATCGCGAGAAGGGCTATGCGCCGCTCGGCCATGCGCCCGGCACCTACGTATTTCAGCGTTGAATGGAGCCGCCATGGCAGCCCTCGTCGATCTTTCAGGCAAGCGGGGTCTCGTGGTCGGCATCGCCAACGAGAGCAGCATCGCCGCCGGCTGCGCTTCCGCATTCCGGGAGGCCGGTGCCGAGCTGGCGATCACCTATCTCAACGAGAAGGCGGAGCGCGCTCCGGGTGCAGGACCGTTTACTGCGGATATGCGTACGGGCCAACGGGGATCATCTGAGGCGCTTGAGGCTGACCGTAGCCGCTCGACTGCTGACCCATGAACTCGTTGGTCCAAGCGAACGGATCTTCCTTGTTCTCGATCTTCCGCTCCGGAGTCTTGCGATCCTTGATCTCGTGCCAGCGGGACGCAACAGTGGCGCCGCCGACATGGATGTCGTCCAGCAGCCCGTAGGGATCGTAAGCGGAGGGAAGCTGCGTGCAGGCATCGAGATAGACGAAGCGGTTGTCGTAGAGCGTGGCCAGGTTTTCGTCCTTCATGCACGTCGCGCGGCGCGAGCGATGCGTGTCGATGGCGGCCTGCTCGAAGACATCGCGCAGGTTGCCGCTCTTGGCGCTCTCGAGGCCCTTGGAGAAGAGCTCGGTGAAGAGGGCCAGCGAGCCTTCCTCGTTGAATGTCGCTGCCTGGTCGCCGCGCGAGGTGAAGATCACCGCTTCGCGGCCGACCCAATCGCGCTGTTGGCGGCGGGCGAAGTTGTAGCGGAAGTTCTTGAGCCCCGAGGACACCTCGCACACCTCGAAGATGAGCACGATCTCTTCGGCGTCGATCTCGTTTACCAGGTCGCGAACGGATTTCATGGTCATCCAGTCGCCGCTCATGGTGGCGTGCTTGAAGTCCTCCGGCTCCTTGGCCGTGTACATGGCCAGGATCTCGTCCTCGATGTCGTAGCCGTTGTAGTTGGCGTCGACGTTGCCGCCGTGGAAGTTGAAATAAATGACGACGCGGTCCTCACGCTTGGCGCGCTTGTCGAGCGTCTGCAGCGCCTCCCTCACACCCTTCGAGGTGGCATCCGGATCGAGGCGGATGGTGATGTTCGCCGGATCGACGGCGAGCGACGTCTTCACGGCGCTGACGATGGCGTTGACGTCGTTCTTGCAGGATTCCGCCATCTGCCGCGTCGCGTCGGGATCACCTTCGATCACCTTCCAGGGCGGGCAGGCGCCCATGGCGAGAAGGTGCGTGGTCTTGGGCGAAGCGGGCACCGACGTCGCCGATGCGAAAGCAACGACGCATGCCGCAGCGAGCGCGACGGCGGACGAACGAAGGGCAGACATGCTTTTTTTCCTGTGGCTTGGCACGCGGGGCGTGCCTGCGTCTGACTGTTTCCGGAAAGTTCGCGGCGGGTCGGCCGCTGCATGACGTGCGGGGCGCGCGCGCAATTCGGCGCAAGCAGAGTGCGCGGCGCGCAAAGAGCGAGGCGCCGGTTCGATTGAGCCGGCGCCTCGTTCTAACTATTCCTTCTTGGCTTCCTGGACCGCGGAGGTGCGGGTGGGCGGAACATCGCCACCGGCCTTCTCGCAGTCATCGACGCTCTTGGTCAGCGCCGGCACGGAATTGATCATGCACTGGACGGGCTGAGCGCCGCCCTGAGCGGGAGCACCCTGCATCGGAACCGGAACGGGAACCATGACGGGAACAACCTGCGGGTATCCGCCGCCCTGCTGACCGTTCAGGCCCCAGCCGCCGAAGTTGGCGCCGCCGCCGGGGAACGAGATGCCGAAGCCCGGACCGTAGAAGCCGCCAAACGGCGTCGAGACACCGAAGCCGCCCATGTTGGCGCCACCGAAGGGCGTCGAGAAGCCGACGTTCTGCGCGGCGTTGAGACCGAAGCCGCCGAAGTTGCCGCCGAACGGACCGAAGTTGATGCCGAAGC
This sequence comes from uncultured Hyphomicrobium sp., assembly GCF_902826555.1. Lineage (GTDB taxonomy): Bacteria > Pseudomonadota > Alphaproteobacteria > Rhizobiales > Hyphomicrobiaceae > Hyphomicrobium_C. The sequence goes on from NZ_CADEFI010000017.1 coordinate 23,639, forward strand.
CGGGGCCAAACGCGCCGCCCCACGGCGTCTTGATGTTGAGGGCCTGCTGCTCGTTGAGGCCGAAGAAGGGCACTACGCCGGGCGGATAGCCAGGTCCGCCGAGACCGAAGCCGCCGAAGTTGGCGCCGCCGCCGGGGAACGAGATGCCGAAGCCCGGACCATAAGCACCGCCCCACGGCGTGCCAATGGAGAGGGCCTGCTGATTGCCGATGCCGAAGCCCGGACCATAAAAGCCACCGAACGGCGTGGAGAGACCGAAGCCACCGGCGTTAATGCCGCCGAAGGGCGTCGAGATGCCGAAACCCGGACCCCAAGCGCCACCGAACGGCGTGGAGATGCCGAAGCCGCCGGCGCTGACGCCGCCGAAGGGCGTCGAGATGGTTGCGTTGGCGGGTGCAGAAAGCGCACCGAAGGCAAGCGCCATCGCTGCAATGCTCGTGTGGAGATGAGTCTTTACGAATGTCACTGGAAAATCCTCGATCCAAGAGCGCTCGGCGTCAAAGCCGCGAGCCATTGCTTTGAACCCAGGTACGCGTCCACATAGTTATCCTCGGCTCCGCCACAATTTCTGCAGCGGAGTGGTAAATATCCTCCTAACCCTGATTATCTGCATGATTCCGTAAAACTACGGAGTGGCCGGATGCCCTCCCGCTGTCGTGCACGCGTCGGCTGATTGCGTGAGCGCCTGCACACCTTTGATGTTGCAAAGAGTGGCGGTCATCTGCGCACCCGACGGAGGCGATACGCTCATGCCCTGCGGCACGCTGGGCTCGACCGGCGGCATCGCCGAGGTCTGTGAGCGGCTCTCTGCGCCCATGACCGCGGACGGCGCCGCGCCGAGGCTTGCTTGACCCGAAGCGGCGAAGGCCGCCGGCTGCAGCTGGACAACTTGGAAGATGGGCATCGCCGCGGGACGGCCAAAGCCACCCGTGGCATCGAGCTGAGCCACGCCGACGACGCCGGTTTGAATGAGTCCGTACTGCGCTTGATAGGGGCCCTGCCCCATGACGCCCGGCGCATGTCCGCCCGACATGCCGGGCGCGCTTTCATAGGCGCCAGGTGCTGCAACTTCTGCAGACGCGCGGCCCAGGTAGCCGATCATCGCAAGGCCCGCGAGCATGATCATGAACGCGTAGGCTGTGGACTTCGTGCTTTCCATGGCTTCCCCTCTGAGCGCGTACCAACGCGCGTCAATCTTCCGCTCAAGGAGAGTCCAAACCTATTCGGTTTATGGATGATTAATTTCTGCGGTTTCTCAATGCACTAATTGCCTATGCTTATACACTATATCATCCTTGCGCCGGCTTACTCGCCGGGGATCAGCGCAGGCTCCGGAGCGGCTTCTTTCCTGGCGGCGGGCCGGACGTGCTCGCGCAGGCGCTGGACGGCCACGTACATCACCGGAATGAAGAAGATGCCGATCACCGACGCGGCCAGCATGCCGGCGAAGACCGGAAGCGCGACCGCGTACATGCTCGCTTCTCCCGGCCCCTTGGCGATCAGCAAAGGAACGAGGGCGGCGATGAAGGCGACGCTCGTCATCATGACGGGGCGGATTCTCTGCCGGGCGCCGGCAATCGCCGCCTCGACGATGGACTTTCCCGCCTGGCGCTGGTCGATGAAGAACTGAGTCATGAGGATGGAGTTCTTCGCTGCCAGCGCAATCAGAACGATGATGCCGATCTCGGTGTAGATCAGGAGGCTCGACTGCGTCACGAACAAGCCGAGCAGTGCGCCGAGCACGGCGATGGTGACGGGCAGCAGCGCCACGAGCGGCATCGACCAACTCTCGTAGAGGCCGACGAGAAGGAAGAAAGCGAAGAGCAGCGCCAGAGAAATGACGAGCGGCGTCTGCGCGGCCGATACTTTTTCTTCGAGTGCCTGGCCGGTCCATTCGAACTTGAAGCCCTTGGGGAGGACTTCGTCGGAGAGCTCCTCCATGGCTTCGATGGCGCGGCTGTCGCCGATATTGGGAGCGGCGGAGCCGCGGACGGTCACGGACGGATAGTTGTTGTAACGCGCCAGCGAACTCGGGCCGACACCGAGCGTCGCCTTGGCGACAAGCGAGATCGGCACCATGTGTCCGTCGCGGTTCTTGACGTGGATGCGCGAGAGATCGTCGAGATCGGCGCGGTGGCCGGCGTCGGCCTGGATCTGCACCGTCCATGTGCGCCCGAACTTGTTGAAGTCCGTGACGTAGCGCCCGCCGAGCATGGACTGCAGCTCGTTGTAGATGTCGCCGGGATCGAGCCCGAGCAGGCGGGCGCGCTCGCGGTCGATCTCGAGGTTGATCTGCGGCACTTGCGCTTCCGCGCCGGAGAACACCTGCGACAGCTCGGGCTTCTTCTGCGCTGCAACGCTGAGTGCGCGTGCAGCGGCCGCAAGATCGGACGGGTTCTGCCCCTCGAGGCCTTCGAGGATGTACTCGAATCCACCGACCGAGCCCGCGCCCGGCAGCGAGGGCGGGTTCAACGCAACGAACGTGCCCTCGGGAAGGGTCGAGAGCGCCATGAACAACCGCATGGCCGTATCGTCGGCTTGGAGCTCGGGGCTCTTGCGCTGCTCATAGGGTTTGAGGCGCACGAACATGATGCCCGAGTTCGACGCGGAGCCGCCGGTCAAAAAGTCGAGACCGACGATGGACAGCGTGCTTTCGACGGCCGGATCCTTCTTGACGATGTCCGTCACTTTGGCCACCGCCGCCTCGGTGCGATTGAGCGAGGCCGCGGGGGGGAGCGTCGAGACGACAAGCAGGTAGCCCTTGTCCTCCTGCGGAAGGAAGCCCTTGGGCGTATCCCAGAAGATGTAGCCGGCGAAGAGGCCGACCATCGCAACCGCGGCGATGCCGGCGATGGAGCGTCCCGCGACCTTTTCGATGACGCCCGCGTAGCGGTCGGACCACCTTTCGATGACAGCCTGCAGCGCGTTGGGCGCGTGCGTTCCGGTTTGCGGCTTCAAGAGCAGCGCACATAGCGCCGGCGTCAACGTCACGGCATTGATGGCCGAGAAGACCATGGCCGCCGAGATGGTGGCGGCGAACTGCTGGAACAGGATGCCCGTGCTGCCCGGCAGGAAAGCGACGGGAACGAACACCGACAGCAGCACCAGCGTCACAGCCACGATAGGGCCGATGATCTGGCCCATCGCCTTGCGCGTGGCATCGGCGGCGGACAGGCCGGGATTCTCCTCCATCTCGCGTTCGACGTTCTCGACGACGATGATCGAGTCGTCGACGACGATGCCGATGGCGAGCACGAGAGCCAGCAGCGAAATCGTGTTCGCCGAGTAGCCGAGCGGCACAAGGATGAGAAAGGCGCCGATGATCGAGACCGGCACAGCGATGAGCGGGATGAGCGACGGGCGCAGGCGACCCAGAAACACGTAGACGACGATGGCGACGAGGATGAACGCCTCGAACAACGTCTCGATAGCGCGGTCGATCATCGCGGAAACGAAGTCCGACGTGTCGTAGATGAAGGCGAAATGCACGCCTTGAGGCAGGCGCGAGCGCATGGCGTCCAGCTTCTCCGCGACCGCATCGGCGACGCTGACGGCGTTGGCGCCGGCCGCAAGATTGATCGCGACGGGTGCTGCCGGCCGACCATCGAACTGGGCGACGGCGTTATAGGAGGCGGCCTTGACCTCGATGCGCGCCACATCCTTGAGCCGCGTCGTCGATCCATTGTCGTGGCTGCGCAAGACGATGTTGCCGAACTCCTCCGGCGTCGAGAGGAGCCCCTTGGACGAGATCGCAAGCTCGAGGCGCTGATCGCTCGACACGATGGGTGCGGCGCCGATGCGTCCGGCCGGAGCCTGGATGTTCTGCGCGCGCACGGCATCGACGATATCGTTGGTCGAGAGATTATAGTCGATGAGCTTCTGCGGATCGATCCAGATGCGCATCGCGTAGTCGCGTGCGCCCATGATCGCCGCCTCGCCGACGCCGGGGATGCGTTTCAAATCGTCGAGAATATTGAGCGTGACGAAGGTGGAGAGGAAGAGCTGATCGTGCTCCGGGTTGTCGGAATAGAACGACATGATCTGGAGCAGGTCCGATGAGCCCGTGCCGACGGTCAGTCCGGCGTTGCGAACCTCCTGCGGCATCCGGCCCAGCACCATGTTCACACGGTTCGAGACGTTCATCGACGCCGTGTCCGGATCGACGCCCTGCTCGAAGGTGATGGACAGCGAGTAGCCGCCGTCGTTGGTGGACGTGGACTGCATGTAGCGCATGCCCGGCACGCCATTGACGGCGTTCTCGATCGGCTGGGCGATGGCTGTGGCGACGGTCGCGGCATCGGCGCCCGGATAGGTCGTGCTCACGTGCACGGTCGGCGGGGCGATGTTCGGATACTGTGCCACGGGGATGCCCACGGCCGCCATTCCACCGGCGAGCGCGATGATGATCGAGATCACCATCGCCAGCCGCGGGCGGTCGATGAAGGCGTTGAAGATCATGGCGTGGGGTTATCCGACGAGTTGCTCACCTGAATCGGCGACGTTTCGGGCGCGACGATCATGCCCGGCTGGGCCTTGAGATGGCCGCTGACGATGACCCGGTCACCTTCCGCGAGCCCCGACTTCACCGTGACCAACGAGCCGCGATAGGTCCCCGTCTCGAAGCGGCGGATCTCGACCTTGTTGCTGGCATCGACGGTCAGGACATAGCTTCCGAGCTGATCGAGCAGCAGCGCCGATTGGGAGATGACGAGCGTCTTGGTTGCGCGCTTGTCCACGAGCGTGACGTCGACAAGCTCCTGGGGCAGAAGCGAGCGCTCGGGGTTGGGAACCGACGCGCGGACCACCACCGTGTTGGTGGCGGCATTGGCCTCGACATCGACGAAGGTGATCTTGCCGGTGTGGGCGTAAGTTTCGCCGCCGCCGAGCCCGAGCTCGACCTCCGCATCGAACGAGCCGTCCTTGCTCCGCGAGAGCCCGACGAGCGCGGGACGCGGGACGGAGAAGGTGACGTAGACGGTGTCCTGCGAGATCAAGGTAGCGAGGGGGGTGCTCGCCTCGTTGACATAGTCGCCGACGGCGTGCGCGGCGCGGCCGACCCGTCCCGAGATGCCGGCGCGGATCTGCGTGTAGTCGAGATTGAGCTTCGCCTGATCGACCTGCGCCTGGTCGTAGTCGACCTTGGCCTTGGCCTGCTCGAGCTGCGATTTGGCGTTGCTTAGGGTGGCGCCCGACGAGACCTGTCGCGAGACCAGCTCCTGGGTTCGGTTGTAGGCGTCGGTGGCGCCGTCGAGAGCGGCGCGCGAGCTTGCGAGATTGGCATTCGCCTGAGCGAGCGCGATTTCATATGGCCGCCGATCGATCTCGAAAAGCAGCTGGTCTTTTTGGACCTCCGCACCTTCCTCAAACTCGCGTTTGGTGATGAGGCCCGCGACGCGGGTCTTCAGCTCGATCTTGTCGACGGCCTCGATGCGGCCGCTGAACGTGGTCGCGCCTTTGAAATCCGTATACTGGACCGTCTCGACCATGACCGCTGGAGGCGGGGGTGCACCGGCACCCTGGGCCGCAACGCGCTGTGTGGCGATCGGCTGCGATGCGGCCACGAGCGTCACGACGCCAAGCGGCAGCATCAGCCGCGCCAGGCCCGGTTTCGAGATGTATCGCGAAGTGACCATGTTCGACCCCTGCCCCATGCGTGGTGTTCGAGCGAGGGTGTTCGATGAGTCTTACGCCGAGCATATGTGAGACGAATACGGAAGGTTTTATCTGAGCGCGGGTGGAAGCCGATTGTATCGGCCTCGCGCGGACGGCCCGGCGGTTGCCAGCTCAAATACTCATGTTGTGTGGAACTGGCATAGAAGTTGCGCCGCAAAGTGCAGGGGTTGGGGACGCAAATTCCGAAATACTCAGTTATCTGCTGGACTTGCTGTGATCCCTGACATTCCGGGTACGCGTTCGCTCACAGTTTTTGGGCAGCCGATGAGTAAGTTTTGGGCGCTCGGGGCTTGGACATGAAGATGGCGTTCTGGAAGAGAGCTGAGGTCGAGGAGCCGCCGCGGAGCATGACCAGCCTGTTTGAAGATCGCACTGCGTCTCCGTCAGCCGAGCAAGCGCCAGCGGGATCCGCCGAGGTTTCGTCGCCGGGTTCGACGCCCGCAAACGGTGCGCCGGCTGCCGTGTCCCACATCGACCAAATGCTGGCCGACGTCTACGGGCGGGCGCTACCCCTCGAAGAGGGCGCGCTTGCGGACTACATCCCCGAGCTGGCGAAGGTTCCGCCCAACTCGTTCGGCGTTGCGCTCGCCACGACGAAAGGCAAAGTTCACAAAATCGGCGATGCGGACTTCGAGTTCACGATCCAGTCGACGTCCAAAGCGCTGACGTACTGCATGGCGCTCGAACTTTGCGGGCGAGACCAGGTCCTGGCCTGCGTCGGCGTAGAGCCGAGCGGCGATCCGTTCAACGCGATCGAGTTCAGCCCCGTTACGCGGCGGCCGTACAATCCGATGGTGAATGCGGGCGCCATCGCCATATCGGGCATGATCCGGGATGCGCTCGGAGCGGAGGTTGCGTTCGAGCGCGTGCTCGAGCGGTTTTCCCAGGCCGCGGGGCGACAACTGAAGCTGAACGAGGACGTCTATCGCTCGGAAGCGCTGACGGGGCACCGCAACCGCGCCATCGCCCATCTGCTGCTCAGCGCCGGCGCTTTGAAAGAGCCGGTCGAGCCGGCGCTCGATCTCTACTTCAAGCAATGCTCGATCATGGTGTCGGCGACCGATCTGGCCATGATCGGCGCGACGGTTGCCAATCTCGGCGTGCATCCGCTTTCGGGCCAGCAGGTGTTCGACATCGATGCCGTGCGCGATACGCAATCCGTCATGTTCTCATGCGGCATGTACGACTTCTCGGGCGGCTGGACGTACGAGGTGGGGATCCCCGCGAAAAGCGGCGTCGGGGGCGGAATTCTCGGCGTGGTGAACCGCCAGCTCGGTGTCGGCAGCTATTCGCCGCGCCTCGATCGCAACGGGAACTCCGTACGCGGAATCGAGACTTTCAAGATCATGTCCAGCGTGCTCGGGCTGCACGCGTTCGACCTGACCAACACGGGATCGGCCTTCGTCAGCTCGTTCTTCCAGGATGGGGGAACGTGAGCTTCGGCTGACCAGCGGCTGACCTTGACGGCCGCACGCCACGTCGCGCTAACACGCCGGCACTAACGGCGACAATGAAACTCCGGGAGGAATGAATGCGGTTGGAACAGGTTGAGCTGCCTGGCGACGTCTTGAAGGTCAAACTCAACGGGGCGCTCGACATCGCGGGGGCGGGCGAAATCGAGACGCCGCTCGGCGCCATCGCCGACAAATACAACAAGGTCATCATCAATTTTGCGGACGTGACGTTTCTGGCCTCGATCGGCATCCGGCTGCTGGTCAAGGCGGCGCGGGCCATCACAAAAAGAAGCGGACGCCTCGTCGTCTACAATCCCACGGACGACGCGCGCAAGGTTCTGCGGTCCACCGGCATCGACAGCATCGTTCCCGTGGTTGCGGACGAAAATTCCGCGATCGCCGAATGCAGTAAGTAAGCTTGCGAGATCAGACCGACAGATGAGCTCGCGAGACCAGATCGGACTCAGTCCCAGCGGCTCGGAGGTCTCGCGGCTCAATGCCTGGTTCGACCATCGGTGCATCGCGAGCGGCATCGAGCGCGACCTTTGTACCGATCTCAAGCTGTGCATCAACGAGGTCATGGCCAATCTGATCAGCTATGGCTTCAAGGATACGCCAGAGCCGTGGACCATCGTGGAGATCGACCTTGCGCCCGGCTGCGCAAGCGCGACCATCACCGACAACGGCGCCTATTTCGACATGCGCGCGTGGCAGGTTCCAAAAGACCGGGATCTCATGATGGGCGAGCCCGGTGGCTTCGGGATTGCGCTTGTCCGGGAGCGCGCTTCGGAGATCGCCTATAGCCGAAACGGCGAATGGAACCAGCTCAGGATCGCCTGCCGCGGAGCGTAAGACGCCGCGGCCTAGCCGTTAAACCGCATGGCGACGCAGGTGATGTCGTCGGACTGATCGGTGCCCTCCGAGAAGCGCACCACCTCGCCGAAGAGCGATTGCACGAGATCGTCGGCACCGCCGTATTCCCGCCGTGTCACGGCCTTCCTGACGCGATCCGCGTTGAAGACACGGCCATCGATGTTGAATGCCTCCGTAATGCCGTCCGTCAGCAAGACCATGGTATCGCCTTGCGCGAGGTCGCGCGTCGCCGTCGGATAGTCGGCGGTGTCAAAGAGGCCGATGGCGGGACCCATGTAGTGGAGCGGCTCGAATGCTCCAGCGCGCGACAACAACAGCGCATCGTCATGCCCCGCGCTCGAAAAGGCCAAGCGACCCGTCTCAAGATCGAGCGTGGCGTAGAATATGGTGACGAACATGCCCTCGGTGTTGTCGCGTGCCAGGATCGCGTTGACCTTCGAGAGGGTGGAGCCCGGCTCCTCTCCCTCGAACGCGACGGTGCGCAGGACCGTTCGAGAGACGCTCATGAAGAGGGCGGCCGGAACGCCCTTGCCGGAGACGTCGCCGACGGCGACGCCGAGGGTCTTATCGTCGATGAGGAAATAGTCGTAGAAATCGCCGCCGATGGACTTGGCGGGCCGCATGACGGCGGATACCTCGAACTTGCCTTCGAGGGGACCGGCCGGACTTTCCTTGGGCAGGAACGTGCGTTGAATCTGGGCGGCGGCTTCCATCTCGCGTGCGATGCGCTGCAGGGCGTCGCGTCCCCGGTTTCGCTCGCTTTCCGTCTCGTAATAGAGATACCCGGTGCCAAAGATGTAGGCGGCGGTGGTGGTCATGATGGGGAACACGGCGTCGAGAAGAACGCCCTGCGAAAAGGCCCAGAGGCTGCCGAAGGCAAACACGCAAACGCTGGCAAAGCCAACGGCTGCCGAGACGCGCGCGCCCCACCGGTAGACCATCAGGCCCAGCAGGAGCGCGGCTGCGACGGTCAGAACGATCTCCATTCCGGTCGCGTAGTCGGGGCGGACGAGAAGGCGATTGGAGAGAAGCTGCTCCAGACCTTGAGCGTTGATCTCGACGCCGGAAATGACCGGATCGAGCGGCGTCGCGCGCAGGTCGAGGAGCCCCGGTGCGCTGGTACCGATGATGGCAATGCGTCCCCGGAGTGCGTCCGGTGGGGTTTTATCCTCGAGGACGTCGGCGGCCGAGATCGTTCGCTTGGGATCGTGCCCGGAAAAGGAGAGCCAGAGCTGACCGTCGCGGTCGGTCGGGATGACGGTCTCGCCAACGGCCACCGTCGTAATGCCGCGATTGCCGGTAAAGCCGCCGTCGCCAGCCGAGCGAATGCGCAGCGTCTTGGCGCCGTTGAAGACGCGCAGTGCCTCCGTGGTGAGGGATGGATAGAGCTTGCCCGACAGTCCGACCACGATCGGAATGCGTCGCAGAATCTGATCGTGATCGGGCAACCAGTTCAAGGCGCCGACGCCGGTGGCTGCGGCTTCGAAGGCGGGGAAGTTGATGGACGCGCCAGGGAATCCCGGCACGAAATCGATGACGTTCTCGCCGATGGTCGCAAAAGACGCCTTGGGCCCCGGCGGGGCGCCTGCTGCTTTCGACGTGCCGATAACACCGAGCACAGAGGCCTGCCGGGCAATCGCATCGGCAAAGACCTGATCCGGAGATTCCGTCTTCCCGAGCCGGTCCAGCGCGGCCTTGACCTCCGGCGATTGGCGGACCGGGGCCGGCAATTGGTCGAGGAGATCGGGTGTCGGCTCGGGAAACACCATGTCGAACACGACGACGCGAACGCCCGACGCAAAAAGCTTGTCCACCAGCCGCGCGAGGAGGTCTCGGCGCCAAGGCCAATTGCCGAACGCCTTGATCGATGGCTCGTCGATATCGATGATCTTCACCGGGTAGTTCGGATCCGGCGTACGGGGCAACGTTTGCTGCAGGATATCGAAGCCCAGCAATCGCAGACGGGCCATGAAGCCCGGATCGACCTGCCGGACGACCACACATGCCGCAACAACGCTCAAAATGATCAACCAATAGGCAGTCCGGATGCTGAGCCAGCGTTCGCGGTGCCGTGCGTGATGCAGCATGTCGATTGAATCGCCCGTGTCCAAATTCCTCCGTTATGATACTTTCTGCTCACGGCGAGTGAAAGGCAACCTTCTGAAAATTGCCATTGGGGGGACACGTGGTGAGTGGCGTGCTGCGTCGGCGGCTGGGTCTCATCTTGATTTCAATTGCGTTGAGCGCATCGGCCGCGGATCGCGCATCGGCCGATGACGGGAAGCCGGAAATCGGCACCGCGGTCGTGATCAAACACGACGTCGTCGCGACGCTGGGCGAGGACAAGCGCGATCTCCAAGAGGGAGGGCGCGTGCATCGCACCGAGCTGCTCGAGACCGGCGACAAAGCCGAAGCGGAACTCAAGCTCGACGATCAAACGAAACTCGCGCTCGGTCCCAATGCGGGTCTCAAGCTCGACGAGTTCGTCATCGGAAAATCGGAAGGCGTCACCAACATCGGCGTGAACTTCCTCAAAGGAACGTTCCGCTTCATCACGGGCGCCGAGAAGAAAGACGCGTACCGCATCGAGACGCCGTCGGCGACGATCGGCGTGCGCGGAACGGTGTTCGACGTCTACGTCGACGGCAAGGGCGATACGCTCGTGCTGCTGCACGAAGGCGAGGTCGATATCTGCACGCGGACCAATTCCTGCCGCCGCCACAACACGGTGGGACGCATCATCCACGCAACAGTCGGCGGTGTGCTGTCGGCGCCGATCAAATTCACGGCGGGTCTCATTCCCGGGCTGGCTGCCGGCACAGCGTTTCCCTTCGTCGGACGCGCGCTCAGCATCGATCCGATCAAACGGACAGCGGGGATCGTCACGCAACCGGTGACCAAGGCCGGCCGCACCGTGGCGAAGGGCGCTCGCAGATTGGGGCGCTCCCTCAGGCGGGCCGTTCCGTTCTAGGGCCGTTCGACGTGACGCCGCCTACGTCGGCTGGAGCTCGCCGAGGACCGTGGGAATGAGCTCGGACACCGTCGGGTGGATCAGAACGGAGCGCTGCAATGTGGTGTAGGGGGCACCGGCATACATCGTCGCCGTGATGCACTGCACGGCCTCGTCGCCTCCGGTGCCAAGTATAGCCGCACCCAAGATTTGGCGGCTATCGGCATCGACGACGATCTTCATCAAACCCAACGTCTCACCTTTTTCCACGGCGCGTCCGACGCGCGACATCGGCCGTTTGCCGACGAGGATCGTGTGCCCAGCGGCGATGGCCTCGCGCTCCGTCATGCCAACGCGACCGAGCGGCGGATCCGTGAAAAGACCGTATGTCGTGATGCGGTCGCTGGCGCGGCGCGGATCGTGGTCGAGAAGGTCTGCGGCCACGATCTCAAAGTCGTTGTAGGCGGTGTGCGTGAAGGCGCCCCGGCCGTTGCAATCGCCGAGAGCCCAAACATTCGGAACGCTGGTTCGCAGGGCATCGTCCGTGCGGATGAAGCCGCGGGCGTCGGTTTCGATGCCGGCTGCGGAGAGGCCAAGATCGTCAGTATTGGGCGTGCGCCCGATGGCAACGAGCACGTGCGTTCCCGCGACTGCGATCCGTCCGGCCGGCGTCTCCAGCGTCGCGAGGATCCCCGTGCCTGACCTGGCAAGGCCCGAGCACGTGGTTCTGAGGTGAATTGCGATCCCCTCGATCTCCAGGATTTCCCTGATGGCCGCCGAGATGTCGTCGTCCTCACGCGCGACGAGGCGGGGGGCCGCCTCGACGACCGTTACCTGGCTGCCGAAGCGACGAAAGATCTGCGCGAATTCGAGACCGATGTAGCTACCGCCGAGCACGATCAAATGGCTGGGCACCTCATCGAGGCTCATCATTGTCTCGTTGGTCAGGTAGCTGACGTCGTCGATGCCGGCAATCGGCGGAACGGTCGCCCTGCCACCGACGTTGATAAAGATGCGATCCGCCGTCAGTCGCGCTCCAGACACGTCGACCTCACGGGGGGACAGGAAGCGCGCATGCCCGCGCATCACCGTGCATCCGGGCATCGATCCGAGCCAATTCTCTATATTTTTCGAGGCGGTATCCGAGACTTTGTCCTTGCGCGCCTTGACGGCCTTCATATCGATACCGATCTGCCCTTCGACGATGACGCCATATGTGGCGGCGCGGCGGGCCAAGTGTGCCGCATAGGCGCTGGCGACCAGGGTCTTCGTCGGCATGCATCCGGTGTTGACGCAGGTGCCGCCGAAACGGGCACGCTCAATGACCGCGATCTTTTGACCGGCCTCAGACAATCGGTTGGCGAGTGCGGGGCCTGCCTGTCCGGTCCCGATGATGATGGCGTCGAAATGCGAGGACACGGCTGCCCTCCTTGGATCAGCAGAGGTCTAAGAAGCGAAATCGCAGTCTTGCTGGCGCAGTTCCAATAGCTTTCGGGCATGGATTCGAGAGCCGACCGATAGCTTTGTCGTGCCGGGATTTTCTGTACCTTTTCAGCGTCTCGCGCGTTGAAGACGTCAATGGTCGAAGAGGAGCCGCCGATGACCCCCAGAGGATCCGCTCTCGCGTCGCAAACCGAAACAACGCCGCCCGCCCTCAGTGCCCGGCTGTTCGAGACCCGGCGTCTCAGCATCGAGCTGACGGACGGCTTGACTCCCGAGGATATGGTCGTCCAGGCCATGGACGATGCCAGTCCGACCAAGTGGCATCTCGCGCACGTGACGTGGTTTTTCGAGACCTTCGTTCTTGCCAAGCATCTCCCGGGCTATCGCGTCTTCGACGAGCGCTTCAACTTCTGCTTCAACTCCTATTACGAGAGCCAGGGCACGCGGCATCCACGGGCGAAACGCGGACTCTTGACGCGTCCCGGCATCTCGGAGGTCTTCTCCTACCGCGCCCATGTGGATGACGCCCTGGCACGCCTGTTCGCCAAGACGGGCGAGCCGGACGGAGACCTGGCGCGCCTCGTCGAAATTGGCATCAACCACGAGCAGCAGCACCAGGAACTGTTCCTGACCGATATCCTCGCATTATTCGCTGCCGGCCCGCTGCGTTCCGCGTACCGCTCCCCGAAACCCGCAACCGTTCGCCGGAGCGACTCCGCTCACTTAAACTGGATCGCGTATGCGGGCGGCATCCATCCGATCGGTCATTCGGGGCCAGGTTTCGCCTGGGACAACGAAGGACCGCGACACGAGACCCTGATCCATCCTTTTGCGCTTGCCGATCGCCTCGTCACCAATGGCGAGTGGCTCGACTTCATCTCGGACGGCGGTTACCGAACGGCAGCCCTGTGGCTCGCCGACGGATGGTCCACCGTGAATCGTGAGAGTTGGCAAGCGCCGCTCTATTGGGAGACCCACGACGGCCAATGGCTCGCCATGTCGCTCGAAGGCCGGCGGCCACCGGATCCCAATGCGCCTGTCTCTCACATCAGCTACTTCGAGGCCGACGCCTTCGCGCGCTGGAGCGGCAAGCGGCTGCCGACCGAATTCGAATGGGAGGTCGCTGCGGCGCCGCTGGCCGTCGCCGGCAACGATCTCGGAACGAGGGCCTTGCGGCCGCTTGCTGCCGAAACACCCGCGCCGGGCGTTCCGCGACAGATGTTCGGCGACGTGTGGGAATGGACGCAGAGCGCCTACCTTCCCTATCCCGGCTATCGACCGCCGGAGGGCGCGATCGGCGAATACAACGGCAAGTTCATGGTGAGCCAGCAGGTGCTGCGGGGCGCATCCTGCGCCACGCCGCGCGGCCACTCGCGGCCGACCTACCGCAATTTCTTCTATCCCCAACAACGCTGGCAGTTCGTCGGCCTGCGTCTCGCATCGGACATCGTGTAATGCTTGCAAATGCCCACGTCTCAGAACTTTCTCGCGACCAGGACGACCTGTTCGCCCATGTGGTGATCGACGGTTTGTCGCGACCGCAGAAGACGCTGCCGTGCCGATATTTCTACGACGCGCGCGGCAGCGATCTATTCGAGCGGATCACCGAGCTCCCCGAATACTATCCGACACGCACCGAGGCCGGCCTGCTGGCTCGGCATGCGCGACAGATGACGGATTCCTTGTCCGACGGCGGCGTTCTCGTCGAGTTCGGTTCCGGCTCGAGCCGGAAAACGGAGCTCTTGCTCGATGAGCTTCCCGAACGCGCGGCGTATATCGCCATCGACGTCTCACCCGATGCGCTGGTCCATGCGCATGCGCGTCTTGCCCGACGCTATCCCAATCTCGACATTCGACCGATCGTCGGCGACTTCTCCGAGCTTTCGCACTTGCCGAGCGCCTTTACGGGACAACCCAAGCTGGGCTTCTTTCCGGGTTCCACGATCGGCAATCTTACGCCAGCCGAAGCCTCGCGCCTGTTGCAGCGTTTCAAATCGCTGCTATCCGGAGACGGACGCCTGATCATCGGCATCGACCTCAAGAAGGACAAGCCGACGTTGGAACGCGCTTATAACGACAGCGCCGGCGTCACGGCCGATTTCAATCTCAATCTGCTGACGCGGATCAACCGCGAGATCGAGCCGGTGTTCGACATCGACCGTTTCGCTCATGTGGCCCGCTACAACGACCGCGAGGGCCGGATCGAGATGCATCTCGTGAGCCGATGCGACCAGAGCTTCGCGGTGCGCGGGCACCGGTTCACGATGCGCACCGGCGAGACCATCCACACCGAGAACTCTTACAAGTACTCCATTGCGCAGTTTCAGGCGCTCGCCCGCTGCTCGGGCTGGAGACCGGTGCGAGTTTGGACGGACGCCAACTCCCTCTTCAGCGTTCACGAGCTGGCCTGACCGCGGCGTGGATGCGGCTTGCCTTCTCGCCGCAAAAGGGGCCGTTCCACGCTCCGATAGAATGGTGCATAGAACGGCCCGGCTCCTACCGCGTCACGTACTGCGCGACAAAGTTCGAGATCCACCCGAACGGCGGGCGGAGTGCAGCGGAGAAATTCCACCGGCTCTGCTCGAAGATGCCCTTGGCGTGGCTCAACGATTTGAACCCCTCTACACCGTGGTAGGCACCCATGCCGCTTGCGCCGACGCCGCCGAACGGCAGGTCCTCCTGGGCGTAGTGCAGCAACGTGTCGTTGATAGTGACATTGCCGGATGTCGTGCGCTCGAGCACTTTGCGCCGGTCCTCTCCGTTTCCGCCGAAGTAGTAGAGTGCGAGCGGCCGCGGAGCAGCATTGATGCGCGCGATCGCCTCGTCGATGTCACGATAGGGGACGATCGGCAGCACCGGCCCGAAAAGCTCCTCGGTGAGGACGCCCATGCCGTCCGTCGCGCCGAGCACGACAGTCGGCGCCAGGGTGTGGGGACGCGAACGCGCCGCTTCGGGATTGTTTCCAACCTCGATGACCTTGGCGCCGCCGGCACGGGCCTCGTCGAGAAGCGTGCGCAACCTGGCGTAATGGCGCCCGTTGATGATGGACGTGAAATCGCCGCTCGCGGGGCCTTCGGGATAGAGTGCGCGCACGGCCTTGTCGTACGCGGCGACGAAGGCTTCCACCTCGTTCTCCGGCACGAGTGCATAATCCGGCGCGACGCAGATCTGGCCGCCGTTCGCGAGCTTGCCGGCAGCGATGCTGGCGGCGGCGCTCTCGATCGAGGAGTCGTTCCCGACCACGGCGGGCGACTTGCCGCCAAGCTCAAGCGTCACCGGCACGAGATTGGCGCTTGCCGCCTTCATGACAGCCTTGCCGACCGGCGTGCTGCCGGTGAAGACGAGGTGGTCGAACGGCAGCGCCGAGAACGCGGCGCCGACCTCTGGCCCACCGGTGACGACAGCCACCTGCTCCTCCGGGAATATTTCGCCCAGCATGGTGGCCAGGAGCGCGCTCGTTGCGGGCGTGAACTCCGACGGCTTGATCATGGCCCGGTTGCCGGCCGCGATCGCGGTTGCGAGCGGCATCAGCGAGAGGCCGACGGTGAAATTCCACGGTGACATGATGCCGACAACGCCCAGGGGCTGATAGACGACGCGCGCGCTGCCCGGGAGGAAGTGCAGGCCGACGTGACGCTTTTCAGGGCGCATCCAGCGACCGACGTTGCGGCGCAGATAGTTGATGCCCTGTACGAGGGGCACGCCCTCGAGAATTGTGCTTTCGCTGACGGAGCGGCCTTCGAAATCGGCGTCGAGGGCCTTCGCGAACTCGGGGAGGCGCGTCCGCACGGCGTTCTTCAGTTTGAGCAGGTCGGCCTTGCGAGAGGCGAGCGTGGGTGCGCCGTCGCGCAGGAACGCGGCGCGTTGACGAGCCAGAATGTCGGACAGGTTTGTGGTGACCGCATCGGCCGGGATGATGACGTGGGCGTTCATGGTAGATCTCCAATGTTGACAATGGTAACTTTTGGGTGTGAAAAATAGACGGAGGTCGTGAGCTGCTAGGCGAGTGCGAGTGCCGTGAGCCAGATGGAGCCGAGCGCGATGATCGCGCCCGCCGTGCCGACAAGCAGCACGTATGGGAAGCTCTGATCGACGTGCTGCACGATGACGGGGCGTTTCATGCTTCCGGCGGAGGTAACGACGGGGGTGTTCATGGCTGATCTCCAATGTTGACAGCGGAAACTTGTGGAGCTTATATAGCCACGCATGTTGACACTGTCAACACATGTTTTCGATGTCTACATTTGGGGTTGAAAATGCAGGAAAAAAGCCCGCGCCCGTATCACCATGGCGATCTGAAGCGCGTCGTGATCGAGACCGCACAGGCTATGCTGCAAGAGGAAAAGGGTTGGCAGTTCACGCTGCGCGAGGTGGCGCGGCGGGCGGGCGTCAGCCATGCGGCGCCCTACAAGCACTTTCCGGACAAGAGCGCTCTTCTGGCGGAGCTGGCGACGCTTGGGTTCGACCAACTTCACCGGGAAGTGGACGGCACGTCAGGACGTCACGCTCGCGCGTCACGGACCGAGTTCGTGGCTGCGGCCAAGGCTTACATCCAATTCGGAACCGCCAATCCATCTCTCTACAGGCTGATGTTCAGCGCGGATGTGGACAAGAAAGCGTTTCGAACACTGGACGAGGCAGCCGCCGGCGCATTCGCGGTGCTGACCGGCATTCTGGAGCGCGGCCAGGACAGCGGCGCGCTCAAGAAACAACCTGTACGCGCTCAGGCCGCGGCCACCTGGGCACTCCTGCACGGGTTCACGCTGCTCGCGATCGATGGGCAGCTTTTGCCGGACAAGGTCGGCGCGAAGCCGATCGATGCGGTGCTCACATCGCTCCTCGAAGGGCTCGCATCCTGACGAAGAGACGCCGGGCTCAAGGCCGTTCTGGCCACAGCAGCCGCGTACGGACTCGACCTGAAATCGCCTGAAGCTCTTTATTTTGTTCGAGAGTGGCGCACCCGACAGGATTCGAACCTGTGACCTCTGCCTTCGGAGGGCAGCACTCTATCCAGCTGAGCTACGGGTGCAGTCTTTTCCGTTGCGGCGCCTCGAAGCGCCGGGACGCCCCTGATAGCGCATTCCGGGATCTGGGGCAAACACCTCCCGCCGCGACTTTCCGCAGCCTTCCCAGGGCCTACCCGGCGTCGGCCGTCCGCCCGCTGCCGCCGGCTTAGCCCATCATCTTGCTCTTGGCGCAAAGAGCCCGCACAGTCGGGACGTTTTATCGCTATTCATTTTCAGGAAAGGTGCCCGATGGACGCGTTCAGCGCGAAGTCCACGGTCGTTGTCTTGGTGCTGGTGATGCTTGCCGTGGCGCTCGGCGCAGGCCGGGCTCATGCCGAGGACGATATCGCGGCTCTCAAAAGCCAGTATGAAAAGCTCTATGAACAGGGCCGGTATGCCGACGCGGTGCCGCTCGCAACGCGGGCGCTGGCGCTCACGGAAGCGAAATTCGGCTCAGAGCACGAAAAGGTCGCCGAGGCTTTGAACGATCTCGGGATCCTCTACTTCAAAGCCGGCATCTATGCGGAAGCCGAGTCCTACGGCAAGCGTGCCGTCGATCTCTATCTGCGCACACTCGGCGATCACCACGCGAATACCGCGGATGCCATCCTCAATCTCGGCATGATCGCCCGGGAGCGGGGCCAGTTCGTGGAGGCCGAAAGAGAGTACCAGCGCGCCATCGCAATGCACGAGAAGGCAAATGGCCCCGATAGCCCGAACCTGGGCCGCGCTTTCGCGGCTCTTGCCGAACTCTATTCCGCGCAGGGGCGCTACGCGGATTCGGTGCAACTCTTCAAGCGGGGGCTCGCCATCGACGAGAAGGTGCTCGGGCCCGAGCATCCCACCGTCGGCATCGCGTTCAACAACCTCGGCACGCTCTACAAGCAGCAGGGACGCCTCGCCGAGGCGGAGCCACTCCTTCGCCGCAGCATCGATATTCAGGAAAAGGCACTCGGGCCCGACCATCCGAGTGTTGCCGTCGCCATCAATAACCTTGCCGAAATCGCACGTGCGCAGGGGCGATTCGTCGAGGCGGAGCAGCTCTACAAGCGTGCGCTCAGAATCCGGGAATCCACGCTGGGGCCGGAGCATCCCGACGTCGCTACGGCGCTCAACGACCTCGCCGTACTCTACAAGACGCTCGAGCGCTTTGCGGAGGCCGAGGCTCTCTACGAACGCGCGCTGGCGATCTACCGCAAGACCTTGGGACCGGAGCATCCCTCCGTGGCCAATGTCTTGAACAGCCTGGCGCAGCTCGACAACAGCCGGTTGGACGGTCAAAAACACGGCAAAAAGGATTTGGAAGCGCTCTACAAACAAGCGCTCGAAATTCGCGAGAAAGCATTGGGACCCGATCACCCGGACGTCTCGCAGTCGCTCAACAATCTGGCTGTGACCTATGCCGCGGACGGGCGCCTGGATGAGGCCGAGACGCTCTATCGCCGCAGCATCGCGATCGTCGAAAAAACCGTCGGCAAAGATCATCCCGACTACGCAAACCGGCTCAATAATCTTGCGTTCGTCTACAGCGAGCGCGGGCAGCTTGCCGAGGCCGCGAAGCTCTATGAGGAGAGCCTGGCGATCACCGAGAGACTCCTGGGCGCGGATCACCCCGATGTGGCGTCCCGGCTGCACAATCTCGCTGCCGTCTATTTCAAGCAGGGCGACGCAAAGAAAGCCGCCGACACGTGGCGGCGCAGCACCGGGCTCCTGATCGCGCGCGCGCGCCGTGGGGGCGAGGGTGGCGACAACGGACCGGATCTCTCGGCGGAAACCGAAACCGAGGCGCAGCGCTCCGGCTACCAGTTCTGGGCTCTCGTGAAGTCGGTCTACCGCAGCAGCGAGCCGACGGATCCGGCCGTCATCAACGAAATGTTCGAAGCGGTA
This sequence comes from uncultured Hyphomicrobium sp., assembly GCF_902826555.1. GTDB lineage: Bacteria > Pseudomonadota > Alphaproteobacteria > Rhizobiales > Hyphomicrobiaceae > Hyphomicrobium_C. The sequence continues at coordinate 42,925 of NZ_CADEFI010000017.1, forward strand.
CAGTGGGCGAAAGCTTCGGATGCCGGAAGCTCGATCTCGAAAATGGCAGTGCGCGGATCGGCCGTGGACGGCGCGCTCGCCGCGCTGGTGCGCGAGAAGCAGGACCTCGTTTCTGAGTGGAAGGCGCGCGACAAGCAATCGACGGCGAGCGCCAGCACGGCTCCCGAGGCCCGGGACACGGCTACGGAAACCGCCAACCGCAAACGTCTTACCGAGATCGAAGCCCGTATTGGCGAGATCGATCAGCGGCTGGCAAAGGAGTTTCCGGATTACGCGGCGCTTGCGAGCCCGGCGCCGGTTTCCATTGCCGACGTACAGCGGCTTTTGCGCGACGACGAGGCGCTCGTCTTGATCTACGACACCATGAACCTCGACGACATTCCCGAGGAAACGTTCGTCTGGGCGGTAACGAAAAACAACGTGAAGTGGGTGAGAAGCGACACCGGGGCCCGCGAGATCAAAGGGGAGGTCGGGTCGTTGCGCTGCGAGCTCGATCCGCCGTCGTACACTCAAGGGACCAAGTCGACGTGCCTCATGTTCTACGCCACGAATTACGCCGAGGCCGCCAAAGCCGGCAAGCCGCCGCCGTTCAGCGTGCATAGGGCCCACCGGCTCTACAAAGGCTTGCTCGGCGGGGTCGAGGACGTGATCCGCAACGCGGACGGCTCGGGCAAGCATCTGCTCGTCGTCGCACACGGCGCTTTGCAACAGCTTCCACTGCACGTCCTCGTCACCGAGGAAGCCTCGGAAAATGCGCCGACGCCCTGGCTGATGCGCCGGCATGCGATCACGACGCTGCCGTCGGTCGGCTCCCTAGCCGCGCTTCGAACGACCGCGCACACCGCAATACGGGCACGCAAATCCTATGTCGCTTTCGCAAATCCGCTGCTTCTGGGCAGGGCCGGCTCAGCAGTGGACAAGACGCGCGCGACACTGGCGGAAGCTAAAAGCGACTGCGCCAAGGTGGCGGCGCTCAGCGAGATCGCAGCCATGCAGGCGGAGTTTGCCGCCGACACGGCCGGTCTGGCGACTCTCCTCGGCGGTGTCGCCGATACGACGGAGCTGCGACGGTTCGCGCCCGTTCCGCAGACGGCGGACCTCGCGTGCTCGGTGGCTGAAAAGCTGGGTGCCACCGAGGAGGATGTCTACCTCGGCGCGCGTGCGACCGAGACGAACCTCAAAGCGATCAACGCGTCGGGCGCTCTCGCCACCTATGCCGTCGTCAACTTTGCGACCCATGGAACGGTCGGGGGCGGAATCAAGCTCGGCGCCGAACCGGGCCTCGTGCTGACTCCGCCCGCCGAGGGAAGCGAAGCCGATGACGGTTATCTCTCCGCCTCCGAGGTTGCGGCCCTCAAGCTCGACGCGGATTGGGTGACGCTTTCGGCCTGCAACACGGCCGCGGGCGATACCAAGACAGCCGAAGCGCTGTCCGGGCTGGCGCAGGCGTTCTTCTTTGCCGGCGCGCGGTCATTGCTGGTGTCGCATTGGTCGGTGCGCGAAGAAGCGGCCGTTTCGCTCGTCACCAATACGCTCGCGACAGCCGCAGCCGCGGACAAATCGCTCGGCCGGGCGGAAGCGCTGCGCCGGGCCATGGTGGCGCTCGCAGATTCGAGCCGACCCGAGATCGCGCATCCCAGCTATTGGGCGCCTTTCGTGGTGGTCGGCGAGGGCGGCGCGGCAAACTGATTGGGGCGCGGGAACCACAGGTTTTCGACCTTCGCAACACTCGGGGGCTGACCTGGCGGTCCGGCTTCCCTATATTGCGCGGCCATGAGCGAACCCTCCTCGAAAATGACGTCGCGACCCGCCCCGCAATGCTCCGTTCCCGAGGGCGAGCCGGTGCCGATCGTCAAAGGCAGCCACGTCTATCTCGTCGATGGATCGGGCTATATCTTCCGCGCCTTCCACGCGCTCCCGCCGCTGACACGGCCGTCGGACGGCCTTCCCGTCGGGGCCGTGCACGGCTTCTGCGCCATGCTTTGGAAGCTCCTCATTGAAACCAAGGCTTCCGAGGCGCCGACGCACCTCGCCGTCGTCTTCGACGCATCCGAAAAAACGTTTCGCAACGAGATCTACCAGGATTACAAGGCGCACCGGCCACCGGCGCCGGAAGAGCTCGTGCCGCAGTTTCCGCTGATCCGGGATGCCGTGCGCGCATTCAACGTGGCGTGCCTCGAGCAGTTGGGCTACGAGGCCGACGACCTGATCGCGACCTATGCCAAGCATGTGGTCGATCAGGGCGGCGATGTCACCATCGTCTCGTCCGACAAGGACCTGATGCAGCTCGTGCGCCCGGGTGTCGTCATGTGGGACGGCATGAAGAACAAGAAGATCGGCCGCGACGAGGTGTTCGAGAAGTTCGGCGTCGCACCGGAAAAGGTGATCGACGTGCAGGCGCTCGCCGGCGACTCGACCGACAACGTGCCGGGCGTGCCGGGCATCGGCATCAAGACGGCGGCGGAGCTGATCACGGAGTATGGCGATCTCGATTCGCTGCTGGCGGCGGCGGGAGCAATCAAACAGCCGAAGCGACGCGAGAAGCTGATCCAGTTCGCCGACCAGGCGCGCATCTCGCGCGATCTCGTCACGCTCAAGGACGACGTGCCGGTCGAGATCCCGGCCGACGCGTTCGGGGTGCAGGATCCGCAAGCCGACACGCTGCTCGGCTTCCTGCGCAAGATGGAATTCACGACGCTGACCAAGCGCATCTCGGAAAAGCTGGGCGTGGAGGCACCGTCGGGGCCGCCTCCGTCCTCGGAAAGGCTGCCGGAGCGCACGTCTGCGCCTGTCGCTTTCGGGTCGTCTGCGGCACCTGAGGCCCAAGCGAACGCCGATACGCACGGCCCAGGCACGCCTGCGGCTGGTGCAGCTATACTCGCGGCGAAGACCGCGAGCGCGCCGTTCGACCGCACGGCCTATGAGACCGTCATCACCCTCGAGCGGCTTCAGTGGTGGATCGCGGCGGCGCGCGAGGCCGGGCGTTTCGCGTTCGACACCGAGACCACGTCGCTCGACTGCATGACGTGCGATCTCGTGGGCTTCTCGCTCGCCATACAGCCTGGGAAAGCCTGCTACGTGCCGATGGGGCACCGACCGCCGGACGGCGGCTTCGACTTCGGCGACGGCACGGGGCTGCCGCAGGCGCCGCTGCGCGAGACGCTGGCGCTCATGAAGCCACTGCTGGAAGACGGCTCGCTCGTGAAAATCGGCCACAACATCAAGTTCGACGCGCTGGTGCTCGAGCGCTACGGGATCAGGATCGCGCCGATCGACGACACGCTGCTCATCTCCTACGTGCTCGACGGCGGGCGATGGGCGCATGGCATGGATGCCCTCTCCGAGCGCCACCTGGGTCATCTGCCCATTCCGTTCGAGCGCGTGCTGGAGCTGGCGCCCGGAAAGAAGGGCGAGAAGAACTTCGCTCAAGTCCCGATCGAGAAAGCCGCCGAGTATGCCGCCGAGGACGCGGACGTGACGCTGCGGCTCTGGATGAAGCTCAAGCCGCGGCTCGTGGCGGAGCGGCTCAGCACGGTCTACGAGACGCTCGAACGGCCGCTGCTGCCGGTGATCGTCGGCATGGAGCATGCCGGCATCCTGGTCGACAAGAGCGTGCTGGCGAAGCTGTCCTCGACGTTCGCGCAGTCGCTGACGCGGCTCGAAGAAGAGATCAACGGGCTTGTCGGGCACAAGTTCAACCTCGGCTCGCCGAAGCAGCTCGGCGAGCTCTTGTTCGACCGGCTGCAGCTCCCCGGTGGCAAGCGCACCAAGAGCGGGCAGTGGGAGACACGCGCGGGCCTGCTGGACGATCTCGCGGCCAACGAGGACGTTCCGGAAAGCGCGCGCGGACTGATCAACAAAATGCTCGAATGGCGGCAACTCTCAAAGCTGCTCTCGACCTACACGGATGCGCTGCCGGCGTTCATCCATGGCGAGACGGGGCGCATCCATACGAGCTATGCGCTCGCCTCGACGACGACCGGGCGGCTGGCGTCCTACGATCCCAACCTGCAGAACATCCCGATCCGCACCAAGGAGGGGCGCGCGATCCGCACCGCCTTCATTGCCGACAAGGGGAACGTGCTAGTCTCGGCGGACTACTCCCAGATCGAGCTGCGCGTGCTGGCGCACATCGCCGACATCCCGCAACTCAAGAAAGCCTTCGCGGACGGGCTCGACATCCATGCCATGACGGCCTCCGAAATGTTCGGCGTGCCGGTGCGCGACATGCCGCCCGACGTGCGGCGGCGGGCGAAGGCGATCAACTTCGGCATCATCTACGGCATCTCGGCCTTCGGGCTCGCCAATCAGCTCGGCATCTCACGCGAGGAGGCGGGCGCGTATATCAAGACCTACTTCGAGCGCTTCCCGGGCATCCGCGACTATATGGAGACGACCAAGAAGGGCGCGCACGACAAGGGCTACGTGGAGACGATCTTCGGCCGGCGCATCCATTACCCTGAGATCAACACCAAGAACCCCGGCGTGCGCGGCAACCTGGAGCGGGCGGCGATCAACGCGCCGATCCAGGGCAGTGCGGCGGACATCCTGCGTCGCGCCATGGTGCGCATGGGGCCGGCGCTCGCGGACGCCAAGCTCGAGGCGGCGCGCATGCTCTTACAGGTGCACGACGAGCTCGTGTTCGAGGTGCCGAAGGGCGAGGCCGAGGCGCTAATCAAAGTTGCGAAGGCCGTGATGGAAGGCGCCGCGGCGCCGGCCGTGCAACTCGCGGTGCCGATCCACGTCGACGCCAAGGCAGCGGCCAACTGGGAAGCGGCGCATTAGGCAAGGCTACAACGTCTGACTAGCGGGACCTTCGAGGATCTTGGTCAGGCGGTCCTTGATGGCGTCCTGACGGGTTTCGCTCTCGATCTTCTTGTTGGTGAGGTCGGTGACATAGAAGACGTCCACCGCCTTCTCGCCGAAGGTCGTGATGTGGGCGGAGGCGATGTCGAGGGAGAGATCCGAAAGCCCGGTGGTCAGCTCGTAGAGCAGGCCGGTGCGGTCGCGGCCCGCGACCTCGATGACCGTGAACACGTCCGACAGCGCGTTGTTGACGAACACCTCCGGCGGCACGGTGAAGGCCTCGACGCGGGGCGGCACCGGGCGGCGGTTGGCAAGCAGCTGCGCCACCCAGGTCTCGCCGCGCAATAACCGCTCGATGGTCTCCTCGATGCGGCGCGCGCGACGCAGCTCGTCCTCATCCTCGCCCTGACCACGCGCCAAGAGGAAGGTGTCGAGCGCGAAGCCATCGCGCGTGGTCGTGATGTGGGCGCCGGCGATGTTAGCGCCATTGGCGGCGCAGGCGCCGGCGAAGTGGGCGAGCAGGCGCGGATGGTTGGGCGCGAACACCGTCAGCTCGGTGATGGCGGTAAATGCATTCGTGGTGTGGGAGGCGGCGAAAGTCTTGCCCTCCTGCTCGGCACGCCGCAACAGGCGCGCATGATCGAGCTGCCGCTTGGGCTCGGTGCGCAGCCAGTACTCCGGATAATGCCGGTCGATGAAGCGATCGACATCGGCCTGGGGCCAATCGCTAAGCGCGGCGCGCAAGGCGGCTTGCGCATCCGCCACGAGCGTGCCGCGCGGCGCCTGCGTATGACCGCCAGACAGCAACGGCTCGGTCTCGGCGTAGAGGGTGCGCAGGAGCTGGCCTTTCCAGCCGTTCCACACGCCCGGACCGACGGCACGGATGTCGGCGACGGTGAGGAGGAGCAGGAGCTTCAGACGCTCGGGGCTCTGCACGATGTCGGCGAAGTCGCGCACGGTCTTGGGATCGGTGATGTCGCGGCTCTGGGCGATGTTGCTCATCGTCAGGTGCTGCTCGATGAGCCAGACGACGGTGTCGGTTTCGGCGGGCGTCAGTCCAAGGCGCGGGCAGAGCTTCTTTGCGATCTCGGCACCGATGATCGAGTGATCCTCGATACGGCCTTTGCCGATGTCGTGCAGGAATGCGGCGACGAACAGCACGCGGCGGTTCTGGATGGTCTTGATCAGCTCGGTGGAGAGCGGCAGGTCGCCGGACGAACCGCCGCGCTCGATGTCGGTCAACATGCCAACGGTGCGGATCAGGTGCTCATCGACGGTGTAGTGATGGTACATGTTGAACTGCATCATCGCCACGACGCGGCCGAACTCCGGGATGAAGCGGCCGAGCACGCCGGCGTCGTTCATGCGCCGCAGTGTCGCCTCGGGGTTCACGTGGCCTGTCAGAAGCTTCAGGAAGATGCGGTTGGCTTCGGGATCCTGGCGCAGCTTGTCGTCGATCAGGCGGTGCGAGTGGCGAAGCTGGCGGATGGCGTTGGGGTGCAGGAAGGTGTTCGTGTTCTCGGCCTGCGCAAAGAAACGGATGAGGTTGACCGGATCGCGCTTGAACACATCCGGATCGGCGATGTTCATGCGTCCGTTGTCGATGCGGAAGTCGGTCTTCTCGCGGATCTGACGACGCGTCATCCAGGACAGCGGGTTGAAGATGCCGTCGAACACCGGCGAGCTCTTCATCTGCTGGATCTCGAGCGCCGAGCAGAGAATGGTCGTGAGGTCGCCCACGTCCTTGGCGACGAGGAAATAATGCTTCATGAAGCGCTCGACGCCGCGCAAGCCGGCCTTGTCCCTGTAGCCGAGCTTCTGCGCCAGCACGGGCTGGATCTCGAACGACAGAAGTTCCTCGGGACGACCGGTGTAGAAGTGGAGGAAGCAGCGCACCGTCCATAGGAAGTCCTCGCACTTCCGGAACGTGGCGGCCTCTTCCTTGGTGAAGATGCCCTTGGCTACCGTCTGCGGCCCGACCTCGTGTCCGAGGAGGTATTTCGAGAGCCAGTGCAGCGTGTGCAGGTCGCGGAGGCCGCCCTTGCCGTCCTTGATGTTCGGCTCGACGCGGTAGCGGCTCTCACCGGCGCGGCGGTGGCGCTCGCTGCGCTCGGCCATCTTGGCGTCGATGAAAGCGCGCTCGGAGCCGCGGATCACCTCGTCGCGGAAGCGCTGCTCGAGCTCGGCGTAAAGCTGAGCGTCGCCGTGGATGAGCCACATGTCGAGAAGCGACGTGCGGATGGTCGTGTCGGCTAACGCGAGTTTCAGGCATTGATCGACAGTGCGCGTCGCGTGGCCGACCTTGAAGCCGAGGTCCCATAGCAAATAAAGCATGTACTCGGCGACGCTCTCGCCCCAAGGAGTCTGCTTGTAGGGAAGCAGGAACAGGAGATCGATGTCGGAACCCGGCGCCAACATCTCGCGGCCGTAGCCACCGGTGGCGATGACCGCCATGCGTTCGGCGTCGGAGGGATTGGTGGCGCGGTAGACGTGCGTGACGGTGTAGTCGTAGAGCAGGCGCACCAACTCGTCCTGGAAGCGGGCTAATCCGGTGGCGCATCGGCGGCCGTTGCCGTCCGCCTCGAGCTGAAGGCGCGCGGTGCCGCGGGCCGCCTTGACGAGGAACTTCAGCCGCTCAATGACGGCGGGGCGCGCCTCGGCCGCATTCCCGTGCGTGTTGAAGAGAGCCGTCAGCGTGTGGCGCAGCTCCTGCGTATCGAAATACGGCGGCGGCGGGAATCGGGATGTGTCCGTACGACTGTCTTGGGCCATCCGCACTCTTGGGGTCTTTCCGATTGAGTTTGAAACACGACAGGGCAGGCGGCGGCCGTGCTTCCGTTAAAAGCCGCAAGGACCCTAGAACATCGGCATTTGGCGGTAAACGCCGGCGGTCTCATTTGTCCGGGCCGGCGCGAAGCTGCTTCAGGCGATAGAGGGCATCGAGCGCCGCCCGGGGCGACAACTCGTCGGGATTAACGGCGTCGAGGGCGACCTCAAGCGGCGAAGGACCGGCAGGCTCGGGATGGCTTGCCGGGCGCGCGGCCGCGAAAAGCGGTAGCTCCTCGAGCGGGCCATTGGCCGCCTGGCCGCGCCGCCGATCGGCCTTCTCGAGCAGGCTCAGAACCTCGCGGGCGCGGGCAATGACGGGCGCCGGCAAGCCGGCGAGCTTGGCCACCTGGATGCCGTAGGAACGGTCGGCGGCCCCGGCTTTGACACGGTGCAGGAAGACGATGTCCTCGTGCCACTCCTTGACGTCCATGGTGACATTGGCGACCGAGGCGAGGCGTCCAGCAAGCGCCGTCAGCTCGTGGTAGTGTGTGGCGAAGAGCACGCGCGCGCCGCTCTTCTCGTGCAGATACTCTACGGCCGCCCAGGCAATGGATAGCCCGTCGAAGGTCGCGGTGCCGCGTCCGATCTCGTCGAGGATGACGAGCGATCGCTCCGTGGCCTGATTCAGGATCGCAGCCGTCTCGACCATTTCGACCATGAACGTGGATCGCCCGCGCGCGAGATCGTCAGCGGCGCCGACGCGGCTGAAGAGCCGATCGACGACGCCAATGTGCGCTTCGGCAGCCGGCACGAAGGAGCCGATCTGCGCCAGGATAGCGATGAGGGCGTTCTGGCGCAGGAAGGTGGACTTGCCCGCCATGTTCGGGCCCGTCACCAACCAGATGCGAGCGTCGGGCATCTCGTCGAAGCCGGGCGGGCGCTCGGCGTGGAGGCGACCAAGGATGCAATCGTTGGCCACGAACGGACCGCCGCGGGCGCGATGCAGGGCCTGCTCGACCACGGGATGGCGGCCACCCTTGATCTCGAAAGTCTGGCTGCCATCGACGACGGGCCGCACGTAGCGTTCATGGTGGGCGAGATGAGCGAGGGCCGCGGTGTGGTCCAGCTCGGCCAGCGCCGCGGCGATATCGGAGAGCGTGCGCTCGTCGCGGGAGACAGCCGCGGCCAGCTCGTTGAAGATCTCCTGCTCGATCGCGAGCGCGCGGTCGGCAGCAGAGGCAATGCGGCCTTCGATCTCGGCGAGCTCGGGGGTTGTGAAGCGCATGGCGCTGGCCATGGTCTGACGATGGCGGAACGTGTCGGCGAGCGGCGGCTCGGTGAGCGGCTTAGCGTTGGCCTGGGTCACCTCGATGAAGTAGCCGAGGATGTTGTTGTGACGAACCTTGAGCGACCTGACGCCCGTCAACTCGATGTAGCGGGCTTCCAGCTCCGCCATGACGCGGCGGCTGTCGTCACGCAGGTGGAGCGCCTCATCGAGGCCAGCGCGGAAACCGCGACGAACAAATCCGCCATCGCGTTTCAGATGCGGCGGCTCATCAACGAGGGCAGCCGCGAGCAGCGCCTGAAGCTCGGCTCCCTTCCCGTCGATGCGTTGCGAGATGCGGCGCATTTCTTCGGGCAAGCCGGGATCCCGTTTCGCGCTGCGCAGGCGCCGTGCGGCATCGGCGGCGGCGGCGAGCCCTTGCGCGATGCTTTGCAGATCGCGCGGTCCGCCACGACCGAATGCGAGCCGGGAGACGGCGCGGGCGATGTCGGGGGCGCCTTTCAGGGTGGCTCGCAGCGCTTCGCGCAACGGTTCGTCATCGAGCAGCATGGCGATGGCGTCGAGGCGGTCTTCGATAGCGTGCGGATCGGTGAGGGGAGTCGCGAGACGTGCTGCCAGCTCCCGCGCGCCGGGGCCCGTTACGGTGCAGTCGATGGCATCGAGCAGACTGCCGGCCTTCTCGCCCGAGGTGGAGCGCACCAGCTCGAGGCTGGCACGGCTCGCGGCATCGATGACGAGCGTTGCCTCGGTGCCGACGCGGCGCGGGGCGCGCACGACGGGCTTCTTGCCGATCTGGGTGAGGTCCACGTAGCGCAAAAGTGCACCGATCGCGGCTAGCTCGGCGCGCGTGAAGGCGCCGAAGGCCCCGAGGTCCGCCACGCCAAGGCGCGCCTTCAATTCGCGCTCACCGGCGAGGCTGTCAAACGATGCGGCCGGCACGGGTGTGGCGGCGGCGCCCGTGCGTGCGATCCAAGCCTCGAGCTCAGGCTCGGCGAGGAGCGTGTCGGCAACGATGACCTCACCCGGGGCAAGGCGCACCAGCTCGCCCGGAAGGTCCTTGCCACGCACCTCGCCGACCTCGAACTCTCCGGTCGAGATGTCGAGAGAGGCGAGCGCCGCGACGGCATCGCTGCCGATGATCGGGCCCTCCGAGCCTGGGGCACGAAAGAGAGCGGTCAGATAGTTCCGGCTGCCGGCATCGAGCAGGGTCTCCTCGGTCAGCGTGCCGGGCGTGACAAGCCGAACCACGTCGCGGCGAACAACGGCTTTGGAGCCGCGCTTCCTCGCCTCGGCCGGATCCTCGAGCTGCTCGCAGACGGCGACGCGATAGCCCTTCTTGATCAGGCGCTGCAGGTACTCGTCGGCGCGGTGGATGGGGACGCCGCACATGGGGATGTCCTGGCCCAGGTGCTTGCCGCGCTTGGTCAGCACGATGCCGAGGGCTTGCGAGGCGACGACCGCGTCGTCGAAGAACAGCTCGTAGAAGTCGCCCATCCGGTACCAGAGGATGCTGTCCGGGTTGGCGGTCTTGATCTCGAGGAACTGCGCCATGGAGGGCGTCGCCTCGCCGATGGCCGGCGGCGGCACAGCTGCGGTAGCGGCTGGCGCTGCTTCCTCCGATGGGGGCGTGTTGGTGTGCGGCGTCTCGGCGGCTGCGTCGTCATCGCGACGCGCCGTGTCCTCGTTTCGCTGCCGCTTCGGCTTCGCCATGCTCCGCACCATTCCCCGTTTCCGGCTCACGGATACCCGGTCGGAGACGGGATTGGAAACCCTGCTCGAGCGGCGTCGGCGATAAAATCGGCGGAATGCGTCCGGAAAGCCGGTCCGGGTCGCCAGCTTGTAAAAGCGGCGTACAGATTACTTTTTCGGCCTTCGAAGGTTATTGTGGCCCCTCGGCATTCATATCCACAGTAGATCGGGCGATCCACCCCCAATGGGTTCGTTCCAGCTTGCCGAATTTCTTGATGGCCCGCACATTGGAATTGATGCGGGAGACGAGATGCTTTGTCGAAATTGACTGTCGGAGCATATGGATTAGGCGCGATCTTACTCGCGGCCGTAATGGGCGCAGTTTTTGCGTTGCTGTCCAACTCTCTCACGGGCGGGCAAGCGCGAGCACCTGAGCTCACCTTCTGCAATGTCCCGGATACGATGGAGCGGTACGCGTGTCTTTCCGAAGCGGCAGCGCGGGGAGCCAGTGCGCCCGACTTCACCTTTCTGCCGGCCTACAAGGCGCTCGCCGTCATGCAAACGGTGCGAGCCGTTGCCAACTCGGCTCGCTATTCGTTCTGGTCGCAGGAGGTGAACTTTCGCGTTCCCGACAGCCAGATGCAACATGTCTGCCTCGATGAAGGGTTCGGTATCTGCGGCAACCACATGCTGCTTTTCGTCGACCTCATGGGGCGACTTGGCGTGCCGGCGCGTACTGTCGAAATGTACTACGTGGATCCGGAGACGGGCGGCCGGGTCAGTCATGCTGCGGCCGAGTTCGAATTCGACGGCAAGTGGCGCTTCATCGACATCACGTGGGGATCGATCTGGCTCATCGATCGAAAATTGGAGGCATGGCTCGGTCTGGATGACGTGCTCGCCGGTCGCGGCCAGCGAAAAACCTCGTCCCTGGATCCGTGGTACTTCTCGAGATCCACTTTGTTTCAGCCGTTCAGCTATATCGAAGCAAAGCCGGATGTCGTACGGGGCGGCGTGGGGAGCGTGGGCGTGCCTTTCAACGACGTGTCCGGGTTTCCCGTCGCAGACCTTGCCAACGTCCCGAAGTACTTCGGCGACAACCGATCCGATGGACGCCAGGACAAACTCGAGCTGCGACTGCCCGCGGCCGGCACTCAGGTTGCCGTGACGATCGGCGGTGTCGGCGGCCGCTGCACCCGGAGCCGCGTTGCATTCGAAGGACAGACGGCGCCCGTCTCGAAGGGCGTCGTGACGTTCGACTCTTCGGGCGGCGGCACACTTGCCATCCAAGGCGA
>NZ_CADEFI010000017.1:54868-76020 GCF_902826555.1 uncultured Hyphomicrobium sp.
TCGCCGACATAGGCACCGAGACGGAGGTAGCCCTTGATGAGCGGCGGAAGGGCCTTGAGGGCGGCCTTGGTGTCCAGCTTCTCACGCGGGATGCGATCCATCGGCACGTAGATGTGGTCGTGAGCGCGGCATCGCCACTCGGGCGGTGCCAGCGCATGGTGATGGAGGAAGCTCAAGGCCATGGCATGCGCCTCGGGGTCGGTCCCCTCGAAGCTTGCACAGCCGATCATGACATCGATCTTGTGCTCGCGCGCGTAGGTCCAGAGGCCGTGCCAGAGCAGCTCCACGGAGCGTTTGGTGCGGTAAGGCTGCAGCACGCACGAGCGGCCAAGCTCCATGAAGCGGTAGCGCGGCGACTTGGCAGCAACCAGAGGCGCGATATCGTACTCGCTTGCCGTGTAGAAACCGAGACTGCGCTGAGCAACCTCCTGGCGCAGCAAGCGATAGGTGCCGACGACGTGCGGCCGGCGGGTCCGCGCCCAGGTGTCAGGTCGCGCGCCGGCCTCGGCGCTGCGATCCTCGACAAGCAGGTGGTCGCAGATGGCGTCGTAGGGATCCTGGTCGAGGCGGCGCATGCCGGCGATCACGCTCGGCGTTGCACTCATCTCCTCGTAGAAAACTTCGTAGCGCAGCCGCTGAGCGCAGAGGATGTCCTTGCGGCCCTGAGCGAGGCGCACCTCGAGATCGCCGATGCGGCCGTACACCTTCGCCGGCTGCTTGCGCACGAACGGCAGGCCTTTGGAGCGCGCTTTCTCGTTGAGCGTCTTCAGTGCCAGGAGGCCACGCGGCGCGGCGTTGAAGAGGGGATTTTCCTGCCATCGCCCAGCGATGCGCCTGGTCAGGCCGCGCATTCTGGCTTGCCGTGCGATGCTCATGGGGGTCCGTTCCGGGATGGCGACCGGCGGGCTGCCGGCGGTTGTGCTGGGATGCTTCCCTGAGAAGGCCGTGTAAGCCTTGTCCGGAAGCACTTGGCGGCAATCAAACATTATTCGGAGACAATTTTACGACGATGCGACCTTGCAGCCTTAATGGCCGTCCGACCGGTCTTCGATGGCCTAGGACGACTTCACGGGCTCGTCGAGGGAGCGTGCCGCTTCGACCGTCATCAGCGGGACGCCGTTCCTGATGGGGAAGGCGAGATTCGCTTTGGCACTGATCAGCTCCCGTGCGCCCCGATCGTAGGTCAGCGGGCCCTTGGTCACCGGACACACGAGAAGCTCCAGGAGTTTGGGATCGGGCTCCTCCGCTGCAGTTCCTGCGGGACGGTCACCATGCGCGGATTCGGTCATCGCCTGTTCCTCATTGCAGTGTCCCGCCCGAGCCGCCGCGCGTCGCACTTTCCATCTCGGCCAGCGCGACCAGCACCTCGGCTCTCGTCTTCAAATCGTTCGCCTCGAGGAGGGCCTGCTTCTCCTCGGGTCCGTAGGGCGCCATCACGCAGAGCGCATTGACCAGAAACTCGCTCGGCGCGCGGTTGATGACCTCCCAATCGGTCTTGAGATTGTTTTCCTCGAGGTAGTTGCGCAAAGCACCGATCAGACGCGGCCGGTCAACCAGCTCCTCACCGAGACCGCGCGTCAGGTCGCCCGCGAAGCGATCGTAACTGACGGTGGCCGTGCGATAGGATTTTCCGCTCTCGGCCTCGCCAACGATCTCGAAGCGCGCGATCCCGGTGACGGCGATTGCGAGGCGTCCGTCATCGAGCTCCTGGTAACTCGTGACGCGGCCTGCGCCGCCGACGCGCCGCAGCGGCACGGCCTTGCCGCGGGGGCTTTCCTCGTCGTCCGACCCGGCGGGCTGCACGAGCCCCAGCATGCGTGCGCCACCCATGACATCGTCGATCATTGCAAGGTAGCGCGGCTCGAAAATGTTGAGCGGCAGCGTGGATCCGGGCAACAGGATGGCGCCGCGCAGCGGAAACAGCGGAAGGCGCGACGGAAGATCGGCAGGGCGCAGGTATTTATCGGCAAAAGCCACGAGACGCTCCTCGCTTCCGGATTGGTGCGACGGGTTGTTCAGCTGAACAGGATCGATGACAGGCGGCGCCGGCCGTCGAGGGTGCATTCGTCCTTGGGTCCCCAGGCGTCGAACAGTTGCACGAGCTGTTTTCTCGCCGCCTGTTCGTTCCAGTTCCGGTCACGGCGGACGAGCTCCAGAAGATGATCGAGGGCCTCGACCTTCTTGCCGCGCGCGGCGAGAGCCACCGCGAGATCGAACCGCGTCTGATGATCGGCCGGGTTGGCAGCGAGCTGCTGCTCGAGCTCGGCGCTGTTGTCGGATTTGCCGGCAAGCTTTGCGAGCTCGAGCGCCGCGCGGGCGCTCTGCACCGGTCCGCTCCCCTGCTTGTCGGGCGGAACGAGAGCCAGCGTCTGCTCTGCGCGCGCCACGTCACCGCTGATAAGATAGCAGCGGGCGAGCCCGGCAAGAGCTTGCGCGTTCTGCTGGTCCTCCTGCAGCACGGCGGCAAAAGCTTCGGCAGCACTCTGCAGATCGCCTTCCTCCAGTGCCGCCTCGGCGGCTTCGAGAACGCCGGTGAGGTCGGCCTCGGCATCGTCGCCCAGCAGGCGATCGATGAACGCGCGAACCTGGCTTTCGGGCTGGGCGCCCATGAAACCATCGAGCGGACGGCCATCGCGAAAGGCGTAGACGGTGGGGAGCGACTGAATGCGGAGCTGGCCGGCAATGGCCGGATGCTCGTCGGTGTTGATTTTGACCAGACGCACCTTGCCGGCGTAGCTCCCGACCACCTTTTCGAGGATCGGCGTCAGCTGCTTGCAGGGACCGCACCAGGCGGCCCAGAAATCCACGAGGACGAGTGCCTGGCGGGACGCCTCGAGGACGTCCTTGGCGAAGCTCGCCGAGGTGCCATCCTTGATGATGCCCGGCCCGGCCGGCGAAGCCCCGGCGGGCTTCAATCCACCCAAATCCATTCGATCGCTCCTCGAAATCCTGCGTCTTCGGCTGCGAATCTTCGCAGCCGCGCGCGAAGCTGGCAATATGGTAAGCTCATGGGGGATATGCGAGCCCCACGGAAGGCTTCCGGGTCCCGAGGGGTCAAAATGCGCCCCCCGAAGCGTCACGGCCCTGTCAGGAAGAGGCTTGCAAAGGGGCGGCGGTTGAGCAATAAGACCGGGCGCGCCGCCAAAGGCGCGCAGATACCCTATTTCCGGACGCGGGCGTAGCTCAGGGGTAGAGCATCACGTTGCCAACGTGAGGGTCGTGAGTTCGAATCTCATCGCCCGCTCCAAACTTCTCCATGCATCGATGATCGTCTTCGCGACGGATGCCGCTCGCGGGCTTGGGAAGCGCGCGTGCGCTTCCTTCTGCGCCGGGTGCACTCGGCCGCCATTTCACGGGCTCAAGGCCCGCTTTCTGTTGCCGAGACGCCTCAAACCGATATTTTTCTTGTCTTGAGTCCTTCGCCTTCCGAGCGACTATAAAGACTCCCCGTTGCGTATCGCCGCGGGGGCGAAATGAACGATCTCAAGCTCAGACTCTGTCCGGGACCGGTCGGCCGCTGCTTCTATTGCAACGAGCCCACCGAGTTCGACGCACTGACCGTCGATCACTTCATCCCGACCTCAAAGGGAGGCCGGCGCGGGCTTCTCAACGCCGTGCTGGCCTGCGAGCCTTGCAACAAGGCCAAGGCCGATGCCGACCCACGCAGCATGGGTCTCCTGTTCGCGACTCCCTTCGGCGCGCTTCAGGTGCGCGCGCTCGCAGACCTCAAAACGCTGGTGCTGATGCGGCGCGCCGCTCTCGCCCGCAAGCGTGCGGCGGAGGTGCGTCCACCGTCGCTTTCGACTGTTGAGCCGACTGCGATCGGCCGAATGTTCCAATCTCAAAGGAGGGCTGCCATGGCAAACGCCTATCGCGGACCGGCATTCGACTGCTTCCACATGGAAGATGGCGACAGCGGCCGCGTGCTCAGAACCGTCGGAGCGGCGTGGCCCACTCCGGACGGCGCGGGATTCGCGCTCATCCTCGATTGTGTGCCGCTGAACGGACGCCTGTTGCTGCTTCCGCATCAGCGCTCGAACGACGCCGATGAGGCATGACCTACGTTCTGGCGCGCTTAGCCTCGTGAGAGGTGTTACAGGCGCGACACGCGATTTTATCATGCATGGTGAGGTGTTTCTGCGGTTTGTCCCTGACCTGCCACAGTTGGCGGTGATCGTGGAGACACAGCTCAGACGGGGAGGGCCACATGGGTCGATGGAAGAACACACCCGCACGTGAGATCGAATGGAATGCCAAGAAGGCCAACGAGTTCGCCGAGCTGTCGGCACGGCGCGCCAAGCTCGATTGTGTCGAGCAGGCGATGACGAAGGCCCGTATCTACGAAGCGACGAACAGCCGGGAAGGGCGCATCAAAGCGGAGGTTCTGCGGGAGTTCGCGGAGGCGCTGATGCGGTGAGCCGGAACTTGCCGGTGCGTCTCACGTCGCCGGTTGGGCGGCAACGGGAGCGGACACAACAGGCGCGTCCGGCGTGCTTGTCCCTTGCGGCAGCGGAGGCGGCGTGGCGGGGACGGTGGTGGTCGCCGACGCCATTCCCATGCGCGTCAGGAGCTCTTCGCAAAGCTGACGTACGGCCTTGCCCATCTCGCCAGGATACTTGGCGAAGTAGGAGCGATCCGGGGCGTGGAAGCGCGCGGCTTCCTGAAGCACGATGCTGCGCGGAATGACCTGCTCGAAAACCCGATTCTCCGGATTGGAGAGCAACCACGCGTGATAGTCCTCCTCGGTCGGGGACCCCGCGTCCTTCATGTTGACGAGCACGCCTAGATTCTCGGCGAAGCCCATCTCCGGATTGAGCGCCTTGAAGCGGCGGAACACCTCGAGCCCGCAGACGGAGATGTAGTCCGCCTTGGTCGGTGAGATGTGGAAATCGGCCTCCCGAAGCCAGCTCTCGGTCAGCACGGACAAACCGGGCGGGCAATCGACGAGGATGATGTCGAACACCCGCCGCGCCTCGTTCAAGAGCGAAGCGATCACGGCGCGCAGGCGTCCGTGCTGGCTGCCTTTCGACACCTCGCGCTCGAAAAGCGTGAGCTGCATGTCGCTCGGGATGAGGAAAACGCTACGGGCGTCGTCAACGTCGGACACGTTGCGAACCACGAAGCGCAGCCAGTCGGTGGCGGCATCCTGCAGCACACGGGCTACGAGAAAGTCGACCATCGTCAACCCGTTCTGCTGCAGACGATGCAGGTTGGGGATGGTCATGAGCATGCTGGAGACAGAGGCCTGGGAGTCGCTGTCGACCACCAGCACATTCTTGCCGTGATAGACCGACAAGGTTTCGGCCAAGGCGAGCACAAGGGTGGATTTGCCCACACCGCCCTTTGTGTTCATCACAGCAATCGTGTTGCGCATGACGATGCGTGGCCTCCCCTACCCCAGTGTGCGACCCGAAAGCCTGCGGCTGTCCCCGCCTCCGATGTGCGTCGAGATTGTGGCGGTCTCGCGAAGCTGGACGCGAAAACTTGCTTTCAGCACGTCCCGCGGTCACAGCGGTGATACCAAAAAGCCGATGTGACCCGGCAGGGGACTTAGTGGCGCGGGCCGTCAAAAGCGGCGTTTGTGGATCCTACCAGGTTCTGGCGCGCACCCAGGCCGTGCTGCCGCGGCGGACCAGCACACGCGTGCGCTCGTAGGAAACGACCGGCGGCGTATCGTAGACGATCCGCTGTGCAGGCCGGACGGCGATGGCGCGGTTCTGATAGCCATAGACGGGTGGCGTCACCATGCGTACGCGCCGGCCCGGTGCGACGACGACCTCGCGCGGGACGACCTTGACCTCCGCGGCGACGGGAACCTTGCAGCGGCGCTCGCCGTAAGGACCGTAGGTCGTCTTCCAGCGATAGCCACCGCGCCGAACGACGATCTCCTGGAGCACCGTGCGGGTGACGGGCGGCGTCATGACGTAGTCGACCCGGCCGGGTTGGAGCACGACGCGCTCGGGGCGCACAACCACCACGGGCTCGGTTTCGACAATCTCCCGATAGCCCGGCCGCACGACCACGGGCCGGTCAACGGTTCGGTAGACGTCGGGCAGGCGGACCTTGTCGTAACATTCGCCATACCGGCACGCCATGGCAGGCGTTGTAGCCGAGGCGACAGAAAAGAGAGCGGCGAGAGCCGCGAAACCACGCAATGACATGAAACGGACGCTCCAGGGCGGGATGCTCTACATTACCCGTTGGCGGCATCGCCCGCGCGGAGAAGATGGTCCGTTGGTTAAGTGCAAGACGTTGAAATAACGCGCGTTTTAATAACTTTAGAACGAAAGTCTCAACATTCATCTCCGGGCTTCCGATTTCCCGGCCTTTTGCCGTCTGCTACATCCAAGAGCGCGATCGGTTTTCATTGATTGCGATCGCGCCCTAGGTTTTTTGATGCGACCGATGATCCACGCTTCGAACCGACAAATCCGAAGCGATCCTACGTCTTGACGTGATCACCCCCACGAGGTTTCCAGTCATGATCCGAGCTTCAGCTCTCCCTGCCTTTCGTCCGCTCGCCCTCATCGCGCTCGCATTCGCGGCGCTGTCGCTCGGCGGTTGCGGCGTCAACAACATCCCGACTTACGAGCAGAGCGCCAAGGCCGCCTGGTCGGAAGTCTTGAACCAGTACAAGCGGCGCACGGACCTGATCCCCAATCTGGTCGAGAGCGTCAAAGGCTTCGCCGAGCAGGAGCGCAAGGTGCTGACCGACGTGACGGAGGCGCGCGCCAAGGCGACGAGCATCCAGATCCCGGCCGATATCCTGACCAACCCCGAAGCGATGAAGCAGTATCAGGATGCGCAGAACACGCTCGGCGGCGCGCTGCGCCAGTTGCTGGCCGTCGTCGAGCGCTATCCGGATATCAAGTCCGGGCAGAACTTCCTGGCGCTGCAAAGCCAGATCGAAGGGACGGAAAACCGGATCGCCATTGCGCGGCGCGACTACATCGAGTCCGTGCGGCAGTATAATACGGAGATCACCACCTTCCCGGGCCGGTTGTGGAAAGCGGCGCTCTATCCCTCGGCGCAGCAGATGGCGACGTTCGACATCCCGGCCGAGGAGCAGACGGCGCCCAAGGTCGATTTCGGCACGAGCAAGTGAACGCAAGAGCGGCACGGGCCTTGAGAACGCAGGTCGCGGCGGCGCTTATCGCGCTTGCCGCGACCGTGCTTGCGTGCGGGTGCTCCTTTGCCGCTCCAAACTTCCCACAGCTTACGGGGCAGGTGGTCGATACCGCAAATCTGCTCTCTGCCGAGGACCGCGCTTCCATCGACGCCGAACTCAAGGCCCTCGAAGCGAAGTCGAGCGACCAGCTGGTGGTCGTGACCGTGCCCACCCTCGACGGTTATGCGATCGAGGACTACGGCTATCAGCTCGGCCGCCACTGGGGCATCGGTCAGAAAGACAAGGACAACGGTGTGCTGCTCATCGTTGCGCCGAACGAGCGCAAGGTGAGGATCGAGGTCGGGCGCGGGCTCGAGCCCATCGTCACCGACCTCATGAGCAAGATCATCATCGAGAACGCGATTCTGCCCGAGTTCCGGCGCGGCAACTTCAGCGCGGGCATCCGTGCCGGGGTCCGCGACATCAAGGATACGCTGCTCGGCGATGCGGAGGCCGTGAAGGAGCGCGCGCGCGGGCTCAACACGGGCGACGGGCCGGATTGGATCGGGCTGTTCATGATCGCGCTCTGGATCGCGATCTTTCTCTACATCATCTATGCGCAATCGCAGTACGCCGCGCAGGCGCCGCAGACGGTCGGCCGAGACGGACGGCGACGGGCGCGGCGGGCTCGTGACGACAGCATCGTCGTCTTCCCGGGCGGCGCATCGGACAACTGGGGCGGCGGGGGCTGGTCCGGCGGTGGCGGAGGCTGGTCCGGGGGCGGGGGCGGCTTTGGCGGCGGCGGCGGCTCGGGAAGCTGGTAAGGCAGAGGCAGCACGATGGGATCGATGTTTTCCGAGAGTGACGAGCACCGCATCGCGGAGGCAATCACGCGGGCCGAGAAGGCGACGTCAGGCGAGATCGTCGCCGTTGTGGCCGCCGAAAGCAGCACCTATCTCTATGCGCCATTCCTGTGGGCCTCGGTTGCGGCGCTGCTGGTGCCGTGGCCGCTCATTCTCTGGACCTGGTGGCCGGCGACGTGGATCTACGTCGCGCAGGTGGCGGCGTTCGCGCTCGTGCTCGCGGTGACACTGCCGCGTCCGGTCCGCTATTGGCTGGTGCCGAAGAGCATCAAGCGGGCGCGCGTGCATCGGCGCGCGATGGAGCAATTCCTGGTTCAGAACCTCCACACGACGGCCGGGCGCACGGGCGTCCTCATCTTCATCTCGGCAGCGGAGCGGCATGCGGAGATCGTGGCCGATGCCGGCATCGAAGCGCGCGTGGCCAAGGGCACCTGGCAGGAGATCGTGACACGGCTGACGGCGGCCTTCACCCGGGGGCGGCACACGGATGGCTTCGTCGCCGCCATTGAGGAGGTGGGCGGGCATCTGGCCCAGCATTTCCCGCCGGGCTCATGCGACGCCAACGAGCTACCCGATCACCTCATCGTGCTCGACGAGGGTTGAGCTCATCGAGGGTGAGAACGACCTTGCCGGTGGCTTCGCGGCGGTCAAGGACACCAATCGCGTCGCGGATCCCGGCGAGCGGATAGGTGGCGTGGATGCGCGGCGCGAGCTTGCCCGCCGCAACCCAGCCCAAGACCTCGATCATGTTGGCACGGTGCTGCTCCGGATTGCGGCGCACCGCCTCTCCCCAGAACACGCCGATAGCGTCGGCGCCTTTCAGCATGAGCAGATTGAGCGGCAGCCTGGGGATGTCGCCTGCCGCAAAGCCCACGACCAGGAAGCGGCCTTCCCACGCCAGCGCACGCACTGCAGGCTCGGCATATTTTCCGCCGACGCAGTCGTAGACGACATCGACGCCGCGGCCATGCGTGAGGTCCTTCAGGGCCTGCTTGAGATCGGCCGCATCGTAGTCCACCACCTCGTCGGCGCCCGCCGCTCGACACACATCGAGCTTGTCGCCCTGCGCAGCCGCAATGACACGCGCGCCCATGAGCTTGGCGATCTCCAGCGCGGCCTGCCCAGCGCCGCCCGATGCGCCGAGGATGGCAACGGTCTCGCCCGGCTGCAATCGGCCGCGATCCTTGAGGCCGTGAATGGCCGTGCCGAAGGTGACGCTGACAGCCGAGGCAACCGTGTCCGAGACGCCCTCCGGAATCGGGATCAGGCTCTCTGCCGCGACCACCACCTTTTCGCGCGCGCCACCGTAGCCCAGCGCGGCTGCGACACGATCGCCCGCCTTGAAGCCCGTCACGCCAGGGCCAAGGCTCTCGACGATGCCTGCGACCTCGCCCGAGGGGGAAAAGGGAAGGTCGGGCTTGGTCTGGTATTTTCCGCGCGTGATCAGAGTGTCGAAAAAGTTCAGCGCCGCGGCCCGCACGCGGACGACGACCTCGCCCGGACCGGGCACCGGATCTGCGATCTCCTCGATGACCACGGCCCCGGGACCGTCGAGGCTCTTGCAAAGGGCCGCCTTCATGTGTGACCTCCGGGGGACGAATTCCTGCCGCCCCCTCCTAGCGGGTGCGCCGCCTCTATGCGAGCCCCTTCATGAGCACACCAGCCGTCCCCTCGTCCTGGCCCCCGAAAGCGCGCGGTTATTTCGCCATCGGCGCGGAGCGCTCCTCGAAAGCGCTCAATCTCGGCAACCTGATGCGCTCGGCGCATGCGTTCGGCGCCAGCTTCACGTTCACGATCGGCGCCCAGTACCAGGCCTTGGAAGCGCGTGCCGACACCTCAAAGGGGCATTGGCACCTGCCGCATTACAACTGGACGACGGCGGGCGAGATGATTTTGCCCAAGGGTTGCAAGCTGGTCGGTATCGAGCTTCTGGACGAGGCCGTTGCGCTGCCGAGCTTCCGCCACCCTTTGCAGGCGGCCTATGTTCTTGGACCCGAGCGGGGCTCGCTCTCTGAAGATCTGCTCCAGCGCTGCGATTTCACCGTCAAGATCCCGACCAGCTTTTGCGTCAACGTGGCCATGGCCGGCGCGATCGTCATGTACGACCGCGTCAAAAGTCTTGCACCCTTCGCGGAACGGCCGATCTCGGAAGGCGGGCCTTCCGCAGGATCGGCACCCGTAAGGGCAGATGGACACCGTAAGGGCAGGACGGACGGATGACAGGCCGGCGCATCACCCCTTATAAGAGCGGGATTCGCCAGGACAGGGGGGCTCGCGGACACCGCATGAGACTGAATCTCTCCACGATCCCGATTCTCGTTGCGGCCCTCGCTCTCCCGGCCGCTTCCGTGCTCGCGCAAACGCCCGAGCCGGGCTCGCTCAAAACCGGTGCGGCCGGCGATTGGCTCATTCATCAGAACTCGGGTGACGGGCCCAAGATCTGCTTTGCGGCGACGCAACCCAAAACCAAAGAGCCTCCCGGCGCCAACCGGGCGAAAGTCGTGCTCTATGTCTCCGCCTGGCCCAAGGATGGCGTGAAGTCGGAAGTGTCGGTCAAGCTCGGCTACCGCATCAAGCCGGATGCGCCGGTGGCGGTAACAGTCGGCGACGCGGCGTTTCAGCTTTTTGCCGACGAGGACCGCGCCTATGTCGCGGACACAGCCGAGGAGCAGAAGCTGATCGAGGCCATGAAAAGCGGCTCGAAGCTGGTCGTGAAAGCGACGAGCACGCGTGGCACCGAAACGACCGACACCTATTCGCTGGCTGGCCTCGGACAGGCATTGGAAGCCGTCGCGACGGCGTGCCCGTAGGTGCGCGCAGAGCCGCACGACTACGACCGTGAGCGCTCGGGATTGCGCAGCTGAATATAGAGCGCGCCTTCTCCTCCGTGCGGAATTGCGGCTGTGGTAAAGCTCACCACTACGGCGCGCAGCTCGGGCTCGGCGAGCCAAATTGGTACATTCTTGCGCAAGACGCCGCGCTCGGAGCCGCGATCGTCGTCATCGCTGCCGCGCCTGGGGCCGCCCTTTCCGGTTATGACCAGCACCCAGCGCAAGCGGCGCGCGAAGCATGACAGGAGAAAACGCCGGAGCGCGGTGTGCGCCTCATGCTGGCGCATGCCGTGCAAGTCGATCCGCGCGTCGATCTCGATCTTACCCTGGCCGAGGCGGCGCGCAGCCTTGCGATCGAAGAGATTGAGGTCGGGCATGGGTTTGGCAGGCGACAATGCGGGTTTCACCCGAGCCTTGCCCTTCTGTGGCGCTTCGGCGCCGAGTTTTGCCGTTGCTTTCGCCTTGGGCGTGAAAGGGGGCGATGCTTTCGCATCCTCGACGCCCGGATGATGGCGTCCCTTCCTGCCGTGCAGGGGCTCGAGGCTCGAGGCCGTGTGCTCCCAGAGCGCCTCGTCCTCCTTGGTCAAATGCCGCCGGCGCGGAGGAACAGGCGGCTTGCTCATGGCGTGTCTTGCTCCTTCGGGAGCAGGACGAAAAAGCGGCCCGGATGCTTCGTGCCGCCGGCCAGGCGACCGGCCTCGTCGCCCGATCCGAAGTAAATATCGCCGCGCTCGGGGCCGCGAATGGCAGAGCCCACATCCTGCGCGATCATCAGACGCTCGAAGCCCTGTGTTCCCCACGGAGTCAGCGTCGGCACGCTCACGTAAACGGGCGTGCCGATGGCATGGAATGCGGTGTCGACGGCGAGGCTGCGTCCTTCGGAGAGAGGCGTTTCGAGCGCACCGAGCGGACCTTCGTCCTCGTTGGCGAGCTCACGGAAGAAGACGAAGGAGCGGTTCTCCTGCATCGTCCTGCGGCCGCGGGCTGCATCGGCCGCGAGCCACGTCTTGAGCGCGGCGAGCGTCATGTCCTCCGGTTTGAAGTGACCTGCATCGATCAGGACGCGTCCGACGGACGTATAGGGATGGCCGTTCTTGCCGTCGTAAGTGATGCGGATCGTGTTGCCGTCGGGCAATCGAATGCGGCCCGAGCCCTGGATATGCATGAAGAACGTATCGACCGGATCGGCAAGCCACAGGAACTCGAGGCCCTGTCCGTCGAGGGCTCCGCCCTCAATGTCGGCTCTCGTCGCATAGGGCTCGACGCCGTTCGCCGTCTTTCGCGCGTGGGTCAGGCCATCGGCGAGCGCACCGCGCTCTTCCTCGCGCACAAGATTTACAAGATCCGGCGGGCGGCGATAGATCGGAATGCGGAACGGTCCGTCGGGCGCGCGCGATCCTGGCAGCACGGGCTCGTAGTAGCCGGTGAGGAGGCCTTCGGCGCCGTCGTGCACCACGCGGTGAGGGACGAACGTCTGCTCGAAGAACGCCTTGGCGGCGGCCGACGTCAGGACGCCGGCTGCGAGATCCTCCGCGCGCCGCGCCGCGGCAACCAAGGCCGTGCCGGCCGATTTCGTCTTATCGGGAGCGGCTGCCTTCCTGGCGAGGGCGGGAGCAGAACGCGCAAAGGCCTTGAAGGCCGCGAGATGGTCGTCGGCGTCCCAGCCCGGAAGCTCGGAGAACGGCACGGGATCGAACGCCACGCTGCGCTTCGCCAACTCAGATGTTCGGGCTCCAAGCGGCATGGCGCAGCGTTCGCGGACGATGTGGGGTTAGTTCGGCGCCTGGGTGCCGACAAGCTTCCAGTTGAGGTTTCTCCGCGCATCCTTGCTGGAAATGTCGCGCGAGAAGGTCCAGATGTCCGTTACGTCCTTGATGCGCTGGTCGTCACCCTCGATGACGTTGCCCGCCTTGTCGCGCGTTGCGCTGATCAACTGGCTAACGAAGCGCACGGTGATGCTGGCGATCCCTTTCGGGCTCACCTCGGCCTCGAGCATGTCGGCCTTGTTGATGCCGACGAAGCTC
Source organism: uncultured Hyphomicrobium sp. (assembly GCF_902826555.1). GTDB lineage: Bacteria > Pseudomonadota > Alphaproteobacteria > Rhizobiales > Hyphomicrobiaceae > Hyphomicrobium_C. The sequence goes on from NZ_CADEFI010000017.1 coordinate 67,695, forward strand.
TGATCGATGACATGGCCGCGCTGCTCGCGGTCGGCTATGGCGCGGCTGAAGCTGTCGAGAACATCAGCCGAGAGGAGATCGCGCAGCATGCGACGGTTCCCCTCTGCAAAGGCCGTGACGATCATTTCGTAAGCTTGGCGCGCGCCACGCAGGAAGTGCTCGGGATCGAACTTGGAATCGAGCTTCAGCATGGCCGTCAGGCCATCGGCGAGTGCGGTATCTGCCCCGGCGAACGATTTGATGCGCGCCTCAACCTCGGCCACCGATACCGCGGCCTCGGCAGGCTCGGCATCCCGGTCGCGCCGCGGAAGGGTGACCACCTTGTCGGACTTATCCGGTTGAGCGGCCGCAGCCGTCTTCTGCATCTGGGCTTCGCGTCTGCGTTGCTCGATGCGCGCCTCGTCGTCACCCGTGCGGCGACCGAGGACGCTCCTCAGCTTCACGATGGCAACAATGGCAACGATAAGAGAAAGAAGCGTCAGAAGATTGATTTCGCCATTCATTCTCGGCAGCTTCCCGGCATAGGCCCGCTCGAAACGGGGCGTTTGCCCTCATGTAAGATCGCTCGTGAGATCCGTCCAGGCGTCCCGCTTCCCGACAGCCTAGCCCCCGAAATTCCGGGTGCAGCCGCACGTTGGAAGCGCGCCAATCATGGCGTTCAACTTAGGCCACAAAGAGGGAGAAGCCAACAATCTTGCGGGCGGGTGACCCGGGGGAAGCCGTTTTTGGGACATTGGTCGATTGCAGGGCTCGGCGCCGCGTGATAGCCACCTCGCCATCCCCCAATTTCCGCGCCGGCCGGAGGACATTACGGCCAGACCGGCGCGCCCCAACACGAAACCGAGAGCTCGCGAACAATGGCAGACGACAAGAACACCCCAGCAAAAGCCAATGACGGGGAGGAAAACGGCCAGAAGACGATCGAGGCCCGCGTCGTCGGCCAGTTCATCAAAGATCTCTCGTTCGAGAACCCGAATATCGGCAAGCTTCTCACAAACCCCGGGGAAACTCCGAACATCAAGCTCGAGATCAATGTGGCGGCCAAGCGGATGCAGCCCGATCTCTTCGAGAGCGCGATCGACTTCAAGGCCGTTGCCTCCAACACCGACGGCACGATCTACGATCTCGAGCTCGTGTACGCGGGACTGTTCCAGATCCGGAACATTCCGGAGCAGGCCTTGGAGCCGTTCCTTCTGATCAACTGCCCGACGTTGATTTTCCCGTTCCTGCGCCGCCTAGTGGCTGACATCACGCGGGAGGGCGGTTTCCCGCCCCTGATGCTCGATCCGATCGATTTCGGACAGCTTTTCGTCCGCCGCAAGCAGGAGCTCGCAGCCGCTTCCGCCTCAGGCAAACCGAACTAGGCGGCCTCGTCGGGAGCGAAGTAACGCTTCCAGAGCGCTTTAGGACCCAGTGTTTCCACAAACGCCCGGTGAGCGGCGACCAACTCGTCCGTCAACCGGATCGGCAGCGGCGTGGGCCGTGGGCCGCGCACAGCCGCTGCGCCGTTCTGAGCACCGCGGGCCGCGCTCGCTCGCTCGGCGTTGAGCACGAGACTTGCCTGGCGCTCACCCAACAACTCGACATAGACATCGGCCAGCAGCAGCGAGTCCATCAAGGCGCCGTGCTTGATGCGTTTCGAATTGTCGATGCCGTAGCGCTTGCAAAGCGCATCAAGACTGTTCGGCCCGGCCGGATGCTTGCGGCGCGCGAGCTGCAGTGTGTCGACGACGCGGCTCATGGAGATGACCGGGCCGCTTACCCGCTCAAGCTCGGCATTCAGAAAGCCGATGTCGAAAACGGCGTTATGAATGACCAGCGTATCGCCGGCGATGAAGTCGATGAAATCCGACCAGACCTCGGCAAACAGCGGCTTGTCGAGGAGGAAGGCGGTTGAGAGACCGTGCACCGCCTCCGCTTCAGCCGGCACCGAGCGCTCGGGATTGATGAAGCGGTGAAACTCGTGGCCGGTCGGGATGCGGTTGACCAGCTCGATGCAACCGATCTCGATGAGGCGATCGCCCTTGCGCGGGTCGAGGCCGGTGGTTTCGGTGTCGAGCACGATCTCGCGCAGCATGGGGAGCTTCCACAATCAGGAGACGCGAGACGGGGTTATGTCGAGCTAGCGCCAGTGACGCTGGTAGGCTTCCGCGGGCATCGACTTCAGCGCCGAGAGAATAGCATCGACCTGGGTCTCGGTGTCGGTGAGGGTCCCCCCGGTATCCACAACGAAGTCGGCCCGGCGACGCTTTTCCGTGTCGGGCAGTTGCCGCGCGAGCAACGCATCCAGACGCGTTTCCGTCATGCCGGGACGCTCGAGCACGCGGGCCCGTTGTTGAAGAGCGGGGGCTGAGACGACGACAACGACGTCGACGTGTTCGTCCAAACCGCCTTCCAGGAGCAGAGGGATCTCCAGGATCACGGCAGCAACGCCGCGCCGATGCGCCTCGGCGAGAAAGCGCTGCTCCGCATGCCGCACGAGCGGATGCACAATGGTCTCGAGTTTCCGGAAGCGGCTCGCGTCGCTCGCCAGCGCCGCTGCGAGCCTCGGGCGGTCGACCTTGCCGTCTGCCGTCGATCCGGGAAATGCCGCTTCGATCAGCGGCACGGCCTCGGCCGCGTACAGCCGGTGCACCTCGGCGTCGGCGTCGAACACATCGAGCCCGCGGGCACGAAACATGGCGGCGACGGTGGACTTGCCCATGCCGATCGATCCGGTGAGGCCGATAATCAGCATCAGACGGCCTCGATGTCGGCTGCGATGAGATCGTAAAGCTCGTCGGTTACTTCCGGGCGCACGCCGAACCATTTTTCGAAGCCCGGAGCAGCCTGATGCAGCAGCATGCCGAGCCCATCGACAGTGCGCAGGCCATGGCGCCGCGCCTCCCGAATGAGCCCGGTCTCGATCGGCACGTAAACGATATCGGAGACGATACAATCGGGATGGAAGTCCGCGAAGTCGATACCGAGCGAGCCCTCGCCCTTGAGACCGACGGACGTCGTGTTGACGAGCACGGTGGCTTCCGTGGACGCGCGCGAGCGCTCTTCCCACGGCAGCGCCTTTACGCGGGGGCCGAAATCGTGTGCGAGCACCTCCGACCGCTCGCGCGAGCGGTTGAAAATACGGATCTCGGCGACGCCGGCTTCGAGGAAGCCATAGGCGATGGCGCGTGCCGCACCTCCCGCACCGAGGATCGAAACGGGCGCATCGCGGCGGTTCCAGTCTTCGGCCTGGTCGGCGAGATAGGTCATATAGCCGTAGGTATCGGTATTTGCGGCGTGCAGGCGACCGTCAGCGTCGAGCCAAAGAGTATTGGCGGCGCCGACGGCAGTGGCCGTTGCCTCCCGCACATCGGCCATACGAAACGCCGCTTCCTTGTGGGGGATGGTGACGTTGCAGCCGACAAAGCCCTCCTTTGCGAGCGATCCGAGAAAGGTTTCGATCGCGTCTTTCGGGACGGCACGCTTGGTGTAACTGCCATCGATCCCGTAGCGCGCGAGCCAATAGCCGTGAATGACAGGAGAGCGCGAGTGCTCGATCGGCCAGCCGATGACACACGCTTGTTTCGCGGGGGCGCTCTTCATGACACGAGTACCTCGCGGCGGCGCAACTCGCGCAACAATGGCAGGATCGGCAATCCCAGAATCGTCGTATGGTCGCCTTCGATCTCCTCAAAGAGCTGAATCGCGGGGCCTTCGATCTGATAGGCCCCGACCGATGTCAGCACGGTATCGCCGACCCGCGCGAGGTAGCCGTCAAGCGCCTCTTCGCTGAAATCGCGGAAGGTGAGGTATGCCGTCTCGGTGTTCTGCCACAGCACCGTACCGCTCTTTGCCAATGCGACGGCAGAATGCAGCGCGTGACTCTTGCCCCGCAACGCCAGGAGATGGGCGCGGGCTTCGCTGACGGATTTGGGCTTCTCGAACAGCCGCCCTTCGAACGAGAGCACCTGGTCGGCGCCGATGACGAGCGCATTTGGGACGTCAGCGCTGACGAACTTTGCTTTTTCCTCGGCCAGCGCAAGAGCGATCGATTCATGTGAAACCGTGCGATCGGCGGCCAACATCGCGTCACGAATCGCCGCCTCTTCGACGGGCGCCGGGCGGACCTCGACCTCCACGCCGGCTGCCTCAAGGAGCGCGCGCCGTGTCGCGCTGCCGGACGCGAGCACCAGCAATGGCGGGGTTTGCGTCATGACGCCTATTTGTCCTGGCCCTGCGCGGCGACATCCTCGATGCCCTGCACGAGATCGCCGGCCTCACGATCCTGCATGAGCCGGATGATGGTGGCGGCCGTTTCCTCGACCGAGCGGCGGGTGACATCGATGATCGGCCATCCGTGCTTGGCACACAGCTTTCTCGTGTAGGAAATCTCGGCCGCGATGCGGCTGCGGTCGACATAGTCGTCGAGATCGCGATCGGCGAGCAGCAGGGCGCGATTGCGGCGAACCTCCGCAATACGATCCGGGCTTGCGATCAGGCAGACGACAAAGGCCGAATGCTGGCTTGCGATCTCCTCAGGGAAGGGAAGCGACGGCACAAGTGGCACGTTGGTGGTCTTGTAGCCGCGTTGAGCGAGGTAAATGCTGGTCGGTGTCTTCGACGTGCGCGAGATGCCGAGCAGAATGATGTCGGCCTCGTTCAAGTCGTCCGGAAGGCGCCCGTCGTCGTGGGCCATCGTGAAATTCAAGGCGTCGATACGGCGGAAATAGTCGGCATCGAGAACGTGCTGGCCGGCGACAGTGGGGGTCTGCGGGGCGCCCAGATACGATTCGAACACCTGCATGATCGGCTGCAGGACGGCAAGGCACGGCACCTTGAGCTCCTTGCAGCGCAACTCCAGCTCGGCGATCAGATCCAGATTGACGATCGTGTACAGCACGATGCCCGGCGCCTGCTCGATCTCCTGCAACACGCGCTTCAACTGCCGCGCGTTGCGGACCAGCGGATGCACGTGCTCGATGGGGCGGATCTGGGCGTACTGGACGGCTGCCGCCTTGGCGATGGTCGTCAGTGTCTCGCCGGTCGAATCCGACACCAGGTGGAGGTGGAAATAGCTTGGCTGGCTGTTGGCCATCTGTGGATCAAGCGCCTTCTTGTACACCGGCTTCCGGGCCGATCGGCTGGACCTTGAGTAAGGTGTGCGGGTTGTCCACCGAGATACCCCGAATATCGCCGCTGTGAAGCAAATTTCTCGTTGAAACTCCGTCCCCGTTGATCGTTGCGTCGTCGACAGGCGTCAGACCACAATCAACAGGGTATCCCCAGGCTCGGCAGATCAAGGTTAGCGAGCAAGTGGTTGACTCGCTTGGCGCAGATTGAGACTAGTGGCGCGCCTTCGGCGAGGGTGCCATGGGTAGCGTCTCCGTTCGTGCTGGAGTCGAAAGGTTTGGGAGAACCACTGGATTGGAGTGCTCTCCCCGAAATTCATGCCCCTAATAACAGTAATAACAATCTAAGAGATTCTTAGTTTTTGATTGAAGGGAAGATGATGGGTGGGAGCGAGCTGAGGTTCCTGGCACCGTTCAGAGGCGAGGTTCTCGATGTGCCGCCGATCTGGCTCATGCGCCAGGCCGGCCGCTATCTGCCGGAGTATCGCGCGACGCGGGCCGAGGCCGGCGATTTTCTCAAGCTGTGCTACACGCCCAAGCTCGCTGCCGAGGTGACGCTGCAGCCGATCCGCCGCTATGGCTTCGATGCTGCGATCCTGTTTTCGGATATTCTCGTGGTTCCGGATGCGTTGGGGCAGGCGGTCCGGTTCGTGGAGGGCGAGGGACCGCGGTTGGATCCGATCCGGTCCGCGGATGGCGTATCGCGTCTTACGCTTGCGGGCGCGGTTTCGAAATTCGACGTGGTGGCGGAGACGGTGCAGCGGCTCCGGCAGGATTTGCCGCACGAGACGGCGCTGATCGGGTTTTGCGGCGCGCCGTGGACGGTCGCGACCTACATGGTCCAGGGGCAAGGCTCGTCCGATCAAGCGGAAGCACGGCTTTGGGCGTATCGAGATCCGGAGGGTTTCGAGGGGTTGATCGATCTCCTGGTTGCGGCGTCGATCGATTATCTCGACCGGCAGGTCAAGGCAGGGGCCGATTGTCTGCAGATTTTCGACACCTGGGCGGGCTCGCTTCCGGACGACGAGTTCGACCGCTGGGTGGTGAAGCCGACGAAGACCATCCGGGAGGCGCTGCGCGAGCTGCATCCCGATGTTCCGGTCATCGGCTTTCCGCGCGGGGCTGGGGCGACGGCGGTTTGGTATGTTTCGGAGACCGGGGTCAACGGCATCGGCTGCGATACGGCGACGCCGCCGTTCGTGATGAGCGAGGCGTTCGACGAGGAGGATGTCGTCGTGCAGGGGAACCTCGATCCGTTGCTTCTGGTGGCCGGAGGAGAGAAGCTCGACGAACGTGTGGACGAGATCCTCGATCTCATGGAGGGGAAGAGATTCATTTTCAACCTCGGGCATGGAATCGTGCCACAAACCCCGCCCGAGAACGTCGGTCGGCTGGTCGAGCGCGTGCGCTCCAAAGGGTAGAAATCCGTTGACGCAGAGCCCTTACTGCAGGGGTGGGTTGGTGGCGCATCCTCAGGCAGGAGCGATCCCCAGGTCGTTGTGGACCTGCGGCCATGGGTGAGGGACGGGCAGAGGTCTCTCCTGCGCGGCGGGCGGCGGTTGCCCTGGCGGTGACGGCGGGCCTGTGTCTTGCTGTCGCGGTGTTAGCCGGGGAGGCGGCGTATCCGTGGCTCAAGGCCGTGCATGTGATCGCCGTCATCTCGTGGATGGCGGGCATGCTCTACTTGCCGAGGCTGTTCATCTACCACTGCGAGGTCAAGCCGGGCTCCGAGACCAGCGAGACGTTCAAGGTCATGGAGCGGCGGTTGCTCCAGATCATCATCAATCCGGCCATGGTGGTGACCTGGGCGCTGGGGCTATGGTTGGCCTGGAAGGGCGGCCATTTCTCGGCCAGTTGGCTGCATGCCAAGCTGACGCTGGTGCTCGCTCTGTCCGGTGTTCATGGTTTCTTCTCGGCTGCGGTGCGCCGTTTCGCGGAGGACCGGAACACCCTGACGCAGCGCCAATGGCGGCTCTGGAACGAGGCGCCGACAGTGCTGATGGTCGGGATCGTCATCCTGGTCGTCGTGAAACCCTTTTGAGCCGGTGGCGTTTCGCTCGAGACGCTTTCACTTGTCGCAAACGTTTGCTATATAAGGGGTAGATTGAATCGACCCTGGCCTCTCCGGCCAGGGATTTGGCCGACCGGCGCATCGCCGCGAGCCAAACGGCTTTCAGCCACACAGCAGAAAATTCCCCACCTTCAGGCCCGGCATCCCTTCTCCCGCCTTATCTGCCGTGGCCGCACTGGAGCGGTTCCATGACCGAAATGAAGCTCGAGGACCTCAAGCTCAAGTCCCCCACCGAGCTCCTGAGCTTTGCCGAAGAAAACGGTGTCGAAAACGCCAGCACCATGCGCAAGCAGGAGCTGATGTTCGCGACGCTGAAGCAGCTTGCGGCAAAAGAGATCGAAATCACCGGCGTCGGTGTCGTCGAGGTGCTGCAGGATGGCTTCGGCTTCCTTCGGTCGCCGGATGCCAATTATCTGCCGGGTCCCGACGATATCTATATCTCGCCGTCGCAGATCCGACGCTTCGCGCTGCGCACGGGCGATACCGTCGAGGGCCAGATCCGTAGTCCCAAAGAGGGTGAGCGCTATTTTGCTCTTCTCAAGGTCAACCGGATCAATTTCGAGGACCCCGAGAAGGTCAAGCACAAGATCCATTTCGACAACTTGACGCCACTCTATCCCACCTCATGGCTCAAGATGGAGATCGAGGATCCGACCATCAAAGATCTTTCGGCGCGCGTGATCGACATCGTGGTGCCGCTCGGAAAAGGCCAGCGTGCTCTCATCGTCGCGCCGCCGCGCACCGGCAAGACGGTGCTCTTGCAGAACATCGCCCACTCCATCACGGCCAATCATCCCGAGTGCTACCTCATCGTGCTGCTCATCGACGAGCGTCCCGAAGAGGTGACCGACATGCAGCGTTCGGTGAAGGGCGAGGTGATCTCGTCGACCTTCGACGAGCCGGCGTCGCGGCACGTGCAAGTCTCGGAAATGGTGATCGAGAAGGCCAAACGCCTCGTCGAACACAAGCGCGACGTCGTCATTCTGCTCGACAGCATTACGCGTCTCGGCCGTGCCTATAACACCGTCGTGCCGTCCTCCGGCAAGGTGCTGACGGGCGGCGTCGATTCCAACGCCCTGCAGCGTCCGAAGCGGTTCTTCGGTGCGGCGCGCAATATCGAGGAAGGCGGCTCGCTGACCATCAT
>NZ_CADEFI010000018.1:0-5579 GCF_902826555.1 uncultured Hyphomicrobium sp.
GCCAAGGACATCGTCTATCTCAAGCAGTCGGGCGTCAATCCGATCGTCGTGCACGGCGGCGGACCGCAGATCGCCACCATGCTGGCCAAGCTCGAGATCAAGTCGGAGTTCGTGAACGGGCTGCGCGTGACGGACAAACCGACGGTCGAAGTGGTGGAGATGGTGCTCGCCGGGCGCATCAACAAAGACATCGTCTCGGCGATCAACAGGCAGGGCGGCAAGGCGGTCGGCATCTGCGGCAAGGACGCCAACCTGATGGTGGCGCGGAAGATCACGCAGATGGCGGATCCCGCAAGCAGCGAGATGAAAAGTGTCGATATCGGCTATGTCGGCGACCCCCTGCACGTCAATCCGCATATCGTCGACGTGATCTCCAGGTCCGACCTCATTCCAGTCATCGCGCCGATCGGCATCTCGCCGGAGGGCGAGACGCTGAACATCAACGCCGATACGTTCGCGTCGGCGCTGGCGGCGCGGATGCAGGCCAAGCGCCTGCTGCTGCTCACGGATGTGGAAGGCGTGCTCGACAAGGCCGGCAACCTCATCGCCGATCTCTCGATAACCGAAGCCCAGGAGCTGATCCGCAACGGCACGATCACGGGGGGCATGATCCCCAAGATCGAGGGGTGCATCGAGGTGGTTGAAGCGGGCGTCGAGGCTGTCGTCATCATCAACGGCAAGGTTCCGCACAGCGTGCTGCTCGAGCTGCTGACCGACCATGGCGCGGGCACGCTCGTGGGGCGGCGGAAGCCGAAGGACAAGAAGAGTGCATGAGCGCGGAGCGTAGAAGCGCGGACCATGGTGGTGCGGCCGGTGATCCGGCGAGAGTGCTGGAGCCGAGGCCCGGGGCACTTCGGCGCGGCTTCGCGCATACGGATGCCTGGATCTTCGATCTCGACAACACGCTCTATCCGGCCGAGTGCAATCTCTTCGCGCAGGTCGACCATCGCATGGGCGAGTTCATCGCCCATTATCTGGGCGTTCCCTATGCGCACGCGCGGCACCTGCAGAAGAGCTACTATCGCCAGTTCGGGACGACGCTTGCCGGGCTCATGGCCGTGCACAAGCTCGACCCGCATGAGTTCCTCGCCTACGTGCACGATATCGACCTTACGGTGGTGCAGGACTCGCCGGCGCTCAGGGCGGCGATCGCCAAACTTCCGGGCCGGCGGCTCATCTACACAAACGGCTCGCGCAGGCATGCGGAGCGCGTGGCCGAGAAGCTCGGCGTGCTTTCTCTCTTCGAGGACATCTGTGACATCGCCGCGTGCGACTACGTCCCCAAGCCCGAGGTCGACGCCTTCCGGCGCATGATTGCGCGCCACGATGTGGTCGCGGAAAAGGCGGCGATGTTCGAGGACATGCCGATGAACCTCGCCAGCCCGCATGCGCTGGGCATGACGACGGTGCTCGTGCATTCGAGCTACCTCGATCATCCGATCCAGGTCCAGATGAGGACATGGACCGAGCTCCCGGACCACATTCACCACATGACTCTGGACCTGACGGAGTTTCTGAACGGTGCAACGGGCGTCACGCAGCGAGCCGGCGAAGAGACGCGGCCGTAGGTCAGCCCTGCTTTTCCCAGCGTCCGCTGTCGGACTGGCGCCAGTAGGTGACGGTGCAGCCGGCGGCTTTTGCCGCCTGCCATTGGGTGCGGGCCTTGCCGGTTGCCTCCGGGTCGCGTCCGTCGAAAATGCAGACGATACGCACGTATCCCGCAAACTGCGTCATCTCTGCGCCGTCGACGAGAAAGCGAACGCCGGCGCTGTTCGGCGCCTCGTCTCCGAGCGTGAGGTAAACCGGCTGGCGCGCGGGATCGCCATCGCGTGCGGTGCCGTGAGGCAGAAAGCTCGCATCATTGTAGGTCCAAAGCGCAAGGTCGAGCGCTTCCAGCCGTTCGGCGCTGCCGGATTGAACGACGGCGCGCCAGCCGCGCTCGATCGTGCGCTCGAGAAGCGACGGTAGCACGTGCTCGAGCGTTGCTCGCTCGAGGTGATAGAAAAGGACTTCGGCCGCATCGCTCATTTGAGCTCGCTCAAGCTGCATTCGAATCGCGGATGTGTCTCTCGACGCTCATCACAGGCTACAGTGCAAATCACCGCAGATCTCAGCGCGATGCAATAAATCCCGAGGGATTGCGAAATGAGCACGAAGGGACTTGATGTGACGGGCGGTGTCGCCTATCTCTCCGAGTCCGGTGCGGCGCCATCTTGGGTGACGCCCGTGCGGGCGGTGAGCTAGGCAGCATCTTCGGGTTCGCTGCCGGGTTCCCGCCCGCTGCGATTCTCGGGCGCCCTCAGCGTTTCTTCAGATACTTCTTCGGCACCATGCCTGCATCGACGAGCGCGTCGAAGCAGCGCTTGCTCAAGTTGCCGCGTTTTCCAGCGAGCGTGATGCATTGGCGAAGCGCGGCGGAGCCTTCCTTGTAGGCGGGACAGTGGGTGTTGTAGTCACCCCTGCAGGCATCCTCGACCTTCTTGCTGTATGCGAGAGCCTGGACAGGCAGCACGGCGAGCAAGGTGATCGTTGCGACGGCCTGCAGCACATGCGTGCGGCGGGTGGATCCGGTTCTCGATTGGATCTTGGACATTGCGCTTCCCTCGGATTTTCTTTTGGCTTGGACGGCGCGTCTTGGCGTAGCTGGCGCGGCTTGGCAGGACCCTATCTTTCCGAAAATGGGGGCACCAGACGGTTTCTTCAATCGAGATTGACGGCGGCGGGCGTTAACCGCGGCGGCGCTTGGGCGCAAACGGATTATCCCCGCCCCTCAGGTTGAGGCGAATGGGAACTCCCGGCAGATCGAAGGCCTCGCGGAGGCTATTGGTCAGGTACTTCTGGTAGCTCTGCGGGACGACGTCCGGCCGCGAGCAGAAGGCGACAAAGGTCGGCGGGCGCGTCGATGGCTGCGTCACGTAGCGGATCTTGAGGCGGCGTCCAGACGGCGCGGGCGGGGCGTGGCGCGCAAGCGCCTCCTCGAGCCAGCGGTTGAGCGCAGGCGTCGGCACGCGGCGGTTCCAGATTTCGGACGCCTTCACGATGGCGCGCAAGAGCTTGTCCAAGCCCTTCTCGCTCGCAGCCGAGACGGGGATCACGGCCACGCCCGGGACCTGGGCCAAGCCAACGGCGATCTTGTCGAACAGAACCTTCAGGGCCTTCTGCTTCTCTTCGATGAGGTCCCACTTGTTGAGCGCGATCACCAGCGCGCGCCCCTCCTGGGCTACGAGATCGCCGATGCTCAGATCCTGATGCTCGAGCCCGCGCTCGGCGTCGAGGAGCAGCACGACGACCTCGGCAAAGCGGATGGCGCGCAGGGTGTCGCTGGTGGAGAGCTTCTCCGCAAGCTCGGTAACCTTGGCCTTGCGACGAAGGCCTGCAGTATCGAACAGGCGAATGGTGCGATCCTGCCAGACGATGTCGCTTGCAACGGAATCGCGCGTGAGACCCGGCTCGGGGCCGGTAATCATGCGGTCCTCGCCGATGAGCGAATTGACGAGCGTGGACTTGCCCGCGTTCGGGCGGCCGACGATGGCGACGCGCAGCGGGCGCTCGGGCCTATCGTCTGCCTCGTCGTCGGTCTCGGTGCCGTCGTCGTCGCGGCGTTTTTGCCTGGGCTTCGGCTTGAGGCCCAGGGCGGCGAGCGCGTCGCGCTCGAGGTCGCCCAGCCCCAGCCCGTGCTCGGCCGAAATCGCGACAGGCTCGCCGAGGCCGAGCTTGAAGGCTTCATAGAAGCCTTCGTCGGAGCTGCGGCCTTCGCATTTGTTGGCGATGAGGACGACGGGGCGGCCGGAAGCGCGGACTGTGCGGGCGAAGGTCTCGTCGGTGGCGGTGACGCCGTCGCGCGCGTCGATGACGAACAGCACCAGGTCCGCAAGCGAGATCGCCGCCTCGGTCTGCTGGCGCATGCGATCGGCGATGGATCCCTTGGCCGCGACCTCGAGGCCGGCGGTGTCGATGATCTTGATGGGATGGCCGCCAAGCTCGGCTTCGCCTTCCTTGCGATCACGCGTCAGGCCCGGCAGGTCGGAAACAAGGGCCGCGCGCGTGCCGGTCAGACGATTGAACAGGGTCGACTTGCCCACGTTGGGCCGGCCGACGATGGCGATTTTGGGGGTCATTGCACTCGCTCGTGTCAGGCGCCGCTTATGACCTGAAACAGCGAGAAATGCAAAGCGGTGGCGGGTCGCGCCGCAAGAAGCCTTAACGATTGCGGCTGGCGACGAAACGAGCGGCTTCGATCAATGCGGCGGCGCGTTCCCCGAAGGGGGCCAGGGCGTCGATTGCCGCCTGCTCGACGCGCTTCAGCTCGGCGCGGGCCGCTTGCAATCCCATGTGGGAGACGAGCGTCGCCTTGCCTGCGGCGGCGTCCTTGCTGACGGCCTTGCCGACGGTCGTCGCGTCGCCCTCTGCGTCGAGAAGGTCGTCGGCGATCTGGAAGGCGAGACCGAGCTCTGTGCCGTATGCGCGGAGCGCGTCGCGTGCTTCGGGCGCGGCGCGGCCAAGAATGGCGCCGGCGTCGCAGGCGAACCGGATCAGGGCGCCGGTCTTGAGGCTCTGCAGATGCAGGATGTCGTCGAGCGACAGTGGCGATTTGCGGGGCAGCCGCTCGGCTTCGAGATCCAAGGCCTGGCCGCCGACCATGCCGGCCGTCCCGGATGCTTTGGCGAGGCCGGCGATGAGCTCAAGCCGAACCGACGGATCAGGGTGCGTCGTGGGCTTGGCCAGGGTCTCAAAGGCAAGGGTCAGAAGCGCATCTCCGGCGAGGATGGCCGTCCATTCGTCGAAGGCCCTCCAGACGGTCGGCAATCCCCTACGGGTGGCATCGTTATCCATGGCCGGCAGGTCGTCGTGAGCCAGCGAGTAGCAGTGCACGCATTCGACGGCTGCGGCGGTATCCAGAGCTTGGTGCTCGGTCAGCCCGAAAAGGGCCGCACTCTCGACGACAAGAAATGGACGGAACCTTTTTCCGCCCCCGAGCGTCGCATGGCCGATGGCGTCCAGGAGCCGCTGCGGCGGGGGGGCATCCCCTTCAAGGTGCTTCTCTTTCGTCCCGACGAGCACCCCTAGGTGGGCTTCCGTTAGCCCTCTGATCCGATCCAGTCTTTGCGCGAAGGTCATTGACGAAGTACCTAGGATGATCTGAGGGACGTGACGCGTGGCGCGGGATATAGCATCCGTGGCGGATAAGGACACCCGCGAGAACGAAGGGATCGACGGCGAGGTTCTTTCGCCGCCCGATGGGCCTCGCACCGACGGGGGGCCGGCGCCGCGGCCGGATCCCGATGCGCCCGATGCTGTTGTGGAGCGTATCGCGGTTTCCGAGCAACCGTCCGCTCCGCTTGCGGTCCGTGCTCCCGAATTCGTCGCCGAGGTTGTGGTGCCGGAACCGGCGCTGCCGGAGGAGCCCGAGGAGGCTCGCACCGTGGTGGAGGCCGACGCCGAGGCGCCGGGCGGTACGGAAACGGAATCGGCGTCTGCCGACGATCGCGCGGCATACGAGGACGTTGCGATCGAGGCCACGGAAGGTGCTCAAGCGGTCGACAGCGCGCCGGAGCTTGCGTCCGACGCCCTCGCCACCG
>NZ_CADEFI010000018.1:5679-65408 GCF_902826555.1 uncultured Hyphomicrobium sp.
GTCGTTCACGTCGGCGGCAGAGGATCTTTTCCGTCCGCCCGCGATCGCCGAGGAGCCGCATCTCGTCACCTTGGGGCGCCGGCTCGACCCGTCATTGCGCATTCCGCGCCCTGAAGTGCCTGATATCCAAGCGAGGCCGGCGCCGGCGCCGCTGATCGAACCGGATGCGCAGCCGCAAGCCAAGCCCTGGGAACGGGTTCGCTCGTGGTGGGAGACGGCGACGTGGAATGAGCGGTCGCGCGGGGTGCTACGCTACGCTGCTTACGCCGTGGGCGGCTACCTGGCCCTTGTCGTGGTGCTCATTCTCCTGTTCCGCTTCGTCAATCCGCCCGGCTCCATGCTGATGCTGACGCAGCTGCTCACCGGCACGTCCATCGATCGCACCTGGGCGCCGCTGTCGTCCATCTCGCCGCACCTGGTGCGCGCGGTCATCGTGTCCGAGGATGGCCGGTTCTGCGAGCATAGCGGTATCGATACGGCCGCCATCAAGGAGGCGATCGATCGAGCCGCTCGCGGCACGCCACGGGGCGCGAGCACGATCTCGATGCAGGTGACCAAGAACCTCTTTCTCTGGAACGCGAAGAGCTACGTGCGCAAGGTCATCGAGATCCCGCTGACGCTGATCATGGAGCTCGTGTGGCCGAAGTCGCGAGTCTTGGAGGTCTATCTCAACATCGCGGAATGGGGGCCGGGCGTATTCGGTGCGGAGGCCGCGGCGCAGCATCATTTCAAAAAGTCGGCGTCGCGCTTGAGCGAGCGCGAATCGGCTCTTCTGGCGGCTGTCCTGCCCAATCCGCTGGTGCGCGACGCAGGGGCTCCCAATCGCTTGACGTCAGCCAAGGCGCGCGTGGTGCAATCGCGCGTAAAGGCCTACGGGGCGGTGGCGTCGTGCGTCGTTTCCCATGCGGCTGCGGCGCCCGCTCAGCCGACCGCGGCGCCTTCGGTCGTCCGGCCGGGGGCGTCCCGCAAGACCCCCTCACCCTCCAAACCGGCGCCTCAGCGCAAGAAGCCGCCGCCGGCCGACGATTGGGCGCCCACCCTCGATTTCGGGCGCTAAGGCCGCGGCCGCCCTATAAAATCGGGCCGGGAGCCCGGCGCGGGGCGGCGGGCCCATGAAAACCGCTTCACACTGCTCCGGAAGCGCTCTATAAGGCCGCGATCCTTGGTTTTGGAGCTTGCGACGCCCGGCCGAACGGTTGGACGTCGCGGCCGTTTTGGCGTCCTCCCATCGCAATATGCGGGGGTGCCGGGATGGGCCAAAGCTGGCCCCGCGATCCATATTTCACCTATTCGAACCTTGTGCGCGCCAGCGCGCGGCACTGCGATCTCTGGAGTTAACCTATGGCTGTTCCTAGGAAAAAGACGTCCCCGATGAAAAAGGGGCAGCGCCAGTCGCATGACGCGCTGTCGGCGCCCGCGTACGTCGAGGACAAGGACAGCGGTGAGCGCCGCCGTCCGCACCATATCGATCTCAAGACCGGCAAGTACCGCGGCCGGCAGATCCTCGAGCCGAAGAACGACGCGTAAGAACGCGTCGGTCGGGTCGTTGCTGATCCGACCCGACCAGTTGTGGCCAAGTAGCGACTGCTTATGAAAGAGGCGACGGCGTGTCCCGCCGGGCGCCTCGTTCTGCTTGTGGCCACTCGCAATCTTGCGGAGGATGGGGTACGAGGCTCAGGTCTTGGCCAGCAGGAGAGAGACATGTCGCTGAGAGCTATCCCGCTTACGTTCCTTGCTTTCGTTCTCTACAACGTCATCGTTCTTTTCTCCGGATCCAGCGGTGCCGAGGCTGACGGAGCCGCGGCCGCCCGTGCTCTTCTGGCGACAGAGATCTTCAGCGTTCCGATGATCAGCGGCGCGAGATGGGCTTTCACGTGGGGCGATCTGATCCTCATCGTGGTGCTATTGGTGCTCTTCATTGAAATCCTGAAGGCGACCTATACCTCGACGTCTTCTCTCGTCGACCACGGCCTTTCGATGCTGGTCTTCATCGCGGCGCTGGTCGAGTTCATCGTCGTTCCGCAGGCAGCGACCTCGGTCTTCTTCCTGCTTCTCGTGGCGCTTCTGATCGATGTCATTGCCGGGTTCACGATCGGCATTCGCGTCGCTAAGCGCGATATCGGTTTCGGCTCCGGCGATCAGTAAACCGAATTTGGTTCGAAAGCCCGTCATTCAGCGCGTGGCCCTCGCGGGCCGCGCGCTGTGCGCTTGTGCGAACTCATCATTTGTCTGATACATTACATATCGGATGTCTTGGACTTCCGATGGCGGACGAAGCATCTTGCTCGGTCAGAGCCGCTTCTGCTTAAGCTCTTTACTCGGATCGCTTGTTCCGATTGCATTTCGCGTACTGCTTTGCCGTTTATTTCAGCGATAAATGGTCGGTACGCTTCGCTTCACGTGCGACCCAATCAGGTAGGGTGAACTCGTGCCAGACCGCGAACCCGCCTCGCTCAACCGAACACGGCTGTTCGAGGCGCTCGGTGCCGTGTTGCGGCGCGCCGAGCGTACGCGGCGCTCCAGTGCGCTTTTCATGGTCTCGGTGAATTCTTTGAGTGCGGTCAACACCCGCCTGGGGATCGATGTCGGCAACGAGCTGATCACGGCGGCGGGCAACATCCTGATCGAACAGCTCAAGGATCAGGACACGATCGGCCGATACGGGTCGAACATCTTTGCGGTCATCGTCGACGATTGCGATGCCAACGCTCTGCAGCACGTCGCAGACGCGATGATCGAGCAGGTTCGCAGTGCGACCATCGAGACGGCAGCCGGTCCGATGGCCGCTTCGATCTCGGTGGGCGGCGTGGCTCTACCCGAGCATGCGCGCGGCGTGACGGAAGCCATTCAGTACAGCCTTGGGGCTCTCGAACTCGCGAAGGTCCAGCCTTCGGGAACATTCGTGGCGCACGATCCGGCAGTGGCTGCCGAGCGGGCGAGGCTGCGCAAGGATGCGGTCTCGAGCTCGGTGATCGGCGCGATCGAAGAGGATCGCATGATGCTGGTCCTGCAGCCGATCGTTCACGCCAACACACGCAAGCTCGCCTTTTTCGAAGGTCTCCTTCGCCTGCGCCGCCGCGACGGAACCGTTATTTCGGCTTCGGACTTCATCGAGGAGGCGGAGCAGCTCGGTCTCGCGCACCAGGTCGACAAGCGGGCGCTCGAGCTGGGGCTGGCGCTGTTGGCGAAATATCCCGCGCTCACGCTTTCGCTCAACATCTCAAGCCTGACTGCTGGCGATGAGGATTGGATCGAGACGCTGCAAACACGCACTGCGGGTCGTCCCGACGTGATCGCGCGGCTCATCATCGAGATGACCGAAACCGCCATGATCCACGATTTCGATGCCGCGGCGATATTCCTCGACCGGCTGCGTGCGCTCGGGTGCAAGGTTGGAATTGACGATTTCGGCGCGGGCTATACGTCCTTCCGCCATTTGCGGTCGCTCAACATCGACCTGCTGAAGATCGACGGTGCGTTCGTCGCCGACCTTGCGACCGACAGTCAGGGCCGGGTGCTGGTCAAGTCGATGATCGAGATGGCGCGCGCGCTGGGGCTCGAGACCGTTGCCGAATGGGTCCGGGACGAGGTGGCAGCCGATTTTCTCGAAGCGGCCGGCGCTACCTACCTGCAAGGATTTTTCTTCGGGCAGCCGGAAACGGCTGACGAGTTCGAGCGGCAGGGTCTACTCTAAAAGGCTGTCACTCGCGGTCTTTGGCGAGACGCTCGATGCGCTGCTGCATGGCCGAAAGCTGCGCCTTGAGCTCGTCGATCTCGCCTTTCGGAGCTTCCACACCGACCGAGACGTCGGCGTCGCTTTCAGCGCCGATCTTCTTGCCCTGGAGGTTGGCAGCGCCTCCGAAGGAGGTCCACATCTTCATGGCCTGCTCGAACATGGCCATGTTTTTCCGCGCCTGATCCTGGTAGGCCTCGAAAGCAGCCGCTGGATTGGCGAAGGCGCTCGCGAACATCGAGCGGAACTTCTCCTGCTCCTTGACCAGGTTCTCGAGGCTGAACTGGAGATAGCTCGGGACCATGGTGCCGATGTTGTCGTCGTAGAAGCGGATCAGCTGGCGCAGGAACGGAATAGGCAGCAGCGTCTGCCCGCCTTCGCGGCTTTCCTGCTCGACGATAATTTGGGTCAGCACAGCGTGGGTCAGGTCGTCGCCGGACTTTGCATCGTAAACGACGAAATCCTTGTCGTTGCGCACCATCTGCGCGAGGTCGTCGAGGGTGACGTAGGTACTTGTCTCGGTGTTATAGAGGCGCCGGTTCGCGTATTTCTTGATGACCACCGCCTCTTTCTTGTCGGGCTGGATGTCGGATTTATTGAGCATCGGCTGAGCCATCAACTTGCACCTCATTGCACTGCGGCATCGTAGCACAGCCATTGGATGCGCTGCCACACCTAACTGCATAGCTGCCAAGCAAAGTTTCTAACCAAAGACCTAATTGCGGGTGGAGAGGCCCTGCTGCTATCGTTATTCAGGGTTGACACTCCCTTGATGCATGTCAAAGGCGGCCCGTCGTCCCACAGCCAAGAAAAGTCCAGATTTCCCCCCGAGGAGGAAGCACTCATGAGTGCGGATAGCACGACCGTTGTCATTGCCAGCGCCGCCAGAACGCCCGTCGGATCGTTCAATGGATCGCTTGCAGCCCTGCCCGGCCACGAGCTCGGCAAGATCGCCATCACTGCCGCGCTCGAGCGTGCGGGCGTTCAGCCCGGCGACGTGTCCGAGGTCATCCTCGGGCAAGTGCTCACGGCTGGTCAGGGACAGGGGCCTGCGCGGCAGGCTTCGATCGCAGCCGGGATCCCGGTCGATACGCCGGCGTGGAGCGTGAACCAGATCTGCGGCTCGGGACTGCGCGCCGTGGCGCTCGGCATGCAGCAGATTCAAACTGGCGACGCGTCGATCGTCGTCGCCGGCGGCCAGGAGAGCATGAGCCGCTCCACGCATGCCTCGCACATGCGCGACGGCACCAAGATGGGCGACGTGAAGTTCGTCGACACCATGGTAAAGGACGGCCTCTGGGACGCCTTCAACAACTACCACATGGGCACGACCGCCGAGAACGTCGCTCGCCAGTGGCAGGTTTCGCGCAACGAGCAGGATGCTTTCGCCACGGCCTCGCAGAACAAAGCTGAGGCCGCCCGCAAGGCCGGCAAGTTCAAGGACGAGATCGCTCCGGTCACGATCAAGGGCAAGAAGGGCGATGTCGTCGTAGACACCGACGAGTACATCAAGGACGGCGTGACGGTGGATGCCATCGCCAAGCTCCGGCCCGCGTTCGATCCGAAGGAAGGCACGGTCACGGCGGCGAATGCCTCCGGCATCAACGATGGCGCCGCCGTCGTGGTGTTGATGACGGCTGAGGAAGCCAAGAAGCGCGGCGTGAAGCCGTTGGCCCGCATCGTGTCGTGGGCCACATCCGGCGTCGATCCGTCGATCATGGGAACGGGGCCGATTCCGGCGTCGAAGAAGGCGCTGGAGAAGGCAGGGTGGAAGATCGAGGACTTGGACCTCATCGAGGCCAACGAGGCTTTTGCCGCCCAGGCCATCTCGGTCAACAAGGGTCTCGGCTGGGATACCGACAAGGTCAACGTCAACGGTGGCGCCATCGCCATCGGTCACCCGATCGGGGCTTCGGGCGCGCGCATCCTGACCACGCTGCTCTACGAGATGCAGCGCCGCGATGCGAAGAAGGGCCTCGCGACGCTGTGCATCGGCGGCGGCATGGGTGTCGCCATGTGCGTGGCTCGCGACTGACCTCTCGTCACCTGGGCTCCCTTCCCACTCGACTGGGGAGGGAGCATCACCCCTTCGGACTGCTACACTTTGGGGGCTCCCCGCGAAGCGCGCGGGGCGCTAGTTCCATCACCGCAATCAATCAGAAACCGGCTCTAGGGAGACTTTCTTATGACGCGCGTCGCTGTTGTTACCGGAGGTACGCGAGGCATCGGCCACGCCATCTCCATCGCACTCAAGAACAAGGGCTATCGCGTTGCTGCGAACTATGCCGGCAACGACGCCGCGGCGCAGCAGTTCCAAGTCGAGACGGGGATCCCGGTCTACAAGTGGAACGTCGGCAACTACGATGAGTGCGCCAAGGGCGTCGCCGAAATCACCAAAGCGCTCGGCCCGATCGACGTTCTGGTCAACAACGCCGGTATCACGCGCGATGCCATGCTGCACAAGATGACGCCCGAACAGTGGCGGGAGGTCATGAGCGTCGACCTCGACTCGGTGTTCAACATGAGCCGCCTGGTCATCGATTCCATGCGCGCGCGCAGCTTCGGCCGCATCATCAACGTCTCGTCGATCAATGGCCGCAAGGGCCAGATGGGTCAGACCAACTACTCTGCCGCCAAGGCCGGCATGCACGGCTTCACCAAGGCGCTCGCCTACGAGGGCGCCGCGAAGGGCATCACGGTCAACACCATCGCGCCGGGCTACATCAACACCGAGATGGTCGCCGCCGTGCCGAAAGAGGTTCTCGAGAGCAAGATCCTGCCGCTGATCCCGGTCGGCCGCCTCGGTACCGTGGAAGAGATCGCGCGGACGGTGACGTTCATCGCGGCCGATGACGCGGGCTTCATCACGGGCGCTTGCTTCGACGTCAACGGCGGACACTACATCGCAGTCTAGTGATCGCGGACGTCTCGAAAGCAAAAAGGCCGCGGAGAGCGATCTCCGCGGCCTTTTTATTTGGGTGGTTCAGGCTTATCCGCGCAGGCGCGAGCGCACGATGCGCGGGAACTCATCTTCCGGCTCGGCGCTGTACTGGGGCGGCTGAGCGTTGCGGCCGTCCTGCGGCCAGCGCTCAGCGGTCTGTTGCTGCGGAGCGGCGGGCGGCGGCGCATATCCCTGGGGCTGTGCGGGACGCGGTGCCTGCTGGGCGGGAGCAGCGATGCGCTGTGACGCCGGCGCGCCGCCGAACCAAGCGTCGATCAGGTCGATCTCGTCGGCCGACAGATTGAGTCCCTGCTGGCGACACCTGGCCACGACGAAGTTGCGGAAGCGGCTGGCGAAGAGGTTCGCGGAGGCGCCCTGCTCGAACCAAGGATCGGCCTCGCTCACCACCTCGAGCACGAAGCGTACATCGTCGCGCCGCACCTCAAGACCCATCTCGCGCGCCTTCTCGACGATGTTGATCAGCGTCTGCTGGCCGGAGAGGTTGTTGGTCGTGATCTCCTCCGCCATGACCTCGAACAGCACGCGGTACTCGGGCGGAGACAGCGGCGGGGCCTGGCAGGCCTCGTGGATGCGCGCGATCGACTGCTGAATCTGCGACGCTTGATCAGCCGAGCGGGCAACCGGCGGTGCGGTCGCACGCTGGCGGCTCGGCGGCTCGGCGGCTTGTGCCGGAGGCGCACCGTAGGACGGTGCCGGGATGCCCGGGCGATCCGGCGGCGGCGCGAACACACCCGACTGCCCGTATGCGGGGGGGATCGGAGACTCGGCGCGGGGCTGCGGGGCCGCGCGGACGGCTTCCTCATGCGGCGGCGCGTAACGCGGATCGTCGTAGCGAGGGGGCGCGCGCTCGGTGCCACGGGGGTCGCGGTCCGGGGGCGTCCGCTCGGCGCGCTGGGGCTCGTACTGCGCGTCATATTTGGGCTCGGCGCGGCGGGTGTAGTCGGGGCGTGCCTCGGGGCTACGTGGCGGCGGCGCCGCGTCGAAGCGCGGCTCATAGCGCTCCGGCATCTCGGCACGGCGCTCGCGCGGCGGCTCCGGACGGGGCTCGGCCCTGGCTTCCGTTCGAATCTCCGGGCGATGCTCGATCTCGCGCGCGATCTGGCGCGTGGGCTCGTAGGCGAAATAAGGCGGCTGGTCGGTGAGCTTGATGTCCTTCGGCAGTGCGCGGGCAAGGAGATCGCGGAAGCTGCCGGCACCGCCCCAGGCGGAGCCGACTGTCTTGTCGTGACCCAAGGCGCGCACGGCGCGGTCCGCGAGGGCTTCGAGCGGCACGGGCTGGCCGGACGCGCGCACGGAGCCGACGACCTCTGCTACGATGGACTTACGCATGCCCTCGAGCTCGGCAGCGGTCGGCTCGCGAAGCTGTCCGCCGGTGCGGGCCTCGTTGTCGATCCGCCCTTCGAGCAGCAGAGAGATGAGGTCGGCCTCGCGGATCTCGCCATCGCTGATGGCGGTGTAGGGCTGGGCCGTGTGGTCGTTGGCGAACACCACGGTGCGGCGGGCGTGAGCGCGCAGGCGATGCAGAACGGGCGTGAAATCGGCGTCGCCCGAGAGCAGAATGAACTCGTCGAAGCGCGTCTCGTGGTTCAGCACGTCGCGGACGTCCATCACCATGCGAATGTCGGCCGAATTCTTGAGCTGTGCCGTCAACGGCGGGCAGTCGATTACCTCGAAGCCGGCGCGCAGGAAGTGGTGGCGCACGAACGGGAACGAGTTCATGTCGGTCGAATTGTCGGTGGCGTTGCGGCGTGGAACCGGGTTGCCGTAGCAGCGGCTCATGACGATACGGCGCGGCAGGTTGAAATTGGAGCCGTTGGTCGGCGTGATCAGCCGCCCGCTCTCGATCTCGCGCAGCCACAGCCCGGCGTCCTTGGCGAACCGCTTGGCGGCCTCCTCGTTCTTCCTTTTCAGCGACAGGTAGATGTTGTCGTAGTCAACGAATACCGTACTGAGAACAGCCCCGGTGGACTCCACCTTCATTTTTGCAACCCCCGCTGCGCGCACACTATTTCCAGATTGATTCGCACTCTTCACGAGTCGTGTTTGAGCGGCAAGCGTAGGGCGGACCCGCTCCCCAGGAATTGCTCGAAGGGGTGCAAAAACAAGGCTCTGGGCTGGGGCAGCTGCGACAATGAGTGGTGGAAAACTCCGATGTGCGCCGCGGCGATGCCATGCGGGGCGGTCACGCTAGCCGGATCGTGGCTCAAAGCCGTCGGGCGCAAGCTCGAAACCGGCAAACTCGAAGCCGGGTGCCACCGTGCAGCCGACGAGGGTCCATGCGCCTCGCGACCAGGCTTGCTGCCAGTGACCTTTCGCGACTACGCCCTGCGGCCGCTCGCCGTCGAGCAGGGCAGGGCCGAGGTGCTGCGTCCCTCCGGTGCCGTCGGGCGCGGCCGTGGCCAGCATCAGCGGAGCGCCCGCATACCAGTGCCAAATCTCGACGGCGTCCACCCGATGCCAGCGCGAGGTCTCGCCGGCCTTGAGCAAGAAATAGATGGCGGTCGAATGAGGTCGCCGGCCCTCGGGGTCGCGGAACGTTTCGCGATAATGGCCGCCTTCGGGATGCGGCACGAGGTCCAGCTCGGCGATGATCTGGTCGGCATCCATCGAGCGGCTTTCTTCAGAAACGGTTCTTGCGATCGCGAAGCTCTGCGAACACCTTCCAGTCCGGCGCGAGCGGTAGCTTGACATGCTCGCGGATTTCGCGCGTGTCGGCGCGGAGGAAGACGTTGGTCTCGAGCTCGATCTCGACGTTCGTGGGCAGCGTCGGCCGCCCTTCCGCGCGGGCGGCTTCGGCTTCGGCGAGGCGCTCAATGAGGCGCGCGTTGCCGGGCTCGATGGAGACGCCGAACTTTCCGTTCGAGACCGTGTACTCGTGCCCGCAGTAAAGCTGCGTGTCACGCGGCAGCTCGGCAATCTTGCGCAGGGAAGCCCACATCATCTGTGGCGTTCCCTCGAGGACGCGGCCGCAGCCCATGGCGAACAAGGTGTCGCCGACGAAGGCGATTTGGGCGGCGGGGAACCAATACGTGATGTGCCCTATGGTGTGCCCCGGAGTATCGAGCACCTTGGCTTCGAGACGACCGAGGGCGAGCGCGTCCGGCTCGGCGACGCCGACGTCGAGGCAGGGGATGCGCACGGATTCCGCCTTGGGACCGATGACGGTGCATCCCGTCTCGCTCTTCAAGGACGGGATTCCGGCTGTATGGTCCGCGTGGTGATGGGTGACCAGGATGTGCGTCAGCTTCCAGCCCCGTTCATCGAGCGCACGTTTCACTGCCGGTGCGTCCGGTGCGTCGATCGACAGGGTGACGCCCTCTTCAGCATCATGGACGAGGACGCCATAATTGTCCTTGAGGCAGGCAAACTGGTGAATTTGGGGTTGGGCCATGTCCGTCAGGAACCTACGGCGTTGGTGCCGCCTGGATCCGCGTGAGGCTAGCCGTGTGCACTTGCTATTTCAATGCCGCCCGGGCGAAATGCGTCCTCGACTTTAGGCAGCCCCGGGCACCATGCATCTCGACGTCGCAGCTCTGAGGGATTTCTACGCGACGCCGCTCGGCCAGATCGCGCGGCGGCTGCTTGCGCGCCGTATCCGAGCGCAGTGGGGCGGGGCCGCGGGCGAGACGATCGTGAGCCTTGGATTCGGACCGCCGTTCATCGGTGCCTATCGTGGCGAGGCGAAGCATATCGGCGCGTTCATGCCGGCAAGCCAGGGCGCGCTCATCTGGCCGTCGGAAGCGCGCATCCTGTCGACACTGGTCGAAGAGGATCAACTGCCGCTTCGCGACAACTCCGTCGATCGCCTGCTGGTGGTGCATTGTCTCGAGGTGACGGAACACGTGACGGCGCTTTTGCGCGAGCTATGGCGCGTGTTGAGACCCGAGGGGCGGCTCCTGATCGTGGTTCCCAACCGGCGCGGGATCTGGGCGCACGTGGATACGACGCCGTTCGGATACGGAAGTCCCTATAGCCGCTCGCAACTCGAAAGCCTGCTCGCTCAGTGCCTGTTCACGCCGGTGACGTTTTCCACGGCGCTGCACCTGCCGCCGTTCGACCGGGGTATTCTCGTGCGCTCGGCGACAGCGTGGGAGCGGGTGGGGGCGCGGCTGTCGCCTGGGCTCGGCGGCGTGCTTATCGTCGAAGCGCGCAAGGAGACCATGGCTCCCATCAAGGGCAAGACGGCGCGTGCCAAAGCGTTGCGCGTTCTGGTTCCGGTTCGTTGATCGTCCGCTCGTCAGGAGCGGCGCTTGAGCTTGAAGACGGCCTTCTCGCCGAGCAGGTTCTGCAGCGAGAGCGAGTTCTTGATCGGGAGCCGTTTGCCGTGGCTGTTGAAGGCGACGGCGTCCTCGACCTCGGCGTCAACCAGCGACACCAGATCGACGAAATCCTTGATGGTGCAGAGATGCGCGTCGGCCGTTGCGTACCATGGCTCGGGCAGGTTCGGCGTGATGGGCATGCGGCCGGTGAACAAGAGCGCGGCGCGGATGCTCCAGTGGCCGAAGTTCGGGAACGAGACGATGGCGTGCTTGCCGATGCGCAGAAGGTTTTCGAGCACGGTTTTCGGCTCGCGCGTCGCCTGGATGGTGAGCGAGAGGACGGCAAAGTCGAAGGCTCGATCCGGATAGTCGGCGAGATCGCGGTCGGCGTCGCCCTGAATGACCGAGAGGCCGCTTTTCACGCACAGGTTGACCTTCTCGCGCGAAAGCTCAACGCCGCGACCGTCGACGCTCTTGGTCTCGGCGAGGAGCTTCAATAGCGCGCCGTCGCCGCAACCGACATCGAGCACGCGCGAAGCGGGCGTCACCATTTCGGCGATCAGGAGATGATCGGCCCGCTGCTGGCCGGCCAAGGGAATGGCTTTCTGCATCAGGCGAGACCTCCCGGCCGGTCCAGGCCTCGCTTCTCCGCGGCGGCGTTGAGGAAGCCGCGCACGGTGGCGTGAAACTCCGGTTCCTCGAGCAGGAAAGCATCGTGTCCCTTGTCGCTCTCGATCTCGACGAACGAAACGTTGGCGGCGACAGCGTTGAGCGCATTGACGATGGCCTTGCTGTCGCGTGTCGGATAGAGCCAGTCGCTGGTGAAGGACACGACGCAGAACTGCGTCCCGGTGCCGACGAAGGCGTTGGCGAGCTTGCCGTGGGCTGCCTCGAGGTCGAAGTAGTCCATGGCGCGCGTGATGTAGAGATAGCTGTTGGCGTCGAAGCGATCGACGAACGTCGAGCCCTGATGGCGCAGGTAGCTTTCCACCCTGAAGTCCGCATCGAACGAAAACGAGCGCGCAGCGCGATCCTGCAGATTGCGGCCGAACTTGCCCTGCAGCGCCTTCTCGGAAAGGTAGGTGATGTGGGCGGCCATGCGTGCCACCGCGAGGCCGTTCTTGGGAACGACGCCTGCTTCGTAGTAGTTGCCGCCACGCCATTCCGGATCTGCCATCACGGCTTGCCGTCCGACTTCGTGGAACGCGATGTTCTGTGCCGAATGCCAGGGTGCGGCCGCGATCGGGATGGCGGTTGCGACGCGCTTCTTCTGGCGCGCGGCCCACTCCAGCACCTGCATGCCGCCCATGGAACCACCGATGACCGAGAATAGCTCGCCGATGCCCAGGTGATCGATGAGGCGCACCTGAGCGTCGACCATGTCGCCGATGGTGATGACGGGGAAGTCGAGCCCGTAGGGCTTTCCGGTCTTGGGGTTCACGGATACCGGGCCCGTGGATCCCATGCAGCCGCCCAGGATGTTCGGGCAGATGATGAAAAAGCGATCGGTGTCCACGGGCTTGCCGGGGCCGACCAATGCCTCCCACCAGCCGGGTTTGCCGGTCACCGGATGGACGCTGGCGGCATATTGATCCCCTGTCAGGGCGTGACAGAGGAGAATGGCGTTCGATTTCGCCGCGTTGAGCGTGCCATAGGTCTGGTAGGCGATCGTCAGCGGGGAGATGACTTGGCCGGATTCGAGCTTCAGAGGCGCGTCATCGGGAAAAACAACGACAGGGCTCGAAGGACTCAGCGCCTCCGAGCGGTGTGTATCGTTGGTTTTTCCTGCGATTTGGTCCTGCCCTTCGGGCAAGGCGGAGGTCGCGCCCATCATCGTGCTCCCGGCCCGCGTCTGGGCGGGCTTTCGACACCGGCCCCTCGGACCGGGCCACCGAAAAATCGGGTGCGCGACGGCCCATTTAGCGAATTATTTAACGTGGCTGCAAGCCGGCCGGCCAAATCACCACGAGCGAAGACGCTGCCCCCAAATATCGGAACTCGGCCGCCACGGTCAAGGCCTCGCTCCCGCGTGACATGGCGTTCTCGCCGTTTCCGCGGCGTGGGATTAACTGCATCTCAAGGCCCTATCTCCAAGTTGTTGGAACCCCGGCGCCGCGATTCCGGTTTCATGATGGCGCGGTCGCGGGGCAGGTTACGAAAGCCACACC
Organism: uncultured Hyphomicrobium sp.; assembly: GCF_902826555.1. Taxonomy (GTDB): domain Bacteria; phylum Pseudomonadota; class Alphaproteobacteria; order Rhizobiales; family Hyphomicrobiaceae; genus Hyphomicrobium_C. The sequence goes on from NZ_CADEFI010000018.1 coordinate 18,802, forward strand.
CCGACGGCGAAAGCATTGCCTCGCATCGACATTCGCTCCCGATCTGAGTTAATCTTAGGCCCATGAAAAATCTTGGTCTCTTGAAAATCATGGTGGCTGCGGCTGTGCTCGCGCTGCCGATCACACCGGCTCCCGTTCTGGCCCAGACCGGGGTCAAGGAGAAGCCGCTCCGCGGCGTCGTGCGTCCGGCTCCGCGCCGGGGCGGATACTCCTACAAGTATCTGCAAGGCACCAATACGCGGAAGTTCGTCGATCCGTCGGTCACGAGCCAGACCACCGCCGGGCCGTTCGACAACGGCTTCTTCTTCTCGTCGCCGGTTGGCGGCCGCAATGGCGGCGACAGCCCCTACATGCAGTAAGGCGCAGAGCTGATTTCGCGGCTCCGCTAATGCCTCACGTCGTCCCATCGACGGAAAAGTACACGCTGGCGGAGCCTTGCCATTTGCCGCCGGCAGGCGACATGATCGTGGTCGTGAAGACCATGTAGCCCTCGAGATAGTTGAAGTTCGCCCAGAGGTCCGACAGGGGCAGGAACTTGAACGCAACGGTGCGGCACGACTTGTCGATATTCACGTATTCCAGGATCTGCCTATAGGTGGCGTCGACCTCGCAGGCATAGGTGCCTGAGGGCGTCCCGGATTCGTAGTCGACGGTCAGCTCTCCCTCGAGAGCGCTCGGCTCGCGGCGCACGAATTTGAACGATTTCTGTGACGGCGTGAGGCCGGTGATCCCAAGCGCCATGGCTGGATTGCCGCCCGCGAGCATGCGCGATAGCGGCTCGCGCGCGAAATAGGCGATGGCGAAACCAAGCGCCAGACCCAGCAGGAGGAAGATGAGGTCGCGCGCTAGTCCGCGCGTGCGCGGCGGCTCCTGCTCCGCTGTGCGCATTGTTTCACGTGGGGCAGCAGCGTCGAGGGCGGGATGGGCGCGGCCAGGGTCGGGCCCGCGCAGGAAGCGCGGCGTCTGCTCCGAGAAGATGTGCGACGCCGCCTCATCGAATGCCGCCAGGGCCGACATGCGGCTGCGCTCATCGTAGGCGGGATTGGCGACCATCTGCTGCCAGAGCGCATTGCGCTCGGCATGGACGAACTGCTCCAATTGCGCCTGATTGGCCGCCGGCGAAGCCGACAGCCGATCTCGCAGATAGTCGTAATATGTCGTCATTCCCCGATGCCGCTATCGATTTACCTGCCGGTCAGACCAACCTAGCTCCGCAGGCCGGAAAGTCTGTTAGGGCAAGCAGACGCAGGGAATTACGACGAAATTTCGCGCAGGTTGCGCGTCAGGGATGCGCTCCGTGCCGCATGTGCGATCCGCAAGAAGGATTGCGGTCCTATATTTGAATGATCTGGCAAGACTTGGGTTTATTGTTCAGATGTTTCACCCTTAACCGCCGATTATTTTGCGCTCCACTTTGGGCTGAACTAAAAAATACTTGCCAATCTGGCGATGACGGAACCAGCTCAAAGCATTCAGGAGTATTCTCATGAAAATGGCGTGTGTTGCACTTGCTACGACTTTGGCGATGGCGATGGCAGTTCCGGCTCAGGCTGGTGGTCGCGGCGGCCACGGACATGGCCATGGCGGCCCGGTCCTGGGTGCCAATGCCGGGGCTCAGGTCGGCGCCAAGCTCAACGTGCTCAATATCGTCAAGGTCAAGGCTCGGGTTGGCCTCGGGCTTGGCTTGGGCATCGGCGGCCGCTGAGCTCGATCGAAATCGGAACGGGCGGCTGGGTCGCCCGTTCCGTCATCGGGTGGCCGCATAGGTCAACCCGAGGGATGCCGTCAGTGCATCCGTACCGACATGGCCGAAGCTGCTCCGGTAATCGAGATAGCTCACACGGCTGTTCAGGGAGAAGTGCTCGTCGAGAGGCATTTCGCCTGTCATCGCAAGCTCGAGCTTGCGATCCTCGCGCGCCACGGCCACCAGATCGAGATCGTCGTAGGTGCGCCAGGTCTCGGACGCCGCAAAGGAGATCGATCCTTTGCCGACGGTCAGCGTCACGCCGCCGAGGACCACGGATTCGTAGGCTGAGCTCGCAATCAGGAAGTCGGTTTCCTCGAATCCGTAGCGCGCCGCCGCGAAAAATTTGACGTCGTCGAGAAGGGCGTAGTCGCCTTCGACGGCGTAGGCATGCTTCCACGTATCGTCGAATAAGGGGTCGCGGTAGGTGCGCCATAGCGGCATGTAAAGGGCGCGCAGCGAGCCCGCATTGGCGGTGTACGCGAGGCCGATCAGGGGATAAAGGGAGAGGCTATCGCGGCCGACGCCGAAATCGTCGTAGCGCTCGAGATAGTGCTTGTTGTCGAGTCCGGCGCCGACCTGCATTTCGACATGATCCGTCAGCGTCAGGCGCAGGCCAAGCTCGCCGCGCGACGAGACGCGGTCGCGGTCGTCCTGGTTGGCAAATGGCGGGAAGGGGTCGGGGACATCCCGGTAGTCGAGGAGCGCTGTTTCCGCCCTGAGATAGGGCTTGGCCGTTCCCCGGGTCCATGCGTGGGTGAGCATGAGGCTCGATTCCATGAGGCGCTGCTCGATATCGCGCCCGTTCGAGACGGTGAGGGCGATCAGAGTCTGCTGGCCGTCTCCGTTCCTGGTGAGCGAGAGGCCGGCATCGATGGACTGCTCGTAGGCTTCGTCCAGGGAGGGATAGAGGCGATCCGAGAGGCTGACGTTGAAATCCACGCGGCCGAGTGCCGTGCTGTGAATGGCGGCGTAGCCGAAGGCGCGGTCGAGAAATGCGCTCGGCGTTTCGGAAAACGTCGGGCCGGCGTTGGAGGTGGCGCCGACACTGGATCCCAGGACGATCACAGACGACGCTTTTTCGTCGTCGGCAATGCGCCCTTTGAGCGGGGGTGTCGAAGCCGGCAAATTGCTGCTGCCGATCCTGTCGGCGGCGGCGTCCGTGCTGGCGATGGAAATCGCGAGAAGCATGGGTGCATACCGGCAGCGCAGGACGCATCGAAGCGCGTGCAATTGCTTGATCTCCAAATGTCGGTTCGTTGTCCGATAGAGGATGGGCACCCGTTTTCAATCTAAGATTGAGTTTCGGCGATTTGCACCTAATGGTTGGTAAACCGAATGTGCGCGGTGCGAGGTGACGGTGTTCGTGCCGGCCCTTCGAACGGCGATCTCAAAGCTCGTACGGCGCTTAAACCTTTGCGCTTTCGCGATGCGCTCGGTATCACGGGGCCTCGCCTGCGCCGGTGTCCCGCTCAGGCCATGTTCGCACCCCTCGCCGATCTCTCCCTGGAAGCCCTCTCATGGCCCCCGTGCTGAAACCCCGTCCCGGTGTGCTCGACATCGAGGCTTACGTGCCGGGCGAGAGCCGGGTGCCGGGCGGGGTGAAACCGATCAAGCTTTCGTCCAACGAAACGCCGTTGGGGCCAAGCCCCAAGGCCGTGCAAGCCTTCACGGCCGCCGGGGTGGCGCTCGAGCGCTATCCGGACGGGCAGGCGAGCTTGCTGCGCCAGGCTATTGCGCGCCGTTATGGCCTCAATCCGGATCGCATTGTGTGCGGGGCGGGGTCCGACGAGCTGATCAGCCTCATCGCGCATGCCTACCTCGGGCCGGGCGACGAGGGCCTCTTCACCGAGCATGGGTTCCTGCTCTATCGGATCGTCGTGCTGGCGGCGGGGGCTACGCCGGTGGTGGCGCCCGAGACCAATCTCAAGGCGGATGTGGATGCGATCCTCGCGCGTGTGACGCCGCGCACGCGGATCGTGTTTCTCGCCAACCCGAACAATCCCACCGGCACCTATCTCGGCATCGACGAGGTGCGCCGATTGCGCGCGAATCTGCCGGACGACGTGTTGCTGCTGCTCGACGCGGCTTACGCCGAGTACGTGCGCAGGAACGATTACGAGGCGGGGCTGGAGCTGGTCGCGACCACCGAGAACACGGTGATGACGCGCACCTTCTCCAAGATTTTCGGGCTCGCTGGTCTGCGTATCGGCTGGGCCTATTGTCCGGCGGCCGTTGCGGACGCGCTGAACCGCATTCGCGGGCCGTTCAACCTGTCGGCACCGTCCATCGCCGCGGGTGCCGCCGCCATGGACGATGTGGCGCACATCGAGGCGGCCGTTCGCCACAACGACGAGTGGCTGCCCTGGCTCACGACGGAAATCGGCAAACTCGGCCTCGCCGTGACGCCGAGCGTCGCCAATTTCGTGCTCGTGCATTTCCCGGTGGAGCCGGGCCGTGATGCGGCGGCGGCGGATGCCTTCCTCAAGGAGCGCGGCATCATCCTGCGCCGCGTCGCGGGTTATGGCCTGCCGGGCGCGCTGCGGCTCACCATCGGCACGGAGGACGAGAACCGCAAGGTTCTTGCGGCGCTCGGTGCATTTGTCGGAGCGCGCGCATGAGTGGCGGTGAGACGGATGCAAAGATGTTCGATCGCATCGCGTTGATCGGCATCGGGTTGATCGGATCGTCGATCAGCCATGCCGCCCGGCGTGCCGGGCTCGCGGGCGAGATCGTCGGCTCCGCAAGGACGCCGGCCACGGTCGAGACGGCCATGCGGCTCGGGATCATCGAGCAGGGCTTCGTGACGGCGGCCGAGGCGGCCGAAGACGCCGACCTCGTCGTGCTCTGCACGCCCGTCGGGTTGTGCGGGCCGATCGCCAAGGAGATCTCGCGCAGCCTCAAGCCGGGGGCGATCCTGACCGACGTCGGCTCGGTCAAGGCTGCCATCGTGCGCGACGTGTCTCCGCACGTTCCGAAGGGCGTGCATTTCGTTGCCGGGCATCCGATCGCGGGCACCGAGCAGTCCGGTCCCGAGGCCGGGTTTGCGGAACTGTTCGACGGGCGATGGTGCATTCTGACGCCCGAGCCGGATGCCGACGGCAAGGCGGTCGAAAAACTGCGTGCGTTCTGGGAGGCGCTGGGCTCGAAGGTCGAGATCATGTCGCCTGAGCACCACGACCTGGTGCTCGCCATCACCAGCCACGTGCCGCATCTCATCGCCTACAACATCGTCAACACGGCTGCGCACCTCGAGCGCGTGACGGACAGCGAGGTGATCAAATTCTCGGCCGGCGGCTTCCGCGATTTCACGCGTATCGCCGCCTCGGATCCCACGATGTGGCGCGACGTGTTCCTCAACAACAAAGAGGCGGTGCTCGACATGCTGGGGCGGTTCACCGAGGACCTCACCATGCTGCAGCGGGCGATCCGTTTCGGCGACGGGGATACGCTGCATCGGCTGTTTACTGAGGCGCGCGCGGTTCGCCGTGGCATCATCCAGGCAGGTCAGGACACGGCGGCGCCGGATTTCGGGCGTGGCCATGGAAAAACGCCGGCATCGAAACCGGACGCGAAAAAGAGCTGAGGGAGGACGCCGCGCGGCATGTCCGTCGAACCGGCCGATACCTGGATCTTCGGTTACGGGTCGCTGATGTGGAACCCGGGCTTTCCTTTCGCCGAAGCGCGGCCGGCGCGTCTCACCGGCTATCATCGCGCCTTCTGCATCTATTCTATCCATTACCGGGGGTCTCAACGGCAACCGGGGCTCGTGCTCGGTCTCGACCGCGGCGGCGTGTGCGACGGCATTGCGTTCCGCGTCTCGCCCGAGCGGCAGCAGGAGGCGCTCGCCTATCTGCGCCGCCGCGAATTGATCTACGGCGTCTATCGGGAGGTGCTGGTGCCGGTGGATGTTGCGCGCGATCAGGGTCAGGCACCGGCGACCGTGTGGGCGTTGACCTATATCGCCGAGCGCGCCCACCCCGCCTACTCCGGGTGCTTGCCGCTTACGCGGGAAGCTCAGCTGATCCGGAGGTCCGCAGGCCGCGGCGGCACAAATCTCGACTATTTCCTCAGCACGTTGCGGCATCTGCGGGAGCTTGGCATCAAGGAGCCCCGGCTCGATCGGCTGCTCACGGTAATGGGCGCGCTTGCGGCGCGGGGGGCGTCTACCCCGGGCGGCGGCGCGTCTCCGACCTCGGCGCTCACGCGCGCCTGGTCATCACGGGGTATCGCCACGCCGCGTACGGTGCGCGACAATCGGTTTGGGTATCGGGCGAAGCGCGGCTGAGGCTTGCCGGGGCCGTGGGTTAGGAGTTTGTCGCGCGCTCGTTATGAGGAGCCGCGACGACGTTCAGAGCGGAGGTTTGCGTGCAGGCATCCATCATCGTGTTTCTCGGCGCCGGCCTCGGAGGGGTGTTGCGCCACGTCCTCAATATCTGGATCACGGCGCTCGCGGGAAGCGCGTTTCCCTACGGCATTCTCGTCATCAACGTCGTTGGGTCGACGGTGATGGGGCTCGTCGCCGGGTGGTTTGCCTTTCGCGGCGATGGTCTCGGGGACCTGCGCCTTTTCCTCGCCACCGGCATTCTCGGCGGGTTCACGACGTTCTCGGCGTTCTCGCTTGATACGGCGCTGTTGATCGAGCGCGGCGAGACGCTCGCGGCCGGGGCCTATGTGGTGGGCAGCGTCGCGCTTTCGGTGCTGGGGCTGTTTCTCGGACTTTGGGCGATGCGTGCGGTGCTCGGCTGAACGCGCGTGCTCGCGAATAAAAATCGCGCCGGTTGGGGGACCGGCGCGATGGACTCAACGGGAGGAGAGGCTAGGGAGTAGGATGTTCAGTGACGGGTAGCTGCGATACGCTCAACGGGCTCGCTGTCGATGCGGCCGGCGCGTAGATCGAGTTCGACGAGGCGGCGCTCCTGGGCCGACGGGGCGAGAAGATGGACGTGAACCTCGTTGGCGCCGATGCGCGCCCCACGATGGCGAAGCTCGGCGAGATTCAAGGATCCGGAGCTGTGCTTCAGGTGGCCAATGGCGAGCACCGTGCGGCGGCCGGAGGCGTCGCGGTGGACGAGCAGGAAGTTCGCGGCCGGAATCTCGGGGCACGCGAGAAGATCGTATACGGTGTGTACGTAGCGCTGGCCCGAGGCGCCGCTCCAGAAATGAAAGCGGTCGTTGCGCTCGGCGGCGTTGCTCAAAACGATGTGGTCGGGGCTCGGAGCCGTGCGGCGGGCTCTGATCTCTGCGAGTTGAATGACACGCGCTCCCATCTTCTCGTTCCTTGCCTTTTACGCGGCTCTTGACGCTACCGAACTCACCCTGAGAATGCTGAGCGTTTTCAGCTGAAATGTGGCTCGATCTCAGTCATTTTTGGGCATTTGCGACTTGACGATCACCTTAACCGCAGGCGCGGGCAGCACGCTGTTCCTTGCGGAACCCGCCAGGCGGAACATGGGCTTAACCTTGTTTTCCGGCGGGTGAGGCGCACCGCCACGAGCGCCATGGATCCGTCACGTTCGTCGATTGCGGCCGGCGAGGCGTGTCAGTCGCAGCGGGAAAAGCCGCATGAGCGGCAGGTCCAGCATCCGCCCTCTTTGACGAAGGTCTGTGCCGCGCAGCGCGGGCAACTGCGGCCGGCCGGACGATGGGCGGGAGTGTCGAGGCCCGAGGCGGCGGCTCGCCCTTCCGTCGGCGGCGTTGCCGCCACGGGTGTCGCCAACGGCAGCTCGGCTTCCAGATCCGGGTCGGCCAGGAAGCCAATCCGCTTCATGTGTGTTTCGATCACGTCGCCGATGGCGGCGAGCAGGCTCGGCACGTAGCGACCGCCCATCCAGCGGCCGCCCTGGGGATCGAACACGGCCTTCAGCTCCTCGGCGACGAACGAGACGTCGCCGCCGCGGCGGAATACGGCGCTGATCATGCGGGTGAGCGCCACCGTCCAGGCATAGTGCTCGAGATTGCGCGTATTGATGAAGATCTCGAACGGGCGCCGCCTGCCATTCGCCTCGATATCGTTGATGGTGACGTAGATGGCGTGGTCGCTCTCGGGCCATTTGATCTTGTAGGTGTAGCCCGCAAGCGCGGGCTCGCGGTCGAGCGGCTTGGAGAGGTAGACGACATCGCTTTGACGCGCGACCGGAACGGCTTGGACGGCGGTGGACGAGACGACTAGCTCGGCGCTGCGTGCATCTTCCGAGACAGGCGAGGGCTCGGCAGGCGCCGTCTCGACCGAGGACGACAGCACGGCGCCGGTGACGGCGTTCGGCCGGTAGACCGTGCAACCCTTGAGCCCGAGGTCGAACGCCTCGAGATAGATCGACTGGAAGGCTTCGAACGAGATATCGGCCGGGCAGTTGATGGTCTTTGAGATCGAGCTGTCGACGTGGCGCTGCAGGGCCGCCTGCATGACGAGATGCTCGCGTGGGGTGAGATCGGCCGTGGTGACGAAGGCGTGCGTCAAAGGCGCTTCGCTCGCGACCGCCCGGCGATAGCGGGCGTGCGCCAGATCCTCGACCTCCTCGGAGCGGGCGATCCCGTCGGGGCCGAGCACGCGGCGGGTATAGCGGAAGTCGAAGACGGGCTCGACACCGGAGGAGACGTTGCCGGCAAACAGCGAGATGGTGCCGGTGGGCGCTATGGAGGTGAGGCAGCCGTTGCGCAGCCCATGGCGGCGGATGGCTTTCTGCACGTCGGCGGGCAGGCGCGTCACGTTGGGGGAGGTGAGGATCTTGTTGGCATCGAACAGCGGAAACGGGCCCTTTTCGGCGGCCAGCTCCGCGCTTGCGAGATAGGCGGCGCGCTCGATGGCTGCCATCCAGCTTTCCGCCAAGTGCTCGGCCTCAGGCGAGCCGTAACGCACGCCGAGGGCGATCAACGCGTCGGCGAGGCCGGTGACGCCGAGGCCGATGCGGCGCTTGGCCATGGCCTCCTGCCGCTGGGCGGGGAGCGGATAGCCCGAGACGTCGATGATGTTGTCGAGGAAGCGAACGGCAAGCGCCGTGCGCTCGTCGAGCTTGGCCGGATCGACGGCGGCGTTTCTCGTGAACGGCTCGGAAACAAGCTCGGCCAGATTGATGGAGCCCAGCAGGCAGGCGCCGTACGCGGGCAACGGCTGCTCGCCGCATGGGTTGGTGGCGCGGATCTCCTCGCAGTAAGCGAGGTTGTTCGCAGCGTTGACGCGGTCGATGAAGATGACGCCGGGCTCGGCATAGTCAAAGGCTGCCCGCATGATGCGCTCCCACAGCGCGCGGGCGCGAACGGTCTTGTAGACCTTTCCCTCGAATGCGAGATCCCACGGCTTGTCGGCCCGCACGGCGGCGATGAAATCGTCGGTGACGAGCACCGACAGATTGAAGTTGCGCAGTTTCGCGGGGTCGGCCTTGGCGTCGATGAAGGCCTCGATATCGGGATGGTCGCAGCGGAGCGTGCCCATCATGGCGCCGCGGCGGGCGCCGGCCGACATGATGGTGCGGCACATGGCGTCCCAGACGTCCATGAAGCTCACGGGGCCGGAGGCGTCGGCGCCGATGCTTTTGACGAGCGCGCCCTTGGGTCTCAGGGTCGAGAAGTCGTGGCCGATGCCGCCGCCCTGCTGCATGGTCAAGGCGGCTTCCTTGACGTTGTCGAAGATGGACGTGAGGTCGTCCTCGATGCGCCCCATGACGAAGCAGTTGAAGAGCGTCACGGTGCGGCCGGTGCCGGCGCCGGCCAGGATGCGGCCCGCGGGCAGGAAGCCGAAGTCGGCGATGGCGTCGTAGAAGCGTTTCGCCCAGGCCTTCCGCGCGCGCTTGCCGCCCTTCTCGACGGACGCTGCCGCCTCGGCGACACGGTGGAACGTATCGGCCAGCGTTTCGTCGCGCGCGCCGTCGCTCACGAAGCGGTACTTGCGCTGCCAGATCTCCTCCGAGATCGGCGCCAGGAATGTGGGAGCGACGGCCATTTAAAGGAGCCCTCTGAAACTGCCCACAAATATAGGGACGAAGGCGCGCGGCGTCAATAAAATGTTCTTGTTATGTTCCGGACGGTTCCGGCGGAGGCTTCCTCGGCCCCGGGTGGGGTTTCAGTCGAATGTCGAGCGTTGGTCATGCCGCTTACATACATTCGTTGGAAGGCGTCCTATCGTGCAGCCATCACCGACACGCGATAAGCAGGCGTCGGTGCCTGAGAGATGCGCGTGCTCCCGCCTGGTCAACGAACCACAAGGAGCACGCCGATGCCGCAAGGGCAGGATCTTCTTCTCATCAACGCCGTCATCGAAGCGTCTTTGGACGAGGCCGATGAGCGAGGTATCGCTCTCGTGGGTGCGACGCGCCGCTTATTCGCGCTCGTGGACGGCGGTGAGCGCGATTTCGAGGTTCTGAGGGCAGCGGCGCTGGGTGACAAGGCCCATTGATCGACTTAGCTGCTCGCCGCGATCGGCTTCCCATACGTCTCGGGCCGTCCGGGTCTCGGCGAGACCGCGGCCATTATTCCGAAATTGAAAGGCTGGCGCGACCTTCGGCGACGAGGCGCTGGGTAGCGGCTTCGAGGCGGGCTTCGAGAAGCTCGCGGAATTCCTTGCGCGGGAGCCCCGGCGGGATGGGATCCAGGAACTCGACGACGATGGTGCCGGGATGGCGCACGAACTGGCGGCGCGGCCAGAAGAGCCCGGAGTTCAACGCCAGCGGCACGCAGGGCAGTTCTAGGGCTTCATAGAGCGCCACGTAGCCGGGCTTGTAGTCGGGCGGCGCGCCCGGGGCCTGGCGTGTGCCTTCGGGGAAGATGACGATCTCGCGGCCCTGTGCCTTGCGTATCTCCGCATCGGCAATCATCGCCTTCAGCGCCTTGGCCGCCTTGTCGCGCTTGACCAGGATGTGCTCGAACTTGACGCAGAACCAGCCGTAGAACGGGATCCACTTGAGCTCGTCCTTGAGGACAATGGCGGGGTCGCGAAAGAGCGGCACGAGACCGAACGTGTCCCAGGCCGACTGATGCTTGGAGACGACGAGGCAGGCGCCGTCGGGAAGTTTTTCGCGGCCGCGCACCTCGAGCCTGGTTCCGGCAATGACCTCGAGCAGCCAGACGCAGACGAGCCCGTGGATCCTGAGACCCGCCATTGCCCAGCTGCGCGGCGCAAAGAGCAGCCACGATCCCAGCACGAGGAAGAGTGCCGTCGTCACGTAGAAGGCGATCGCGAAAAGGATAGAGCGGAGGAGGAGCATGGGAACTCAGGATTTACGCGGGGTTCCCGACGAGGCTGTGATGGACGTGGCTTGCCAGGGCGTCATTCCGCGGGCAACCGCGAGGCGGACCGCGGCCGGCAGGAACTTCAGATATTCGGATGCCAGCAAACGCGCCGCCGTCGAATCGAGCCACCAGACCTTGCGGCGCAGCACATCGGGCGCCACGGGATGGGGGACCAGCTCGATGTTGGGCATCTCGCGCGCAAGCTCGGCGAGGCTGCGCGGCATGTGATAGCTCGCCGTGACGACGATCAGGCGATCGTAGCCGAGGGCTTCCGCCCAGCGGCGTGTCTCGTCGGCGTTGCCAATGGTGTTGAGCGCCGCATAGCCGAGATCGACGCAGCAGTTGAATGTCTTTTCGTCGAGGCCCGAGATCTTGAGGAGCGACGGCCGGCCAATCTTCTGGTTCACGCCGGAGATCAACAACCGCTGGCCGCGGTTGTCCTCGAGCAGACGTGCCGCCTCGGAGATGCGGGTTTGTCCGCCGGTCAAAACGACGATGCCGTCGGCGCGCACATCCTGCACCTCCGGCTCACGCATCACCGTATTGGCGAACAGCACGAACCCGAACGCGAGCAGCGCCGCAGTCGTGCCAACGAAGCCAACGATGAAGCGCCTCAAGCCCATATCTGCTCATCCGGCCCGGAACGGTGCCTGTTCGACCCGGAGAAGACTAGCTGATTTGAGCCACCTTGTGACACACCTCCGGAAGGAAGTGGTGCAAAGGGGGAGCCCGGGACCAGCCGACCAGGATGGGCCCTAGAAGGCCGAAATCGCCTGGTCGCGTCAATGTTTACTGTTGAGAATCCGGAAAACACCGAACCTGGAGGTCAGCATACAGAGCGCCGCGATGACCACAACGACGATGCCCATCAGCACAAAGCCGGCCGTATCGAGCGCTCCGGAGCCCAGCAGCCGGTGCAACTCGGTCAGAGTCATGGCGCCGCCGCCCATGATCTGCACGAGCCCGGGCATCAGCAAGAAGACGGCCAATGCCAGGACTGCGCCCACCAGACCGGCGCGCACACCGAGGCGAAGAAAATGCTTCTCGAACTCGCGGGCGATGAAGCGGTCGGTCGCGCCCACAAAGTGCAGCACCTCGACGATTTCGCGGTTGGAAGCCATCGAACTCTTGGTCGCGGACACGATGATGGCCGTGGTCGCCATGGCGACGAGAGCCAGGATGGCCAGTCCGCCGAGCGCGAAGCTGTTGGTGATGGTGGCGATCTGCTGCTGCCAGCGGCGGTGGTCGTCGAGCGTCGCGCCTTGGAACTGGCTCGACAGCCCGGCACGGACCTTGTCGAGATCGGGGGCGGCGTTACGGTCCAGCTCAAGCGCGATCAGGCGCGGCAGCGGTAGCGCGTTCAAATCTTCAATCTGGCCGAGCCAGGGCTCGAGGAGAGCCGCCGATTCCGCGGCCGACATCAGCGTCACCTTGGCGATGCCGCTCTGCTGACCGAGGTAAGTGGCCACATCCTGCGCAATCTTGTCGGTGTCGGTGCCATCTTTCGCCTGCACCTGGACGGTGACCTCGCTGGCGATGTCCTTGAGCCAGGCGTTGGCCGATTGGCGGATCATGTAGACGGCGCCCACGGTCAGGCAGGCCAGGAAGCACATGATGGTGATGACGAGCGTCAGCGAACGGCCGGTGACGGAGCCTGCCGGCACGATGGGCGCGGTGAGGGATTCGACTTTACGCGCCTCGCGCGGCGGCGGCGCGTACATGTCGGGGCGGGCGTGGCGCTCGTACTCGCTGCGAAGGGCCGCGTCGCCGGCCGAGATCGGATCGGGCTCATACGGGTTCCTGTCGAAGTCGGTGCGTGCCTGCGTGGTCGCGCGGCCGCCCTGTGTGACCAGGTCGTCGTAGGGGTCGTACTCGGGCACGCGATGGGGGTCGAGCCCACGCATCGGCGGCCGGTCGGGTCTGTCATACGATCCGGACATTGCCGTCGTGGAGCTCCAGTCGGGGGGCCTTGAATTGACGCATCAGCTGATGGTCGTGGGTGGCGATCATGACCGACGTGCCAAGCCGGTTCAGCTCGATGAACAGCCGCAGCAGACGGCGCGCCATCTGCGGGTCGACGTTACCCGTCGGCTCGTCGGCGAGCAGAAGCTCAGGCTTACCGATCACGGCGCGGGCGATGGCGGCGCGCTGCTTCTCACCGCCCGAGAGCACGGAAGGATAACCGTGCATGCGGTCGCCGAGTCCGACCCATTGCAGGAGATCGGTCACGTCCTCCTTGTAGTCGTCGAGGCGCTTGCCGACGACCCGCAGGGGGAGCGCGACGTTCTCCCATGTGGTCAGATGCTCGAGGAGGCGGAAGTCCTGGAACACAATGCCGATGCGACGCCTGAGTGGGGCACGCTTGCTGGTCGTGATGCGGCTCACGTCCTGGCCGAAGAGCTGGATTTGCCCGCGGGTCGGATGGATCGACATGAAGAGCAGGCGCAGAAGCGACGTCTTGCCCGCACCGGAGGGGCCGGTGAGAAAGTGAAAGGAACCGGGCCGGAGGTGAAAATTCACCTCGGTCAGGATCTCAGGACCGCGATCGTATTTGAGACCGACATTCGTCAATCGTATCACGGGCGATTGGCTCCGGGATGGGGTGCAAGGGTTCGGGCTTTCGTCGAGCGCCTATATGCTGGAAGGCGAGGGGAGTATCAATCGGTTACGAATATGGCGGCGGCATGTACAATCCTGCTTTGGTCCCCGTTCACGACAATTGGCCGCTCGCCTTGCTCTGAACGAAGATCGCTCGATACCTTGCGACACGAGGCTTACGTGGTGCCGTGGGATCGGTCTCGGGCAAGGATAGGGGGCTAAATACATGATTCAGAGCCATAATCGGTCCCATCCTCGTTCAATCCACGCGTGGGATGGCAAGCACGCATCGTGCAAGACAAGGACGGTAGGATGACGCAAGAGCAAGCCGGCGCGGCCCCTGAGGTGCAGGTGATTTACTCGGCGGACAGCATTGCCCGGAGGCTCGAGGAGCTTGCCGCGGAAATCGCCGCCCGCAAGCTCGAGCGTCTGCTGGTGGTGGCCGTGCTCAAGGGCAGCTTCGTGTTTGCGGCCGATCTCATCCGTGCGCTCTATCGCTCGGGGCTCGAGCCCGAGGTCGATTTCCTGACGCTCTCGAGCTACCGCAAAAGCAGAACATCGTCCGGGAAGGTCGAGATCCTGCGCGATCTCGATCTCGGTGTCGAAGGGCGCAACGTGCTGCTGGTCGATGATGTGCTCGATTCGGGCCGCACCCTGGTGTTTGCCAAGGATCTCATTTCCGCGCGCGGGGCCGACAGTATTCTGACCTGCGTGCTGATCGACAAGAAGGTGCCGCGGGCCGTGAACGTCGCGGCGGATTTCAGTGCTTTCGAAGGCAACGACGAGTTCGTCGTAGGCTACGGTATGGACGTCGCGCATCGCTATCGCGAGCTTCCGTTCGTCGGCCGGATGACGAAGGAATAGCCACATCGCTTGCGTGGGGACGTGACGTCGGAATGCGTGCGGCACAGGGAGCGGTGCTGGCGGGGAGGACGGGATGGCTCACATACTGCTTGCTGACGACGATCAGGCGACCCGAGATCTCGTCAAACGCGCGCTGGAGGCCGATGGGCACACGGTCGACCTCACGCAGGACGGAACGGAGGCGCTCGAGATCCTGTCGGGCGGCACAGCCTTCGGCGTTTTGGTGTCGGATGTTCACATGCCCGGCCTCGACGGAATCGAGCTGGCGCGACGGGCCATCGAGGATCGCCCCGGTTTGAAGCTCCTGCTCATGAGCGGTTTCGCTGAGGAACTCGATCGGGCGCGGGCGCTGAACTCGCCCAACCTCAGCGTCATCATGAAGCCCTTTACGCTGGAGCAGATGCGGTCCGCGGTGCGGGCGCTCCTCGGGTGATTTCCTCGCCGTGTCGAGACGAGCCCGGCGCGTCGGCGCCTGGTGACGGCGCTTCCTAAAGCGCGTTCTTGCGCTGCTGGATCATCATGTAGGTGTCGCTCGTGTGCTCGGCGAGCTGGAACCAGAGATATCCTTCCGCCCGCACGGCGGCCATGGCGTCAAACGCCTTCTTGAACGTCGGGTTGGCGTTGCAGAGTTCCGTGTAGGCGTCGGTCGAGGCCTTGAAACACGCGTCGAGCACCGTCTCGGAGAACGGCCTCAGGATGGCGCCTGCCTTGACAAGACGACGGAGTGCTGCCGGGTTACGCATGTCGTAGCGTGCCTGGGTGATGGTGTTGGCCGCCTGCGCGGCGGCGTAGACGATGGATTGATAGGCTTTGGGCAAGCTGTTCCACTTCTCGAGGTTGATGAAGAAGTGCAGCATGGCCTGGCCCTCCCACCAGCCCGGGTAGTAATAGTAGCGGGCGACCCGGTAGAAGCCGAGCTTCTCGTCGTCGTAAGGTCCGACCCATTCGGCCGCGTCGATGGTGCCCTTCTCGAGTGCCGGATAGACATCGCTGCCGGCGATCTGTTGCGGCACGGCGCCGAGCCGGGAAAAGATTGCGCCGCCGAATCCCGCGATGCGGATCTTCAGTCCTCTCAGATCCTCGGGCGTATTGATCTCCTTGCGGTACCAGCCACCCATCTGCGCACCGGTGTTGCCGCCGGGGAAGCCGATGAGGTTATAATGCGCATAGAACTCGTTCATGAGCTCGATGCCGCCGCCGTCGTACATCCACGCGTTCTGCATGCGGCTGTTGAGACCGAAGGGGACGCAGGTACCCAGGGCGAAGGTCGGGTCCTTGCCCCAGTAGTAGTAGGACGTGGTGTGGGCGGCTTCGACGGTTCCGTCGGTAACGGCATCGGCGGCTTGCAGTGGGCCGACGATCTCGCCCGCGGCAAAGACCTGGATGTTGAAACGGCCGTCCGTCATTTCCCGGACGATGCGCGAGAAGGTCTCGGCGGAGCCGTAGATCGTATCGAGGGATTTCGGGAAGCTCGAGGTCAACCGCCAGGTCAGGGTCGGCATGCTGGAGACGATGGCGGGGGCCGACGGTTCCTGGTCGCACGCCGTGAGCGTTGCTGCCGCGCCTCCCGCGCCGGCCACCGTCATGAATTTTCGGCGGTCGATCCTCGTCATCATGCCCCCCTTGGCTCATTTTGGCGCGGACTATAAACGCAGAACTGCAGCGCCGGAAAGCATTCGCGGGATACCCTATTGCGGTGGCCGCGGCGGGCGCTAGGCTCTGCCGATGCGTCTTCCGAAAAGGACCTCAGAATGACAAAAGCAGCGATCTGGTGCCTTTCGGGGCTTATTTGCGGGCTCACTGTCCTTGCGGCTTCCGAGGCGGGGGCTGCCGAATGGTGGATGCTGCAGCAGACCGAAGCGGGACGGGAGTGCGGGCCGCCAATCGAGGCCGAGGGCGTGACGCTGACGCCGGATGTGCTCATGAAGCAATATCCGGAGTGCAAGCTCATGGCCGAGACGCCGTCGCTCGATCTCGAAGCCGTCATGGTCAATTGCGAAGGCGACATCGGACGCGTCTTCGTCTTCACCAAGAGCAAAGCCGGCTGCGAGCGGCTGGCAAAAGACTAAGCCTCATTCCGCGGCGGACAGCGCATGGGCCAGGACATTGCCGGGGTGCTGCTCGCCGGTGGGCGCAGCCGGCGTATGGGGGGAGGCGACAAGGCACTGATGACGCTCGCGGGGCGGATGCTCATTCGGCATGCCAGCGAGCGGCTTGCACCGCAGGTCGGCGCTCTCATCCTCAATGCGAATGGCGACCCTCAGCGCTTCTCTGCTCTCGGGCTGCCGGTGATCGCGGATGAGACGGACGATTTCGCGGGGCCCTTGGCTGGCGTGCTGGCGGCGCTGCATTGGTTTGCGCAGAAGCGGCAGGGCTTTTCGGCGGTCGCGAGCGTGTCTGCCGACGTGCCGTTCGTGCCGGTCGATCTCGTGGCGCGGCTGGCGGAGGCGTTGCGCACGCATGGAGCCGCGCGCGTGGCGGTCGCGCAGTCGCGCGGGCGGCGTCATCATGTAATCGGCCTTTGGCGCATGGACGCGGCAGGCGAGATCGCAGCGGCGCTGGCCCGCGGCGAACGCAGGGCGGAGGCCATAGTGGACCGGCTCGGGGCGGTGACGGTGCCGTTTGCCGATGTCGATCTCGGCGGTGAGAGTGTGGATCCGTTCTTCAACGTCAACACGCCTGAGGATCTGGCGTTCGCGGAGGCTGTGCTGGCGGGGGCCTCGGCAACGACACCTTTCGTGGTCGGGGTTGCCGGGTGGAAGAATTCGGGCAAAACGACTCTCGTCGAGCGGCTGGTCACCGAGCTCGCACGGCGTGGTTACAGGGTGTCGACCGTCAAGCACAGTCATCACGATATTTCGGGTGAGGCGGAGGGCACAGATAGCGCGCGCCACCGGCGGGCCGGTGCGCATGAGGTGGCCTTGGTGTCACCCCGCCGTTGGGCGGTGCTGCGAGGCGCATCCGACCTTGCGTGGCAGGACGAAGCCGAGCCGCCGCTTGCGGCTATCGTCGCGCGCCTGGAGCCTCCAGACATCGTCATCGTCGAAGGTATGAAGCGTGCGCCGATCCCGAAGATCGAGGTGCGCCGCAGCGGACAAGGGCCCGGTGTGCCGCTGGCCGATGGTGATCCTCAGGTGTTCGCCGTGGCTGCCGATTGCGCCGTCGCAGGCGGCAATGTGCCGGCCTTTTCGCTCGACGACGTGGCGGGGCTGGCGGCTGCCTTGCTCGCCAAGGCAGGGTTGCCAGGACGCAGGGGAAACTCGTGATGCCTTGGCGAGAGATGGGCGCGTCGCTCGCGCTTTTGCTTCTGCTCGGTTCTCCGGCGCACGCCGACGATCCGAAGCTCGCGCCAGGACGCGATCCCGGGGGAATGGCGGTTGCCGTGCTCGCGGACGGGTTCGACTACTTACAGCCCGATCTCGCAAAGGTGCTGGCGCGCGATGGAGAGGGGGAGGCCATCGCCTGGGACGCGCTGGACGGGGACCATCGTCCGTTTCAGGGCGATGGCAGAGGCACCGACATCGGCAAAGCGGCGGCGGCGCGAGGGGGCGTGCGCATCGTAGCCGTACGTGTTGCTACCGAGGATCCTGCATCGCTGGCGAAGGGGATCGCGTTTGCGGCCGGGACACCTGCCGTCGTTGTTCTGGTGGCCCTCGACGCAAGCGCACGCGATGCGCACAAGGTGGTTCTCTTGGCCGCGGAGCGGTTCAAGACGCAGCTCTTCGTCATGAGCCTCCCGGGGGTGACCGCGGACGAAAAGAAGCGGAGCGAAACCTCGGGGAACCTTGTTCTGATCGACGCGTCGGGCGATGCGCTTCTCGGCGCAAAGGCGGTCGCGCATGTGTTCGGTTGCAATCGCGGGGCGCTCACCGGCGCCACGGGGACGGAGCTCAAAGCCGCGTTTCTAGAGCGCGTGGGAGAGGCGCCTTCCGCGGGCTGCGAGCCAGAGGGCGGCGTAAAGGCCGACTAGAGCGGGGATTAGGCCAAGTGGGCGCGGTGCGGGACGCGCGGCTTCCTGTGCCGTCATCTCGATGCGATCGTCGGACAGTCGGACAAGGCGTGCGCGCTCGAGTGGCCCGGCGGCGGCGCTCCTGGCATCGATCATTCCGGGTTCGCGCGTCGCCGGGGCTGCGGAGGCGGCAAACGCAAGAAAGAGCGTGGCTGCAAATACAGCCACGCCCCCTGCCACCTCTCCCCTAACTCTTTGCGTCATCCGGCCCGCGATGCCTTTGCAGAGAAGGCTGGATGGTCCTGCTGGTCCTCCCGCGACCGTTAAGGTCTAGCGGAAGAACACAAGAGCCTTCTCGATTGTCTGCCAGACGCCCCAAGCAAGCGGCACGCCAACCAGAGACCAGAACAGGATCGCCGGAAGATCGAGACCGCCTTTGCCGATTCCAAAGGATCCGGTGGTGACGGCGCCGGCCGACGTCTTGAGCTTGGCCTGCTCGGCGGCGACCTCCTCCTCGGTCATGTGCCATTTCGGGTCGACCGGGCGGACGAGGAGGTTCGCAATGAAACCGATGATCAGCAACCCGGCCAGAATGAAGAAGATTTGGCCGTAGAGCTTGTCGGGGGCGATGCCCTCGGCGTAGCGCGTATCGTGAAGGTAGTTGACGATCACGGGGCCGAGGATGCCGGCGGTGGACCATGCCGTCAGCAGACGGCCGTGGATGGCGCCCACGAACTGAGTGCCGAAGATGTCGGCGAGGTAGGCCGGAATGGTGGCGAAGCCGCCTCCGTACATGGAGGCGATGACGCAGAAGCAGGCCACGAACAGCGCCAGGATCTTCCAGTCTGCCGCCTGGGCTGCGAGTACGTAGAGCGCGGCTCCGAGCGTGAAGAAGATGAAGTAGGTCAGCTTGCGGCCGAGCTTGTCCGAGGACGACGCCCAGGCGATGCGGCCAAAGATGTTGAAGAGCGAGATGAGCCCGACGAAGCCTGCTCCGACCGCCGCCGCAGTCGCGGCCAGTGCCGTGTCCTTCTTCATGTCCAGGTAGCCGAGCTGATCCTGCCCGACGAGCGCGCCGCCGAAGGTTTCCTGCAGCATGGGCGAGGCGGCGCCGATGATGCCGATGCCGGCGGAGACGTTCATGCAGAGCACGATCCACAGCAGCCAGAACGCCGGCGTCTTGTGTGCGTTGTCGAGATGCACGTGATTGTTGGTGATCATCGCCTTGCCGTTGACCGGCGGCGTCCAACCTTCCGGCTTCCAGCCGGTGGGAGGCAACCTGTAGCGGAACGAGCCGATAATCATGAAGACCGTGTAGATCGCGGCCATGGCGACGAAGGTCTGCCAAACGCCGGGATCGGTGGCGGTCTTGAAGACTTTGTCCATCAGCAAGGTCGCGAGCGGAGAGCCGATCATGGCGCCGCCGCCGAAGCCCATGATGGCCATGCCCGTTGCCATGCCGCGCCGATCGGGGAACCACTTGATGAGCGTCGAGACGGGCGAGATGTAGCCGAGGCCGAGGCCGATGCCGCCGATGACGCCCGAGCCGAGCCACATGAGCCACAGCTGGTGCGTGTAGACGCCGAGGGCCGCGATCAGAAGGCCGCCGCACCAGCAGAGCGTCGAGACGAGGCCGGCCTTGCGGGGACCGGCGCGCTCGAGCCATCCGCCCCAGATGGCGGCGGATACGCCGAGCAGCACGAAGAAGAACGTGTACATCCAGCCGAGATCGAACTGGCTCCAGTTGCAGTCGGTGGCGAACAAGGCGCGCGCCGTACCCGCGGCCTTCTCCGCGAACGTTACGGCGCCGGCCGAGCATTCCGCGATGGGTTTTCCATCTTGATCGAGCAGGGCCGCTTGCAGCGGCTTCCAGAACACCGAGAAGCCGTAGGCCATGCCGATGCAGAGGTGGATACAGAGGGCCGCCGGCGGGACCAGCCACCGGTTGAAGCCGGGTTTTGCAACGATCGCCTCGCGATCGAGCCAACCGGGCCCAGACGCTTCCCCGGCCCCTACGTTACTGCTCCCAACCATGGTCCTTCCCCCCGAAGCCGTTGACTTCGCCCCTTATTCCCAGGGCATTTGCTTCTAGCACTATCTTGCGCAAGCTTATGAGACAAGGGCATGTACTTGATCCAACCTGGAACCTCGCTACGTTACGAACTCGGATGACCGACTGGGGACGTGCAGCGGTTGTTTGGACTATCCGATGGCTGATAGCTGCTGCGGCCGGAGCGAGCCTGAGACGATGACATTCAAGGGACCTGTTGAACACTCTGATACTTCCTCGCTCGTTGATCCTTTCGGCCGGCATGTGACCTATCTGCGCGTCTCAGTGACGGACCGCTGCGATTTCCGCTGCGTCTATTGCATGAGCGAACATATGTCCTTTCTGCCGAAGAAGGACTTGCTGACGCTCGAGGAGCTGGACCGGCTCTGTTCCGCTTTCGTTGCCAAGGGTGTCAAAAAACTGCGCATCACCGGTGGCGAACCGCTTGTGCGCAAGAACATCATGGCGCTGTTCAAGGCGCTCTCCCGCCACCTCGAGACCGGCCAGCTCGAGGAGCTGACGCTGACGACCAACGGCAGCCAGCTGGAAAAGTACGCGGGCGATCTCAAGGCGGCGGGCGTGCGGCGCATCAACGTGTCCATCGACACGCTCGATCCGCAGAAGTTCAAGACGATCACGCGCTGGGGCGAGCTTGCGACCGTGCTCAAAGGTGTCGAGGCGGCCAAACGCGCCGGCATCGGCATCAAGATCAACGCCGTGGCGCTCAAGGGGGTGAACGAGGACGAGATCGACGACCTCATCCGCTTTTCTCACGGCGAGGGCCACGACCTCACCCTGATCGAGACCATGCCGCTGGGCGACATCGAGGGCGATCGGACCGACCAGTACCTGCCGCTCTCGATTGTGCGCGCACGGCTGCTCGACCGGTGGACGCTCGAGGATATTCCGTTCCGTACCGGCGGGCCAGCGCGCTATGTGCGCATCAAGGAAACGGGAGGGCGGCTCGGGTTCATTACGCCGATGACCCACAATTTCTGCGAGAGCTGCAACCGGGTACGCGTCACCTGCACGGGCACGCTCTATATGTGCCTCGGGCAGGAGGATGCCGCGGATCTCCGGGCGCCGCTGCGCGCGAGCGATGACAACGGGCTCCTGTTCGAGGCCATCGATGCCGCCATTGCACGCAAACCCAAGGGCCACGATTTCGTCATCGACCGGCGGCAGAAGCGGCCGGCGGTGGCGCGCCACATGAGCGTCACCGGCGGCTGAGCGCTTCGGGTCCGCTTCCTCTTTCCTGAAAAATGCTATGGTCAGGCAACCGGTTCGGGAGGGGCGTATGTCGGGACGAGGACTACTGCGCTATGCGCGCCTCACGCGGCGCCAGCTCATCATCTTCGCGATCGCTTCGGCGGTGATCAACGGTATCATCACGGCCAGCGTCGGCGCCTGGCTGGCACAAACGTATTCCAAGTATCAGGCGCGACGGGCCGCCATCGAGACCATTGCGCATCTCGTCTACGAGCGGCGCACGCGGGCCGGCATGGTTGCGTCCTCGATCCGCCGCAACGCCGAGATCGAGGAGATGCGGCAGCGCAAGCAGGCGTACGACGAAGCCTACGTCGACTGGAACAAAAACGTGATGCTCAACCTGTTCGCGATCCGCGAGGCGGCCGGCGACTTCAACATCTCGTCGCTTGAGCCGGTGTTCGAGGACCATCTGATCGCGGCGATGGCGGATCAGGATCGCTGCGTGACGAAGGCTTACGACGCGCGAATTGCCAATCAGGATGCGAAGCTCGTTCTAGAAGAGTGCCGGATGGCGGCGCTGCACCAGTATGTGCTCGATTGCGGCGCGACGTTCACCAACGAGCTCTACAAATTGACAGAGCCGACGTTCGTTCCATTCACGGGGCAGTTCGCCAAGACCAGAATGCTGGCCGAAAAGCGCATTCGCGACTATTGCGTGGACAAGGATGTGCGGACCGTCGCTCCGGCGGCACCTTCCAGCGTGCCCGCGTCGCAAGGGCCGGCCGCGCCCGCAACCGCTTCGACGCCGCAAGCGGTCCCGCAAGCACCGCCCGCCGCCGCGGCCAAAGTTATCCCTTAAGTGATCGTCCCTACTGGTGCACCCACCAGATCAGCGGCGGAACGGCGAGGAAGAGTACGTAAAGGCCGTAAACGTCGAGGGCGTAACGCAGCGAGAGCACAACGCTTTGAGCGCGGTCCTTCGAACCATCGAGCTTCGCAAACAGAAAGTCGATGCGTGCGTGGTTGACCGGACAGGCACGGAGCGCCTCGTTATAGCGACGCCGGTAGGCTTGCACGTCCTGCGGATCGGAGGGGCGAGCGATCCTGAGCTCCTGCGCCAGCTCGGAGACGGCCAGCGCACAATTCTGCAGGTGATGGGCCTTCATCTTGTAGTCGTTCATGGCCTCGAGCAATCCGAGGATGAGCGTGAAGACGGACGACACAAGCTGGACGAAGGTCATCAGGCGATTGGTGGCATCGTCGATCTGTCCAACGTAGACGGCTTGCCAGACCGCCAGCCCGACGAAGTAGAGCGCTACCATGGACTGGGTGAACAGCGAGACCGCGGCCTTGCGCTCAAGACGGGTCGCAGCGTTGAAGCGCGCGGCCTTCACGAGGCGCATGGTGTGGGCGAGTTGATCGGCGGCGCGCGTGTCCGGCGGCACGACGGCGAGCCGTGCCCGGTCGACGGGTGCGCTTTCGCGTGCGACCTGGACAAGGGCGCCGCTGTCGCGCTGGGCTCTCGATCTATCGGCGGCTGGGAGCATAAATGGTTGCTCTCTCAAGCATTCAGATTGCTTGAGCCCGCTTACCTGATTCGTCACTTGGAGCGCGATCGGGTTTCATCGCATCGCGATGCTGCCGCGGCGTAGCGGTCACAGGTGCGGCAGCTATTGGCGTGCCTGCATCGTGGTGTGAAGCGCGAATTGGGGCACGGCCAGATACCGTCCCGTCAGGCCGATAATCGAGCCCGCGACGATGATGGTCATCGCCCACCCGAAGGTGTTGAGCATGCGGGTGCGCCAACGGCCACGGCGTGCGGCACGCAGCCATGGCGGAGGCGAGACCACGCCAGGCGTGGGTGTTGCGACGCTGTGCGGGCGTGCCGCTTTTGCCGCGGCGGCTCGCGACTCTTCGGACGCGGCACCATCGAATACGGCAAGGTGCGGAGAGCGCGCTCTGGCGATGGCGGACGATGCCTTCAGAGCCGAGGCGCTGTTCGCCAAAAGACCGATCACCTCGTTCGCGTCGCGGCGCTCGGGCGCGGCGTCGCTGAGGCCAGCGTCGCGAAGAGCAGCCCCCAGCGACCGAGGCGCCTTGCGCGTCTTCGATCGTGCGGAGCCAATGGGCTCATCTGTCCAGCTGCCAGTCGCCGCCACCGCGGGCCTCGTTCATGCACGTTTCGCCCGGCGGCGATTATGCTAAGAACCAGCATGCCGGGTCAATCTTGCTGCATCGCAATATTTGCGAGCCGCAGGCGACGAGCCTGCTCGCACGGCTTGGTGTCTTTGAATGAGACCAACGATTCGCACTTAGAACAGATAGTTCGAAGCGATCTTGGTCCAACCGCGACGAGGATCTTCGCATGCTTCCGCTTGTACTCGGCCTGTTTCTCTTCTTTGCCGTCCACCTCGTGCCGACGTCGCCGAGCCTGCGCGACGGGTTGGTCGAGCGTTTCGGGGACCGCGCCTACAAGATCGGTTTCTCGGTGCTTTCCCTGATCGGGTTCGTGCTGATCGTGGCCGGCTATCACAAGCTTCAGCTCATGCCGGGCAAGAACCCCGTGCTGTGGGATCCGCCGAGCTGGACGCGGCACATCGCGTTTCTGCTCATGGTGCCGGCCATGATCTTTCTGGTGGCCGCGTTCGTGCCGTCGCGAATCCGCACGGCTCTGAAGCATCCCATGCTGGCAGCGATCAAGACCTGGGCGCTCGCGCATCTGCTCGTGAACGGGGATCTCGGGGCGCTGGTGCTGTTCGGCAGCTTCCTGGCGTTTGCGGTGTACGACCGGATCTCGGTGAAGCGCCGGCCTGCAACTCCGGCGCCCTCTCTCGTTCCACCGGGACCTTTCAACGACGCGCTGGTCGTCATCGGTGGGTTGGCGCTGTTCGCCTTGATGCTGGTGTGGGGGCATGGGGCGCTGATCGGCGTGCCCATCGTCAGCTTCAGCTTTGCTCCGTGAGCCTTACGCCGCCCCATTGCGGGACACTGATCGGCATTGCGCGCCGCAGTGCGGTGCGGGCGCCAATGGAAGAGATTGCGTCGGGATCGATCACCGTCGACGGCGGTCTCGAGGGTGATCACAAGGGGCCGAAGTTTCCGAACCGGCGCATCACCGTGCTGACCCGCGAGGCTTGGGAGGATGCGCTGGCCGAGCTTCGGGGCGCCAATGATGCGCCCGTTCGGCTCCCGTGGACGGTGCGGCGCGCCAATCTCTTGGTCGAGGGCGTGCGCTTGCCGCGCGCACGCGGCGGCGTCCTGCGCGTCGGTGCGGTCACGCTCGAGGTGACGTATCCGACGCAGCCGTGCCGTCGCATGGAGGAAGCCCATGCCGGCCTTCTCAAGGCGCTGCATCCCGATTGGCGCGGCGGCGTGACGTGCCGTGTCCTCGAAGGCGGCACGGTGCAGATCGGCGACGAGGTCGAGGTGCTGATCTCGCCGCCCGAGCACGTCCCGAAATTGCCCTGAGCCCGCTCGGTTCTCAGCGGATAGGCACAATGAAGTCGGTGTATGCGCCAGTCTCGTTGCCGATGCCGAGATCCGAGATCACGATCGAGGACGAGGGCTTCATGACATCGGCGATCTGCTCGCGGACGTCCTCGGGTATGGTGATGCGGTCGAGCGCGGCGGCGGCGGTCTGGCTCGAGAGATCGACGGCCGGCGTGGGCTCAGGCGCCTTGGACTTGGCCTGCTTGTCCTTTTTCTTTTTGGCCGCGCGGGACGGATCGTAGGGAACCGACGATACGCTCCATTTCATGTCCGTCTTGTTGTCGGCGAAGTCGAGTGCCGTGAAGACGTGGGTGCCGATCGGCTCGTCGGGACGATCGAACGTTACGGCGACATCCAGCACGTCGTCGTAGCCCTGCCGGATGTAAAGCCGCTGCTTGGCGCGGCTGATGAAGACCGAAACCGGGCGGTCGCGCATCTCCTGGAGCTTCTTGGCGGCCTGCTCCTTGGAGAGGCCACGGGCAAGGGTCGCGTTGGCCTCGCTCAGCTCGTTCATGGCCGCGCGGCGCTGGTCCTCGGCCTCCTTGGCGGCGGTCTCGGCGGTTGCGAGCGCGTCCTTCGCGTGCTCGAGCGCAGGGCGCACGGCCTCGATCTCGCCGGGCAGACGCGCGATCTTCTCCTCGAGCGCCGCGATCTTGGCGATGCGCTTCGATCCGTCGATGGCTTTGGCTTTTCGCTTACCCTTGCCGCTTTCCTGCGGCGGTGCCTTGAGCTCTTCAAGCTCGTGTTGAGCGCTCGCAAGCGAGGTTTCGAGTTCGTGCAACTGGCTGTCCAGGCGCTCTGCCTCGGCGCGCGCAGCCGTGAGGGGAGCGCGTGTCGCTGCGGCGGCCTTGTGAGCTTGTGTCAATTGGATCTGCTTCTCCGCCTTGGCGAAACCGGCAGTGCGGATCTCAGCGGTGAGCTTCTCGGCCTCCAGGCGGCGGCGCTCGCGATATGTGAGGCGGGCCGGCGAGCCGGTCTCTCCTTCGGCTGCTGCCGCCATGGTGACGCCGATCACACCCGAGACGGCGTTGCCCGCGGCGCTCGAGGCGTCGGCGACCCGTGTTTCCTGAGCGGTCGTGCTGCCGGTCGCAAGATCTCCGTCGGGCGGGAAGGCCGTAAACAGGTTGGTGTGTGTAATCGACACCGGGGTTACGGGATCACGCGAGACGATGACGCGCGTGCCCATCGAGGTTATGCCGAACAGTTTCTTCGAAAAGCCGTGCGGCAGGCGGATGCAACCGTGAGAGGCGGGATAGCCCGGGAGGGCGCCGGCGTGGAGCGCAACACCGGACCAGGTGATGCGCTGCATGTTGGGCATGGGCGCGCTCTCGTAGAGATTGGAGTAGTGCATGCGCTTCTTCTGCACGACCGAGAAAACGCCGGTTGGCGTCGCGTAGCCGACCCGACCCGTGGATACGGGAGACGAGGCGATGGGGCCGGTCTGATCGTAGACGGTCAGGCGCTGGCGGTTGATGGAGACGTTGATGACGAGGGGGCCTTTGGCGGGCCGCTCGGCGATCTCCTCGTCCTTGCCTTTCTTGCCGGAGGCCTTCGAGGTGTCCTCTTCCGAGATTTCGGCGGGCGGGCGTTTGGCCTTCTTTACCTTACGCGGCTTGTAGTACGGGTCGCTCCAGCCGCCACCGCCGTAGTAATATCCTTGCGCATTGGCTTGCGGGATGGGGAGGCCTGAGCCTGCGGCGAGCAGGATGGAGCTCAGGGCCGCGAGCCCGGTCGCCCGTACCATCATGGGGAGTACGGACAAGCAATGCGGCCTTGTGGAAAATTGCGGCACGATACAACCATCCCCTGCAAGCTGATTTCATAGAAAAGTGAGTTGCGACAAGGACTAAAGGTGTTCGCCTAACGAGCCGTTAGCAGTACCTCAAGGTTATCAGACATTATTTGTGCGAGGCAATTGGCGGCGGACCGGCGTGTCGATCGTTTGCGTGGTGTGGCCCAATCTCAACGCCGAGGGGGCACGGCGCGCGTTGACGATCCACCAAGGGCCATGTGGCGCCGCTCGGCCGTGGGGTTTAGACTCCCTCCCTACGCCCCAAGGAGAAGTCCTGAAGTCCATGTCGCTCCAACCGATGACCCGCCGCCTGATGGCGCCCGACATCACCGCCATGAAGCACGTGCGGCCTGTCATTGCGCTCACGTCCTACCACGCGCATACGGCGGCAATTGCCGACAAATATTGCGACTTCCTGCTGGTAGGCGACAGTCTCGGCATGGTGATGCACGGCTTCGAGACCACGGTGCCGGTGACGCTCGACATGATGATCGTGCACGGGCGCGCGGTGGTGCGAGGCGCCAAGCGCGCGCTGGTTGTGGTCGACATGCCGTTCGGCTCCTACGAGGAAAGCCCCTCGGTTGCCTTCCGGAATGCCTCGCGCGTCATGAAAGAGACCGACTGCGGCGCCGTGAAACTCGAAGGCGGGCTGCGCATGGCGGAAACCACGCGCTATCTGGTCGATCGCGGCATTCCGGTGATGGGCCATATTGGACTTACGCCGCAGTCCATCAACGTGATCGGCGGCTTCAAGACCCGGGGCCGGACGCGTGACGAGTGGGCGGCCATCGAGGAGGATGCGCGGGCGCTGGCGGAAGCGGGCGCGTTTGCGATCGTGCTCGAGGCCATGTCGGGGCCGCTTGCGGCGCGGATCACCGAGGCAGTTCCCATCCCCACGATCGGCATCGGCGCCTCCTCGCATTGCGACGGGCAGATCCTGGTCATGGAGGACATGCTCGGACTTTCGCCACGGGTTCCGAAATTCGTGAAGAAGTTCGGGGCTGTAGCCACGGCGATCGAGGATGCGATCAAGGACTATGCGGACGATGTGCGCGAGCGCCGCTTTCCGGCCGAGGAGCACACCTACGCCATGAAAGAGGGGCCGGAGCCGGCCGGTGGCCCGCCCGCCCAGGTCACGAAAAAGCCGAAAAAGCTGAGCACTTAGCGTGCTCTGCCGAGAAAGGTCGGGAACCTTCCTCTCACCATTTGCCCTGGCCCGCCCCGGCGCGCTATCTAGCGTGCCTGTGCGGCCGCAAGCCGTAGCGCCGGATTCGGGACGGCGACAGGTCAGCCCGTAGCACTGTGATCGAGGTACTGAGCTTTATGGTCGACAAGAACGACGCGCTGTTCCGGGAAGTGGAAGAGGAACTGCGGCGCGAACAATTCCAAAAGCTCTGGGAGCGTTACGGCAGCTATTTCATCGCGCTCGCCGTAGCCATTGTGGTTGCGGTCGCCGGTGCGAAGTTGTGGGAATCGCGGCGCGTGGCGGCCGCCAACGCAGCCGGCGCCGAGTACGAGGCCGCCGCGGCGTTGCTGTCTTCCGCCAAAACCGAGGATGCGCTCAAGGCGTTCGAAGCCATTTCCACCGGCGGGCCGAAAGGCTACGCGGAGCTCGCGAGCCTGTCTCAAGCCGGAGCTTTGCTCAAACTGGAGAAGCGCCAGGAGGCGCTCGCTGTTTTCGACAAGTTGGCTGGAGATTCGTCGGCCGACCCGTCGATTGCCAATTTCGCGCGCCTGCAGGCTGCGTCGCTTCGGTTGGGGGAGGCGGACTTTACCGAGATGCAGAATCGGCTCAAGCCTCTCACAGGTGATACAAGCCCGTGGCGCTTCACGGCGGGCGAGCTGCTCGCGACAGCGGCAGTGAAGGCCGGCAAGCTCGACGAGGCACGGGAGATTCTGAAGCCCCTGCTTCAGGGATCCGGCTTGGCGGAGGGTGCAGCCGTGAGATTGCATCGACTGATGGCGCAGATCGCGGCGGACGAGCTTTCTGCGGCGCCTGCTGCCGGAACACCGGCGCCGGCCGCAGCTCCCAGCGAAGAGAAGAAACCGGCGTCTGCTCCCTGAGGCCTGCTTCGGAGGCTCGAAGATGGTGCGCGATCGCTTAAGCCGGACGACAGCTCTGGGGGGAGTGCTCCTCGTGGCGATGTCGTTGCTCGGCGGGTGCTCGGACAGCCTGCCCAGCTTGCCGAAGATGAGCGAGCTCAATCCGTTCAAGGAGACGGTCCCGCCTCTTCCCGGCAAGCGCATTCCGGTGTTGCCGACGCAGGAGAAGAATGTCGGCGAGCTGGCGGAAGCCAGCGGACCCATCACGCTGCCGCCGCCGCGACTTAACGAGGCGTGGGCGCAGCCAGGCGGCGAGTCCAACAATTCGCCCGGACATCTGGCTCTTTCTGGCAACAATCTGCATCAAGCCTGGAGCGCCAGCGCCGGCAAGGGCAAGTCCAAGGTCGGCCGTGTGACCGCTCCGCCGATCGTCTACGACGGTCGCGTGTTCGCTCTCGATTCGGACGGTTCCGTCAGCGCCTTCTCGATGGCGGGCGGGTCGCTCTGGAAGGTCGGCCTGGCGCCGACCACCGAAAAGACGGGTCCGGGTTTCGCGGCCATCACCGAAAACATCATGAACCTCACCGCTGACGACGGCGGCGGTTACGGCGGCGGCATCGCCGCGGAGGGTGGGCGCATCTTTGCCGCCAGTGGATTCGGTGCCGTGATCGCGCTTGACCCTTCGACCGGAAACCGGGTCTGGGAAAAGAATCTCGCGGTTCCGATCCGCGTTGCGCCGACTGCAGCCATGGATCGCCTGTTCGTGCTGACCGTGGAGGGCAAGCTCTATTGTCTTTCGACAATCGATGGCGCCGAGCTCTGGGTGGTGCGCGGGCTGCCGCAGCAGGCGAGCCTCGGCCTCAATGCGAGCCCGGCGGTCGAGGGTGACGTGGTGGTGATTCCCTATTCGACCGGGGATCTCGTAGCCCTGCGCGTTGCCGACGGCAGCGGCCTGTGGTCGGAAAGCCTTTCCCGCCAACGCACCACATCTCAGCTCGCTTCGATGAGCGACGCTGCGCGTCCCGTGCTCGACAACGGCACGGTGTTCGCCGTCGGTCACGGCGGGCGCATGGTGGCGACGGTTGCCAAGACCGGCGAGCGCCTGTGGTCGCTGACCGTGCCCGGAACGCAGCCGCCCTACGTGGCGGGCGACAGCGTGTTCGTCGTCGATACCTCGGGCCAGTTGATGGCCGTCAACCGTCGTGACGGCCGCACACAGTGGACGACGAAGCTTCCGGGCTCGAACACCTGGGCGGGGCCTGTGCTGGCCAACGGTATCCTGTGGCTTGCCTCCAAGGAGGGTCAGCTGACAGGTGTCGACGCAGCGACCGGCCGGGTGACGGGCCAGATGGAAATCGGGGGCCCGGTCTTCATTTCGCCTGTGGTTGCGCAGGGCAAGATGTTCGTCCTGACGGACGAGGCGAAGCTGGTCGCCTTCAACTGACGGCCTTTCCGGACCCTCTCACGGCTCCGGCGCTCCCCATCTTCCGTTAACCCCGGTTTTCTCCGTGAACCATGCCGCCATGCTGCTAGCACGGCTGGCAAAATTCCACTTATACTCATTGCAGCTCATCCTCTGTCGGGGGCACGGAATGAACGCGGCAGTTGCAACCAAGCGCTTGGGTTTGCCTATTGCGGCGCTCTCGCTCGCTCTCGTTGCCGTGACCGATCGGGTTGGTGCAAGCGAGGCGTTCGATACCGCCGCCATCGAGGCGAGCGTGGTGCGCGTCGTCGCTCCGCAGAGCAATCCCGACATGTTCAGCATGGGAACGGGGTGGATCGTCTCCGGTCGGCGCATCGTCGTCACCAACAATCACGTGGTGGAGGGCGGCGTGAGCTTCCACCTCGCCATGATGGAGGATGGCAAGCCCAAGGTGGTGGAGGCCAAGCTTCTGCGCCGCTCGCCGGAAAAGGATCTCGCCGTGCTGGAGGCGGTTGCGGATCTGCCCGGCAAAGCCCTGCCGCTTGCCGGATACGAGACCAAAGCGACGACGCGCGTGATTGCGATTGGCTTTCCCGGCACGGCCGATCTCGCGGTGTTCTCGGACCGGGATACGGGCGAGACGAAGGCTGTCCGGTTCGGCCCACAGGACGAGGACTTCTACCGCCCGACATGGACGGAAGGCGTCGCCTCGCGCAACTTGACCTATTTCCGCAGCATCGACGGGCCGGCGCTGCAGCACTCTGCCGCCATCAATCAGGGCAACAGCGGCGGTCCCTTGATTGACAGTTGCGGGCGTGTGCTCGGCGTCAACACCATTCGGGCAATCGAGAACGATCCGCAGGGTGTGTTCTATGCCATCCATCCCAAGGAGATCACACGCTTTCTCGAGGTGGCGAGCTTCACGCCGACCACCATCTCGAGCCCTTGTTCGATCACCGGGAGCTCGAACGCGCTTGTCTATCCGATGTTCTTCGCCAGCTTGGGACTGGCCGCCTTCTCGCTTTGGATCGCGTATCGCCGGCAGATTCCTGCCGTCGTGAAGCCGCTCTCGGCGGTGGCGAACCGCGTGAGCCGCGTTGTCGACGGTGCTGCTTTTGCGCAGGCCGGCCGCGCGCTTCGCAAGGATGTGAAGCGGGCGATGGCCAAGCCCGCGCCGGAGCCGCGCCCCAAGGTCGTCACTTTCATGGCGAAGGCGGCCGGGCCGGAGTTCGTCATCGATCGCGACAAGCTCGATAGGGGGCAGACCCTGGTCATCGGCCGCTCGCGGAGCAGCGACGTGGTGCTCTCGCACGAGAGCGTCAGCCGTCGTCATGCGCGGATCTGGCTCGATCGGGCGGGCGTGCTGTGGATCGACGATCTCGGCTCGAGCGCGGGCACGTACGTCGAGTCGCAACGCATCAGCAAGGCCACGCCGGTTCCTCCCGGATCGCACGTCCGCCTCGGCTCGGTGGGATACACGTTCGATCTGGGGCGGAGCTCATGATGCGAAGTCCATAGGTCGCCAAGGACGCCCAGCCGCTCTTCCTCGATACCCACTCCGGAAACTCGCATGGATCACGACGAACAGGCTCTTCCTATCGGCACCGTCCTCGTCGACGAGTATCGCATCGACGGCATTCTTGGCGCCGGCGGTTTCGGCATCACGTATCGAGCGCGCGATGTAAAGCTCGACGTGGATGTGGCCATCAAGGAGTACTTTCCACGCGATTTCGCGAGCCGGTCCCGGACCGTTACGGTGGGGCCGCGCTCGAAAACAGACGTCGATCCCTTCAACTGGGGACTCTCGCAATTCATCGAGGAGGCCCGGCGGCTCGCGCGCCTGCAGCATCCCAACATCGTGCGCTGCATGCGCTATTTCGAGGCCAACGACACCGGTTACTTCGTGATGACCTTCGAGGAAGGGCGCACGCTCGAGAAGTACTTCGCGCGGCCACCGCAGCAGAGCGAGCTCGATGTCTTGCTCAATCCGCTGCTCAACGCCCTCGAGGCGCTGCATGCGGCCGGCATCTATCATCGCGACATCTCGCCGGACAATATCCTGGTGCGCGATGACGACAGTCCGGTGCTCATCGATTTCGGTGCGAGCCGGCAAGCCATGGCGCGGCGCACGCAGACGGTGGCGGCGATCGTCAAGCCGGGCTTCTCGCCTATCGAGCAGTATGACCGCGAGACGGGCCAGCAGGGCGCATGGTCGGACATCTACGCGCTCGGCGCGACGATCTACAGCGTGATCGCGGGTGGGCCGCCGCCGGATGCGCTGTCGCGGGTCAGAAACGATTCGTATGTGCCGGCGCGCGAGGCCGCACGGGGCGCTTATCGCAGCGATTTTCTCGACGCCATCGATTGGGCGTTGCAGCCGGATCCGGACGATCGTCCGGTGACGATCCGCGAGTGGCGCCGCAAACTCCTGCCGAACACCAGCGGTGCGCGCGGCGTCACAGCCATGACGAAGTTCGAGCCGGCGGTGGGGAACGCGAAGGCTTTCGCGACCAACCTGCTCGGCAAGGGAAAAGGGTCGAAGGGCCAGGGGGGCAAGTCCCCGGACGGGGGCGGTCTGCGTTGGCCGGACTATGTTCTGCGCGGCGCGGCGCTGGTGATGCTCGGCGTTTTTCTTGTCCGCAGCTTTTCCTCCAAGGATGACGATCCGGTGAAGAACCTGACGTCGCCGCTTCCGGTTGCCATCAACGATTCCGCCGAGCGCAATCTGCCGATCCTGGCGAGCGACGGCGAGAAGGTGTGGTCGAAGGTGGAGCTCGTGCTGCGCCGGCTCGGGCATGTGCGTGGCGGGGGGAGTGCGACGCTGTCCGAGATCCGGACCGGCCTCAAGAGCTATCAACATGCGATCGGCTGGCCGGAGACGGGTGTGCTCAATCAGGAGCTCCTCAATCGCGTTCTGGACGAGAGCGTCGAGCTCGATCCCTATTCCGTTCCGGGCTCCACCGTCTACGGGCGATGGTTTCTCGAGCGCACCGACGAGTTCTGCCGCGTGACATCGGGTGCGACACGTATCGAGGGGCGGTCGCTCGCCACCGAACGCCCGACCCTGAGGATCAGGGCCGATCGGTCAACGACGGATGCGTCCATCGACGTGGCGTTCACGAGGCCGGAACTGTTCGATACCGGCAAGCCCATGAGCCTCAGCGGCGACGGCCCGCACTACATGCTGAAGACTGACGGCAAAGATGTCTTCATGGACAACGACGCGCGCGATCCCTTGCGGATGATGCGGGCGCACAAGGGGGAGGTGTCGGTCTACGGCACCTCGGCGCTCGGGGGGACGCTCAGGATCAGCTTCTCCTCAGATGGGTTCGAGGAAGCATTCCGTGCACTTGGCGCGGAGTGTGGCGACCGTTTCCTGTACTGGATCGACAACTGGGGCGCGGTGGCGAAGGATTCCGGCGCGACCGTGTGGCATGCCGTGGGCTACGGCACCGAGGATGACGCCAAGGCGGCGGCGCTCGAGCGCTGCAAGTCGAAGACGGAATCCGGCGACTGCAAGGACTACACCAGCTTCCGCGAGCAGTGCTGGGCAATCACGACCGGCGAGATCCGCAAGGACGACTGGGCGGAAGGAACCGGCACGGATGCCTCCATCGACACTGCCAAGAGCCTGGCATTGGACGACTGCGCGAAAAACGGCGGGCGCAACTGCGAGATGGTGATGCACATCTGCTCGGACGGATCCAACGAGTGGCACTCGACGGATGAGCAGCAATAGCGCTGTCGCCGGTTATTCGGCGGCGGGTGGCGTCGCCTCGCGCTTGGCGCCGACGCCGAAGCGGCGCTCGATGTAGTCTTCGACGATGACCTTGAATTCGGCGGCGATGTTGGGACCGCGCAGGGTCATGGCTTTCTTGCCGTCGATGAAGACCGGTGCGGCCGGGCTCTCGCCGGTTCCCGGCAACGAGATGCCGATGTCGGCGTGCTTGCTCTCGCCAGGTCCATTCACGATGCAACCCATGACGGCGAAGTTCAGCGTCTCGACGCCGGGGTAGCGCGTCTTCCAGTCCGGCATGCGCTCGCGGATCATGGTTTCGACGTCGCGGGCCAGCTCCTGGAACACGGTCGAGGTGGTGCGGCCGCAGCCGGGGCAGGCGGCGACCACCGGGACGAAGGAGCGGAAGCCCATGGTTTGCAGGATTTCCTGGCCGACCTTGACCTCGAGCGTGCGATCTCCGCCGGGTTCCGGCGTGAGGGAAATGCGAATGGTATCGCCGATGCCCTCCTGCAGCAGGACGCCCAAGGCGGCGGTCGATGCGACGATGCCCTTCGAGCCCATGCCGGCTTCCGTCAGGCCCAAGTGCAGCGCGTAGCGGCAACGCTCGGCGAGCATGCGGTAGACGGCAATGAGATCCTGCACGGCGGAAACCTTGGCCGAGAGAATGATCTTGTCGGCGCCGAGGCCGAGCTTTTCCGCCAGCTCGGCCGAGAGGAGCGCGGATTGCACGATGGCCTCGTGCATGACCTGACGCGCGTCCTTGGGGGCGGCGGACGCCGCGTTCTCGTCCATCAGCCGCGTCAAGAGGTCCTGATCGAGGGAGCCCCAGTTGACGCCGATGCGAACCGGCTTCGCATGTTTGAGCGCGATGTCGATGATGTCGGCGAACTGGCGGTCCTTCTTGTCTTTGAAGCCGACGTTGCCGGGGTTGATGCGGTACTTGTCGAGCGCTTCCGCGCAGGCGGGGTTCTCGGCCAGGAGCTTGTGGCCGATATAGTGGAAATCGCCCACGAGGGGGACGTGCACGCCGCGCTTCAGAAGCTGATCGCGGATGTGCGGGACCGCCTTGGCGGCCTCGTCGCGGTCGACGGTAATGCGCACGAGTTCGCTGCCGGTGCGGGCCAGCGCCGCGACCTGGGTTACGGTGGCGGCGATGTCGGCGGTATCGGTGTTGGTCATCGACTGGACGACAACCGGGGCCGAGCCGCCGACGATCACGCCGGCCACGTCCACCGGGACCGACCAGCGGCGTGGGGCAATCGCGGCATCTGAGGCGTCAGTCATCGGGTCATCGTCCAGGGCCATGCCTTCATGTAGCGGAGGTTCGAGACATCTGCCAGCGGGGTGCGTCAGGAACTCTTGGCGAGTGCTGCGGAAGCGACCGAAATACCGGCAATCACGGCCATGAAGAGCACGATGGATGGGCCGCCGGGCACGTCGAAGTTGAGCGAGAGGGCGATGCCCAGGACGACGCTCAGGGCGGCGATGGCGGCGGCCAGGACGGCCATGCGCTCCGGCGTCGAGGACAACGGACGGGCTGCGACCGCCGGCACGATCAGAAAAGCGATCACCAGCAGCGCGCCCACGATCTTGATGGCGATGGCGATGGTGAGCGACAGGAGGACGATGAAAACGCCCTTTACGATGTCGCGCGGCACGCCTTCGGCGGAGGCGAGTTCCTCGTGCACGGCGAGGCGCAGCATCGGTTGCCAGAGCTTGGTCAGCACGGCGAGCACCAGCGCGCCGCCGCCGTAGACCCACAGCAGGTCGGTCGCCGTGACAGCGAAGATGTCGCCGAAGAGGTAGCTCATGAGGTCGACGGCGGGGCCCTTGAGGCTCAGCGTGGCAATGACGCCGAGCGCGAGGGCACCGTGGTGCATGAGGCCCAGAATGGCGTCGAGCGGCACGATCTTCTGACGCGAGAGCAGGATCAGAAGCGCGGCAACGGCGAGTGTCACGAGGATCACGGGTGCGGTGATGTCGATGCCGAGAAAGAGACCGAGTGCGATGCCGATGAGGCTCGCTTGCGAGACGGTCTCGCCGAAATAGGACATGCGATTCCAGATGACGAGCGAGCCCAACGGCGCAGCGACGACGGCGAGCGCCAGCGAGGCTGCGAGCGCGCGCAGGAGAAACGGCTCGAGGTCAATCACGTGCTTTGTCCCCAAGCGGAGCGGGTGCCGTGTCGCCCGCGAGATCGTGTCGATGATCGTGGTGATGCTGGTAGACAGCGAAGTTGCGCGCCTGCTCGGGGCCGAAGAGGCGCGTGTATTCGGGATGCTGGGCAACCGTCTCCGGCACGCCTGAGCAGCAGACGTGGCGGTTGAGGCAGATCACGCGGTCGCTCTGGGCCATGACGACGTGAAGATCGTGCGAGATCAGAAGAACGCCGAGGCCGCGGGTGTCGCGCAGGCGGCCGATCAGGGCGTAGAGCTCGGCTTCGCCTACGTAGTCGACGCCGCGCACCGGCTCGTCCAGGACCAGCAGCTCGGGATCGTTCAGGAGCGCGCGCGCGAGCACCACGCGCTGCAGCTCGCCGCCGGACAGCTCGCTCAGCTGCTGGGTGACCACGCGGGAGGCGCCGACCTCCAGCAATACATTCGCGACGCGGTCGCTGCGCGCGCCCTCGCCGAGGGCGAGAAAGCGCTCGACAGTCATGGGCAGTGCGCGGTCGATGTCGAAACGTTGCGGTACGTAGCCGATCCTGAGACCGGGCCGCCGGCGCACGGAACCGCCGTCCGGACGTTCGAGGCCGAGCAGCGTGCGGACGAGCGTGGTCTTGCCGGCGCCGTTGGGGCCGATGAGCGTGAGGATCTCGCCGGCGTGAATGTCGATGTCGATGTCGGAGAGGATGACACGTCCCGCGCGCACGACCCGCAATCCCCGCGCAGAGAGCAGCGCCTTGGCATCGAATGGACGCGCCGTTGCGTGATCATGGCCGCACGCGCACCCGTGCTCGTGGCTATGATCGTGCGCGTGCGCGTGGGTGTGCGTCCGTGGCGGGGACGCGCCAACAGGCCCCGCGCTCTCTCCAGGACGCTCAGTCATGCGAGGAGCAGCCTTATCCTTTGCCTTCCGCTTTGCAGCGCGGGCAGATGCCTTGAACCTCGACGAATTTAACACGGGGCGTGAAGCTGGCGCCATTGGCTGCTTCGCCGATCAGGTCGAAGATGTGCTGGCCGTCCACCTCGCCCACGGCGCCGCATTTCTCGCAGGAGAGGAACAGCGGACGGCGCCCGGTGCGATGATCCATGCGGCGGCAGGCGAAGAAGGCGTTCTTGCTTTCGAGGCGATGGATAACGCCCGCTTCAAGCAAGGCATCGATGGCGCGATAGATCGAGATAGGGGCTACGCGGGTGCCTTTATCGGCGAGGCGGGCCAGGATCTCATAGGCGCCGATGGATGCATAGGTTGCCGCAATCTCCTCGTAGACCATCTGGCGCAGCTTGGTGAAGCGCAGGTTCTTGGCCGCGAACTCCTCGCTCGCGCGCTCGACCGCTTTCGCAAGGCGCTTGCCGTCGTTCTTTTTGTCCGGGGGCGGGAAAGCGGATCGGGTGGCGACGTCCGACATCGGGAGCCTTCGCGTTGCTGCGTTTCGCAACAGAATATCATGGCGTTTCCCGCTGCCTAGAGGAATCGCATGGGAGGCTTTCCCGTCCGTTGAATTGCTTGTGATCAGAAGTGTAAATCATAGGCCTGCCAGGCCTCGGTGCGTGTATAGCAGCAGTATTGCGCAATCCCGCATTTTGCCATGTTTCTGTAGTTACTAGCATCATTGCGCGTCCTACGGGCTTAGGGCCGAGCGCGTTTTGTGATCGTGACCGCGTTTTTCGCTCATGACTGTGCCGTCCTCCTATATCATCGCCGCCCGGCGCTCGGCTCTTGGGCGAATCGGCGGTTTGCACCGCAATCGGCGTGTTGGAGATCTTTCCGGCCCGGTCGTTCTTGCTGCGCTCGAAGACGCTGGAATTGCGCCGTCGGACGTTGACGAACTCATCGTCGGCAATGCGTCGGAAGGCGGAAACCCCGCCCGGCTCATCTCCCTGGCCGCCGGTCTGCCGGAAACGGTGGCTTCCCACTCCATCGACCGTCAGTGCGCTTCCGGTCTCGACGCCATTATCGCGGCAGTGCGGCTGGTGCAGGGGGGAGAGGCGGACGTGGTGGTGGCGGGCGGCGCGGAATCGATCTCGACGGCGCCATGGCGCATCGCAAAGCCGCGCAGCCTTTATCAGCTTCCGCATTTTTTGCGCGTGGAGCCGTCGAACATGGATGTCCCCGACGAAGCGGCGCCGTTCGAATCCTCGGAGCTGCTGCCCAAGCGCCTCGGTATCAGCCGCGCGCGTCAGGACGCCGTAGCCATGCAATCCTTCCTCAAAGCGGAAGCCGCCCGCGCGTCGCGCCGGTTCATCGGCGAGATCGTGCCATTCAAGGGAAACTCCGAGGAAGCGCGCGATCAGAGCGCCACCAGCCCGGAGATGGACGATCTCGAGGACATGGTGCCTTTCGTGCCGCCGCACGGGACGCTCACACCCGGAAATACCAGCAGCCTGCATGACGGCGCAGCGTTCGTCGTGGTTGTGAGCGAGACGGCGTGGCGGGCAAGAGGCAAGCCTCCGGCGCTGCGGCTCATCTCGACTGCGGCCTTGGGCGTGACGCCCGACAAAGACGCCGAGGCGCCGATCGAGGCCATGCGCAAGCTCTATGGCCGGCTCAACGGATTCAAACGGGATGAGATCGATGTGTTCGAGCTGAGTGAGAGTTCGGCAGCACAAGAGATTGCTTTGGCGGAGCTGCTCAAGGTCGATCCGGCTAAAATCAACCCCGACGGCGGTGCCATCGCGCGTGGGCATCCGCTGGGGGCTGCAGGAGCTGTGCTGGTCGTGCGGCTCTTCTCGCGCCTCGTGCGTAGGGCCGATCCCAAGGCCAAGGGAGAACGCTACGGCGTGGCAACGCTGGGCGCCGTCGGCGGTCTCGGACTGGCGGCGCTGTTCGAAGCGGTGCGCTAGCTGCTCGGCGTCGCGACGGATCGCGGCAGAATGCTCCGTTTGTTAACGATGACATTAAATCGCCGTCATGTGCTTCACTCGCCGTAATCCCGCCGCGATGAAGCCCGGGAATGGCGGCATATGTGCATAAGGGCGCTTTGCGCCCGCGCTCCGCCAATCGAGCGTCAGAGGGAAACGAGCAATGGGCTTTGACGTCAAGGCCGCGGCAGACGGAGTCGTCCAGTCGCTTCCGGCACTTCCGAACATCACCCAGGATCTGTCGGCGCCGCAGGCGGCGAACTGGATCATGATGGGTCTTGTCGTGCTCGCGGTCGCGAGCGTGCTGGTGCGGCTTCTGCCCAAGGTCTGGGCCGCTGCTGAGAAGACGATGCTGACCAACTGGCGCCTGGCGCTGATCGGCGGGTCCGCGTTGCTGCTGTCGCTCGCCGGTGGATGGACCACCTGGGACGGCATGCGGAACTTCACGGGCGAGTCGGTGCTCTCGGCGATGTTCACGTTCGGCATCCACGGCGTGATGCTCATCGTCGCGTGGCTGATCGGCGAGAGCTTCGCTACCGGCATGAACCAGGTGCGCGGCCGTCACGGGCGTACGGTCAGCGCGCCGCTGGTTGCGCTTTCGGTGCTTGGCGGCGGGTTGGTTCTGGTGGCGTTGGCGATTGCCATCATCCATGCCGGCGTTTCCAACGACCAGCTTCTCTACGGCTTTGCCGGTGCGGGCGCTTTGCTGCTCGCCGTCTCGGCGCTGCTCATGTTTTCCAAGAGCGACGTCATCCAGCCTTACGCGCAAGGCATTCGCATCATCGCCAAGAACGCCATGCTGTGGGTCATGTTTCTGGCTTGCATGGCGACGAGCGTGTTCTTCTCGTTCGATAGCCGTTTCAACGTGATCTTTCCCAAGGACCAGCGCGAGCGCGCGGCCGAGATCCGCACCAAGAACCAAGTTGCAGGCGTGGTTGCCGATATCGGTGACACAATCTCGAGCCGGCGCCTGACTGAGGCGGAGCGCCTGTTCCAGAGCGAAGGCTGGCACGCCTACGAGGCGCAACTCGGCAATCTCTCCAAGGCATCGGAAGGCGCGGAAGCGGAAATCGAGGCGCATTTCACGCGCCAGATGGAGGCGCATCGGTCTGCCATCGCCCAGCAGCAGGAGCGGATGGCGACGGCGACCAGCGGTCAGGCCGGACTTGTCGGCAAGAAGGCGGCGCTGACGGACGAGCTGTCACGGCTCAAGGCCGACCGGCCGGGGCTTGCGGCCGAGCTTGCCGGCAAGAAAGGCGAGCTCGACGGTCGTGCCAAGGAGGTCGATGCCAAGCGCGTCGAGGCCATGGCCGAGGACAAGGGTGTGGAAGGCACACTCAAAGTCGGCAGGGGTCCGATCTACCGCGAGCGCATGGCTGAGCTCGGCAAGCTCAAAGACTACTACAAGATCGGCGAAGAGCGGGTGAAGGACTCGCAGAAGCGCCTGGATGCGGTCGATGCGCGAATCGCCCAGATCGAGCGCGAGCTTGCGGGCGTGGACGGCGAGCTCGCGAAACTCAAGGGTGAGGCGACGACGGCCGAGCAGCGCATTCAAGCCGCCGAGTCCTCGCAGCTCGGCCAGGAAGGCCAGAAGGTCGATCCGGCGCGGGTGCGGGCCGCGTTCGAGAAATCGCGCGCCGAGTTCCGTCAAGATCCCTCATCCGAGCGCCTCAGCGCGCTGCACCAGTATTGCGTACAGCTCTACGATGCCATGATCAGCACCGGGGCCACCAAGGAGAAGGTGCGCGATATCGACTGCGATCCGAAGCAGGCGGTGGAAGCGGCGGCCGTGATCTTCGGGCTCAACGCCGGCCTCAAGGCGTTCGAGGCCAACTGTGCGGGCGGCGACAAGGTGCCGACCACGGGCGGCGTGGATCCGCTGCTCGACTTCGGCCGCAGATGCCTCCGGGACTCGGGTCTTCCGAGCGCGGATTCGAATACGATGGGCGAGAAGCTGTCGGCCATCGATCTCAACCGCGATGACAAGGCCCACAACTTCGTGGTGTCGCTCAACGCGTTCCAGGACGGTAACCGGCTGGCCTATCTTGCCCTGGCGATCGCCATCGGTATCGACAGCCTGATTTTCATGACAGGTCTGTTCGGCGCGAACGCCGTGCGGTCGCCGTTGTCGGACGTGCCCTCCATGAAGGCGCGGAACTCGCAAGAACTCAACGCCATGATCGAGACGGCGCTGCTGCCCGATACGTTCCGGAAGGCTCGTCTCGTTGGCCAGGCCATGCACCCGATCGAGAATGTCGACGGCTACTCGAACGAGGTCAGGCTCGATGAACTCGATCCCGAGACGGCGGTGCAGGTTCGCGATGTCCTGAATGCGGGCGCGATCATCGGTGCCGTCCGTCGCGGCGATCGCGCCGGGCACTACCTCGTGCGCTCGGAATTGCTGGAGTTTCTCAACACGGTCATCAAGCGCGAGCTGGAGACGAACCGCGAGAGCGCCGAAGCCGGCATGAAGATCGATCAGCTCGAGGACCAGCTCGTGGTCGCTCTGCTTCCGAACGTCGGAGAGAACTCCGAGGCGGTGCTGAGCGAGCTTACTCCGATCGATGAGGCGCGCGGTTTCACCGCGTACGTCAATCTCGATGAGGCGGCCGATGATGTGCACCCGGTGATGCTCAACGTGCTCAATACCGGTGCCACGTTCACCCTGGTTCAACGGGACAGCAAACGCGACAGCGGCTACTTCGTGCACAAGGATCTCTACAAGACGCTGGCCCGCATTCGCGCGCGCGAGGTCGGGCGCGCCGGCTCTCGCATGGCGCGGCTCGCGTCGCCGCGGCGCGCCGATGCGCGCCAAGGAGGATCGATCACGCCGCCGCGGCAGGCGATTGCCGACCATACGCAGCGGCTGCCTCAATCCGACGACGATAGCGAGCAGGAGCCGCCGAGCTATCTCGCGGCTCTGGTCGAATCGCTCGGTGTGGCTCCGGAGGCGTTCACGTCGCTCAACGGGTTGGCCTTCGATGCGGCGAGCGCTGCCGGCGAAGCGATGATGGCCTTGCGGCAGAGCAACCGGCTGCTGGAACAAGAGCTGGCCAGTCGCGATCAGCTCGAGCACGGTCGTCTCGAGCGCGTGTTCGAGCAACTCGACAACGATCTTGCTGCAGAGGACGGGACCGGGCGGCAACAGCTGGTCAGCGCGTCGGCGGAGATCGACCAGTGCTGGAACGTTCTGATGCTGCTTCCCAACGGTCCGTACGAGAGCGAGCTTGCCGAAGTGATCGATCAGCTCGAGCCGGACAGCGGTGCGGGGCGACTGAGGCCTGACGAGCAAGCTCTGCTCGGCATGGCGCGGCGGATCCGGCATAGCCTGGCGTCCAATCCTCGCCGCACGGATCGGGATTGGCTCAATCTCGAATCTCAGCTTCAGCTCGTGCTGCGGACGCCCACACAGCAGGTTGCGTCCAGCGACGCCAAGCGTGCCCTGAACTGACAAGCAGACGATCGCCTTCCGTAAAAGCCCGCGTGGCGCGCCAGCCTCACGCGGGCTTTTCTTTTTTTTGCCATGGGGCCTGCGCGGTTCCGACACGACTTTCGCACTCTTCCGCCGTGGGACGAATTTATTCTCCGCGCTTCTGATTTTTTATTTCGAGGAGATTCCCATGTCGCCTGTGCGGACGTTTTCTTCTCTCTTTGCGCTCGCCGCCCTTAGTGGTGCTTTTCTGCTTCCGGTTTCGCCCGCTCGGGCTGCCGAGGTTCAAATCGGCGCCGAGCTCGGCCATTCCACCATCGCTCGCAAGAGCAACGACCGCGTCTATCTCAGGCTCTCGCTCAAGACGCTGAAGGCCAAGACGCAGCGCGAGCGTCCGCCGATCAACGTCGCGCTTGTCATCGACCGCTCCGGATCCATGGCCGGTGAGCGGCTGGTGGCAGCCAAGAAGGGCGCACATGCCGCGCTGGAACGGCTTTCGGGCGACGATGTCATGTCGCTCGTGTCCTACAATCACGAGGTCGATGTGCCGCGGGAGGCC
Source organism: uncultured Hyphomicrobium sp. (assembly GCF_902826555.1). Classification (GTDB taxonomy): domain Bacteria; phylum Pseudomonadota; class Alphaproteobacteria; order Rhizobiales; family Hyphomicrobiaceae; genus Hyphomicrobium_C. The sequence continues at coordinate 61,940 of NZ_CADEFI010000018.1, forward strand.
GGAAAAATCGGGTCGGATCGGCGTGACATCGAGCGCGCCATCGATGCGCTCAGCTCGTCGGGCACCACCGCGCTCTACGCCGGCGTCAAGGAAGGCGGCGAGCAGGTGAAGGCCTTCAAATCGGATATGCAGGTCAATCGCGTGGTGCTGCTCTCCGACGGGCTTGCCAACGTCGGACCCAGCACGCCGGGCGAGCTTGCGGAGCTCGGCAGGGAGCTGGCTTCCAAAGGCATCTCGGTTTCCACCATCGGCCTCGGTCTCGAGTACAATGAGGACCTGATGCAGCGGCTCGCGGCCGCGAGCGACGGCAACCATGTGTTCGTGGAGCGGCCAAGCGATCTCGCCGAGATCTTCGACCGGGAGTTCGGAGATGCGCTTTCGATCGCCGCCCGCGACATCATCATCCAGATCGAGTGCAAGTCCGGTTTTACACCGAAGCGCGTGCTCGGGCGCGAGGCGGAGATCTCGGGCAATCGCGTGACGCTCAAACTCAACCAGCTTCCGGCCGACAACGAGCGCTACGTGGTGGTGGAGCTCGAGGTTCCGAACTCCGGATTGGCGTCGGCGGACGGCGATGTTGCCGACGTCGACGTTGGGTATCTCAATCTCGACGATGGGGCACGGGCGGAGGCGAAGGCGAGCGTCAAGGCGACGTTCACCGAGGACGCCAAGGCCGCGGAAGCGAGCATCAACAAGGGCGTCATGAGCCAGGTGACGGAGCAGATCGCGACCGAGAACAGCGAAAAGGCCGTCGAACTGCGCGACGCCGGCGACATCACGGCCGCGCGCAAGGTGCTCGAGGACAATGCCGCCTACCTCAACCGGCAGAAGGGCGCTCTCGGTGCCGGTGTGATGGCGGCGCCTACCGCGTCGATTTCGACGCTCGACAAGCTCGAGGAGAAGAGCCGGGAGGCTGCTGCGGGGCTCGAAAGCGAGAGCTGGGACAAGACGCGCAAGATCATGCGCCAGGACCAGCACAAGTCGAAGGTGCAGCAGGCGTACTAGTTGCGGTTTGCGATGGGTGTATGCGGTGGCGGGGCGGCGAAAGCCGCTCCGTATTTTTGTACCTAGTCCCACAGCCACGTGGCGAGGCCGGCCGGATCGCCCACGATTATGTATGCGACGAGCGTTGCGCCAAGCGCATAGACAAGTAGGTGCTGTCTCTCAAGGTGCGGAGCCGGCGAGGAAACGACGCGTGCGAATGCATGTGCCGCGACGACGAACGGCGACAAGAGAGTGAGCCCCAGCCACATCACGACTAGCGTGTAGAGGATCCAAAGATCGTCGATCTGCTTCGGATCAGGATTGCCGTAGCTTGGAACGTGCCCCGTGACGTATGTAGCGGCCGCTGTGAACGCTGCAAAGCAAAGGAGCCAAGCCCACGGCGCCGCATAGAAGAGCGCTAACAAGCCCCTACCGATCGATTGCCAGGCCACCATCGAGAGTCCCCAGGCGCTGTTGGGGATGAGTATCGCTAGAGGCTATTCCAATTTCAAGGTTCGGTGGGCACCGAGGCAGGCGCGCAATGCGCCGAAGGTGATGCGTCGGGATCTGCACAAGTCGAAGGTGCAGCAGGCGTACTAGCCCGCTTGTCGTCTTTGCAGTTTGGCATTCGGCCGGGCGGCGAAGGCCGCTCCGTTTTTTATGGAAGTCGGCTCCGGGCCAGAAGCGGAAGTCGCTGAGCGGACTTGAGAAATGAGAACGGCCTGGTTACGATCTTGCGGTTAATCGGTGGGGGTGAGTTTGACGGGCAGGATTTTCATAAATTATCGGCGCGGCGACGATGCGGGCACCGTCGGCCGCCTGTTCGACCGGCTGGAGCAGGCGCTGGGCCGTGACACTATTTTCATGGACGTTGAGGGCCACATCAAAGCCGGCGATGACTACGTTGATGTGCTGCGCGCGCAGGTCTCCCAGTGCGACATCCTCATAGCCGTCATTGGCCCGCGCTGGCTTACGATGGCCGATGAGACCGGGCGGCGGCGGCTCGAAAACCCTGAGGATTGGGTGCGCGTCGAAGTCGTCTCGGCGCTGGAGGCTGGCGCGAAGAAGCGCGTCATCCCCGTGCTCGTGCCGGGCGGAGAAATGCCCCGCGCCGACGATTTGCCCGGGCCGTTGAAACCGCTCGCGCGCAAGCAGGCGGTGCGGATTACCTTGGAGCGTTTCAACGCTGACGCGCAGGGTCTCGTCAGCCAGATAAGAGGCGTGCTCGACGACTTAGCCATGCAGCGCGCCGCCACCGAGGTCGAGCGCGCTGCAACCCACGAATCTGAGAGGCAGCGGGAAGCCGATGACAAGGCTCGACTTGCCGCCGTTGAGGCCCGCGCGCGCGAGCAGCGCGCGTCAGGTATGTCAGCTGCGGACGTACGCAAGGCGGAAGAGTTGGCCAACTGGGATTTCATAAAGGCGCAAGATGATCCCGATGATCTGCGCGATCATCTCGCGCGGTTCTCGGGCGGCAGCACCGAACGCTATGCGCGAGCACGACTTGGAGAGTTGACGTTCAAGACCTTGAGTTCGTCGTCGTCGATCGAAGAACTTCAATCTTTTCTTGAAGCGTTCCCAACGTCAAAGCATGAATCGGCGGTACAAGCTTGGCTGACGGCTGCAGAAGCTATCGCAAAGTCTCAAGCCGAGGCTGCTAACAGAAATGGGCGAGAAACCGCGGCGTGGGCCGCGGTCGCCACTAGCTCGGACCAACTCGCGCTCCAGGAGTTTCTGTCGCAGTGGCCTGACGGTGCGCACTTTGCCGATGCACAGGCACGCTTGAGGGAACTAATTTACGAGCAGCAGGTCACGGCGCTCGATGCGCCACTAGCCGCCGGCGCGGACACTCGATGGAAGCCTGCTCGCCAGCGCAATCTGTTATTGGTTGCAGCGCTCACGTCCGTAACAGCGGTTATTGTCATCACGGCGGCTCTCGTGAAGATCGGTCTCGCTGTCTTACACGGCGCAGGGCCGCCGGTTTGAACCGCTAGCCTTAAGCGAACAACATTATGATCGCCAGGAGTAGGCACGCTGCCCCAAATCCTGCCGTAAGCAGCAGCCCTGTGATCTTCGACTGTTCGGGAGCCGTCGCGTAGACGAGGCCGATTCCGACAGCGGCTAACCCGGCTCCGACGGACGCAAGCCCCGCCGCAATTAACTTCGCAACGACCGGATCCATGTCTCAAGTACCCCCGATTTCTCAACGTTAGATGAACACATGGACGAGTCAAGAAGCAGCCTACCTCAGCGAACGGGCACAAACCGAAAATCCGGCCTTGGTGTCTACACGCTTCGTCACACAACAGCCTAGACTGGTGCAAGAGCGGATGATTTGCAGAAGAGCGCAGGAACCGATGGCGCGAAGACCGTTCTGTGAGCTGTCCCAGTTTGAGCAACACCCGGGTTGAATAAACCTGATAGCCGCTAAGGGTCAGGAGCGGACATCGATGTCTCGGTCTCCAGGCGCGCAAATGAAAACGGC
>NZ_CADEFI010000019.1:0-10320 GCF_902826555.1 uncultured Hyphomicrobium sp.
ATGTGTGAATGGTCGGAGCGGGGAGATTTGAACTCCCGACCCCCAGTCCCCCAGACTGGTGCGCTAACCAGGCTGCGCTACGCTCCGACTTCGGCCCCCCTTATGTCTGGCTACGGGCCTGCGGTCAACGCCTCGTTCCTGCGCCTGCGGTGAGAAGTGCCGCGATGGCTTCCGCCGTGGCTGGAAACCGGCTTAGCCGTGGCGGTGACTGGTCCTTCTCGACAGCGATGGCCGCGAATACGTCTTCTCCTACCGGAATGTCGTGGACCACGATCGCGAGGGTTTCGCGCGCCATCCGCTCGGCGGCGCCCTGCCGGTCCGGCCGCAGGCGCTCGAGGATCTGGCCGATGCCGTGGCCCTGCGCTTTTGCCGCGGCCTCGATGCGCACCCAAGCCCTGAGAAAACGCGCATCCGGGCTGGGGCCGGCCACCGCTACGCCGGCAGCGAGCGCGACGGCCTCCTCCTCGATCGGCGCGCGGCGTGCGTCCGGCATCGTCACCGGCCGCAGACGCTCGATATCGACTCCGAGCGGACCTCGTCGGTCGCTCACGGCGACGAGCGCCAGTCCGACGGTGTGGGACAGGCTGAAGGCGAGACCATCAACGGGCAATGACGGCTTGCCGGTCGCGCTCCTTTCGAAGGGTGCGCGGCGGATGCCGGGCCCGTGGATGCGCTCGATCAGAATACGGAGCGCGATGTGCGCGTTCCTGCGCTCGCGGCGGGCCGCCTCGTTGCGCATGTCGGCAAGGCGGCGCACGACGTCCCCAGAGAGGCGCGGGGTCATTTCCTCGATGGCTTCGAGGGCCGATGCCGCCGCGTCGAGATTAACGAGCCAGAGCTCCGTCTCAGCCATCTGCGTCCTGCCGAGCGCCCTCCAGCGGCCGCACGTGCTCGAAAGCGCGATCGCAATAGCGCGGTTGTTTTTGAATCAATCGGAGCCGCGCTCAGGTGCCCGGTGAGACCGATGATTCACGCTTCGGACTTTCGTTGCGCTGCCGATTGACGTCGCGCCTGATAGACGGCGCGACGATCGGAGCTTTTTCCTGCGCTGCCGATTCACGCCGCGCCTTGATAGGAGGCGCGACGATCGGAGCTTTTCCTGCGCTGCCGATTCACGCCGCGCCTTGATAGGAGGCGCGACGATCGGAGCGACTCGGGTCCGAAGCGATCATGGTCATTTTAGCGAGACCGATGATTCACGCTTCGGACTGATAAGGTCCGAAGCGATCATGGTCTAGACCGACCGTCGGGAGCTTTCAACGCTTCACGCGCTGACGGCGCGGGCGCGACGGGGCACGCGTACGGGCTCCGTCTTGCCGAGCGTCTCGAGCAAAATTGCGCGACACTGCTCCAGCTCTTTGATGGCCGCTTCGACGGCTGCGAGATGATCGATGGCGCTGGCACGACCGCGTCCGGCGCCGCGCCGCGCCGCTGAGGCAACCGCCGCACCGCGTCCCTGCGCGGCCGCACCGATGGCTGGAACGTTGGCCGGCAGCACACGTGCGTCCGGCCGAATGCCAGCACGCGGAGCCTCGTCCGGCACGCGGCCGTGCTGCTTCACGTGATCGATGCCCTGCTCGCGCAGAATCTTCTGCACACCCTTGATCGTGTACCCCTCGGCGTGGAGCAAATGGCGGATTCCCCGCAGCAGCTCCATATCCTCCGGACGGTAGTACCGGCGTCCGCCGCCCCTCTTCATGGGCCGGACTTGCGGGAAGCGCGCTTCCCAGAACCTTAGAACGTGCTTCTGCACATCGAGCTCATCAGCCACTTCGCTGATGGTTCGAAAAGCCTCCGCTGCCTTGCTCATCGTTACCCCTCGATGCCTTGGCCATGGATGATCCGGTTTCCGCCGGCCTCGTGCCTCGCTGATGCGTCAACGCTGGCCCTATCCACCCCCTGCGGGCTGGACCAAACCCACACCTGCATCCCGAATTGCCTGAAGATGCGCAACGCCAACGCCACAGCTTGCTTTGGCAATCATACCGACAACGCCACGCGCCGTCTCGATCAATCGGATCAATCGGTCACAGCTTTTTTCAACGCTGAGCACGCACAACGGCGTGCAGCTCAGATCGAGCCTTCTGCGTGCTTGTTGGTTTTTTCGCGGCAAGTGGCGCGTGCGCGCGCACATTTCCGCGCCGGTGTGCTCAAGGCACACGCGCCATGCTGCTCGGATGTGCGTGCTTGCAATTGCGACACGCATCATCGTGTCGCGCGGCGCCTAGGTGCTGCAGGCGTTCTCGTCGCATCGCAAAGCGGAGGCTACTCCGCCGCCTTGTTACGCCGAGAGCGGCCGGAGTTGATGCGGTCTTTCATGATATTGCTGGGCCGAAAGACAAGCACGCGGCGTGGCGTGATCGGCACCTCTTTGCCCGTCTTGGGATTGCGCCCGATGCGCTCGCCCTTTTGGCGAATGCCGAACGAGCCGAACGAGGACAGCTTGACCTGTTCCCCGCGCGCCAAACTGTCCGAAATCTCGTTCAGCACGAGTTCGACGAGTTCTTGCGACTCGTTCCTCGGCAAGCCGACCTTCCGGACCACTGCCTCGGCCAGATCGGCACGTGTCAGTGTCTTCCCGCTCATAGCGCTCCGCCTCCCCGTAGATAGGTATTATTCCTGATGCTATCGGGGCGCGGAGGCGCGGTCAATGACAGATCGCAACAAGCAACTGAAATCGCACAGAGATTTAGCAATCGTTGGAATGGCCCAAATTAGGACACTCAGAGCACTGAATTGTGCATTGCATCATCGCATTCCTCGCCGGTGCAGCATTACCAGCGCGCGAGCACCGCTCCCCACGTAAATCCGCCGCCCATGGCCTCCATCAGCACCAGGCTTCCTTCGCGCACACGGTGCTCCTCGAAGGCCTGATTGAGGGCCAGTGGAATCGACGCAGCGGACGTATTTCCGTGCTTTTCTAGGGTCTTGATGATCTTTTCGTGAGAGATGCCGAGCTTTTTGGCAATGCCGTCCAGAATGCGAACATTGGCCTGGTGCGGGATGAAGAGGTCAATCTCGTCAGCCGCGTATCCGGTGGCCACCAGAGTCTCCTCGATGACGCCCGAGATTTTTTGCACTGCATGGCGAAAAACTTCGCGCCCATTCATACGCAAATGTCCGACCGTCTTGGTCGTTCCCGGCCCTCCGTCCACATAGAGCAGGTCCTCGAAGCGGCCGTCCGAGCGCAGGATGCTCGAGAGAATGCCGCGGTCTTCGCGCGTTCCGTGCTGGGGCTGCGCCTCGAGCACGACGGCACCGGCGCCGTCGCCAAACAGGACGCAAGTCGAACGGTCGGTCCAATCGAGAATGCGGGAGAACGTTTCCGAACCAATGACGAGCGCACGATTGGACTGGCCCGTCTTGATGAAGTTGTCCGCGATGGCCATGGCATAGACGAAGCCGGAGCACACGGCTTGGACATCGAACGCGGCGCCCTTGGTGACGCCGAGACCGGACTGGATTCTGACGGCGGTCGAAGGGAACGTGCGATCCGGCGTCGCGGTCGCGCAGACGACGAGATCAATGTCGACGGGGTCGATGCCGGCTCGCACGAGCGCCTGGTGAGAGGCGGCGATGCCCAGCGAAGAGGTCGTCTCGTCGTCGGAGGCGATATGGCGCTGGCGAATGCCGCTCCTCTCGACAATCCATTCGTCGGTCGTATCGACGATCTTTGCCAGATCGGCGTTGGTCACAACGCGCTTGGGAAGATGGGCGCCCACGCCGCGGATGACCGATCGAATGACTGCCAAGGTAACCTCTTCTGTGCAGGGCTTATTGGGGCTTTGCCAGCCCGGAACGCCTAGTGGGACGCAGGAGAAACGGTGCCGAGACGATGGTGGAAGGTTTCCAAATCACTGGCGAGGCGCTCGAGGAGCCCGCTTTCGGACATTTCGTAGCCGAGATCGACCGCACTCGCAAAGCCCAGGGCATCCGTGCCGCCATGGCTCTTGACGGCGATGCCGTTGAGCCCGAGGAACGTGCCGCCGTTGACCCGCCGCGGGTCCATTTTCTCCTTGAGAACCTTGAAGCCACCGCGGGCGAGAAGCGCTCCCAGCCGCGAAAGCCAGGTGCGCATCATCGCATCCTTCAAGTACATGCCGATCTGCTTTGCCGTTCCTTCCGCCGTCTTGAGCGCGATATTGCCGGCGAAGCCTTCGACGACGACGACGTCCACCTTGCCCTGACCAATCTCGTTGCCCTCGATGAAGCCGCGATAGTCGAGGGGAAGCTCCGCACCCTTCAGAAGCGCGTTGGCTTCCTTCACCTCCTCGGCGCCCTTCACATCCTCTACGCCGACGTTCAAGAGCCCGACCGTGGGCTGCTCGACGTGGAACAGAGCGCGCGCCATTGCGGCGCCCATCAATGCAAACTCGGAAAGCTGCCGCGCCGTGGCGCCGATATTGGCACCGACATCCAGCACGATGCATTCGGCGGTGATGGTGGGCCACAGAGCGGCGATGGCCGGGCGCTCGATACCTTTCATGGGGCGCAGAATGAGCTTTGCCATGGCCATCAGCGCGCCAGTGTTGCCAGCTGAGACGGCAGCGTGCGCCTCGCCCTTCTGCACCGCCTCGAGCGCGAGCCACATGCTCGATCCCTTACCGCGGCGCAGGGCCTGGCTCGGCTTCTCATGCATGGCAACGACCTGGGTCGTGTGCACGACGCGGGAGCGTGCGGCGAGCGCCGGATGGCCGGCGAGGATCGGCGCAATGCGGACCTCGTCGCCAACGAAGATGAAACTCAACGCGGGGTGGCGCTCAAGCGAAAGCGCAGCCCCGGGGATCACGACCTCAGGACCGTGGTCGCCTCCCATGGCGTCGAGCGCTAATGTCCGCGGTTGGGCCATCTGGCGATCATGAACCTATCGAACGACCCCGGTGCCGAAGCGGCCTTGCCTGCAACTTCCCCCCAGGCAATGCCTGCGGGAAAATACTCGTTTGCACCTGCGAAACAACCCATTTCCTTAGGTAGGCCGGGGACAAAGCGTAGCGCGGTGAAAAACGTCGCGCTGCCGAGCTTTGCCGGGCCGGACCCCAGGCGTCGGAGGTTAGGGCCGGGGCTTCAACTTGGCCAATGCGGCAAACGGGCTCGCGCCCTCGGGATCCGCCTCGCCCTTCGGATCAACCCAATCGAACTCGACACCGGGCTTGCGTGGATAGGGCGGGAGCGCGGCCGACAGCACCCCGAAGATCATGGTACCCACCTCGACGCGACCGTCCTCGATCGGCTCGACATCGGGAACGCTCGACACCTCCCGATCGCCGGCGGCGGGTGGCGCATCCTCCAGCGCCTCGGCGGGCCCCAGCCCGATCTCGAACGCTTCCGTCACGCGCGCGGGCACGGGCTCGAGACTGACGACGCAAGCTTGCGTCACATTGGCCTCAAGCGTGCCCGAAAACACGTAGCGGAGCGGGCCGCGCGGCGTAATCTCATAGCTGACAGTCAGGCTCTCAACCGAAGGGATATCGAGCTCGCGCGCCAGCTCGATGCGCTCCTCGTCGGTGGCCGTGCGCGTGCGGGCAAGACCACGCTCGGGGATGTCGGTGACAAGCAGCATCCAATCGCGAAGGGCAGTCATGCGGAAGTCTCCGGTTGGGATGCCGTGGCGGCATCCGCAGGATCGGGCAGTGCGGCGAGCGCGGAAGCCAGCTTCTCGGTCGGCACGGTGGCGAGATCCGCGACAGATTTCAACGTAAAGCGCGCCAACACCTCGGCGCCCCCGGCGTTGTGATCGAGGCCCGGGACCGTCGCGGCGAGTTCGTCGGCCAATGCGCGTACCGGCTCGGGCGAGGCCGCAGCGCGACGGTAGGCAAGGCAGCGCTCGCCCAGCGCCTGGGCGGCACGCTTAACCTTCTTCGGCACCGACAGATCGCCAACACCCATTTCACGCAGGCAATCGTCGATGTCGGTGACAAAGGTCTCGGCCGTCAGCCGGGCTAGGCGGCGATCCGGCGTATTCCCCCGTTGAAGGCGCTCAAGGAGCGGAAACATCAGAAGAATTATGGCGCTGGTGCGCCCTTCCGGGGTGTCGAGGACACCGTGGCGGGCAAAAAGCGCAGGGGCGCGGGCGCGGGTCACGATCGCGCCATAAAAGTCGATTGCTCTCTGCCGATCTTCGGCTCTGCTTTTAAACCAGGAGAGCACGTGGGTTTTCCAGTCTCTTACACAAGGGGACCAAGGGAGCCCCGCCGTTGCTTTGCGGCCTCCTTTTAGCTAAGGGCGGGACTTGAGCACAGGGGTTTCATGAGTCTCCCAGGGGGTCACCACGCCATGCGCCGTCCCGATGCGTCGAGACAAAGCACGGAGCGCAGCGGAGCCAAAGAGCTGGCTTTGCGCCTTCTGATGCCGGCGCTGCTCGTCGTCATGGTCGGCATCTCGGCCTGCAGCGAGCAGATCACCAAGCATGGCCACCTGTTCCGCGAATCCGACATCGCGCAGGTGCAGCCCGGCATGGGGCAGGAGCAGGTCAAGCTCATCCTCGGCTCACCGACGACCACGACGACGATCGGCAACGGCTCGGCCTACTACTACATCTCGAGCACGGAAAAGCGGGTCGCTTTCATGTCGGGCAGCGAGGTGGACCGGCAGGTGCTGGCCGTCTACTTCACGCCTGCGCAGACCGTCGACCGCGTGGCCAACTATGGCCTCAAGGACGGCAAGGTGTTCGACTTCGTCTCGCGGACGACGCCGGCTCCGGGCGGCAAGGAAGACGGCATCTTCAAGCAGCTGTTCCGCAACCTCGGCACCAAGCAGATCTTCGGCGAGTAAACGGCCCTCCGATGCTTGAGGACGATCTCGCCATTTCGATCCCTATCCTCGCCTCGCTCGATCTCGACGAGACGGAGCGGTTCTATGGCGGCCTGCTCGGCTTTTCGGTGCAACGGCACGGCGACTACCTGCTCGCGCGGCGCGACCGGATGGAGATCCATTTCTGGCTCGCGTCCGATCGCATCCATCCCGAGCATACGTCCTGCTATATCCGCGGCGGGCAGATCGTGGCCCTCTATGACGAGTTCAGGGCGAAGGGTGTTCCCAAGCTTTCCGAGTTCACCGTGCGACCGTGGAACATGAAGGAGTTCACTATTCACGATCCGCACGGCAATCTTCTGCGCTTCGGCGGCGCTCCGGAGGAGCTCGACGCGCACCAATAAAAAAGGCCCCGCTCGCGCGGGGCCTTTTCATTTCGCAGAGCGGTCTCTCTCTAGCCGTGCGCGAGCACGGCCAGGAGGAGCAGCGCGACGATGTTGGTGATCTTGATGGCCGGGTTCACGGCGGGGCCGGCGGTGTCCTTGTAGGGATCGCCGACCGTGTCGCCGGTGACGGAGGCCTTGTGAGCGTCGGTACCCTTCACGTGCTTGACGCCGTCCTTGTCGACGAAGCCGTCCTCGAAGGCCTTCTTCGCATTGTCCCAGGCGCCGCCGCCCGAGGTCATGGAGATGGCGACGAAGAGCCCCGTCACGATGACGCCGAGCAGCATGGCGCCAACGGCGGAGAACGCCGCGCCGCGGCCGCCGATGGCCTCGATGACAAAGAACAGGACGATGGGCGACAGCACCGGCAGCAGAGACGGGATCACCATCTCCTTGATGGCCGAGCGGGTCAGAATGTCGACCGCACGGGCATAGTCCGGGCGCTCTGTCCCCTTCATGATGCCAGGCTTCGCCTTGAACTGGCGGCGCACCTCCTCGACGATCGAGCCCGCGCAACGGCCGACGGCGGTCATGGCGATGCCGCCGAAGAGGTAGGGGATCAAGCCGCCGAGCAGCAGGCCCACCACGACGTACGGGTTGTCGAGGCCGAAGTTGGTCTCGACGCCCTTGAAGAACTGATAGGACGTGGAGCCGGCCTCGTTGGCCTTGGCGATGAAGTACTGCAGGTCGTAGTTGTAGGCCGCGAACAGCACGAGCGCGCCGAGGCCGGCCGAGCCGATGGCGTAGCCCTTGGTGACCGCCTTGGTGGTGTTGCCGACGGCGTCGAGCGCATCCGTCGAGCGGCGCACCTCCTTGGGCAGGCCGGACATCTCGGCGATGCCGCCGGCGTTGTCCGTCACGGGACCGAAGGCGTCGAGCGCGACGATCATGCCGGCGAGGCCGAGCATGGTGGTGGTCGCAATCGCCGTGCCGAAGAGACCGGCGATGTTGTAGGTGGCGAGGATGCCGGCGACGATGGCGATGGTGGGAAGAGCCGTGGCTTCAAGCGAAACCGCGAGACCCTGGATGACGTTGGTGCCGTGGCCGGTGACGGAGGCCTGGCTGATCGAGCGCACGGGACGATAGCCGATGCCGGTGTAGTACTCGGTGATCCAGACGATCACACCGGTCAGAGCAAGCCCTACGAGACCGCACAGGAAAAGCCCCTGCCCCGTGATCGACAGGCCGTTCGCGATGCCGACCTCGCCGAAGCCGCCCAGCACATATTGCGTTGCTGCGTAGAGGCCGGCAATCGACAGCACGCCCGAGGCAATGACGCCCTTGTAGAGCGCGCCCATGATCGAGTTGTTGGCGCCGAGCTTGACGAAGAAGGTGCCGATGATCGAGGTGACGATGCAGGCCGCGCAGATGGCAAGCGGATAGACCATCAGGGCCGCGAGGTTGGCCTGGCCGGCGAAGAAGATCGCTGCGAGCACCATGGTGGCGACGACGGTCACGGCATAGGTCTCGAACAGGTCGGCCGCCATGCCGGCGCAATCGCCGACGTTGTCACCGACGTTGTCGGCAATGGTTGCGGGGTTGCGCGGATCGTCCTCGGGGATGCCGGCCTCGACCTTGCCAACAAGGTCACCGCCGACGTCTGCACCCTTCGTGAAGATACCGCCGCCGAGACGGGCGAAGATGGAGATGAGGGACGCACCGAAGCCGAGCGCGACGAGCGCATCGATGACCGTGCGGTCAGCCGCGGCGTATCCCAGAACCTCGGTCAGAATGTAGTAATAGATGGAGACGCCGAGGAGCGCGAGGCCGGCCACCAGCATTCCGGTGACGGCGCCGGCCTTGAAGGCGATGTCGAGACCTTTGCCGAGCGATACGGTGGCAGCCTGTGCCGTGCGCACGTTGGCGCGCACCGATACGTTCATGCCGATGTAGCCGGCGAGACCCGACAACACGGCACCAATCAAAAAGCCGATTGCGACGGGCGCGCCGAGCAAGATCCAGGCGAGCAGGAAAATGACAGCGCCGACGATGCCAATGGTCTGATACTGACGGTTGAGGTAGGCCTGGGCACCTTCGCGAATGGCGCCGGCGATCTCTTGCATGCGCGCGTTGCCGGCGTCCGACTTCATCACCGACTGGATGGTGAAGACGGCGTAGAGGATCGAAAGCGCCCCGCAGGCGACGATCCCCCAAAGTATTTCTGTCATTGAAGCATTTCCCCTATCTGGTCAGCTCGTTGGCTGCGACCTTGCACGGTTGCGCACGGGCGGCAACCGAAACCCGTAGTTTGCGCCGCTGAGAGACGCGCGCGGGACCATGCCAAAAGAGGGCATGCGTTGCAATACGGGCACAGGCGTAAATAAGTCGGGCGCAAAGCCGAAGCATCACGCCCTTTATGCCGCAAGTCTTCGTTGATTATCAAATGGATGTGTGCGCGACCGTAGTGCGCTCACCCAAGTTTGGAATCGTTTGAAATCGCGCACACACGGCAACGCGACAGCCGCTCGTCGCGGCTGCCGCGAATCAGATCAACTCTGTCTTTACTTGCAGGGCCGGGCTTCGATCTGACAGTCGTAGCCACCGCTTCCCGTGCGGCTGCACGAGAGACCCTTGCTGGCCGCGCGCGAGAAGCGCGCCCAGTCGCTGCCGTACTCGAAATCCGTGAAGCTGATCCACGAGCCGACGGCGTCCTTCTGGGCGGCCGCCTTGGTTGCACCTGATCCGCTGCCGTAGTGGTAATGGTCGGTGAAGCAGGTGCGCCCACCCTCCTTGCGAAGGTCGTGGGTGTAGGCGAAGCCCGTGTCATCCGCCAACGCAGGTGCCGAAACCGCGCACAGTGCGGCAACAGCCGCCAGCGCTTTGACAATTCCTCGTGCCGACATTATCGCCTCATTTTCCGATGCAGACGTGCGTGGCATTCCACGCGATTGATGATCGGCTGAAGCCTGATGTGATCATCGCGGCCAGTTTGCCCGATTCACCCTTTGCGCTCGATAGGTGCAGCGAGACTGCCTGGCGAATCGGAAAGCGCCGAGGCAAACACGTCACAGGGAAGCTAACTGGAGTGGCGAAGTCGGAAAATTGGAAAGGTGCGACCTGACGGACTCCTTACGGGTCGCGTCGCGCGGCGTCCCGGCTGACGCCGAAGCCCCTTCGCAACCGTTTC
>NZ_CADEFI010000019.1:10420-30004 GCF_902826555.1 uncultured Hyphomicrobium sp.
TTCGCAACCGTTTCCGGCGCTACTTCGCAGCGACGACCGCGATCTCCACCAGCATGCGCGGATCGACCAGCTTCGCTTCGACGGTCGCGCGAGCGGGCGTATCCTTGCCGCCGGTCCAGGCCTTCCACGCCTCGTTGACGCCTTCGCGGTGGCGGATGTCGTTGAGCCAGAGGTTCGTCATCACGATTTTCGATTTGTCGGTCCCGCAGAGGGCCAGCAGGCGGTCGATTTCCTTCAGGACCTCCTCGGCTTGGCCTTTCGCGTCACGAGAGAGGTCAGACGGAATGATGCCCGACGTGAAAACAAAGCCGTTGGCCTCGACGACCTTGGAATAGATCTCTGAGGATTCGTGACGCGTGATGCTCATGGGAAAGTGTACTCCGTCCGGATATGACGGCACGCCCCTTAGCAAAGGATGGCGCGGGGCGCCAGTCTCATCCGCGGCGATCGGGAGGCTAGAACCACGGCTCCTGGTGCACGCGCTGGCCATCGACGACGAGGGCCTTGATGGCGACGTCGCCAGATCCGCCGACGGCGAGGACGGCCGAGATCTTCTTGTCGCGCACCTTCTCCTCGAGCTCGCGTCCGGTTCCCTCGGGCACGAAATAGCTTTCGATGCCATAGCGGACGGAGGCCTTCGGCTGCTCGCCTTCGGGCGGCATCGAGACGTAGGACACGATGCCCTTCATCACGACCTGCGCCGAGTCAGCGGGGTGCGCGTAGTCGGTCGACGCCCCCACAACCTCCCACTTCTCGGGCGTCGTCTCCTTGAGCGTGACGTAGACCTTGTCGCCCTGGTTGGTGCCCTTCGGCACGGTCACCTCGCCTTGCCCGAACGTGTAGCCGAGGATGACGTAGTCGCCGCGGAAGAGGTCGCGCGGATCGACCGGGATCACCTCGGTGACAATCTCACGCCCGTTGCTCAGGAGCGAAACACGCCCGTAGACGATGGTAGCCAGCGCGATGGTCTGCACGGCGGCCACGATGGCGACGGCGAGCCAGGACGTGGGGGATAGCTTGATCGTTTTAAACATTCTATGGCTCCGACATCACGACGTTGCAGCCTGGGGCTGGCCACGCGCATGCAGCTTGTAGGCGATCGCGGCAAGCGCCGACACGATCAGACCCGCGACAAGGAAGAAGAGCGCGTTGTTGAGCAGGCTGCCGATGGTTTTGACGTATATGGCGAGGATCTCGATCGAGAACCCGGCATACCCGATCCAGAGCGCGCCGCGGTTGCCGGCGTGGAAGCCCCAGAAAATCGCGGCGATGAGCAGCGCGAGCGCCAACACGGCCAACAACATGAAGATGTCCAGCGTGGGGTCCTCGAAGAACTGCAGGGCCCACAGGCCGGCGAGTGCAATCGCGAGGCCATAGTTGAACGACCCGGACCAAAGCGCCGGCAGCTCCGGCTTCAGACGCTCGCCGGCGATCGAGGCCGCCATGAGTCCGAGGCCGATCACCGCGACAAGACCGTGGGCATGGCCGTCATTCAGACGATAGCCGAGGCTGACGACGAAACCCATGAGGGCAAGGCCCGAGAGGTGAAGGCCCGGCCGCCAGCGCTGCCAGTAGAAGGCCGCCGAGACCACAGCCCACGGCAGAAGGAACGGCCAGAACACCCGGTCCAGACGCATCGCTTCAGAGATGCCCCAGTAGACCACAAGTATCATTGCGAAGGCGAGCGACGGGTTCGATCGCAAGCCGACGCCGGCAAGGAGCGCACCAGCGGCCCAAAGCAGCAAAGCATCGGCCGGGTTGCCGTCCATGTGGTACATCTGCGAGATCAGCATGATGGCGCCGCCGAAGATGCCGACACCGAGCAGGATCGCGGCGTTGGCAAATCCGCTCATGCCGCGCCGTGCGAGCACGCCGGCCAAGCCGTAGGAGGCCCAGAGGGCGGCAAACAACATGCCGATGCGCAGCAACCGCGGCATCACCTGCCAGTTGGCTGCAACAAAACTCATGACCGCAAAGCCGATCAGCACGGCGGCGAGAATGGCGAGGGCGTTGGCGAGCCCCAGGGTGCGCACCCCCTTCTCGAGATCGCGTCTGATGGCGGCTTCGCCTTCCGGCGTAATCCAACCCGCATCGCGCCAGCGCACGAGGTCGCCGTCGATGCGTTTGCGGTAGCTCCACATGGAATGGGGTTCCTAGGTTTCTCGAGGACTTCGATCGAACGACAGCCCGCTAGCACGGGTCCAACGCCATCCGCACAGACTGAACTGTCGTCCGTAACCTGATCGTCGGCTCATTTGTGTCGCGAGCGTGGCCGGACACGGCTTCGATGTCCGAAGATGCCGGCCGGGCTCCGCTGATGCGTCAAAATCAGGAAATGGCCGAGCCGGGCGCGCACTTAAGCGCGCCCGGAAATTGCTCCCAAGACATGAGCTTTCGATATCTCAGGCCATTCCCTCGAATGAGATCAGGGCGTAGGGGTCGGGGCCGGCGCAGGCGTTTCCGGCGCGGGGGCAGGTGCAGGTGTAGCTGACGGCTCAGCCGCGGGTGCTGCCGGCGCCGCCGCTTCGGGCGTGGCCGCAGTGTCCGGGGCTGGCGACAGTGCCGTGTAGGCAATTACCGCAAGGGCAATTGCCGCCGCAATCGCAACAACGACTTTCGTGTCCATGGTTGTTTCCTCCGTGCTCCTGAAAAAACACGATGACGGTTCTGTATCATGATTTCCACACCCCCACCAGAAACTGGGAACTTTTGCCCTAAGACAAAACGGTCGGAGCAACACGGCGTCGAATTGTCGGGAATTTGCGGATTGCAGGGGGATCCGCGCCGACGCCCTTCGTTTGGGCCTCGACGGCTTGCACGACGCAAGTCAGAATGCCTCTAAGTTACATCTCGCGTGCTGCATTGCAGCAATGCTTTCCGCGAACGGGTGCTCCATGGATCTCGATGCAACATTCCTGGCGCGCATCCAGTTCGCATTTACCGTTTCCTTTCACATCATCTTTCCGAGTTTCTCGATAGGGCTTGCCGCCTTCATCGCCACGCTTCTCGTGCGCTGGCGAATGACCGGGGCCGAGCATCTGCACCGGCTGGCCCGCTTCTGGACCAAAGTTTTCGCGGTCAGCTTCGCCATGGGCGTCGTCTCCGGCATCGTGCTGTCCTACGAGTTCGGCACCAACTGGAGCGGCTTCTCGCGTACGGTCGGCAATATCACCGGGCCCCTGCTCGGCTACGAGGTCCTGACGGCGTTCTTCCTCGAGGCGTCGTTCCTCGGCATCATGCTGTTCGGCTGGAACCGCGTATCGCCCAACCTGCACGTCACTTCGGCGGTGCTGGTTGCCGTCGGCACGTCCATCTCCGCGTTCTGGATCCTGGCGGCCAACAGCTGGATGCACACGCCGACGGGACATGCGATGGAGAACGGCGTGGCGGTGCCGGTGAGCTGGCTCGAGATCATCTTCAATCCAAGCTTCCCATACCGGTTCTCGCACATGTTCACGGCGGCGTTTCTCACGACGTCGATCGTCGTCGCCGCTGTCGGTGCGCGCTATCTCATCACGGACCGCTTCGTCGAAGAGGCGAAGACGATGCTGCGCATGGGCATCGGCATGGTGGCGCTACTGGCGCCGCTGCAGCTCGTGATCGGCGACGCGCACGGACTCAACACGGCCGAGCATCAGCCTGCCAAGGTGGCGGCGATGGAAGCGCACTGGGACGGCAGCAAGCCGGCGGATCTCATCCTCTTCGCTTGGCCGTCGGACAGCGAGGAGACGAACCACTTCGAGATCGCGATCCCGAACGTCGCGAGTCTCATCATCACGCATCAGTGGGACGGCCTGTTCAAAGGACTCAAGGACTTCGCTCCGCAGGACCGGCCGCCGGTGAAGCCCGTCTTCTTCGCTTTCCGCATCATGGTGGGGCTGGGCATGCTGATGATCGCGGGCGGTCTCATCGGCGCGTTCCTGTGGTGGCGAGGATCGCTATTCCAGACGCGATGGTATCTAACGGCACTTTCCTACTCGTGGCCTGCCGGATTCATCGCCATCCTGGCCGGCTGGTGGGTGACCGAGACCGGTCGCCAGCCGTGGCTCGTGCACGGCATCCTGAGAACTGCGGATGCCGCCTCGCCCGTGTCGGCGGGTGCCGTGCTGACGACGCTCGTGCTGTTCATTGCCGTCTACTCGGTCGTGTTCTCGATGGGCATCTACTACATCAACCGCCTGATCGAGAAAGGCCCCGTCGGAGCTTCGGTGAAGTCCTCGCAGGGCTTGCCTTCGCGTCCACTGTCGGCTGCCGAAGAGGCCGCTCACGAAGCCATCGAAGAGGGACGGTGAGCCTATGGATACCCTACCCTTCTGGCTGCCCCTGATCTGGATCGCCGTGCTTGGGGTGGCGGTTGCGCTCTACGTCGTGCTCGACGGTTTCGATCTCGGTATCGGCATCCTGTTTCCCTTCAGCCCGGAAGAAGCGCACCGGGATCAGATGATGAACTCCGTTGCACCGTTCTGGGATGGCAACGAGACCTGGCTGGTGATGGGCGGCGGTGGCCTTCTGGTGGCGTTCCCGCTCGCCTATTCGATCATCATGCCAGCGGTTTATCTTCCGGTGATCATCATGCTGCTGGCGCTGGTGTTTCGCGGCGTGGCGTTCGAATTTCGCTGGGTTGCCAAGCCCCATCACCAGCTCTGGGACATCGCTTTCGCGGGCGGCTCGATCGTGGCGGCGTTCATGCAGGGCGTGATCCTCGGTGCGCTGCTGCACGGTATCGAGGTCAACAACAACGCCTATGCCGGCGGCACGTTCGACTGGCTGACGCCGTTTTCATTGCTGACCGGCGCGGCGGTCGTAGCCGGTTATGCACTCCTCGGTGCAACGTGGCTGGTAATGAAGACCGACGGCGCCGTGCAGGCCAGGGCACGCGCCCAAGCGAAGCAACTGCTTCCCGTCGTGCTCGTCGCGCTCGGCATCGTCAGCCTTTGGACCCCGCTCGCCATTCCACGCATCCACGAGCGGTGGTTCACGCTGCCGAACTTTTTCTTTCTGGCGCCCGTGCCGGTGCTCACCGTCTATGCGGCGTGGTCGTGCTGGTCGGGGCTGAGGTCCAGGCACGATACCCGTCCCTTCATCTCCACGATCGCTGTTTTCCTGCTTGGTTTCCTTGGACTCGCGGTGTCGAATTTACCTTACATCGTGCCGCCGTCGCTCGATGTCTGGCAGGCCGCGGCGCATCCCTCTTCCCAGCTCTTCATGCTGATCGGAACTCTTGTGCTGCTGCCGATCATTCTCGCTTATACCGTATTCGTCTACTACACATTCCGCGGCAAGGTGCGGGCCGGCGAGGGCTACCACTGATCCTGCCGCGGAGCGAAACGATACGGTGTGACGATGTACTCGACGCTATCGCCGCGCGGATCGTGACGGCGCCGCAATGACAAGTCCATTTCCTACATCGGGCGAACGATTATCGCGGTACGCGCGGCTCAACATGCTGGCCGCGACAACCCTCCTCATGGCATCGGCCTATTTTGTCGCCGCGCTCTTCGGACTGGCGATGCTTGCCGATGCGGGCGGCGTCGCGGTCTTCTGGCCGGCTTCGGGCGTGGCCGTGGGCGCGCTTCTGGTCCTTGGGCGCACGAGCTTCATTCCTGTCGCCCTCGGCGTGGCGATGGCGACGATCGCCGCCAATCTCGTCGCCGGACGGCCATTGGCGGCCGCACCGCTGTTCGCCCTCGCCAACGTCGTCGAATGCCTTACGATCGGGTGGCTGGCGGATCGGCTGCTCGGATCCGGCATACGCTTCGATTCCCTCAGGCGCGTTCTCGGCGTCTTCCTTGCCGCGGTGGTGGGCACGCTCGCCGGAGGCGCGATCGGCGCCGGAGCCATGGCGCTTCTCGGCATCGCGGATCCGTTTTTGACCAATTGGCACCTCTGGTTCCGGTCCGACCTCATCGGGGTCGTGACGATGACGCCCCTGATCCTGGGCGCGCGTGCGCTCGGCAAACCTTGTCTAACGACGCGCGATCACGTCGAAGGACTCATTCTCGTCGGCGTGCTTTCTCTGACCGCACTCGTGGTTTATCCGGATGCCGTCGCACGCCTGGAATCCGCGCTGCATGCTCCCCTCGCACTGATCTTTCCCGCGCTGCTGCTGCTCGCCATCCGCCTTCCCTTGACCTATTCCCCGCTCGGAGCATCCGCCGTGGCCCTGATCATGGTGGCGTCGACCATCGCCGATCAACCTATAGCGGTCGGCACCATCGTACGGGCTCAAATCACAATCCTGGCGACCGTCGCGTGCTCGCTTTCGCTCAGTGCTCTCATCGCCGAGCGCCGGTCCAGCGAGATCCGTCAGAGACTTCTCATGCGTGAGCTCGATCATCGGGTGAAAAATGCGCTCACGCTGGTGATGACCCTGGTCGAACGCTCGCGCCAGGCCAGCGTCTCGGCCGACGACTTCTACACCGGGCTCCAAGGGCGGATCGGGTCGATGGCGCGCACGCATTCGATGCTGAGCCGCGAGCAATGGCAGAGCCTGGAGCTGCGTACGCTCGTGGCGAGCGAGCTGGCACCCTATCAGGACCGCCGGTCGAGCATCCTGCCGGCGCCGTACATCTCTCTCGGACCCAGTCTGGCCCAGTCGCTCAGCCTCGTCTTGCACGAGCTTACGGCCAACGCCGTGAAGTACGGTGCCCTTTCGGACCCGAGCGGACGTGTCACGGTCGGTTGGCGCATCGAAACGGGAGACCACAACGAGAAGGTGCTCGTGATCGAGTGGCACGAGAACGCCGCGTTGCCGATCAAAAGCATCGGCCCGGAAGGCTACGGGATCAGCATCATTCGCGACCTGTTGAAATACGAGGCGGGCGGCGCCGTGACATTGAGCTTCCCGCCGGAGGGAGCGCGATGCTCGATCCGGCTGCCGGTTTCATCCGAGATCACGGCAGGCTGACGCGCATCACCGCATTTAGACCGAACGAAAGCGATCGCGCTCAGACCTGCGCCGATTGATCGTCTTGCGCCGGTCCCGTGAAGCGGCTGATCAAGGACGCAATGCGCTCGTGATCGAGCGGCTTCATCATGCGGTCCAGTGCGGCGCGATCGGCATTGGACGGCAGCGCCTCGTAAGCCGTGATAATCGCGTAGGGTATGGCACGCGCGATGAGCTCGTCGACGAGCGGATCCGCAAAGCCGTCCCTGAGATTCATGTCCACAAGCGCGAGGGAGACCGGCTGCGTGTCGAGCGCATGCAAAGCCTCGCGCACCGTCGGTACCGGGCCAAGCGCACGCCCCCCCGCGCGCTCGACGGTTGCCTTGATGGACTGAGCGACATTCCACGAGTCCTCGACGATCAGCACGCCGACCTCGCGGCTGCTGTCCGAGACGCGCTCGCGGGCAAAAACGATCGACATCGGGACCCCCTCCCCATTGAACAATGTAGAGTTTCCCAAATTTATGCTCCGGATATTGGAGCAAGTCCATCAGGTTCCGCTGCAGAGATGATCCGATCCCGGCCCTTGACGCGGGGCCGCCAAGCCTATGAAAACTCGAAGCATGACAGCTCAAAAAACCATCCACATCGTCGGCGGCGGCTTGGCCGGATCGGAAGCCGCCTGGCAAATCGCAGAACAAGGCGTTCCGGTTGTGCTGCACGAGATGCGCCCGACCCGTATGACGGACGCCCACAAGACCGAGGGGCTCGCCGAACTCGTCTGCTCGAACTCCTTCCGCTCGGACGAGTGGGAGACCAACGCCGTCGGGCTTCTGCACGCAGAGATGCGGCGCATGGGCTCGCTGATCCTCGCTGCCGGCGACCTGCACAAGCTGCCGGCCGGCGGTGCGCTCGCCGTCGACCGGGACGGCTTCTCGGCCGAGGTGACACGGCGACTCGAGGCGCATCCTCTCGTCCGTATCGAACGGGGAGAGGTGGCGGGGCTGCCCCCTGAGGCGTGGGATAGCGTCATCGTGGCGACCGGACCGCTCACATCGCCGGCCTTGAGCGAAGCGGTGCGCGCGCTCACCGGCGAAGGGGAGCTCGCGTTCTTCGATGCGATTGCGCCGGTCGTGCATCTCGAGAGCATCGATCAGAGCATCGTGTGGCGGCAATCGCGCTACGACAAGGTCGGGCCCGCGGGGACCGGCGCGGACTATCTCAATTGCCCGATGTCGAGGGACGAGTACGACGCGTTCATCGATGCGATGCTCGCGGGCGAGAAGACGAGTTTCAAGGAGTGGGAAGCGTCCACGCCTTATTTCGACGGCTGCCTCCCGGTAGAAGTGATGGCCGAGCGGGGCCGCGATACCCTGCGCTTCGGGCCCATGAAGCCGGTGGGCCTCAGCGATCCCCGCACCGGGCGGCGCCCCTATGCGGTGGTGCAGCTACGCCAGGACAACGCGCACGGCACGCTCTGGAACATGGTCGGGTTCCAGACCAAGCTCAAACACGCGGAGCAGGTGCGCGTGTTCCGCATGATTCCCGGTCTCGGGGAAGCGGAGTTCGCACGGCTCGGCGGGCTGCATCGCAATACGTTTCTCAATTCACCGAAGCTGCTCGACGGCGCGCTGAGGCTCAAGGCCGAGCCGCGCCTGCGCTTCGCCGGACAAATCACCGGCGTCGAGGGCTATGTGGAGAGCGCCGCGATCGGACTTCTGGCCGGTCGCTTCGCCGCTGCCGAGCGGAACGGCCGGCATCTCAATTCTCCGCCGCCGACCACTGCACTCGGAGCCTTGCTTGCCCATATTACGGGTGGGCATCTCTTGGATTCGGGCTCAGGCTCGTTCCAGCCCATGAACATCAACTACGGTCTGCTGCCGCCGCTCGAAGCGGCACCGGTCGCGGACGCCGGCGGCAAGCGGCTCAAAGGCAAAGAGCGCGGGACCGAAAAGAAGCGCATTATGTCGCGGCGCGCGCTCGCCGATCTCGACGCATGGCTCGCGGAACGGGAGCCGGCGCAGGCTTAGGCATAGGGCAAGCGCAAGGAGGCGAACGCTGGGCGACGCCGAGCAGACGATCGTGAAAGCGGTGCCCCGCATCGGTGCCATTGCGGCCGAAGCGTGGGACGCCTGCGCCAATCCCGATGCGACAACGCACAATCCCTTCCTCGCTCATGCCTTCCTGGACGCGTTGGAAAAGTCCGGTACGGTCGGGCCGGAAACGGGATGGCTGCCGCATCATCTGGTGCTCGAAGGGCCTGGCGGCGCGGTCGCCGGCGTGATGCCGCTCTATGCCAAGACGCACAGCCAGGGCGAGTACGTGTTCGACCATTCGTGGGCGGAAGCGCTGCACCGCATCGGCGGCTCCTATTATCCGAAGCTGCAAGGCGCAGTGCCGTTCACGCCGGTGCCCGGTCGGCGGTTTCTGGCACGCCCCGGTCCGATGCAGGGGGAAACGGAGAGGCTGCTTGCGCACGCCGCCGTCGCGCTCTCCGAGCGGATCGGTGCCTCTTCGGTGCATGTGACGTTCCTCACGGAAGGCGAGTGGACCCGCCTCGGCTCGGAGGGTTTCCTCAAGCGCACCGGCCAGCAGTTCCATTGGCGCAACGCGGGCTATGAAACCTTCGACGATTTCCTGGCGACGCTCGCGTCGCGCAAGCGCAAGGCGATCCGCAAGGAGCGCGAAGAGGCGCAGGCGGCGGTCGAGATCTTCACCGTAACGGGGCGTGAGATCACGGAAGCGCACTGGGACGCGTTCTTCGCCTTCTACTTGGATACCGGATCGCGCAAATGGGGGCGACCGTATCTCAACCGTTCGTTCTTCTCGCTGCTCGGTGCCACGCTCGCGGACCGTTGCCTGCTCGTCTTCGCCCGGCGCGCGGGCAAGCTCGTCGCGGGCGCGCTCAATCTCATCGGAGGCGACTGTCTTTACGGTCGGTATTGGGGTGCAGTCGAGCATCACCCGTTTCTGCATTTCGAACTCTGCTACTATCAGGCCATCGACTACGCCATTGCGCATAAGCTCGCGCGTGCGGAGGCCGGTGCCCAGGGAGAGCACAAGCTCGCGCGCGGATATCTTCCCGAAGCGACATACTCCCTGCACTGGATCCAGGATCCGCGGCTCGAAGCGGCGGTGGCGCGCTTTCTGGCCGAGGAGCGTAGCGAGGTTGCCGAGGTCAATGCGCTGCTGCGCGAGCATGGGCCGTTCCGGAAGGATGGCAATCAGCCGTAGGAACGGCAATCGAAACGCGTGGCGACATGCTGGGGCTTGCGGACAGGCGGGAGCGATGCTTTTAGAGGGCGTCAACCGCAGCCGGGGGCATGCACGATGGCCTATGATGAGACTAACGTCTTCGCCAAGATCCTGCGGGGAGAGATTCCCGCGCAAAAGGTGTTCGAGGACGACGACGTGATCGTGTTCATGGACGCCATGCCTCAGACGCCGGGGCATACGCTCGTGGTGCCGAAGGCGCCCTCACGCAATCTTCTCGATGCCGATCCGGCCGTGCTCGCCAAAATTCTGCCCGTGGTGCAGAAGGTCGCGAAGGCTGTGCAGCGGGCCTTCGCCGCCGACGGCATCAGTATCTTCCAGTACAACGAGGCGTCCGGCGGACAGAGCGTCTTTCACCTTCACTTCCACGTGGTGCCGCGGCACGAGGGTGTTCCGCTCGCTCGGCACGCCGGCAAGTTCGAGGATGCGGGCGTGCTCGCAGCCAATGCCGAGAAAATCCGCAAGGCGCTCGCGGCCTGAGGACCTGGGCCAAGAGGGGCGATCCCTCACGCGCTCAGCGGACGGGGGAAAGCTTGTCGCGCACGGGAAGCGTCATGCGCGCGGGTTGTGCGGCGCGGCGCTTCAGCAGTTCCGAACCCCGGCCGGCATTTTCGCCGTAGCATCCGGCGATGCAGGCGACGCTGGCCGTTGATACGGCCGATCCGGCGCCGTCGTTCGACGTCGGGATCATGCTGCCTTCGGTGGTTTCGGTCATCTCGACGTGGCGACGGACGGAGACCACTTGTGCGCTGCTGCGGTCCGGGCATCCGGCCTCGCAGACGACAATGTCCATGCCGGGATAAGCTGCCGCCAGCGGATGGGGCTCGAGCCAAGCGGCCTTCTCGGCCTTCAAGATGCCCTTGGCGCGGCGCGTGTAATAATCGTCTTGAGATGGCGCGGCGTTGCCTGCAGCCCCGGCCGTGGCGTTCGCCGGCTCGGCAGCGTGCGCTGCGGGCCTCTCGATCGAAACAAGGATCGCTACAGCCGTTACGCCTGCAACAAGCAGCGATCCTGGAACTCCAACGCCACGCATCCTACGCTCCCACACTGCAACTGCTTCGGGAGCCTCAACAGTCGCAAAGGGGGGTTAACGAATCCCTGCCGGCTGCAAACGAAGGCGCCGACCGGTCAAAGGTCAAGGCAGCGCGGCCGGGTAGCGCCAATAGGCGCCGCGATCGGTGGTGACCTCCTCGAGAGCCGGCGTGCGCAGCTTGGGCGGACGCGTACCGGTGGCGATCAGGGCGGCGATATCCTGCAGGAGCGCATTGTTCTCGGCGTAGCCCGAATGGTTGAGCCCCAAACTGTCCATGCTGGATGCCGAGACATCGATGGTGTCGATGCCGGGCAGCACGAGCGGACCGGTCGCCGGTACGTCGCCGGCGCGGGGAACGCCGCCGTAGAAATTGCGCGAGACGGTAAGGGCGCGATCGTTGCCGGCCGCATAGAGCGTCACGCCGGAGGCGAGCCCTTGAATCTCGTTGGCGATGTTCTCGAAATTGTCGCGGTCGACATCCGGTGCGGCGAGGATGATCTGGCTGATCTGGACACCGTCGGGCTTGGCGCGGCGCAGGTCCCGCAAGACCTGCAGGGTGGGCTGGTTGCCCATGCTGTGTGCGATCACGCTCACCGACTTGGCTCCGGTCTTGTTGATCACCAGCTGCATGAACTGCTTGAGATAGGGCTCCGCCTGCCCCGAGCTTTCACGATCGTACGTATAGCTCGCGAGCCCGCCGCCCGAGGGCCAACTGTAGGCGAAGGCCGCTCCGTCGAACTTCAAATCGTAGGAGATCTGCGCCGTTCGGTACACGGCGTAGTCGAAGCTCGTGTTGTAGCCGTGCACGAAGATAAAGGCGTGGTCCTTATAGCGGGCGGAATCGGCGAGACGCGTGCGGACCAAGGCCAGGAACTCGTCCTCGCTCAGGGACTTGATCTCGTCCATGGTGAAGTGGCGATTGGGATCCTCGGCCTCTTCGTAAAGCGTGACGTTGAAGACGCGGATGGCCCAGGGCCGCTCGATCGAGGGCACTTTGTGGATCCTGGGCACGGTCACGAGCGCGCGCCCCAGCTCGAGACGCCGGCCACGATCGCTGCCGTAATCCAGGCGCTTCTCATTGGGCTTCTGCGCGCGATCCGTGCCGTAGAAGACGGGCACGACATCCCACTCCCCTTTCGCGGAGGCCGCATCGGTCGAAGGCGGAGGCGGAGCGGGTTCGGGCGGCGGTGCACCGCTGCCGACCGGCTCGGGCGCCGAAGCAGCGGGAGGCTCTCCCGCAGCTGCGGGCGGCCTGGCAGACTTCATGCGCGGGCGAGGCGCGGTGTCCTCGCTATCGATCCCTCGGCCCACGGGAGCCTCTGCTTCCGTTTCCTCAGGAGCGGCGGCGCCAGGCTCGACATCATCGAGCGGAGGAGCTTCGGCCGCGGGGGCGGGTGCCGTGGTGGTGTCCGGAGGGGGCGGCGAACCGACTTTCGGCGCCTCCCCACACGACGCCAAAACAAAGGCTGCAAGCCCCAGAACCACACCACGGAAACTGTGCAAAGCCGCCTCCCCCAGATCCGCTTTACATTCCACTCTGCGCCATTGAAGGCGTGCCGTCGCGATCCCACCTCTTGTGCGACGGTGCGAATGCGGCCGGAGCCTAGTTCCGATCTCGGCTCAGATCAACGAGATCGCACCCAACGTTATCAGGCTTCTGTTTTTTTTAAGCGAAGCGCGTGCGAATTGTTCGAACGGAAACGCCCCGGCAGGCGTATGATGCGAAGGCCGGTTCGGACCCGGATCCTGTTCCCGGGTGCGGAACCAGGATGTCCGCGTCCTACTTTCTTTCGGCATAGCACGCAGCACCCGAGTCCCATGCGGCGGCGAGATACCATTCTTCTGACGGGCTTCGGTCCCTTCCCTGGCGTCACCGACAACGCCAGCGAGCGCTTCGTGTCCAAGCTCGGGCATCTCGCAGCACGGCGTTTCAGCGCGCACCGGGTGGTGGCGCGCATCCTGCCAACCGAGTGGGAACGTGCTCCGAGCCGGCTCGAGGATCTTTACGAACGAGAGCGGCCGAAGCTCGTGCTGCACTTTGGAGTTTCGCCGCAAGCCACCGCGTACGTGATCGAGACGATGGCGCATAACATGCGCCGATCGGCGGCAGATGCAGCGGGGGCGTTGCCGCGCGACAGCGCTGTCCTGCGCGGCGGGCCGGACGTGCTCTCCGCCCGCCTCCCGGCCGACGACATCAAGACGCGTCTCAATGCGCTCCGCGTGCCGGCCGTGACCTCGGCGGACGCCGGCAGCTACCTGTGCAATGCCATTCTCTACCGGTCGCTGATCTTTGCCGAGCAGATCGCCGAGCCGGAGGCCGTCGGATTTTTCCATATCCCGCAGCAGATCCCGCCGGCGACGCTCAAATCCCGCGCCAATCCCAACGAACTGCGCTTCGACTGGGGTACGGCGCTGATCGGCGGGCTCGAGATCATCCGCACGTGCCTGGGCCGGCCACCGCCGTCGCTCAGAAGGGTCAAGGACCGTTAACCCGGCGCGGGCAGGATGGCGGCCGGAGGCTCACATGCATCTCGACCGTCGTGCCCTTCTTTCCACGGGTGCCATCTCCGCCGGGCTTGCCGTCACGGCCGGCGCAGCCGCAGGCCCGCGCTCCGACGCGACGGGCGTTGCCGTGCCGTCGGGACTCACGATCTCGCCGGACGGTCGTGCCGATCATACGGCGGCGCTGCAGGCCGCCATCGACGAAGCGGCCGCGCGAGGCGTGGCTGTGGTTCTTGCGCCGGGCGTGTTTCGTGCGGGCTCGCTCCAACTCAGGGCCCACTCGCGCCTGATCGGGGCTTCGCGCCAGAGCGTGCTCACCTTCAACGGCGGGGCAACATTTCTCACTGCGCGGGAGGTTCCGGGCGTCCGGATCGAAAGTCTCACCCTCGACGGCAATGGCCTCGCTCTCGACGCCCGTCATGGCACAGGCCTGATCGCGCTCGACGGCTGCGAGGGTCTCGCGCTGGTCGACCTCGAGATCCGGCGCGGCCTGCTCAACGGCGTCACGCTCGACCGCTCGTCCGGCCGGGTGACCGATTGCACGATCCGCGACATGTCGGAAGCGGCGCTTCTGAGCCGTGACGCAACGGGGCTGACGGTCGCCCACAACTCGGTCGCAGACTGTGCCAACAACGGCATCCTGATCTGGCGCAGCGCGCCCGGCGAGGATGGCAGCATCGTCACCGCCAACCGCATCCAGCGGATCGGCGCCCGTTCCGGGGGCAGCGGCCAGAACGGCAACGGCATCAACGTGTTTCGGGCCGGCGGCGTCGTCGTCTCCGGCAACCACGTGTCGGAATGCGTCTATTCCGCCGTGCGCGGCAACTCGGCCAGCAATATCCAGATGATCGGCAATACGTGCCGGAGCATCGGCGAGGTGGCGCTCTATGCGGAGTTCGCCTTTGAGGGCGCGCTGATCGCCAACAATCTCGTCGACGGCGCGGCCAGCGGCATCGCGGTCACCAACTTCAACGAGGGGGGCCGGCTCGCGATCGTGCAGGGCAACCTGGTTCGCAATCTCTTCCGGCGCGAGGCTGAGCCCGTCGACAAGCGGGGCGTCGGCATTTCCGTCGAAGCGGACGCTGCCGTTACAGGGAATGTCGTCGAAAGCGCGCCGACAGCCGGCATCATGGCGGGCTGGGGTCCCTATCTCAGGGACGTGGCGATCACGAGCAACCTCATCCGCTCCGCGGGCGTGGGGATCCTCGTCTCGGCCGATCCAGGGGCCGGTGCCACGCTCATCAGCCAGAACATGATCTCGGGCGCACGCGACGGGGCGATCCGCGCCGGAGATCACGGCGTGCCGCAGGGGCCGGACCTTGCCTCGGCCGACGCGCGCGCAGCCGGCCGCCATGTGGTGAGCGGCAACCTCGCAGTGTGACGACGCGCGCTTACTGCTTCGGCGGCGTGGCGCGGATCAGCTTCAGAAGCTCGCTGTCCTTGGCGATCTGCGTGGTGTCGCGGCACTCCTCCTGCGCCTCGACCGAGCATTCGACCGTGACCGTATAAGGCACGCCGAATTTGTTGATCGTGTACTCAGCGAGATAGCCTTCCTCGCCGCCAGAGGCACGATCGTCGAACACCGAAACGGTGGGGCCAGCCTGGGCTGCGGCGCCCGGGCTCTTGTTCTCATAGACAGGGTAGCTGTCCGGAAAGACGTGCTGCACCCGGAGATCGCCTGAGACCGAGACCGTCACATCGCCAAAGCGCTCGACAATCTGGTACCAGACGGGGTTCGCCTCATCCATGACGACATCGCGCTCGGTCGCCGGGCGCGGTCCCAAGCGGAAGGTGTTTTCCACAACCCCCGGCGTGCTGTCGAATGCCAGCACGGGCAGCTTCAGCTTGGAGAGCTGATCGTCGGCGCTTGGTCCGAGCGAGCGGGGCGGCGTGGCCGTGGAGACAAAATTCTTGATCTCAGGGTCCGTCCACTGAACCTCGATAAGCTTATCTGCGGCCCGCGCGCCGAGGGCGGCGAGCATCGAGACGCTGGCGAGTGCCGCGACGGCAAAAGGAGCAGCTCGGGCCGGCAAGACGTTACGCGACATGGGACACATCCTTGTTTTCCAAGCCAATCTTCGCATGAGCAGCTGTCAGAACTTTGACGAGATCCGCCGCCGCAACGCCCCGGCTTTTGCCGCGGCGACTTTACCCGGCGCTGCCGTTTGCGATCAAGCCCGCGCGCGACAAGCGTCTCTTGCGCGCAACGCACCTCCGTACAAGCGCGCCGGGAGCACCGCCCGGGTTGAACGGCCAAGCTCGAAATAGTATTCCGCTTCAGTGCCTGCTCCCGTGGGGGGAGGATCACGACCGTACCGGTCACGTGCAGCCGTCACAATCTAGAGCGGCTCATCCGGTAGACCCGTGATCAGACGTGTTGCGTGGAGACCCGCATGGCAACGGATACTGGGACGCCGCCACAATCGCCGGCCCACGATGTGTTTGCCGCCTCCACGGCCGAGCCGCCACGGAAAAAGGGCAGCAAAGCCTGGCGCATCTTCCGCCTCGTCCTGATCGGCTCGATTGCTTCGATCGCGCTCCTGATCGCGTTTCCACCGACCGGCATCATCAAGGACCAGCTTGCCAAGGGCATCGGCGCGGCCATCGGACGGACGGTCACGATCGGCGATATGCGTTTGAAGCTGCGGCCGAAGCTTGAGGCCGAGTTCGATCAGGTGGCGGTCTCGAACCCGCCCGGCATGGCGGTGCGCGACGTGTTCCGCGCCGAGACCATCAAGACCAACGTCGATCTCCTGCCGCTGCTCAAGGGCCGCGTGCGCATGAACCGGCTCGACCTCATCAAGCCCGTATTCGCGCTCGAAGAGGACGCGGCTGGAACGCGCAACTGGGTGTTCGAAACGGCGGCGGCCGCCCCCGCGCCATCCGAAACCGCGCCCGCCGATCCGGCAAACCCGGCCGCAGCTCCCACCGAAACGGCACCGGCGCCGGATTCCTCCGAGGCGATCGCGCCGGCCGTCTTCAGCTACCCTCCGGATTCGACGATCGTCGACGGCACGCTCACCTTCCAGAGTGCGAAGAGCGGCGCGCTCAGGACAGCCACCGCCATCAATTCCGTGCAGGTGCTCGATGCGGTGGCCGGTACTCTGGGCTCGAAAGGCCATCTCTCCGCCGGCGGCGAGACGGTGACCTTCGATGCCACGCTCGGCGACTACGATGCGGTGATTGCCGGCTCCACCTCCAGTCTCAAGGCCAACATCGACTCGCGTCCGCTGCGGGCGTCATTGGATGGCGATGCGCTGTTCTCGGCCGCGGCGGAATTCAACGGCGGCCTTACGGCATCGTCGCCGTCGCTGATCGAGCTTGCACGCTGGTTCGGCTCCGACATCACCGCCTCCGGCGATCCTTTGCGCGGCTCTCTCGAAGGAAAGATCCAGGCCACGACGCGCGCCGTGACCTTTACGGAAACGGACGTGATGGTGGATACGACGAGCGGACGCTTCGACGGGTCGCTCGATCTCGGCGGCGTACGGCCGAAGCTTTCCGGGGCGGTTTCGAGCGAGCACATCGATCTCGGGCATGCGACGGCTGCGAAATCGCGCAGCTCGCTCGCACCCGAACCGCTGACCACATTCGAGCCGGCAATCCAGCCAAGCTGGGACCAGCTTCTCCGGGATCTCGAAACGCTCGAGAAAGGTCCGCAGGCTGCAGCCGCCGAGGCCGAGCCTGCCGCCGCGGCGGTCGCCGCACCGGGATGGAGCGAGCAGCCGTTCAACCTCAAAGCGCTACAGGCTTTCGACCTCGATCTTCTCATCAATGCGGCGACGATCACCTATGGCGCGCTCGACCTCAAACAGGGCCGCATGAAAGCCGGCGTCACCGAAGGCGTGCTCGATGCCAAGCTCGAAGAGCTGGCCGTCGGCGCGGGCAAGGCGGTCGGCACGGTCAACATCGATAGCCGCGCTTCTCCGCCGCGGGCCGCGGTTCAGCTCAATCTCACCGACGTCGCCGCGGAGCCCATCGTCACCGAGCTCACGGGAAAGCCGCTGCTCTCGGGGACGTCGAACGTCGAAATCACGGCGAACGCGGCAGGTCAGAACCAGAGCCAGCTCACCTCGACGCTCGACGGCAAGGCGCGCTTCCGCATGGGGCAGGGCGCGCTGCGCGGGTTCGACGTGCGCCGGATGATCTTCGAATGGTGGAAGAGCTGGTCTTTCGATCTCTCCTCCCGAACCGGCTTCACCCGGCTCGAAGCCCAGTACGACATCAAGAAGGGCATCATGAAGAGCGAGCCGGGCCTCGAGATGGGTGGCTCGGAGGTGGAGATCAATTCGGCGGGAACGGTCAACGTGCCGAAGAAGAAGCTCAATCAAGAGATCCGCATCAAAGCCATCCCGCCGCCGACGGCTTTTCCCATCCCGGTCAAGATTTCGGGTGACTGGGCGAAGCCTACGATCGGCATCGATTGGGGCGGACTTTTCTCGGCGGGTCCGGGCGTTGGCGGACCGCAGGCTTTGGCGCAGTCGCCGGAGCCGCCACCTTTGAACGTGCAAACGGCGATCCGACGTGTGCTGGCGGCAGATCTGCCAGACGACCGTCTTTCGCCGGAAGCGCGCACGATGTTGAAGTCATTGTTGCCTTCCGAGCCTACCCCCTAGGTTGTGCTCGTGAAGCTCGTCATGGGTTTCGTTGCCAGGATGTACCGCATTGGGCATTATCCCGGCGGGGATCCATCGTCACAGTAAAGTTGCGATGAATACGGGGGATGTCGCGTGAGGAAAGCTGTTCAACTTGCGTTGTGCGCCGTTCTCGCAGCCGGTGGCGTGCTTCTCGCACTTCCCTCTCAACTGCCCGCTCAAGACCACACACGTGCAACAACCGCTTCGTCGCTCTTCGGACGCGATCTCGCGACCTACGCGCTCGTACAAAGCATCGCTGGTCCTGGCGCGGGTCTGGGAAGCGCACGCCGCGACA
Source organism: uncultured Hyphomicrobium sp. (assembly GCF_902826555.1). Taxonomy (GTDB): domain Bacteria; phylum Pseudomonadota; class Alphaproteobacteria; order Rhizobiales; family Hyphomicrobiaceae; genus Hyphomicrobium_C. Next base: position 29,047 of record NZ_CADEFI010000019.1, read on the forward strand.
CTCCGCGTGATGGCTCCTGCTTCAGCCGCGATGCCAACGGCAGCCTCGTGCAACTCGCGCGCTGCAGCCTGCTTCCGCCGGACGGCGCTCCGCCCCCATCTCCCACTCCGACTCCCGAGACACCGACCACCGGCGAAGGTCCCGTCACTCCGACGCCGCCAGTCACGGGCGGCGGCACGACGGATCCGGCCAAGGCCGGGTTCGCCTACTATCCGCCGGGCAATCTCTACGAGCGCGATTCCGGCCGCGGACGCGCCGACCGGTTTGTCTACATGCCGAACATGGTCTTTCCGCTGAAGCTCGGAGACGGCCTCTTCCCGCACATGAACTCGCAGATCTGGGGTTACGGCGGCGGGGGTTGGAACGGAAAGGGTGCCGCCGGCGGCAGCGAGAACGATCCGCGCAACTTCGATCCCATGAAGCAACGCGACAACTATTGTGAGGTCAGAGGCTGGGACATGCCGCTCTGCCCGGGCGGCGCGGGCCATCAGGGGCAGGACATCCGCCCGCCGTCCTGGAAGGACAACTATTGGGAAGCTGTTGCGGCCGAGGACGGCACGATCGTCAGCGTGACCTCGAACACCACCGTGCAGCTCAAGACCGACAACGGCACGGACTACTACTACCTTCACATGCACCCGAAATCGATCACCGTGAAGACGGGTTCCAAGGTCAAACAGGGGCAGGTGCTCGGCAAGGTCTCGCGCTACATGGGCGGCAAGATCGGCACGAGCCTGCATCTCCACCTGCAGGTGCGCCAGCGCATCCAAGTCGGCGCCAAGACGCTGCAGGTCTACGTGCCGACGTTCCCGTCGCTGATCGTCGCTCTGCGCAAGGCCAAGGGGCTCGATCCCGGGATCGGGCCGGACGGCACCCTCATTGCCGAAGCCGGAATGGAGATCGGTGCGCCGCCGGCGCCGCAACCGACGCCGACGCCGGTTCCATCGCCGACCCCTAC
>NZ_CADEFI010000019.1:30104-39556 GCF_902826555.1 uncultured Hyphomicrobium sp.
GTGCGCCGCCGGCGCCGCAACCGACGCCGACGCCGGTTCCATCGCCGACCCCTACTCCATCGCCAACGCCGGCCCCGGCACCGACGCCGACGCCAGCTCCCGCGCCGGAGCCTGCGCCCGTTCCTCAACCGGAGCCCACTCCGGCGCCGCAGCCGGAACCCGCACCGACACCCGCGCCCACGCCCACGCCAGAACCTGCGCCTGCGCCTGCGCCGGAGCCAGCGCCTGCACCAACGCCCACACCCGCGCCGGCGCCCGAACCCGCGCCGGCGCCGCAACCGGCACCGACACCGGCTCCCAAGCCGGAGCCGGCGCCCGCTCCGACACCCACGCCGCAACCTCCGGCTCCGCAAGAGCAGGGCTGGTGGGGTTCGGCCAAGAACAATTGGTCCTCGTGGTGGAATTGGGCGACGGACTGGTAACTCTCATCGCTACGCGTTTTATTGCTTGAGCTAGGAGCAGCAACGATGCCGAGACATACGCCAGCTTTCGCCGCGGCGGTGCTCGTGGCGCTAAGCCTCCCGATCACCTCGACGGCACACGCGCAATTGCCGCCGTCCAAGTACGACAATCTTCAGCGCACGCTCGAGGACAAGTTCGCGCCCAAGAAGCCGTCTTCTTCGTCGTCCCAGCAGCAGAAGTCGGGCGACAAGAAGGACGACTTCATCTACGTCGATCCCAGCAAGAACAAGTCGGCGCCCGCGACTCCACAGCAGAAGCGCGGCGACGTCACGTGGGGCGATTCGATCTACGGCCTGATCTCGTCGACCTTCCGCAAGGCGCCGCCTGCGCCTGGCACCGAGGCGGACGGTGCTTTCGAAACGGCGGCGGCCGCCGATACCTCTCGCTACTATCGATACCGCGACCGGCGGCGCGGCCGCGCAAGCACAGGCGCCGCCGAGCAATCGGCGCGCAAGGTGCCGGTGGCAAAGCCGAACAGCTTCGTCATCCAGCTCAGCCCGGATGCAACCGACGCCGACATCGACGCCTTGCTCAAAAAGTATGGCCTGACGATCACAAAGGTGATCGCGCCGCTCGGCGTGATCACGGTCGAGACGGCGAGAGGCCGTGGCATCCAGCCGGGCGCAACGGAAAAGGCCGGAGACAGCAAGTCCCAGCTGCAAAGCGTGCTCGAACCACCGATCATCAAGGAGCTGCGGGCGGAAAAAGTCGTCGATGGCGCGTTCGTCAACACGACGATGGAGGCCAAGCAGATCCCGAAAGGCCTCGGCGCGACGATCAACGTGGACGGCGACGTGTTCAGCTGGCGCTGGCATGCCAGCAAGGAGGCCGACGGCAACTGGGGCCTCAAGGCGATGCGCATGCCGGCGGTGTGGAGCATCATCGATCGACACCGCAAACTGCACCCCGACGAAAAGCGGCCGAAGATCGCCGTCATCGACAGCGGATTCGAGGACAACCCGATGGTGCCGTTCGCGTCGATGCAGCACGTGAAGACGGTCGCCTATCATACGTCGCAGTGCGGCACGCATCACGGCATGCACGTGGCGGGAATTATCGGTGCGCGATCGTCGGCGGACCAGCCGGGCATCAACGGCATCGTGCCGGACGCGCGGCTGGACGCTATCGCGGTCGACAACGCCATCGTTGGCGATTCCGGTCATGTGGGCGTCGACGAGGGCTGGCAGGTGCAGGCGCTGCTGTTCGACGACGTGCTCGCGAAGACGCTCGATTACGTCTATGCCAACCTGATCACGCCCGACAATCTCAGGGTCATCAACATCAGTCTCGGCTACAATTTCGTGGCCGCGAACCTGCTCGGCGACGAGAACCCGGAGGATGTTCCCGGGCTCGCGCTTCACATCACGCATCAGGCCAATCTCATCCGCCTGATGGCGAGCCGTGTGCAGGACCACGTGCTGTTCGTCGTGGCGGCCGGCAACGACTCGGAAGACCGCGCCACGCCCATCGAGGCCAAGTGGGCCTCGCCGTTCGCATGGGCCGGCACCACGGAATCGGCGACCGGCGAAAGCCCGCCCAACATCCTGGTGGTGGAAGCCATCGACCGCAACGGGCTCAGGGCCGAGTTCTCGAACCTCGGCGGCGACGTCTCGGCGCCGGGCGTCGACATCATGAGCACGCTCGCCAAGGACAAGCCGCTCTGGATTTGCAACGGCACGTCCCAGGCCTCGCCGCACGTGGCGGCGCTCGCAGGACTGCTGTTCGAGCTGGCTCCCGAAAAGAAGCCCGCCGAGATCGCCGAGATCATTCGCAAGAGCGCCAAAGCGCCGCCGGAAGGCGTCAAGCAGGCGCCGACCATCGATGCGCTCGAAGCGGTGGCGGCCGTCGCACCGGAAGAGACGCGGCTGCTTGCCGACCTCGATGGCGACGGTACAGTCACTTCGAGCGATCTCTCCATCTTCTCGCGGCAACTCGCCTCGCTCACCAGCGCGGCGACGACGAATGCCGCCTTTACCGAAGATCTCAACGGCGATGGGGTGATCGACGACAACGAGTGCTTCTTCCCGCTCATCGATCTCAACGGCAGCGGTTTCGGAAGCCTTTCGCCCGGCGATGCGCGCAGCCTCTCGGGCGGGGTGAAAACCGATCTCGCGGCGATGGAGTTCCTCTGGTCGGACACCGCGACACCGTTCTCGATCGCGGCCTCCTACGCGGGCCTTTCCGCGACCGCCGAGGTGCACCCCGCATCGACGGCGGCCGCTGCGCCGATCACGCAATGCCGCAATCTCGTCCAGCCTGTCGTCGCCGACACCACCAAGTCGGTGGTTGGCGAAGCTCCGTCGCCGAGTGTCGGCGTTCCCGGCTCATCGCTGGTGACGGCATCTTCGACGCCGAGCAGCGAGGACGCGAAAGCCACGCGTGCCGAAGTCGAAAAGGCGATCGAGGAACTGCGCAAGACGCATCCGAACCTGCGTGTGACGATCGATCCGGCCACGGGGCTGCCAAATACCGTGACCGGGCTCTCGCCGCAGGCCGCGGGTGGGGCGTCACTCGGCGCCGCCGAGAAGAGGGATCAAACGGAGGAGGAAACGAAGCGCGCCGTCGAGGCCTATTTCGGCACGGGCGGACTTTCCTCGCTCTATCCATCGCGGAACAAGAGTGCGAAGCCTCAATATGTCGGGCGGCGCAAGGATCCCGATCTGCCGAACCGCTACGTGGCGGAGGTGGAGCAGCATGTGGACGGCGTGCCGGTGTTCGGCTCAACGGCAAAGCTCAACGTCGATTCGACGCTCGGCGTGACGAAGTTCAGCGGCACGATCTCGACGGTCGCCGTCGATGACACGAAGCCGAAGATCGCGGAAGGCGAGGCGGTGGCTGCAGCGCGCACGAAACTTGCCGACGTGCTCAGGAACACGCCGGATGCGTCGCGTGCGTTTCCGCTGGCGCCCGATCCAAGCAAGGCGGAAGTGGCGAAGCCAAATCTCGTGGTGTTCGATCCGGCGCTGGTCGGCAAGGCGAAGGGCGGAAAAACACGCCTGGCGTGGCTGGTCTCGATCGACTCGTTCCGCATCTTCATCGACGCGGCCACGGGTGAGGCCTTCTACTACTACCGCGATCAGCCGTCCGGCAGCGGCATGCTGCGGCGGATCTTCGACCTCGGTCAGACGACGACCTTTCCTGGCTCCGTCGGCATCGACGAGTCGAACCGCCAGCGCGCGGAAAAGCTGGCGCCCGAGGCACTGACGGCGTTCCGCAATGCCGGCATCGTGCGCGACTACTTCTTCCTGACCTTCGGGCGGGACGGGTTCGACGACAACGAGGGCAAGGGCGGCTCGCCAATGGAAGCCTACGTGCGGCATGGGCGGACGCAGAACGCCTACTGGTGCACCAGCAAATCCTACGACTGCCCGGGCGCGAACGTCATGGTGTACGGGCCGGGCTACGCAGGTGCTCTCGACATCGTGGCTCACGAGATGACCCACGGCATCATTGCCCACGAGAAAAACCTGCTTTACCTCAACGAGCCGGGCGCGGTGAACGAGGCGCTGGCCGACATCTTCGGCACCTTGATCGAGCTCGATGCAAAGGGCGACGGCGGCAACTGGCTGATCGGTGAGGCCTCGCCCGGCTTCTCGGTCACGGCGCCGCTCAGAAGCCTCGCAGATCCGCACCTCAAGGACACCAACGGCGTGTCCATGTTCAACAGGGGGGCACGTTTCTCGCTCTCGAATCGCGGTCAGCCGGACCACTATTCCGAGGTGCTGACGCCCGACGACGAGCAATGCGGCTCCACGGCCTACAACGACAACGGTTGCGTGCATTTCAACAGCGGCATCCTCAACAAGTTCGCCTATCTCGTCTCAGAGGGCGGCACGCATCACGGCGTCACGGTGTCGGGCATTGGCCGCTACAAGCTCGCACGCATCACCTATCGCGCGATGACCGTCGGCCTCAACCAAAGTTCGACGCTGACGCACGCGGCAAACGTATTCGTCGACAGCTGCTTCGAGCTCGCAAGCGCAGAGCTTGCCGGCCTCATCCCGGCCGACTGCGATCAGGTGGCAGGCGCGCAGCGTGCCGTCGGGCTCGAGGTGCCTTCCAGCTGATCGACAGGCCACCGGGCAGGACACAACAGACGCGGACACGAGACAACGATGACGAGGACAGCATGAAACGGGTCAACTTGGACCGCCGCCAGATGGGCGCGGGGCTTGCGGCCGCGATGGCGATGCCGTTTGTCGTACGGCTCGAGACACCCTCGGCCCTGGCGCAAAGCTCGCGCGGGACGTGGTCTCAGCTCACCGACCTGTCTGAGGAGGCGCAAAGGCTCGGGCTCTCGGTTCCGCGCATGGGGCTTGCACCCGCCGCGGGCACCGAGGAATTCTCGGAGATCCAGCCCGCCATCGTCGATTTCATGGACGGCATCACGAGCTCGGCGCCCGACGCCACCGGCGCGACCTCGGCCGATGTCGACGGCCTGCTAGACCGGGCCTCCGAGCTTCTGCGCACCGTGCGCAATGCGGAGCGCGTGCAGCGCGACATTCCCGAAGGGCCGCAGGCGGCCGCCGTCACGGCCCCCAAGTTCGAAGATATCGCCGACAATTACCGCAAGCTGTTCGAGACCTGCGTGATCCGGGACGCGAACCGCACGGACGTGCAGTGGTACGTCTCGAAGATCACCGATGCGACGCGGCGTAAGGCCTACGACGCCGTGGCAGTCGAGACCTGTGTGCCGTGGTACTTCACGGCCATCATCCACGGCATGGAGTGCGGCTTCGACATGACGTCGCATCTGCACAACGGCGACTCGCTCAAGGCGAAGACCAAGCAAGTGCCGGCGGGCCGCCCGAACCCTTGGCTGCCGCCATCCGACTGGGTGTCGAGCGCCGTCGACGCCCTTCGCTACGACAAGCTCGACGAAAAGCCCGACTGGGATCTCGCGCACGTGCTCTACCGCTGGGAAGCCTACAACGGCTGGCGCAGCCGCTTGCTGTACAAGATCAATACGCCCTACTTGTGGAGCTTCTCGAACCACTACACCAAGGGCAAGTTCGTGGCCGACAACAAGTGGGACCCGAACGCCGTCTCCAAGCAGTGCGGCGCAGCGGTAATGCTGAAGGCGCTGGTCGAGGGCGGATTCCTCGCCCCGCCGGCGTAGCACACTCGCCAACGCTCAGCTCGCGCCGCCCGCGCATCGCCGCGTCGGCGCATTTTCACTCGCTGCCGCAGCGGACTTCGGTGCATGTTTCGACGGAAAATCCGCTATTTCCCGGAATAAGTCCGCACGTGTCCTGTTCCGATCGTTGCCTTGTCGTGAAATCGGCCGTGATGGCATCATCCGTCACGAGACAAGGTCGGGTGATGAACATGATGATCGGGGCGGTCGCCACGAGTTGGTCCCTTCGCGTGAAATGGCTCTCAGTGCTTGCGGCGATGGCGTTCGGCACCGCTCCGGCATCGGCTCAAAGCGCAGGAAGCGACACCGCGATCAAAAGCATCATTCCGCATAAGAGACCGGGCAATGAAGCCTGTTTCGAAGGTACCTTCGGCGACAAGGCGGTCGACATGCAGCAATGGCCCACGTACGCCGAGCAGCTCCGACCCATAGCCGATGCCGACGGCAAACCACTCGCCGCAGCGACGTCGCGAGACCTTCCCAATCAGGCCATTTCTCATGTGGCGCTGTATCTCAACTACACAAACGGACGGCGCGCCCGCAATGAAAGCTGGGATTTTGACTTCACCGTGAGAGTCACGTCCCCCAGTCTCGGAAAGGAGCTGTTCGCGAGATCCGGATGCACGTGGTCCGGCTGGGACTATGAAAAGGAAAAGGACATCGAGCCGGAATTCATGCTCGCGTGTTGGGTCGAATGTGACGGTGGCGGCATGCGCGCCGTGCGCATCCCTGGAACCGCAAGTCTCAATCTCTTTTTCGACAGGCTCAAAATGCAGGCCGGATGCGAAGGCGGTGGAACCTATAGCGTCGCCACGAACGAAGCTAAGGTCGCGTTTCGGCTCGAGCGCGCGTCCCTTAGCGCCTGCAAGGCACTCAAGGCCTGGGACACAGACTGATCCCGTGCGCCAAGATCTAGCCCAGCGTGACGCCGCAGGCGGCGGGCCAGGCGAGGCCGTCGCGTGTCGCACCGCGGGGCTTGTATTCGCAGCCAATCCAGCCGTCGTAGCCCGACGCGTCGATGAGGCGAAAGAGGTGCGCGTAGTCGATCGTGCGTAGCGAGGGTTCGCCGCGGTCCGGCGGGTCGGCGCACTGGTAGTGGCGCGCGAGCGGCCCGAACTCGGCGATGGCCGCCTCCACATCGCCCTCCATGAGATGGCGGTGATAGAGATCGAGCTGCAAGCCCAGGTTCGGCTTGCCGACCTCGGCGATGACATCGCGGGCTTCGGCGGTGCGGGTGAGGAAGTAATCCGGCATGTCGCGCGTGTTGATCGGCTCGATCAGGATGTCGATGCCGAGAGGCGCGGCCCAGTCCGCGGCGAGGCGCAGGTTGGCGACGTAGGCGTCACGCGAGGCGCCGTGCGTCGTAAGCCCCGCCATGGCGTGGAGCCGCGGGCAATCGAGCGCTTCGGCGTAGCGCAAGGCCAGATCCACGGCGGAAGCGAACTCGTCCTCACGTCCCGGAAGCGCCGCGAATCCGCGCTCGCCCTTGTCCCAATGTCCGGGCGGGAGATTGAACAGCACGAGCGAGAGGCCGTTCGCATCAAGGCGCGTGCGGATCTCCCCGGCCGGCGTGGCGTAGGGGAACATGAACTCGACGCCTTTGAAGCCCGCGCGCGCCGCCGCCTCGAAGCGGTCGAGGAACGGCAGGTCGATAAAGAGGAAGCTCAGGTTCGCGGCGAAGCGCGGCATGGAACGTTCTCGATGCAATTGACGCTAGTCGAAAGACGGGCGCGACTGGCGCAGCTTCTTGACGCCGCCGCGCTTCACCTTGGAATCGACGCGACGCGCCCTGGCGGCACGGCTCGGCTTGGTCGCCACGCGCTTTTTCGGCACGTGGAGGGCCTCGCGCACGAGATCGGCGAGGCGCGTGCGCGCATCGTCGCGGTTGCGCTCCTGGGTGCGGTGGCGCTCGGCGCGGATGACGAGCACGCCATCATCGGTGACGCGGCGCCCCGCGAGCCGCTCCAGGCGGTCCCGCACGGCGTGGGGCAGGCTCTCCGAGCGGCGCACGTCGAAGCGCAGCTCGACGGCGGTCGAGACCTTGTTGACGTTCTGTCCGCCTGGACCGGAAGCGCGAATGAAGCGTTCCTCGAGCTCGCGCTCGTCGATCGAAAGGGTGGGTGTGATCTCCAGCATGGGCTGGGTGTTAGCAGAGATTTGGGCGGCGCGCAGCCATCAGCGCGCAGCGGCGCCTGTTTCGGCCGGAACTGACAATCCGTTCCTTGTTCGGGTACTGGGTCGGATCTTGGCTTTCCGACGTGGCGCCTCCAGCACGGAGAATCCCTATGCTCACCGTCCTCAACCTTTTCATCTACGGTTTCGTGGCCCTCGTCGTGCTGCCCCTGGCGGTTGCGTCGCTGGCCACGGGGTCCAAGCCGCCCGAAAACACGATGCTCACCAAGTACTACAACGCCGAGAAGCATCTCATGCTTGCCGGCAACCTGTTCCTACTGGCCGTCGGCGCGATTGCCATTCTGAAGCTCGTGCAGCACTTCGCGCTGATCGACGCGTCACGCGCAGACAGGCTCGAGGGCTGGATCAACGTGCCGTTCTTCGCGCTGCTGGTCGCGTTCCTGTTCTTGTTCGTGCGCGCCCACGTCAAGGTCCGCCGGGCCAATGCGGTGCAATAGCCTCGGCGCCTTGCTCACGCGGAGGCAAGGCGCTCGACGCATGCCGCCACGCCCTGCTGCCAGGGCGGCAGGTGGAGAGCGAACGTGCGCTCGAACTTGGCGCAATCGAGCTCCGAGTTCATGGGGCGAGCGGCCTTCGCCGGATAGTCCGCCGACGCGATAGGCTCCAGCGGCGTGCCGGCCTTGCCATGCTTTGCTGCGCATTCGAGGATCTCGCTCGCCAATCCGAGCCAGGAGGTCGCGCCGGTGCCAGCCGCGTGATAGGTGCCCCATGCCGGCCGGTCCAACTCGTTGGCGGTGATCTTGCGGGCAATGTCGAGGATCGCGCTCGCGAGATGCGGGGCATAAGTCGGGTTGCCATGCTGGTCGGAGACAAGACGCAAGGGCGCTTCTCCGGTCGCGGCATCCAGAATTCTCGTTGCAAAATTCTGCCCGGCCGGGCCGAACACCCAGCCCGTGCGGATAATCACATGGTCGGGATTGGCCTCGACGACGGCACGCTCGCCTTCGAGCTTTGAGCGGCCGTACACCGTTTGCGGCGCGGGCACATCATGCTCGTCGTACGGCGTGGCCTTGGTGCCATCGAAGACATAGTGCGTGGAGAGGTGGATGATCGGGATGTTGCGCCTGGCTGCGGCATGAGCGAACAGCCGCGCGCCGTCCCTATTGAGGGCGAAGGCGGCCTCCTGATCCGTCTCTGCCTGATCGACCGCCGTGTAGGCTGCCGTGTTGACAACGACGGTCGGGGCGAGATCGCCAAAGGCGCGCTCGATGGAGCGGGGGTCGCGCACATCCAGGGCGGCGCGGCCGGCGGCGAGGGCTTTGATCTCGATCCGGGATGGCGCCGCCTCGATCAGCGCGCGTGCCACCTGGCCGTGCCAACCTGCAATCAGCAATCGCATGGACCCTCCTGGGGTTTGCGGGCTGCTCCATCCTGTCCGACGCATCATAGCAGCATCGAATCATAGCAACCCTGGGGCCCGGCGGCGGATCGCGCGTCAAATAGCACCGGGGCGCCGCCCGACCCTTTTGGATCGAACGACGCCCCTCATGTCACAAAACGGTCGCCGCTGTCCTTAGGCGCAGACCGCAAGACGGACGGCGCTGCCGTCGGGAGCCGTCGCCTGCTGCGGGGCCGGCTGCCCCTGCATCGGCGGCATGGGCATGGGCATCGGCATCGGCATGGGCATCGGCTGCTGCTGCATGGGCTGAACCTGGGGCTG
>NZ_CADEFI010000019.1:39656-59216 GCF_902826555.1 uncultured Hyphomicrobium sp.
GGGCTGAACCTGGGGCTGCATCTGCGGCGGCATCGGCTGCTGCTGCAGGTGGGCGAACTGCTCGCGCAATGAGCGCAACGGATGGAGCGCCGGGTTGCCACCAAGGGCCCCTCCCACGACCTCCTGGTCCATGCCATGCTCGAGGCACTCGTGGGCCAGATCGTGGGCGTATTTCACCAGCGCCTCGTGGGTCGCGGCATGGAAGGCCTCGATGAAGGCGGCGCGCGCGCGGCTACCGGCCACGAAGCCTTCGTTTCCGTAGAGCTCGATGGTGTACTCGGATCCCGAAAGGCGCGTCGCGCCGAGGATCAGATTGCGGACAGCTCGCAGCTCCCGCTCGAACTCGAAGGCCAGATCTCTCTTCATGGCCATGAAAACCGAAAGCTTGCCCATCTCGAAGCACCCCTTTGAACCATCCCGATTCGCTTGAGTTCGAGGCTCGTTCCATTCGCTTTATAAAAGGTTAATTCGAGTACCGATTTATAACATCGGCTCCGTTATTTTTTTCCTGCAATATCATATGTTTGATGTACTTCATTGTAATGTTGACGACGTTATCGTCATGCCAATCGCGGCGTGGGCCTCTCAGGTCCACCACGCCATCAGATCGCGGATGATTTCGCGGGCCGCATTGTGGCCCGGCACACCGGTCACGCCACCGCCGGGATGTGCGCCCGCCGCGCAGAGGTAGAGACCGGAGAGCGGCATGCGGTAGTCCGCGTGGCCGAGCACGGGGCGCAAGGAGAAGAGCTGATCGAGCGACAGGGCGCCGTGGAAAATATCGCCGTCGATCATGCCGAAGCGCTTTTCGAGGTCGAGCGGGGAAAGGATCTGCCGGGCGAGGACCGAGGCTTTGAAGTTCGGCGCGTGACGGGTCACGGTGTCGACGACGAGATCGGCGAAGGCCTCCTTCTCTCGCGGGTCGGACCAGGAGCGCGGCGCGGGGAGATGAGGGGCGACGTGTTGTACGAACAGGCTCGCCACGTGGCGGCCCGGCGGGGCCAGCGTATCGTCGAGCGTCGAAGGGATCAGGATCTCGACGACCGGCTCCTTCGACCATCCGCCGCCGCGTGCATCCAGCCAGGCGCGCTCGAGGTAGTCGAGCGTGGGGCCGATGACGACGCCGGACGCGAGATGCTGCGTGCCATGCTCGGAATTGGGCCGGCAGGTGAAATCCGGAAGCTCCGACAAGGCGACGTTCATGCGGAAGGTGCCGGAGCCGGATTTCAGGTTGGCTAGGCGCGTCTGCAGCGCCGGTGCAACGACGCCTTCGGGGAGCATGCGGGAGAAGAGCAGCTTCGGCGCAACAGCGGCGGCGACGGCGCGGGCCTCGACCTTTTCGCCGCTCGCAAGCACGACACCCGCCGCGCGGCCTTTTTCGACCATGATCTCGCGCACCGCCGCGTCGGTGCGGATATCGGCGCCCTTCTCGCCCGCGGCCTTGGCGATGGCGGCACTGATGGCGCCCATGCCGCCAACCGCGTGCCCCCAGATGCCGGCTTTGCCGTTCACCTCGCCGAAGCAGTGGTGAAGGAGCACGTAAGCCGTGCCCGGCGTCGAGGGCGCGGCATAGGTGCCGACGATGCCGTCGAACGCGAACGCAGCCTTCACGGTCTCGTTCTCGAACCAGCGGGCGAGAAAATCGGACGCGCTTTCGGTGAAGAGGCCGGCGAGGTCGCGCTGCGTCTCGAGCGGCAGGCCCAGGATCGATCGCGACAGACGGGCGCCCTTCCACAACTCGCGCAGCCCGCCCCCGGCGTTGGGCGGCGTTTCGAGCACGAGCCGTTTGAGAACGGACGCCGCGCGACCGAGTGCGGCGTCGTATTCGGGAAGGCGGGCGGCATCGCGCTCCGAGAAGGCGGCGATGGCCTTCTGGCGGGCCGCCAAGCCATAGGGCATGAGGAGCGCACGGCGCTCATCGACGGGCCAGAAGTTGGCGACGGGGCGTTCGACGATCCTCAAGCCATGACGGGCGAGATCGAGATCGCGGATGACCTTCGGATTGAGCAGGCTCACGGTGTAGGCGGCGACCGAGTTCCTGAAGCCGGGATGGAACTCCTCGGTGAAGGCCGCGCCGCCGACATGGGCATTCTTCTCGAGCACCACGACCTTCAGGCCGGCCGCGCCAAGATAAGCCGCGGCGGTTAGGCCGTTGTGGCCACCGCCTATGATCGCGACATCGTACACGTCGACCGTCCTCTCGCTCTCTTCGCCGCGAGAGGACTAACCGGGCTCAGCCCCAGGTGCAAACGGACTTGTGGCAGCGCTTGCGAACGCCGCTGATGGTGCAGCTCGACGCCTGGAAGCGGCAGACGCGGCAACTGTAGGATGACAAGCATCCGCGATAGCTGCCGCCCCGGCCGAAGTTGCACGTCCTGATGGTCTGGCAGTCGCGGCCGGGGTTGATGACCCCGCCCGGGCCCTCCTGGGCAAAGGTGGCGCCGGCGGACAGCGCGGCGGCAGTGAGGAGCAGCGTCAGACCCGCGACGCCGATCATGGCTTTGCGCAAAGTGGTCATGGCCTCGGCCTCGTGGCTTGATCCACGGCAGCGATCTTCTGCCCGTTTTCAGAGACTGGCAAGCGGTGAGCGTTGGGTGTTCCGGCACGCATGGCCCACGACGGACGGCCCCGGCGCAACAGCGCTGCTCCGGGCTTCAGGACTTCGAGAGGCGGGGCGATGCAGGCTCCGCATTTTAATTTAGAGAGCGGTTCCGGCACCGCCCCGCGCAGGATTTTTGGCAACTCTGCACTTACCCGTTTCCGGTGCCGGGGCCTTGCGGCGCATGGCGGCCGAGCTCACCTCGAACGCGAGGTTCCATCCATGCTTGCGCATGGCCTACTGACGCGCTGTCTGCACGAAGGCTGCGTCGCCGACGGCCGACCTGCTCCCGCCTGCCGACACCAGCGACGCCTCGCGAATGCGGCTCTCGTGCCAGGCGGGATGCGGAAAGGATAGAGGAGATGCGAGAGGCGGGGATAAGGTGGGAGGCGGCGAGATCCGATTTTGGCCCGGCGGACCTCGACCAGACTAAAGATCAAGGTGTTGGAAGATTGATCGACGCCGTTTCTTTTATCGCAACCCATAAAAGTCGGCCGGTCGAAAATTCTGTCGAGCGCGCTCGAAATCCCGTGGCCAGAATCTGAATCTCCATTGGCATACTCGTATGGATGCGGGACGGGCGCCAACCGCAGTTTTGCGTGCGCCATACACCGGCCTCGGTGTCAAATTCCCCGCTTGCTGTCTCTGTCTTTAGTTGATTTTCAAGCGCTCGCACACGCGCCTCAAGCGCCTGAAACTCCTTTAATGTCGGAACCTCAACTCCGTTGCTCAATACCTCTGGCATGTGTGACCTCAATTATATGACTGCTGAACATTGGCAGACCGATACTGCTACTGCGCGCTTGGAAAAGGAAGTGGGATAAGATTGGGTGCGATGGCGATGGTGAGCGCCGCGGCCGCTCCTGGCCCCTAGCGTGGAATCGGAACGGGGCGCTTTAGCGAAGCGCCCCGTTTGAATTTCAGATCGTGCCAGTTGACCTACTCAGCGGCGAGCTTCTTGCCGGGCTTAACGAGCGTCTTGCCGTAGCGGATATCGATCGCTCGTGCCGCGACCTCACCAGCGGTAGCGAAGGCTTCCGAGGATGGTGCGTCCCTGATCCTCGTAGCAGTAGTCGTTCGAGCAGGTGTCGACCAAGTTGTCGAACACGTTGCTGACATTGACCTGTAGGCGCGCGCCCGCGAACTGAGCGTCCAGGCCCGCCAGATCGTAGTGAACGGCAGCATCGACGATGCCGCGCGCGTCATTCTTGAACGTGTTGCGGTCGTTGCCGAAGCTGGTGCCCGTGTAGCGCACGCCCGAGCCGAAGCCCAATCCGCGCAACGCGCCTTCGCCGATCGTGTAGTCGCCCCAGATGGAGAACATATGCCGCGGCGTGCTGGTGAGCGTGTTGCCTGCCGCCGGGTTGCCGTCCTCGTCGAAGCCGTCGACGATCTCCATGTCAACATAAGTGTAAGACGCCTGCAGGCTCAGCCCGTTGGTGAGGGTCGTGATGCCCTCGATCTCGAAGCCGCGCGAGCGCAACTTGCCACGCTGAATATTGCCGAGCCCGCTCGGCGCGGAAACGACACCGCCGTCCTGCTCGATATCGAACAGCGCGGCGTTGAGCGTGGCGTTGTAGCCCGGCACGAGATACTTGAAGCCGACCTCGGTCGATTCCGCGGTCGTGGGGTCGAAAACCTTGCCGGTGTCCACATCCCTGCCCGTGTTGGGAATGAACGAGGTGCCCCAGGCGATGTAGGGGGCGAGGCCGCTATCGAAGAGATAGGTGAGGCCGGCGCGGCCGGACCACGCCTCGTCGTTGCCGGTTTCGGACGTGCCGCCGGTCTCCTCGGTTTCCGTATCCACCCAATCATGACGGCCGCTCAGGGTGAGCACCCATCTGTCGAGCTTGACCTGATCCTGGAGATAGGCCCCGACCTGAAGCTGGTCCTGTTGCGTGACAAAGCTGATCGGCGGCACCGGAATGTGCACCTGACCGTAATTGAAATTGGTCAGCGGCGGCGTGCTCAGGTCATCCGAAGAGCCGTAGCCTTCCTTGTAGGTGATGAAGCCGATGTCGACGCCTGCCAGAACAGTGTGCCCCAACGCGCCCGTGGTGAACTTTGCCTCGACCTGATTGTCCATGTTGAGTGCGTGAAAGCTGCTCGCGACAGAGCCCGCCGTGCGCGAAAAGACGTCCGGCGCGATCTCTTCATAGAGATCGATATACGCCGACTCTTCGCTCAGGTGCTCATAGCGCGCTTTCTGCCGTACGGTGACGCCCGTCGCGACCCGGCGCTCGAACTCGTAGCCGACGCGCTCCTGGGTTTGGTCGTAGAATTCGAACCCCGGGTCGCCGGACCAGATGTTCGTGCGGCGCGGATGGTCGGGATCGCTGCGGTCCATGAACCATGCGGTGTTGGAGCCGATCTTGAGGTCCATGTATTCACCGAAGACGGTGAGCCTGGTGTCCGGGTCGATCTTGAACGTGAATGCGGGCGCCAGATAGACGCGATCGTCGGGGATGCCCGGATACTGCGTGTCGCTGTCGCGCACGACGCCCGTAAAGCGGTAGAGAACGCTGTCGTTGAAGCCGGCCGGGCCAGAGAAGTCGAAGTTGCCCTGGAAGCGATCGTGATTGCCCATCACGTATTCGACTTCGTTGAACGGCGTCTCCGTCGGCCGTTTGGTGTACATGTCGATGATGCCGCCGGCGTTGCTGGAGCCGTAGAGCGCCCCGGACGGTCCACGCAGCGCCGTCACGCTGTCGAGCCCGTAGATTTCCGTCTTAAACTGGCCGAAGCCGCTGTTGAGCTGACGCAGTCCGTCGCGATAGAGACCCGTGTTGGTGGCATCGAAGCCGCGAATGTAGAAGCTGTCGAAGCGCGGATCGAAGCCGGACTGGTTGATGCGCACGCCCGGCACGTAGGCGAGCGAGTCGCCGAGGCTCAGAGGCTTGCGGTCCTCGAGCTGCTGGCGGGTGACGGTCGAGATCGACTGCGGCACTTCCTGAAGCGGAGTGTTGGTCTTGGTGCCGACCGTACCTTCGTTCACGACATAGCCATTGACCGCGCCGGGCGGCGTGCTGGCGCCGTCTGCCGGTTTTGGCGGCGCGGATTCCGATTGGGCCGCCTTCGGCTCCGAGGTCGACGGCTTGGCCTTGGCCTTCTGCGCAGCCTTCTGCTTTTTCGCAGCGGTGGCCGTCACGTCGAGGGGCGGCAACGAGGTCGCCGTGCCGTCCGTTTTGGCCGGTGCGTCGGCGGGGGCAGCTTCTTGCGCGTGGGTTGTGGCCGATGCGGCGGTCAGCGCGACGACCGACGCCGCAAGCGCGTGCGAAACAACACGAATATCCATAATACCTCAGCCAGCGGATGGTTTCGGGCTGGCTTGCCTCACCGCTGCGCCGGGCGGATCGGCTGGCTACTCCCCACGTCCGGACTTGACCCTACGTATATTGATTTTGCAAGTCGACTTTTGGCAGAACTCCTCGGGTGTTGCATGGATGCTTCACGCGCATAAGGGCGAGCTCCTCGAACATCCGTTCGCGGCCAAAAAAGAAAAGGGGCGCCTCGGTGAAGCGCCCCATTCCCATGTCCCGGGTCTCGATCGCGTGGGCCGCTATTCCGCGGCGAGCTTTTTGTCGGGCTGCACGAGCGCCATGTAGTCGTTGAGCAGCGTTTCCGAGATCTGGCCGGGCTTGAACCTGAAGTCGCCGATCTCGGACACGGGCGTCACCTCGGCGGCGGTGCCGGTGATGAAGCACTCCGAGAAGGAGCCGAGCTCGTCCGGCAGAACCGCGCGCTCGCGCACCTCGAAGCCGCGCTTCTTCGCAAGGGCAATGACGGTGCGGCGCGTGATGCCATCCAGGAAGCAGTCCGCCTCGGGCGTATGGATCACGCCATCCTTGATGAAGAAGACGTTGGCTCCCGTGCACTCGGCGACGCGTCCGCGGTAGTCGACCATCAGGGCGTCGGCGTAGCCGGCGCGCTCGGCGCGGTGCTTCTCGACGGTGCAGATCATGTAGAGGCCGGCAGCCTTGGCCTTGGTCGGCGCCGTGGCCGGATCCGGGCGGCGATATTTGGCGAAGTCGATGCGAATGCCCTTGAGGCGCTGCTCCATCGGGAAATAGGAGCCCCAGTCCCAGGCGGCGATGGCCAGGTGAATCTTGGTCTTCTGGGCGGAGACACCCATCTGCTCGCTGCCGCGCCAGGCGATGGGGCGGACGTAGCAATCCGTCAGTTTGTTGGCGGCAACCGTGTCGCGGCAGGCCTGATTGATCTCGGCCACGCTCTGGGTGATCTCGAACTCGAGAATGCGCGCGCTCTCGATCAGGCGCTCGGAATGCTCGGTCAGCTTGAAGATCTCGCCGCCATAGGCGCGCTCGCCCTCGAACACCGCGCTGCCGTAGTGGAGCGCATGCGTCAGGATATGAATGTTCGCCTCGCGCCAGGGGACGAGCTTGCCGTCCAGCCAGATAAAACCGTCGCGATCGTGGTAGGGAACGATCTCAGCCATGATGACGTCCTATTCGGCTCCGTATCTCAGGCTCCGCGAGAGGGAGCCCCCTGGCCCGCACGGCTCCTTCACACCCGATGCCGGGGTGAAAAACGGAGCCTTGCACTCCGTGCCAGCGTCCTCACCCGGTGTCTACGGGTGTATGAAAATGACTTGCCAGGAGTATCAATGGCCTTCAAATATGTCAACATGGCTGACATAACTCGCGATCCCTCCCCGGCCCGGCGCAACGCCCGCCCTCAACGCGAGGGGGGCGGGGAGGACGGCACGCAAGCCACGGAGCCGACCGATCTCATTACACATGTCGAGCTCCTCTTCTTCGCCTATCGCGACTTCACGGGCGACCCGGATGCGGTGCTGGCCCAATACGGGTTCGGGCGGGCGCACCATCGCGTCCTGCATTTCGTGCATCGCAACCCCGGCCTCAGAGTTGCCAACCTTCTCGAGATCCTGAAAATCACCAAGCAGTCGCTGGCACGCGTGCTGAAGCAGCTCATCGGCGAGGGCTTCGTCACGCAGCGCGCCGGGGCGGAAGACCGGCGCGAGCGATTGCTGTACGCTACGGTCAAGGGCACGCGGCTCGCCGAGCGTCTCACGGATCTGCAGGTGCGCCGCGTGGAAGCGGCCCTCAAGGCGGCAGGTCCCGAAGCCGAGGCGGCAACGAAGCGATTTCTGCTTGCCATGATCTCCGAAGACGACCGTCCGCAAGTGGAAGCGCTGGTTCGCATGCTGCTCCCCGCGAACACGATCAACGAGGAGGAGGACCGTTCATGACCTCGTTATCCGGCCAACGGGCCGAGCCCCTGCCCGACGATGCTCCGCATGTGCTGATCGTCGACGACGACCACAAGATCCGGGATCTGCTGGCGCGCTACCTCTATTCTCAGGGCTTCCGGGTGACGACGGCGGCCGACGCCGAGATGGCGCAAGCTTCGCTCCGAGGGCTCGACTTCGACATCGTGCTGCTCGACGTGATGATGCCGGGCATCAGCGGGCTCGAGCTTGCGCGCTTGATCAAGCGCGAACGCGACATCCCGATCTGCATGCTGACAGCGAGGGCGGAGCCGGAGCAGCGGATCGAAGGCCTCGAAGTGGGCGTCGACGACTATGTGCCGAAGCCGTTCGAGCCGCGCGAACTCCTCCTCAGGCTGCGCAACATCCTGAGGCGCGGCCAGATCACGCAACCTTCGACCCCGGCTCCGGCCGACGAAGTGCGCATGGGCACGCTCGTCTTCCACATCGCGCGCGGGGAACTCCGCCGCAACAACGAGACCATCAAGCTCACCGAGCGCGAGCGCGATCTCCTGCGCCAGTTCGCCCAGAAGCCCGGCGTGCCGATCCAGAGACATGAGCTCGCCACCGAAGATACGACCGGCAACGACCGTGCGATCGACGTACAGATCAATCGTCTGCGCCGCAAAATAGAAAACGATCCCTCCAACCCGGTCTATCTGCAGACCGTGCGCGGCAAGGGTTACATCCTGTACGCGGACTAGCGTGGATCTTCTCGGCCCATTCACGACTGCCTCGGACCGCGCCGGAAAGGCCTTCCGGTCGCTGGTGGAGATATCGGGTCCAGCCGTCGCCCAGCTCAAGACCTGGCACAAGAGCTTCATGGGGCTGCTTGCCGAGTCGATGCCGAAGGGCCTCTACGCGCGCGCGCTCATCATCATCATCGCTCCCATCGTCGTGCTCGAAGGCGTGATCGCCTTCGTGTTCATGGAACGGCACTGGCAGAACGTGACGCGGCGCCTCTCGGAAACCACGGCGCGCGACATCGCGGCGCTGATCGACTTCTACGACGGCGCGAAGCCGGAAAAGTACGACGAGATCATTCGCGTCGCCCGCGAACGGCTGAACCTGTCGATGCAGATCCTGCCGCCGGGCGATCTGCCCGAGGCCCGGCAGAAACCGTTCTTCGACCTTCTGGACCGGGCGCTTTCGCGCGAGATCTCGCGCCAGGTGAAGCGTCCGTTCTGGATCGATACCGTCGGGCAATCGCGGCACGTGGAAATCCGTGTCCAGCATGCCGACTCGATCCTGCGATTCTTGGCCGTGAGGACGCAGACCTACGCCTCGAACTCGCACATTTTCCTGCTCTGGATGGTGGGATCGAGCGTGATCCTACTCACGGTCGCCATCATGTTCCTGCGCAACCAGATCCGCCCGATCCTGAGGCTCGCCGAAGCCGTGGACGCCTTCGGTAAGGGGCGCCCCGTTCCGGACGATTTCGAAGTGCGAGGCGCGCGCGAGGTGCGGCAAGCGTCCGTCGCCTTCATCGAGATGCGCAATCGCATCCGCCAGCACGTGGAGCAGCGGACGACGATGCTCGCCGGCGTCAGCCACGACCTTCGCACCGTGCTGACGCGATTCAAGCTCGAGCTCGCTTTCATGGGCGAAGGCCCGGACGTGCAATCGCTGAAGGCCGACGTCGACGAGATGCAGCATATGCTGGAGGACTATCTGGCATTCGCGCGCGGCGACGGCGGCGAGGAGGCGAAGATGACCAACCTCACGGAGCTGCTCGAAGAGGTGCACGAGGAAAGCGAAGTTTACGGCACCTCGATCGAGCTCAAGCTTCGGCGGCGGCGCGGCGACATCGTGCTTCCGTTGAAACGGCAGGCCTTCAAGCGCGCGATCACCAACCTGGTTTCAAACGCCGTGCGGTATGGCGACCAGATCGTGATCCGCGCGGCGACGGAGGGGCAGTGGCTGCGCGTCGAGGTGGACGACAACGGGCCGGGCATTCCCGCCTCCGAGCGCGCCAACGTGTTCAAGCCCTTCTATCGCATCGACCGCTCGCGCAATCAGGACGACGGCAACAGCGGCCTCGGGCTCGCCATCGCGCGCGACATCGCCAAGAGCCATGGCGGCGACATCACGCTCGGCGAAAGCTCGATGGGCGGGCTGCGCGCCATCATCTCGGTGCCGCTCTAGCCGGATTTGCAGGCGATGGATCAGGAAGAAATCTTTCTTCGTCTCGCCGTCGCCCTCGCCATCGGGCTGCTGGTCGGTCTCGAGCGCGGCTGGCAGACACGCGAGGAGAGCGATCACCAGCGTGCGGCCGGGTTGCGCACCTTCGCGCTGACGGGCCTGCTCGGCGGTATTTGCGGGCTCCTGTCGCTTGCCAGCTCGCCGGTCGTGCTCGCGGCCGGACTGCTTGCCTTCACCGGCTCACTAGCCTGGTTCAGCCACCTCGAAGCCACCGAGGAGAAGAACTTCAGCGTCACCGGCGTCGTGGCGGGAATTCTCACGTTCGCACTCGGTGCCTATGCGGTGCTCGGCAACGAGAGCGTCGCCGTGGCTGCCGCTGTGGCCATGGCCATCCTGCTGGCCTTGCGCGACCGGCTGCACGACTGGGTGCGAAACCTGACCTGGCCGGAGTTGCGCAGCGCCCTGATGCTGCTCGCCATGACGTTCCTACTGCTCCCGGTTCTTCCCAATCGGCCCATCGATCCCTGGAACGTCCTCAATCCAGCTGAAATCTGGCTGTTTGCCATCTTGATCGCGGCGATCTCCTTTGCCGGCTACATCGCCGTGCGCGTGTTCGGCGACCGGAACGGCATCGCGGTCGCGTCGATTGCGGGAGGCTTGGCCTCGTCGACCGCGGTCACGATCTCCTTTGCCCGTCTTGCGCGCGAGCATCCGGAAAGCACGCGGCTGCTCGCCGGTGGCATTCTGCTCGCGGGCGCGACCATGCTGGGACGCATCGTCGTGCTGGCGGGATTGCTCAAACCCAGCCTCGTCGGCCCGCTGCTGTGGCCTGCGCTCGCCGCCAGCGCGGTCCTTCTCGGCTCTGCCGGGGTGCTGCTCTGGCGCGGGTCTACGACCGCCACGCAGCAATCGGATCTCAAGATCAGAAATCCGTTCGATCTCGGCACGGTGCTGAAGCTCGCGGGCCTTATCGCCGTCATTCTGCTCTTCGCCAAGGGCATGGCGGAGCGTGCCGGAACGGCTGGACTCTATCTGCTCGCGGCCGTCTCGGGCGTTGCGGACGTGGATGCGCTCACGCTTTCCATGACCCGCTTCGCCGGCAACGAGGTCACGCTCTCCGCGGCGGCAAACGCGATCCTGGTTGCGGCCGGCGTCAACACGCTCTCCAAGGCCGCCATGGCCGGCGCCGTCGGCGGCTCGCGCCTCGGCAGGCTGGTGGGCGGCGTCAGCGCGGCGACGATCGCGGCGCTCGGCATCGTCGCGCTGGTGGCCAGCTAGAGCGTCGCGATGCGGGGCTCCACGGCTCGGCCCGCCAGGCTGGCATGGGCGTGAACGAAGCCAGCAATCCGCTGATCGGCCTAGGTATTTCTGCGCATGCCCGCTCACGCGATGGTGAGTTACGTTATATCCCTCAAATGGCGTAACGTTATTTCATGCGTCCCTTCGGGGGCATCCATTTGCAGAGGAGGGGTCCGACATGACCTCGTACACCGCGGCATTGGCCTCGATCGCAGCGCTCGCGCTCGGCTTCTCTCATTCGGCGCAGGCTGCAGAGACGATCTCGCAGCAAACACCGTCCGCCGACGCCTGCACCAAGACTGTCGGCGCCATGGGCGCCGTCATGAGCCACACCTCGGAAGTGGCTCCCGACGGCCGCCCGGTCTTCCGTTTCCTGCTGAGGACGAACGGCCTCGACTACGATGCGATCTGCGATGCGTCGTCTGGCGTGGTCAAAGACGTGACGCCGCGGATCACGCACTGATCTCAAGAAAAATCCAAGTGATCACAACGGGTTATCTGCAGGGATGGCCCGTTTTTCGTTGTCGCGCACACGGCTACACAAGTGCGTGACTGGGAAAAATGCCGCGTTGCACGACATGTTACAGTATAGCATAACCGTAGGTGAAAGGGTGATGCCGTACTTGCAACGGCGTCGATACCCGATCAGCCGGGCAAGCGAACCGCCATTTGCCGGTCCGGCCGACGCGAAGACCTCCGATACGCGACCCGACAAGCTCTCCTCCTTGCTTGTCCGGTCGAGGCGGTTCTTCCGTCAAAGGATCCGATCGCCGGAGCCTTCGGGCTCATTCGGATCCAAAGCATGAGGTCACGTGGCCGCGGGCGTGGGCGTTCTGACACGCCATGATCATTTCGCCAGCTCGCGGCTGCGCCCCTCGCCCGCCAGGACGGCTTTCCGCAACAGATCCTCGAGGCCGCCGTCGGCCATCAGCACGGACAGCGCCGCCGCCGTGGTGCCGCCCGGCGACGTCACGTTCTGGCGCAGGACCGCGGCATCGATCCCCGACTGGGCGAGCAGCTCGCCCGAGCCCGAAACCGTCGCACGCGCCAAGCGCTTCGCCAGATCCGCGTCGAGACCCGCGGCACCAGCGGCCTTTTCCAGCGCCTCGGCGAGCAGGAACACATAGGCTGGTCCCGAGCCTGAAACGGCCGTCACGGCATCCATCATGGCTTCGTTCTCGACCCACGCGACCTCGCCGACCGCGGCCATCAGCGCTTCGCAGAGCTGGCGCTGCGCGGGCGTCACACGGGCGTTGGCCACGCAAACCGTGATACCGCGGCCGATGGCGGCCGGCGTGTTGGGCATGGCGCGCACGACGGCGGCGCCTTTCCCCAGGTGGGCTTCGAAACTCGCCAGCGTGCGGCCTGCGGCGATGGAGACGACGAGCGTGCCCGGGCCGGCTAACTTGGCCGCGGGCGGAAAGACCGCGTCCATCACCTGCGGCTTGACGGCGGCGATGATGACGCCCGGCGGCTCCGAAAGAGCGTCGATGCGCGGCTCGGCGGCGAGCCCGTGTCCGGCGAGAAGGGCCGCAACATCGGCCGGCGGGGCGGGATCCTGGACGCGGACCCGGCGCGGGTCGAGACCTCGCGCAATGAGGCCTTCGAGCAGCGCGCCGCCCATCTTGCCTGCTCCTACGAGAAGAAGCGGCCCATCGAATTGAAATGCCATCTCGATACCCGACCATCTGCGAGGCCGCTGGGTCCTCGCACAGACTGGCTCGGAGCTAGGGCTCGTCTCAGGCTTGGCCCTCGGTCTGGAACATGGTCGACACGAGAGCTTCCCGGCTCTCCTTACCCGCCCAAACGACGAACTGGAAGGCCTGATAGTAGCGTTCGCAGGCTTCCAAAGCGGCTTTCAGGATGGCCTCGCACTGGCCAGGCGTCACCACGGCGCCATTCAGCAGCAGGGCGTGGCGGAACATGACCAGGCCCTCCTGGGTCCAAAGGTCGAAATGGCCCAGCCAGAGCTGCTCGTTGATCTGCGCGATCAGGCGGTACATCTCGTTGAGACGTGTCTCCGGCACCCGGAAATCGAACGCGCAGGCAAGGTGCAGCGCCTCCAGGTCATCGCGCCAGTTGAGCGAAACGTGATAGTCGGTCCAGTTGCCGCCAACGACCAGCGTCAGCTCGTCGTCGCCCATACGATCGGTTGCCCAGTCGTAGGTGGCAGCAAGCTGCTCCACCAGATCGATCGGGTGGATAATGCGCCCGTGTCCCTTTTCCGACGATGCCATTCTGGCTCCTTGAAACCCGGCGACCTCGTTTCACCGGCACCCACTCTTTAGCTGCCGACTGCATGTCCGGTCCATGACGGGATTGGGGCGAAACGCGACTTGTCCCTAAGCTTTTGCTTTAAGCGCCGCGACGAAAACAGAGGGGCGCGCGAGTCGCAACACGGCGACGCTCTTGTCCACGAGCAAAGTGGCCGCGCGCGCGCAAATGCGACGCAAACGCAGCAGTTCTGCATCTCTTTGCGGGCAAACGGGGGATGAGCGTTACGCGGATGTGGAAATGGCGCGCCTGCACTCGACAGACGCGCCGAATTCAGAACGCGCACACGCGTTGCGTCAGCGGCCCTGCGTCTCGAGTGCGGCGAGGCGCGCCTCGAGCGCGACGACCAGGCCAGCCAAGCGCTCGTTCTCGGCACGCGCCTTCTCGGCCATCGCCTTCACCACCTCAAACTCCTCGCGCTTCACCACGTCCATGCCGGCGAGCATCTTCTCGGCCTGGGCGCGCATCAGTCCTTCGGCTTCCTGGCGAAGTCCCTGCGCGGCGCCGGCCGCGTCGGTCATCAACTTGGCGACCTCGTCCAGCAGGCGGTTCGACGTCTGTGTCATCGGCGTTCCTCTTGCTGCCCCGTGCGAGGCATCTACGACATTTTGGGCAAACTCGGCCGCTCGCCGTCTTCACACGGCATTGGGGGCCAGCCGCCTTGTCACGTGACGGGACTATGGTGGCTCGGCGCTCGACGTTCAAGCGGGGTATGGCTTGACTCGTCCCTTGAGACCCGGCAGCGTCCGCCGCGAATTGGGCCGTGTCCGCTGCCTATTGCCTCGCTGACCTCATATCCAGGCATACCATGAACCTGCTCGCCATTCCGTTCCCGGACTTCGATCCGGTCGCCCTCTCCGTCGGGCCGCTTTCGATCAAATGGTATGGGCTCTCGTACCTCGCCGGACTGATCATCGGCTGGGTCTATATCCGCCGGCTGCTCGGCACGCCGGAGCTCTGGCGCAACCAGACGGCGCCGTTCGGGCTGGCAAAGGTGGACGACCTGCTGCTCTACGTGACGCTCGGCGTCGTGCTCGGGGGGCGGCTCGGCTACGTCTTCCTCTACGAGCCCAGCGCCTACCTTGCGGCTCCCAGCGATATCCTCGCGGTCTGGAAAGGCGGCATGAGCTTCCATGGCGCATTCGTGGGCAGCGCGTTCGCGATCTGGCTCTTCGCGCGGCGCAACGGCGTCTCCATGCTGTCGACGACGGACCTGTGCACGGCGGCGGTGCCGATCGGGCTCTTCTTCGGACGGCTCGCGAATTTCATCAACGGCGAGCTGTTCGGCCGCGTCACCGACGTGCCGTGGGCGATGGTGTTCCCGCATGCCGCGCTGATGTATCCGGATGTCGAGCCCGCGACGCGGCATCCGAGCCAGCTCTATGAAGCGGCGCTCGAGGGGCTGGTGCTGTTCGTCATCCTGCGCCTCATGACGCACGTCTTCGGCGCGCTCAAGTCGCCGGGCCTCGTGACGGGCGCGTTCCTCGTCGGCTACGCATTCGCGCGCGGGTTCTCGGAAATCTACCGCGAGCCGCATGCGGTGCACTTCCTCAACATCGGGCCCTTCACCGCGGGACAGGTCTACTGCCTGCCGATGCTGGCGCTCGGGCTCTACTTCATCTGGCGCGCGCGCCAAGAGGCCAATCCCGCCACACGATGACCGATACGCCGCTGGCCCTGAAGCTCAAGGAGCGCATCCGGCAAGACGGGCCGATCAGCGTCGCGGACTATATGCACATGTGCCTTCTCGATCCCGAGCATGGCTACTACCGGCGGCAACCGGCCATCGGCGCGGCCGGCGATTTCATCACCGCGCCCGAGATCAGCCAGGCGTTCGGCGAGCTGATCGGGCTCTGGTGCGCCGTCGTCTGGCAGCAGATGGGATCGCCGCGACGGCTCACCCTCGTCGAGCTGGGGCCGGGGCGCGGCACGCTAATGCGGGACGCGCTGCGCGCGGCGCGCGTCGTGCCCGGATTTCGCGAGGCGCTAGTGGTGCGCCTCGTCGACATCAACGCGACGTTGCGCAAGGTTCAGGAGGCGACCCTCGCAGACGCCGGCGTGCCGGTGCATTTCCATGTGTCTGCGTCCGAGATCACATCCTTCGCCAAAGGGCCGACGATCGTGGTTGCCAACGAATTCCTCGATACACTGCCCATCGCGCAGTTCGTGTTCGCGGGCGGGCGGTGGCGCGCGCGCTGCGTTGACCTCGGCGAGGGCGACGACCGCCTCTGCTTCAAGACCGACATGGCAAGCCGCGCCGAGACCGTGCCGTTGCCGAAGGACATCGAGCCGCGCGAGGGCGATGTGCTCGAAATGTGCGGCGATCATGCTGTCTTCGCACATGTCCTGCGAACGTGGGCCAACGCCCCGCTCGCGGCGCTGTTCATCGACTACGGGCACGCCACGACGGGCTTTGGCGATACGCTGCAGGGTGTCGCCGGTCAGGCTCACGTCTCGCCCTTTCACGCGCCGGGGGAGACCGATCTCTCCGCCCAGGTGGACTTCCAGCGTTTTGGTGACGCTTGCCGCGGCGCCGGTCTCGCGACGGACGGCCCCGTTCCGCAGGCCGGGCTGCTCGGCCGGCTCGGCATCGTCGAGCGGGCGTCTCGGCTGATGAGCGCGAACCCCGCGCGGGCTGGCGAGATCGAGGCTGGCGTCCTGCGCCTCATCGCCCCGACCGGCATGGGCTCGCGCTTCCTTGCCCTCGGCGTGCGCTCGGAAGGCGTTGCGCCGCTGCCGGGTTTCGACCGATAAGATCCTCGACCGTTGCGAACCGAGCCAAAGCGAGCCCCATGCTGAGCCCCCTACAGGCGGATAGCCTGTCCATCCTTCCCGGTATCCGCCACGGCTTCTTTACGCGCCAAGGTGGTGCGTCGCGCGGGCTCTATGCGAGCCTCAATTGCGGAGCGGGGTCCAAGGACGACCCTGTGGCCGTGATCGAGAACAGGGCGCGCGTGGCCGAGCACCTGGGCAGCTTCTCGGATGACGTGCAGACCATTTACCAAATCCACAGTGCCACCGCGCATGCCGTCGACCGGCTCGTGCCCCGCGAATCCCTGGCCCAGGGCGATGGGCTCGTGACCCGGACGCGTGGGCTCGTGCTCGGGATCCTGACGGCCGATTGCGCCCCCGTGCTGTTCGCGGATGCGGACGCCGGCGTGGTGGGGGCCGCACATGCCGGATGGCGGGGTGCGCTCGGCGGCGTGTTGGAGGCAACGGTGGCCGCCATGGAGGGCCTCGGCGCTGACAGAACTCGGATTTTTGCGGCGCTCGGCCCATCGATCGGGCCCCAGTCCTATGAGGTGGGGCCGGAGTTCGTGGCCGCGTTCGAGGACGCGGACCGGGACAATGGCCGCTTCTTTACCATCCCCAAGGGACGCAAGACGCCCCATTTCGATCTGCCGGCCTACGTCATGGGGCGGCTCGCCAAGCTCGGCCTGCGCCATACCGAGCGGCAGGCGCCGTGCACCTATGAGAACGAATCGATGTTCTTCAGTTTTCGGCGAGCAACGCATCGAAAAGAGCCCGACTACGGGCGCCAAATCTCCGCCATTGTTGTGGCCTAACTGCAAAATCCACAGCTAGGTTGTGGATGTTGCGGATAGAATTAGCCACGTCACGGTTTTCACCTCGATTCCGTCTGGACGCATGGCGGGCGTCTAGCTACAGGACTCGAATGTGTACCGGCAGCGTTTTTCTGAGGGATGGCCGCAAAGTCAGTACGCCGGCCGCCGGGGAACAGCGGATCATTCATAGGGGGACGTCATCGTGACGACCATTGATGCTGCTGCGGCATGGCGTGGAAACAAGTCGGTCGTGTTCGCAGTTCTCGCGGCTTGCATGGGTCTTGGCCTCGGTGGATGCGAGACGGGTGCCAACCTTTTCGCGAACAACGCGACCGATCCAACGGCCGTCTCGGTTGCCGGACAGCCTGCCGCGACTAACGGACAGCTCGCCAAGATCGCCATCGCGCCTGTGATCGGTGCGCCGGAGGCTGTCGCCAAGCAGCTCGAGACGCAGCTTGCCAGCGCGATCGAGGCACAGAGGATCTCTGTCGCCAAGGATCCCAACGCCAAGGCCGAGTTCACGCTGAGAGGCTACGTCGTCTCCGCGCGCGAGAAGGGCCGCACGAAGGTCTCCTACATCTGGGACGTCACCGATCCGGCCGGCAAGCGAGTCAATCGCATCACCGGCGAGGAGGTGC
This sequence comes from uncultured Hyphomicrobium sp., assembly GCF_902826555.1. Lineage (GTDB taxonomy): Bacteria > Pseudomonadota > Alphaproteobacteria > Rhizobiales > Hyphomicrobiaceae > Hyphomicrobium_C. Next base: position 57,423 of record NZ_CADEFI010000019.1, read on the forward strand.
TGACGGGCGCACAGTCTAAGGACCCATGGGCGTCGGTCACGCCGCAGGTCGTGAACACCATCTCCAGCAAGACGGCCGGCTCGCTCGTCACGTGGCTGCCCACGCAGAGCGCGGCTGCCGTGGCCATGAGCACACCGCCGCCCACGGGAAGCACGTCGGCGCCTCCCGCGGCACCGATGGCCTACTCGCCGTCCGCCGCCTCGACGCCCGCCGCGCCTTCCGCCGCCGGAGGTCCTTCGACCACAGGCAGCATAGAGCGTACCGGTGCGGTGACGGCCATCGTCCCGAGCGTAACGGGTGCGCCCGGTGACGGCAGCGTGGCGCTGACCAGCGCTATCCAGCGTGAGTTGACGCGGAGCGGCGTTGCGCTGACCGAGAGCGCCAGCGCTCAGACCTACAAGGTCGAGGGCAAGGTGGTTGTCGGCCAGGGCGCCAACGGCAAGCAGCCGATCCAGATCGACTGGGACGTGAAGGATCCGCAGGGCAAGAAGCTCGGCACGGTCTCGCAGAAGAACGAGATCCCGCAAGGCTCGCTCGACGGCGCCTGGGGCAAGACGGCCGACGCGGCAGCTTCCGCTGCAGCGCAGGGCATCGTCAAACTCCTGCCGAAGGTCAACTGATCCATGTCCCGGCCGACCCGCTTCATGGGTGTCGGCGGCCACACCGGATCAGAGTCTGCTAAGCAAGCCGGGCCCGGGTGGTTTACACACCCGGGCCCGCGCGTTAGAAGGCGCGTCATCGAACTGTCGCATGAGGAGCGTCCATGCCATTCGATGCGCGTGGAGAGAGTGGCAGGGGCGGCCAGACCATGAAGATTGTTGCCGGAAACAGCAACCGGCCGCTGGCTGATGCTATTGCCAAATACCTGAAGCTCGCGCCGGCGAAATCCCAGGTAAAGCGTTTCGCGGACATGGAAGTGTTCGTCGAGATCCAGGAAAACGTGCGCGGCCAGGATGCCTTCATCATCCAGTCGACGTCGTTCCCGGCCAACGACAACCTGATGGAACTCCTGATCCTCATCGATGCGATGAAGCGCTCGTCGGCGCGTCGCATCACGGCTGTCATTCCCTACTTCGGCTATGCGCGGCAGGACCGGAAACCCGGACCGCGCACGCCCATCTCGGCGAAGCTCGTCGCCAACCTCATCGAGCGCGCCGGCGCCGACCGCGTGCTGACGGTCGATCTGCACGCGGGGCAGATCCAGGGCTTCTTCGACATCCCGACCGACAACCTGTTCGCGGCCCCCGTGATGGTGCGCGACATCGAGGAGAAGTACGGCACCGACAATCTGGTGGTGGTGTCGCCGGACGTCGGCGGCGTGGTGCGCGCGCGCGCGCTGGCCAAGCGCATCGACGTGCCGATCGCCATCTGCGACAAGCGCCGCGAGCGGCCGGGCGAGTCCGAGGTGATGAACGTCATCGGCGACGTGGACGGCAAGCGCTGCATCCTGATCGACGATATCGTCGACAGCGGCGGAACGGTCGTGAACGCAGCCGACGCGCTGCTCGGCAAGGGCGCAACCGAGGTGATGTGCTACGTCACGCACGGCGTGCTGTCGGGCGGGGCGGTGTCGCGCATCCAGAACTCGCGCCTCAAGCATCTCGTCATCACGGATTCGATCCTGCCGACGGCGGCCGTCGAAGCGGCGAAGAACATCCGGGTGCTGTCCATTGCGCCGCTGCTCGGCGAGGCCATCCTGCGCACCTCGCGCGAGGAAAGCGTGTCGAGCCTGTTCTACTGAGGCTGCGCCGCCTCATGTTTAGCTGGCAGGCCTGATCACATCCTTGTCCACCC
>NZ_CADEFI010000020.1 GCF_902826555.1 uncultured Hyphomicrobium sp.
ATGAAGTAGTACATGATGCCGAGGAAGCCGGCCGTAAGGAAGAAGCCGACCGCGTTGTGGCCGTACCACCATTGCGTCATGGCGTCCTGCACGCCGGCGAACAGCGAGTAGCTCTTGGAGCCGAGGAACGATACCGGCACCGCGAGATTGTTGACGACGTGCAGCAGGGCGATGGTGACGATGAAGGCGAGATAGAACCAGTTCGCCACGTAGATATGCGGTTCTTTGCGCTTCCACAGCGTGCCGAGGAACACCAGCAGATAGGCGACCCACACGATCGTGAGCCAGATGTCGATGTACCATTCCGGCTCCGCGTATTCCTTGCTCTGCGTGGATCCGAGCAGATAGCCGGTCGCGGCGAGGACGATGAAGATCTGATACCCGTAGACGACGAACCACGACGTCCAGTAGCCCGCGAGACGCGCACGGCTGGTCCGCTGCACGACATAGAGCGAAGTCGCGATCAGCACGTTGCCGCCGAAAGCGAAGATGACGGCGGAGGTATGCAGCGGCCTGAGCCGCCCAAAGTTGGTCCACGGCAGATCGAAGTTGAGAGCCGGGAAAGCCAGCTGCCAGGCGATGACATCGCCGACCAAAAATCCGGCGATGCCCCAGAACACCGCCGCAAGCGTCGCGAACTTGATCGGGCCATCCATGTAGCCCGCCTGCTCGGTAGCTCCACCCGTCCGCGGATTGGACAGCACGTAGAACCCGGCTACCGCGGCCGCGGCAAGAAGCAGCATCCCGTGGAAACGGATCACCTCGTCGAGACCGGCGATCGCGAGCAGCCCGCCAATCGATCCGAAGAGCGCCGCCGCAACTAACGCGCCGGCCCCCGATAGCGCGATCACCTCTTCGCTGGTTGCTTTCATCAGCCCCTCGCCCATGCGGAAAAACTCGGCTGGACACTGCGGGCAGCCGTCGCGCCCAGCCTTGATTGCGATCAACCTGCGACGAAACAGGCGTTGCTAAGCGTGGATGCGCATCCCTGATGGAGCCCGCCCATGCGCATCGCCCCCTTGAGGTCCCTGGCCGAGCGCTATGCGGCCCCGGTGCCGCGCTACACGAGCTATCCGACGGCTCCGCACTTCCACGATGGTATTGGCCCGCGCGAGGCGGCCGCGTGGATGAGCGAGCTGCCAAAGGGCTCCAACCTCTCGCTCTACGTCCACATCCCCTTTTGCCGGGCCCTGTGCTGGTACTGCGGATGCACCACCACGGTCGCAAACAGCCCTCAGCCGGTCGCGGCCTACCTTCAGACGCTCGAAACCGAAATGACGCATGCGGCAGCGCTCGTGCCCGCGGACCACCGCGTCAGCCACCTGCATTGGGGCGGCGGCTCGCCTAACACCCTCGTCGCAGCGGACATCGTCGCCCTTGCTGACCGCACGCGCGAGCTGTTCAATGTCGACGACGCGGCGGAGTTCGCCGTCGAGATCGATCCGCGCTTCATGGACCGCGACCGCGTCGCCGCCTTTCGCCAGGCCGGCGTCAACCGCGTCTCCATCGGCGTGCAGGACTTCGATCCAAAGGTTCAGGCCGCAATAAACCGCCACCAATCCTACGAGCTCACAGCTCGAGTCGTCGCGATGCTGTGCGAGGTCGGCATTCCGTCCCTCAACATCGATCTCGTGTACGGATTGCCCGGCCAGACCCAGGCCAGCGTCGCGCGAACGCTCGATCAGGTGCTCAAGCTCGATCCCGATCGAGTGGCCGTCTTCGGCTACGCGCACCTACCCGAGCGCATCCGCCACCAACGCCTCATCGACACCAGCGCCCTCGCGGGCCCGGGAGACCGCCTCGGTCAGGCCAACAGGATCTCCCGCAAGCTCTTGGCACACGGATATGTGCGCGTCGGCCTCGATCACTTCGCAAAGCCCAGCGATCCTTTGGCCGCCGGCCCCTTGGGCCGTAACTTTCAGGGCTATACCACCGACACCGCCGACGCGCTGATCGGGTTCGGCGCCTCCGCCATCAGCCGACTGCCGCAAGGCTTTACGCAGAACGCGCCGCGCGTGCCCGACTATACGTCCAGGATCGCAAGCCGGCGGCTAGCCACGGCACGCGGATTCGCATTTTCGAGCGAGGATCGCATCCGCGGCTATGTGATCGAACGCTTGATGTGCGACCTCACGTTCTCGGAGACGGATTTGCGCGCCCGCTTCGGCGCAGCCGAAGCCCAGTCCCTGATCGATGACGCGCAACTCTTGATCGAATCCGACCAGGATGGCCTCATCGAGCCGACGCCCGACGGCTTCCGCGTCTCCGAGGGGGGGCGTCCGTTCGTACGCAGCATCTGCGCCTGCTTCGATTCCTACCTCGGCCAGTCGGCGGCGCGTCACGCCGCAGGCGTCTGACCGATCATGGCGAGCCCGCTAAATGACCTTAGGCGGAGGAGAAAGGCCGTCCGGCGGGCGGGTCGGCGAAAGATTCCTTCCAAAACCGGTCCGGCATTGCTAAGCATTTTAGCAAATCGGAAACTAGGTTTCATGGAACGCGTCAACACCGTTCTGATCGTCGCTCGTCTCGATTCCGACTGGTCGGCGCTTGTCGGCCTCCTGTCGGAACGGCAGGGATATCGCGTACTCACGGCCGCAAATGAGCCCGACGCGCTGCAACTGGCCCACGACGTCCACATCGACCTCGTCATCGCCGAGGACGGAAACAAGGACGTCGACGGCTGCACGCTCCTGGCCGGACTGCGCCTGTCCCATCCGGATGTCATGCGCGTCCTTGTTCTCGCCAAGAGCTCGAAGCTCTCCTCCCGGGCACTCCGCGAAGCGTCTGTCTATCAGTACCTCCGCAAGCCCCTCGACATCGAGCAAGCGGCCCTCGTAGTCATGCGCAGCCTCGAAGCGCGCGAGCTCGCACGGCGGCACCGCCTCATTTCGCGCGAGTTCAAGATGTCGGATGACGGCACGACGTTTGCCGTTCCACCCGTTCTGAGCTTTCAGCCCCAGAGCCAGCGCTTCGAAAAACTCGTTTACGTCAGCGAAATGATGTCGTCGCTCTGCGACCTGGCCAAGACGGCGGCGAAGACCGACCTCCCGATCCTCATTCAGGGAGAGACCGGAACAGGCAAGGAGCTGCTCGCCAGGGCCATCCACTATAACTCATCGCGCAAGACGAGCCCGCTTCTCGTGCAGAACTGCGGCGGCATGAACGACGAGCTGCTGCAATCGGAGCTTTTCGGACACCGGCGCGGCGCGTTCACCGGCGCTGTCTCCGACCGTCTGGGCCTGTTCCGGGCTGCCGACGGCGGAACCGTGTTCCTGGATGAGATCTCCGACGTCTCGGCCTCCTTCCAGGTCAGCCTGCTCCGCTTTCTTCAGGAAGGCGAGGTCAAGCCGCTTGGATCCGACCAGACGACACAATCGAACGTACGCATCATCGCCGCTTCGAACCGCTCACTCGCCCAGCTGGTGAACCGCGGCGAGTTCCGGCGCGACCTCTATTATCGGCTCAAGGGCTTCGAATTCGAGGTCCCGCCGCTCCGCGACCGCACCGAGGACATCGCCGCCCTTGCCGAGTTCTTTGCCGCCAAGCACAGCGAGGCGACAGGACGAAAGATCCTCGGCCTCTCGGCAAACCTCATCGAAAAGCTTTCTCACTACGACTTTCCGGGTAATATTCGTGAGCTGGAGAACGAGATCCGCCGCCTTGTCGTGCTGACGGGCGACGGAGAGTATCTGACCACGCGGCATCTCTCTCCGGCCGTTCAAGCCGCAACGCAACGCCAGGCAGTGGAGCGGCGCAGCGCCTTCTCTCCATCCGGTGAAACGCTCAAAGACCAGGTTGAAAGTCTAGAGCGGCACTTGGTGGAGAAAACTTTGCACCGGCACCGCTGGAACCAGAGCAAGGCGGCCGACGAGTTGGGCCTTTCGCGGGTAGGGCTCGCCAACAAGATTCGCCGCTACGGTCTCAATCAGGAGGGACCACATGATCGCTGACGACGATCACGATGAGGCCGCACCGGGCGCTTCCATCGTTGCCTTTCCTTTCTCGCGCCTGCCGCCGCCGCAGACCGCGTCCGCGCAGACGCCCGAGAGGTTCGGCGAGTTCGCCAAGCTCTTCGGAATGCCGCGCGAGCAGACGACCGGCCATTGGTGCAGTCGCTGTCAGATGATCTGGTACGGCTATTTGCTTGAGGTCGCGTGCCCGGTATGCGGCAACAGGCACGGCTGAGAAAACACCCGATTGTGCACGCGCAGCATTTGCAAACTCACTTACCCATAGCAAAGCAACTTTGCAGATATTTCGAAAAACAGGACGTTTTTACTCAAGAAATTCAAGTCACACAAAATATTGATATAAGGCACTTTTTTATTCCTCCTGCGAATTGGCCCGCGACTTGCTTTCGTTATCTGAAAACGCAAGCGAAACACGGCTTCATGGGAGGGAAAAGGCAATGGCCAATCTTTTGTGGCTCCAAGGCGGGGCGTGCTCCGGAAATACGATGTCGTTTCTCAACGCCGAGGAGCCGAGCGCGTGCGATCTCGTCACGGACTTCGGCATCAACGTGCTATGGCACCCGTCTCTCGGAATGGAGTTGGGCGAAAACCTTCAGCGCATGCTGCGCGGACTGATCAGCGGCGAGATCCCGCTCGACATCTTCGTTTTTGAAGGCTCTGTCGTGAATGCCCCGAACGGCACCGGCGAATGGAACCGCTTTGCCGGCCGCCCCATGAAGGATTGGGTACGCGAGCTGGCGGCCATGGCCGGTTTCACCGTGGCGGTCGGCGACTGCGCCACCTGGGGCGGCATCCCCGCGACCGCACCCAATCCATCCGAAAGCGTCGGGCTTCAGTTTCTGAAGCGCGGCCACGGCGGCTTCCTCGGCAAGGACTACAAATCCAAGGCCGGACTTCCCGTGATCAACATTCCGGGCTGCCCCGCACATCCCGACTGGATCACCCAGATCGTCGTCGCCGTTGCCACCGGACGCGGCGGCGACCTCTCGCTCGACGAATTCGGCCGGCCGAAGACGTTCTTCTCGAGCTTCACGCAGACCGGCTGCACCCGGAACATGCATTTCGCCTACAAGGTCTCGGCGACCGAATACGGCCAGCGCAAAGGCTGCCTCTTCTACGATCTCGGCTGCCGCGGGCCCATGACGCACTCGCCGTGCAACCGCATTCTCTGGAACCGGCAGTCATCGAAAACGCGCGCCGGAATGCCCTGCATGGGCTGCACGGAACCGGAGTTCCCCTTCTACGACCTCGCGCCCGGCACCGTCTTCAAGACGCAAACCGTCATGGGCGTACCGAAGGACATGCCGAGCGGCGTCGACAAGACCGGCTACGTCAAGCTCACGGCCGCCGCCAAGGCCGCTTCGCCCAAGTGGGCCGAAGAAGACATCTTCGTCGTCTGAGCGACGCCACACGCACAACAAGCCATACGTTCTCTTAGGGAGAGAGACCTCCAATGCCAGCAGCAGTGCAAACACTTGATATTTCTCCGGTCGGACGCGTCGAGGGCGACCTCGATGTCCGCGTCGAAATCCAGGACGGAGTTGTCGTCAACGCCTGGACCAACGCGGAGCTGTTCCGCGGTTTCGAGATCATCCTGCGCGACAAGGATCCGCAAGCCGGCCTCGTCGTCACGCCGCGCGCCTGCGGCATCTGCGGCGCCTCGCATCTCTCGTGCGCGGCTTGGGCGCTCGATACGGCCTGGAAAAGCGAGGTCCCGCGCAACGCCATCCTGGCTCGCAACCTGGGACAGATCGTCGAGACGATCCAGAGCCAGCCGCGGCACCACTACGGCCTGTTCATGATCGATTTCACGAACAAGAATTACTCGAAGTCGCCCTACTACGAAGAAGCCGTAAAGCGTTGGGCGCCCTTCACCGGAAGAAACTACGAGATCGGCGTGACGATCTCCGGCCGTCCCGTCGAAATCTACGCCCTCCTCGGAGGTCAGTGGCCGCATTCGAGCTACATGGTGCCGGGCGGCGTCATGTGCGCGCCGACTCTGACCGACGTGACGCGCGCGTGGTCCATTCTTGAGCACTTCCGCCGCAACTGGCTGGAACCGGTATGGCTCGGCTGCTCACTAGAGCGCTACGAGCAGATCCGCTCCTACCATGATTTCATGACTTGGCTCGATGAGCGGCCGGAGCACGCGAACTCTGATCTCGGCCTGTTCTGGCGCATGTCGAAGGACATCGGCCTCGACAAGTACGGCCGCGGCCACAAGAAATACATCTCCTGGGGCTACCTCCCGCACGAGGATCGTTACAACAAGCCGACGATCGAGAACCGCAACGCCTCCGTAATCATGAAAAGCGGCGTGTTCGACGGCGCATCCAGCACGCACAAGCTGATGGAGCAATCCTTCACCCGCGAGGACCTGCGTCACGCGTGGTACGACGAGCCCCAGGCACTGCATCCCTTCGACCGCACGACCAAGCCGGTGCAGAAGAACGCCATCGACCACAACGGGAAGTACTCGTGGTCCTCCGCCGTGCTCCATGCCCAGGATGGGCGCCTGGAGGCCGGGCCCCTATCGCGCCAGTTGGTCGCCGGCGGCACGCACGGCGAGAGCTGGCAGCACTACGATCCGCTCGTGCTGGACATGTATCGAAACATGGGCGGCGCCAGCATCCTGCTCCGCCACTTCGCCCGCATGCACGAGGCCGTGAAACTCTACCGCGAGGCCGAGCGCATCCTGCGCGAGTTCAAGCTCAAGGATCAATGGTACATCAAGCCGACCGAGAAGGACGGTCGCGGCTGGGGCGCCACTGAGGCGGCACGAGGGGCGCTGTGTCACTGGATCGAGGTGCAGGGCGGCAAAATCAAGAACTACCAGATCATTGCTCCGACCACTTGGAATGTCGGCCCGCGCACCACGGATGGAGCGCGCGGCCCCATCGAAGAGGCACTCATCGGTACACCGATTGTCGATCCGCATGACCCGGTTGAGGTCGGCCACGTTTGCCGCTCCTACGACTCTTGTCTGGTTTGCACAGTCCATGCTTACGACGCTAAGACCGGCAAAGAGCTTGCGCATTTCCGGACCGCCTGATGGCAGGCTACCCTTCGCTGCGCCACCCGGTTGCGAGCGAATCGGATCGGGGTGCGCGAGACATCGGTTCGCGCCGGAAAGAAAGCAGGGACATGAGCGCCAAAGGGAAGGACGAGTCGCTCCTTCAGCGGATCGCCGACATGATGGCGGAAGGGCTTGAGACACAAACGGAGCCCTTCCCCGAAACCGAGAAGGAGTTCGGCGCGATCCTTACTGAGCTGCGCCAGCTTCCTTCGGACGATCTGCGCTCGAAGCTCGTCATAAGCGGCTTTGTCGATCATCCGTATGGCCCCGAGCAGCAACGCTGCCTCGAGTGCATGTACTACCTCGTGCATCGCAAGTGGTGCGATCTGCCGGAGCTTTCCGTGCCGGTCGAGCCGCACTGGTGGTGCAGACTTTGGAGGATTTGAGCGGACGCGAGTTGCTGAGGTGCCTCATGGTCGAAGACACGCAACTGGTCAGCGATACCAGGGAACGGGACGAAATTTCTGCCTTGCTCGCTTCCGGCCTCGAGACGGAAGTATTTCCTCGCGCCGACACGCACGAAGCCGTGCAGGAGATCGTCGCGCGCCTGAGGACGGTGGACGGGGATCTCAAGGCCAAACTCGTGATCGCCGGCTTCACCGACCACCCCATCGAGCACGGCGGCATCGAGCAACCGTGCGAAACCTGCATGTACTATCTCGTGCACCGCAAGTATTGCGAGCTCCCGGAACTCGCGTGCTCCGTGGAGCCCGAATGGTCGTGCAGGCTATGGCGCATTTAGCGGGAGCGGACCGTCACGGTCACGAATGCCATGATTGCTGTCATCGGCTGCGGTAACGCCAACAGAACCGACGACGCCGCCGGGATAGAGGTCATCAAGCTCCTCCACGCGCGCAATACCGCTCGCGAGCGTCCAGACGTGCGTCTCCTCGACGCCGGCACCGATGGCATGGCCGTCATGTTCGCGGCTCGCGGTTGCACGACCTTGATCGTCGTCGATAGCTGCTGGACCGGAGCCGAGGCAGGCGCCATCTTCGAGGTGCCGGGCCGCGAGGTGGAGAACAAGTTCACGCCGTCGCTCAACCTTCACGAGTTCCGCTGGGACCATGCGCTCCATGCCGGCCGCCAGATCTTTCGCGATGCGTTTCCGACCGACGTAACCGCCTATCTCATCGAGGCGCACTCTCTGGAGTTCGGCTGCGGTCTTTCTGCAAGTGTCGGCGAATCCGCCATCAAGGTCGCGCAACGGATCGAGGCGCGCATCGCGGCTGCGGCGAGCCTCAGCCGAACGGCGGAGCAACCGCCATGACGGACGGCTGCATTCTGATCGTTCGGCGCGGCGCACTCCACCTCACCCGCCAGGTCTACGAGCGCTTCTTCGCCACACTGGACAATGTCGTCCTGCTCCGCGACGGCAACGACCTCGTGGTGCTTCCCGTCCGCCACCAGGCCGCCGGCGGCTACGTCATCAAGCTGAGAAGCGGAGCCGGAGATCGCTCCGTCACCGCCGCCGACTTCTTCCGCGACAACGGCGTGGACGACGAGGTCCATCTCACGCTTTCCGCAACCTGGAGTGACGAGCGCGCGGCGCTGATCGCCCGCGGCGCATTTGGCTGACAACTAAGTTTGCAATATGCAATTGCAATAGACAGCTACCTAATAATGCGCTTACTGTATTGCAAATGAACTTACCGCACGAAGAGGCGGACATGGGGAGGGTGTAGCGTGGCAGTCGGAGTGCAAGAGCAGGTTCGCGCCGCACTCGCCGCCGCCGATGCGGAAACGGCGAGCCCCGAAGAGCGCGCCGAGATGCTGATGGAAATCGCCGTCGGCCTTCAGCTGAAACCCAAGTCATCGGAAGAGCTGCTGGTCGCGGTCGAGCTTTACGATCGCGCGCTCGCGCTTTGCCCGCCCGCGCAGGATCTCCTCGCCGCCCGCATTCGTGCACGCAAGGCCACCGCCCTGCAGGCGCAGCCGGAGACCGGATCGGGCTCGCTCGAGAAGGCTCGCGAGTCTCTGCTCGAAGCCATCCCAGTCATTCGCGCGCACGGCACCCCCGAGGAGCTGGCCGAAGCCGAGATGAATCTCGGCCTCGTGCTGCAGAGCCTCGCCGGAGCGGGAAAGGCGCGCATCACGGATGCCATCTCCGCCTATCAGCGCGCACTCCGCACCTTCGACCGCAGTCGGTTCCCGAAGGAGTACGCGATTTTGCAGAACAACCTCGCGACCGCTTTCCTGTCCATCCCATTCACGGACGAACGCGCCAAGATGCGCGAAGCCCTTGCCGTGCAGGCGTTCGAGGACGGCCTCAAGGTGGTGAGCCTGATCGACCATCCCGCCGAGTACGCCATGTTGCAGAACAACCTCGGCAACGCGCTTCAGTACGCGTCTTCGAGCCACACCGTCGAAAACAATGTGCGTGCGCTCGAAGCCTACGACGAGGCGCTGAAGGTCCGCACACGCGAGACCATGCCGGTCGAATATGCCAACACCATCGCCAACAAGGCGAACTGCCTCTGGAACCTGCCAGACGATCTCGGCGATCCGGCCGCAGGAAACCGGCGCAACCTGGCTACGGCCGCACGCCTCTACGTCGAAGCGCGTGAGATCTTCAACGGCACGGGCGACGCGGAGAAGGCACGCATCGTTGCCGAAGCCATCGATCAGATCGAGCGCGAAGCCCTCTCGCTCGTTCGCCCCAACGGAGGCTCAGGCCCGATCAACGGACATCACCACGAAGGAGATCAAGCGCAATGATGGAAGTTCCACTTTTCGATTCAGCAGCCCTCGCGATGGTCGCCGGCATTCTGGCGTCGGTCATCGGCGGAATGCTGGGCGGCGTCGTCACGGGCGGAAAAGCTCTCGGCATGGAGCTGGCCGCCTTCATGGGATCCTTTTACGGCGTGGTCTCCGGATCCGCAGGCGTAGCCATCGGTCTCATCATCTTCTCCTACATGACCTGACGGGAAAACTGACATGTTTGAAATGATCAAGAACTCGATCGGATTGTTCTTCAGAGGCAGGCTCTTTGCCGAGCCGCAAAAGGCCTATACCCAGCTTGCCCTCGGCATTCTGACCGGCGCGCTCATCTTCATAGCCGCGCGCAAGGCCGGCATCGCGGCGGTCCCATCCTCCGTCGTCGCGGGCGCGATTGCCGGCGCCCTGCAACCCTACCTCTTCCGCAATCTCCGCTATCGGTGAGGGCCAGGTGTCCGCGCTCGCAGCCATACCCACGACCGTAGAGAGTGAGCGCAACGATGTCGCCCATCTGGTCGGCGACGTCGAGCGCCTCGAAATGATCTTCGACGGCTGGGACGAGACGGCACGCGGCGCGGCACGAGCCTATGGCCTCGCCATCGAGGCCCTGAACGGCGAGGCCTTGCGCCGCCTCGTCGCGGCGCTGAAGCACGATCCCGCGGCGCTCGCGGCCATGAAGTCCGCGGTGGCCGACGATGTCGTCTATGCCGTGATGCGCCGTCACGGAATCATAAAGCCGAGCCTGACCGAGCGCGTCGAAGCCGCCCTCGACGGTATCCGGCCGATGCTTGCCTCTCACGGCGGAGACGTCGAGCTGGTCGCCGTGACCCCTCCCGCCATCGAGGTCCGCTTCACCGGATCGTGCGACGGATGCCCGGCCTCCGCGCTGACCTTCCACGCCGGAGTGAAAAAGGCGGTCGAGGAAGCCTGTCCCGAAATAACCGACATCCTTCAGGTCAAGGGTCTCGCAACAGCATCGGCGCCCAATGGAGACACCGTACGCTTCGTCAGCCCCTTCGCGCTGGCATCCGGCGGGCAATGGCACTACGCGGCCAAGATTGCGGATATCCCCGAAGCGGGCATCAAGGCCATGATCCTCGACGGTGAGAAGCTTCTGCTCTCCCGGCGGGGCTCCATCGTCACATGCTTCCAGAACGCATGCGCCCATCTCGGCCTCGCACTCGACGACGGCGAGATCGAGAACGGCGTCATCACCTGTCCCTATCACGGCTTCCGCTACGATCTGTCGAGCGGTGAATGCCTGACGGCTCCGTCGGTGCAGCTACAGCCCCACGCCGTCCGTGTTGTTGGAACTCGCGTCGAGGTGAGGTTGCAAAAATAGCCATGCGCGTGTCGTTGAACCCAGCTCGCAAGCGGCCAGGAGGCGAGCACTCGGCTCCGCCCTCCTTGCTTCTCGATGCGGACGGCGCGCAGGTGATCCTTGGTCGCCAATCCGCGCCGATGGGTATGGTGGATCCGATAGCACCTGCTGCACGCACTCTTTTCGGACCACGTGGCGCGACCCTCGCCGGCGATCACGGACCGCTGTTCGTCGCCGACACCGGCCATCATCGCCTGTTGATCTGGAACGAGCGGCCCGCACGGGACGAAACGCCGGCAGACTTCGTTATCGGCCAGCCCGACTTCGCATCCGAGGGGCGGAATGCCCACGGCCTCGTCGGAGCAGCGACGCTCAACGTCCCAACCGGCGTGGCAGCGAGCGACGGCGTGCTGGCAGTCGCCGACGCCTGGAACCATCGCATTCTCATCTGGCACGGCTACCCCACGCGATCCAACCAGCCGGCCGATGTCGTACTCGGTCAAGCCGATTTCGAAAGTGGCGCACCGAACCGCGGCCACGACACGCCCAGCGCCGAAACACTCAATTGGTGTTACGGCGTGGCGATCTGCGACGGCGCCCTTTACGTCGCCGACACCGGAAATCGCCGTGTCTTGAAATGGAACCGCATCCCGGACGCCAATGGCACGCCAGCCGACGCCGTTCTTGGACAGCGTGATTTCGAAACGCGTGACGAGAACGGCGGCCGGCCAGCAGACGCCGCCGGCATGCGCTGGCCGCACGGTGTGACCGTCGATCACGATCGGCTGTTTGTCGCCGATGCCGGCAACAATCGCATCATGGTGTGGACTGCGCCGCCCCTGTGCAACGGCGATCCATGTGCCTTCGTTATCGGCCAACGCGATGCCGCGGGCGTCGACCACAACCAAGCGGCGTACTATCCGACCGCCTCATCGCTCAACATGCCGTACGGCGTCGGCATCGTCGGCAGCAAACTGCTGGCAGCCGATACCGCGAATTGCCGGTTGGTCGGCTACGACCTCGCGGCGCTCGGCATGACGGCTGAGGCCCAGGGCTTGGCCGGACAGGCGAGCTTCGAAGACAAAGGCGAGAACCGCTGGGGCATGCCGCGGCGCGACAGCCTATGCTGGCCCTATGGCGTTTCCGTTTGCGGCACGACCGTCGTCGTTGCCGACAGTGGCAATAACCGGGTGTTGATTTGGGAGGCGTCGCCATGAGCACGACGGCGCCTCTTGCGCGGAGCGTGACCTCCGGCTCCGTCGCCGTTCAGATCCGAGTCCGCGGGCGGGTGCAGGGCGTGGGTTTCCGCCCGATGGTGTGGCGCCTTGCCCGCGAGCTCGGGCTGCGCGGAACGGTTTTAAACGATGCCGAAGGCGTGCTGATCCGCGCCACCGGAGCGGCAGACGCCCTTTCGTCGTTTGTCGCGCGCCTCCAATCCGAGCGCCCGCCCTTGGCCTCCGTCGAAAGCATCGACGTGATGTCCTACGCCGGCAGCCTGCCCGCAACCTTCGAGATCATCGAAAGCCGGACCGGCAAGGCCGATACGGAGATTGCGCCAGACGCGGCGCTCTGCGCCGAATGCGCCGCCGACATTTTCGATCCGTTCTCGCGCCGCTATCGCTACCCGTTCACGACCTGCACCAATTGCGGCCCGCGCCTCACGATCATCGCCCGCATGCCCTACGACCGGGCCTCGACCAGCATGGCCGCTTTCGACCTCTGCCCAGAATGCGGATCCGAGTACACCAACCCGGCCGATCGCCGCTTCCATGCCGAGACTATCGCATGTCACGCTTGCGGGCCCAAAGCCCGCCTCATGCGCTTCGATGGCAAGGCCGTAAGCTTCGAGCAGACCTCGATGCTGGACGACGTCGACGCCGCTCTCGGCCTCATTCAGAAAGGCGAGATCGTCGCCATCAAGGGCCTCGGCGGCTATCACCTGGCCTGCGATGCCACGCAGCAAAACGCCGTCGAGCGCCTTCGCAGGTTGAAGCAGCGCGACAGCAAGCCGTTCGCCCTCATGGCGCGCGACCTCGACATCATCCGCAGCTACGCCGCCGTTGGTCCGGACGAGGAAACAGCTCTCGCGAGTCCCGCGGGACCTATCGTTCTGTTGCAGGCGAAAGGTAACAAGTGTCTTCCGGACGCGATTGCACCCGATTTGCGCACCCTTGGCTTCATGCTGCCCACGACGCCGCTGCACGCTCTCCTCCTGCGCCGCATGAACCGTCCCGTCGTCATGACGTCGGGCAATCTCTCCAATACTCCGCAAGCCATCTCTGACGAGGATGCGCGGGTGAGGCTCGCCGCCATCGCCCCGTTCGCACTCGTTCATGAGCGCGACATTCTCAATCGTGTCGACGATTCCGTCGTGCGGTTCGCAGCCGGATCCATCCGCGTCCTGCGGCGCGCACGGGGATACGCGCCCGCACCCATCCGGCTGCCGAGCGGCTTCGAAGCCGCGCCCGAGATGCTGGCCGTGGGCGGTGATCTCAAGGCGGCCTTCTGCATGGTGAAAGCAGAAAGCGCCGTGTTGTCCCAGCACATCGGCGACCTTGACGACGCTCTGACGTTCGACGACCTCACGCGCGCGATTGCGCTCTATAGAGATATGCTTGCGATGGAGCCCGGCGTCATCGTAGCCGACCAGCATCCGGCCTATCGCAGCTCAGCTCTCGCCCGGAAAATGGCGAGCGCCGAAAACCTGCCGCTTCTCGAGGTTCAACACCACCACGCACACATCGGGAGCTGCCTTGCCGAGAACGGTTGGCCCCTTGAGGGCAAACCCGTTCTCGGCATCGCGCTTGATGGTCTCGGCTACGGATCGAACGGCGAAATCTGGGGTGGCGAGTTCCTGCTGGCCGATTACACGCACTTCACCCGCCTTGGCACGTTCAAGCCCACCGCCATGTTGGGCGGCGACCAGGCCTCGCGTGAGCCGTGGCGCAATCTCTATGCGCATCTCATGGCCGAGATGGGCTGGGGCGCCTTCAGCATGAATTTCTCGGAGCTCGCAATACACGAAGCTCTTAGCGCGAAGCCGCGAAAGATTCTCGATGCGATGCTCCGCGACCGCTTCAACGCACCTCCGGCATCGTCGTGCGGGCGGTTGTTCGACGCCGTCGCGGCAGCTCTCGGTCTTTCCTTCGAGCACCAGGGTTATGAAGGCGAGGCCGCGGCCCGGCTCGAGGCGATTGTCGACCACGACGCACTCGTCAACGAGGATCGCGCGCTCGACTACCCGTTCACGATCCCGCAACTCAAGAATGCTGGGCTGCCCTATGTCGAGCCGCTCGCGGTGTGGAACGCGATCCTCGGCGACATGATCCTCAAAACCCCGGCGGGCGTCATCGCCGCCCGCTTCCACCGCGGTCTCGCGCGCGTGCTCTGCGCCATGGCCGTCAAGCTTGCCCAGCGCGACAGCGAGACGGGAGCTCGCTTCGACACTGTGGCCCTCTCCGGCGGCTGCTTCCAGAACAGGATCCTCCTGGAGACGACCGTCCAGTCACTCGAAGCGGCGGGATTCTCCGTCCTGACACACAAGGCCGTCCCCGCTGGCGATGGGGGACTGGCACTCGGTCAGGCCGCAATCGCCGCCGCTCAAATCATAACAAGCAGAACAAGCACACGACCCATCGGAGGAAGCAACCCATGTGCCTCGGAATCCCAGGCCGAATTGTAGCCATCGACGACGCGCGAAAAAAGCTCGCCACCGTCGACGTCTCCGGCGTCAAGCGCCAGGTCAACATCGCCTGTGTCGTATCGGACGACCATCCGGTCGAAGCCTGCGTGGGGGACTGGGTGCTCGTGCACGTCGGCTTCGCCATGAGCCGCATCGACGAGGCGGAAGCCGCAGAGACTTTGAAGGTCCTGACAGAACTCGGCGAGGCTCAGGCCGAGATGGAAGCGATGCGGCTCTCCGCAACCGGCTAGGAGACACGCCATGGCCAATGAAACGGAACTTTCGGGTCTCTACCCCTTCCTGCATGGCAAGGTCCAGGACCCAGGAAAGCTCGACGCCGCCCTGCTCCACTCTGTTACTGAGAAGGCGCGCGAGAGCCGGGAGACGAACCAGGCGTTCTTTGCCGAGAGCGCGCCCGTGCTCGTTGGCGCCGCCAAAGCACTGGCAAATCTCTACCGCAACGGCGGCCGGCTCTTTTCCATGGGCAACGGTGGATCGAGCTGCGACGCCTCGCATGTCGCCGTCGAATTCGTGCACCCCATCACGGCGGGACGCCCGGCCCTCGCCGCGACCAACCTCGTCGCCGATCTGGCCATGATCTCCGCCGTCGGCAACGACATCGGCTTCGACCACGTCTTCGTGCGCCAGATCATTGCCCAAGGCCGCGCGGGCGACGGTCTCGTCGGCATCTCCACAAGCGGAAACTCGACCAATATCATCGCCGCATTCGCCAAGGCCAAGGAGATGGGCCTCGTCACCATCGGCCTCGCGGGCGGCGATGGCGGCCGCATGAAAACGTCAGGCGTGGTCGACTATTGCCTGGTCGTCCCCACGCACTCGATCCACCGCACGCAGGAATGCCACGTGACGGCCTACCACATCCTCTGGGATCTCGTTCACACGCTGCTGGCCGACGATCGCGGCTCGGCAGCCAGCAAAGGAGCGGCGGCATGAAATACGTCGAGGAATTTCGCGACGCCGAGAAGGCCAAGATCCTTGTTCAGGAAATCGACAAGCTGGTCGCGGAGATCGACATCGCCAAGGAGCGCCCGATCTCGATCATGGAGGTCTGCGGCGGCCACACCCATTCCATCTTCCGCTATGGCCTCGAAGGCATGCTTCCGAAAGAGATCGAGCTGGTACACGGGCCCGGCTGCCCCGTGTGCGTGCTGCCGATGGGGCGCGTCGACGACTGCGTCGCCATCGCCGAACGCCCGGAGGTGATCTTCACCACCTTCGGCGACGCGATGCGCGTGCCGGGATCGAAAAAAAGCCTTCTGCAGGCCAAGGCCGACGGCGCCGACGTGCGCATGGTGTATTCGCCCATGGACGCGCTCGCGCTTGCGAAGAAGAACCCGGACCGGGAGGTGGTCTTCTTCGCCATCGGCTTCGAGACCACCATCCCTTCAACGGCGCTGACCATTCTCCAGGCCAAGGCTGACGGCGTCGAGAACTTTTCCGTCTTCTGCAACCACATCACCATCGTCCCGACGATCAAGGCCATCCTCGACAGCCCAGATCTCCAGCTCGACGGCTTTCTCGGGCCCGGGCATGTATCGATGGTCATCGGCACGGCGCCCTACGAGTTCATCTCCCAACACTATAAGCGGCCGATGGTTGTCGCCGGCTTCGAGCCATTGGATGTCCTGCAATCGATCTGGATGGTCCTGAAGCAGATCAAGGAGGGACGCGCCGAGATCGAGAACCAGTACGCGCGCATCGTCTCCGACGCGGGCAATTCGCCGGCCCTGACCGCCTTGAGCGAGGTCTACGAGCTGCGTGAGTTCTTCGAATGGCGCGGCCTGGGTTCGATCGATCATTCGGGCGTCCGCATCCGCGACGCGTACAGCGTCTTCGATGCCGAAACGCGCTTCGCGATGCCCAACATCAAGATCGCCGATCCCAAGTCCTGCCAGTGCGGAGAGGTTCTGAAGGGCGTGATCAAGCCATGGCAATGCAAGGTCTTCGGCAGCGCCTGCACGCCCGAAATGCCGCTCGGCGCTCTGATGGTGTCGTCCGAAGGCGCTTGCGCCGCCTACTACCAGTATGGCGGCGTCAAAAAGCGCGAGGCCGTGTCATGAACGTCATGCCCATGCCGCGCAAACGCAGCTTTGGTCACATCTCGGTTCCCAAGGTCACGCTCGCCCACGGTGGCGGCGGCAAGGCCATGAAGGACCTCATCGACGACGTCTTCGTATCCGCTTTCGACAACGCCGCTTTGGCCCCGCTCGAGGATCAGGCGCGGTTCGACCTGTCGGACCTCGCCCGGTACGGGGACCGTCTCGCATTCACGACAGACTCCTTCGTCGTCGACCCGCTGTTCTTCCCGGGTGGTGACATCGGCAAGCTGGCCGTCTGCGGGACGGTCAACGACCTGGCGGTCGGCGGGGCTCAGCCGCTTTATCTCTCCTGCGCGGCCATCGTCGAGGAAGGCGTCGAAGTGGACCTCCTGCGGCGCATCGCACTCTCCATGGCAATGACGGCGCGCGCCGCCGGCGTCGAGATCGTCACCGGCGACACCAAGGTCGTGCAGAAGGGAGCCTGCGACAAGGTCTTTCTGACGACCACCGGCATCGGCGTCATCCGCACCGGAATTGTGCTGGGCGCCGACAGGGCGCGTCCCGGAGACGTCGTGCTTGTCAACGGCGTGCTGGGCGATCATGGCGCAGCCATTCTGGGCGCGCGCGGCGATATGGCGCTCGATAGCCCCATCGTCAGCGACTGTGCCCCGCTCAACGATCTGATCGATGTGCTCATCGCCGCGGCACCCGGGACGCGGGCCATTCGCGACGCCACGCGCGGCGGTGTAGCCACCGTACTGAACGAGATCGCACAAGCGTCCGGAGCAGCCATCGACATCGACGAACGCGCGACGCCGTTGAGAGAAGAGGTCAGAGGTTTCTGCGAGATCCTGGGACTCGATCCGCTTTATCTCGCCAACGAAGGCAAGATCGTTGTGATCGTACCGCCGGAAGAGGCCGACGGCGCACTCTCCGCCATGCGAACTCACCCACTGGGCGCAGCCGCCGCCGCAATCGGCGAAATCCGTTCGGGCGAGCCGGGCCGCGTCACCATGCGTACGGTCTTCGGCGGCAACCGCATCGTCGACATGCTCGTCGGCGAGCAACTGCCGAGGATCTGCTGACATGCACGAACTCGGCATCACCCGAAACATCGTCGCCATCGCCGCCGACGCCGCCAAGGGCCGCAGGGTGCTGCGCGTCACGCTCGATGTCGGAAGGCTCGCTGGTGTCATGACGGAAGCCATTCAATTCTGCTTCGAGACGGTAGCCGCGGGCACGGCCCTCGACGGCGCGCAGCTCGACATCAACGAGATCACCGGACGCGCCAAGTGCCAGGCGTGCGGCTCGGTCTACGACACCCCGACACTGTTCACGGCCTGCGTCTGCGGCAGCCGCGCCTGCGAGCGCCTGTCCGGAGAAGAGTTGAAAATCAGAAGCATCGAACTCGAGGAGGCTGCGTGATGTGCGGAACCTGCGGATGCGACAGCACCACGAAAGTGACGATCACGAATCTCGAGACGGGCCTCACGGCAACGCTTGACCGACACGCTCACGAGCACGCCCATGAGCATGTTCATGCCGACGGAACGCGACATAGCCACGCGCATACGCATGGCCACGAGCACCACCATCATGACCACCACGGCGACGATGGCCATGACCACCACCATCACGACCATGAGCACACGCACGAAGACGGCACGACACACACCCATGCCCATCAGCACAGCCACTCCCATGACCACGGAGATGTTGCGGGCGCCAGGGGCGAACGCGCGACCATCGTCGCTCTCGAAGCCAGGATCCTCGCCAAAAACGACGCGCTGGCGGACAGAAACCGGGCCTGGTTCGCCGGCCGCGAGATCCTTGCGCTGAACCTCGTCAGCTCGCCAGGCTCCGGCAAAACGACACTCCTCGAGCGCACCATCCGCGATCTCTCGACGGAATTGAAGCTGTCCGTCATCGAAGGCGATCAAGCCACCGCCAACGACGGAGAGCGCATCCGCGCAGCCGGCGCCCCTTGCGTTCAGGTGAACACCGGAACCGGATGCCACCTCGAAGCCGACATGATCGCGCGTGGCTTATCCGACCTGAGGCCACCCACGGGATCGGTCGTGCTCGTCGAGAACGTCGGCAATCTCGTTTGCCCGGCCCTTTTCGATCTCGGCGAGCGCGCCAAGGTCACGATCCTCTCCGTCACCGAAGGCGAGGACAAGCCCCTCAAGTATCCGCATATGTTCAAGGCCAGCCGCATCATGATCCTGAACAAGATCGACCTCCTGCCCCATGTCGATTTCGACGTCGAGAAAGCGATCGGCAATGCCAAAGCCGTGAACCCCGACATCGTCGCCCTTCGTGTGTCGGCGCGCACCGGGGAGGGCATGGCTGCCTGGTACGACTGGATTCGCCATGAAGCAGCTCTCGTGCGTGCGGATCCCATCTGAAATCACCACGACGCAAACGAAAACATCAACTTGGAGGATTTGACGACATGACAACCGACAAGCTCGCGCGATGGATAGGCACTGCGGGTATAGCGGCCATCGCTTTCGTCCTTTCGACACCGGCAAGCGCCCACGTCGGCACCGGCGAGGCCCATGGCTTCATGCATGGGCTGTCGCACCCAATCGGCGGCCTCGATCATGTGCTCGCCATGGTGGCCGTCGGCCTGCTTGCCGCCAACCTCGGCGGGCGCGCGATGTGGCTGGTGCCGGCTGCGTTCGTCCTCATGATGGCTGCCGGCGGCGCGCTTGCCATGTCGCATGTGGAAGTGCCGTACGTCGAACTCGGCATCGCCGCTTCGGTCGTCGTGCTCGGGCTTGCGGTGGCGCTTCGGCTGCCCCTTCCGACAATGGCCGCCATGGCGCTCGTCGGCTTCTTTGCCATATTCCACGGCTTCGCTCATGGCGCGGAGATGCCCGCGGACGCATCGGGCGCGAGCTATGCGGCGGGCTTCATGCTCGCGACCGCGCTTTTGCATGCGATCGGCATCGGCATTGGCCTCGCCGTCGCCCGCATCCGTACCGGGAGCGTCGACGCCAGTCAGTTGGGAGGGGCCGCGGTCTCGATCGCCGGCGTCGCGCTGATCGGCGGCTGGATCTGACACGCGAAACGATGAACGGCGCAGACGTCAAGTCTGCGCCGTAGTGTTCTACTCGGAAACCGCAAGCCAGCTTTCGACGGCCTTGTAGCGCCGCTCCATCTCGGTCAAACGGTACTCCATCACATCTCTGATGCTGATGATCCCGATCAACCGCTCGGCCTCGACCACCGGCACATGCCGGATGTGGTGCTGACGCATCAGATGCATCACCTCCGCCAGGCTGGATTGAAGCGAGCACGTGACGACGCGGCGCGTCATCAAGGCTGACACGGGCAACAGGTGCAATTCTCCGCGGCGGTCCGCGAGGCTGTATGCGACATCCCGCTCGGAAATGATGCCGTCGAGTGTCTGTCCGTCCCGGCTGACAACTAGAACACCGACGCGGTGTTGTTGAAGTTTTCGCGCCAGCAGACCAATGCTCTCGTTCGGCTTAACGGTCAAAATGTGCTGGTCTCGCCCTTCCAATAAATCAGCTACGTTCATCGCGTTTCATCCCATTTAAATTTTTGCCATGCCGCATTCGCGGCACTCCATTTCGCTGCGACGCGGAATGGACGCTCTTTTGAGTGGTTCCGAATTAATTGCTTCGGAACGACCATGAGGACATTTTAGGAATGACGCAGGCAGTCGCGGGATTGTCGCGCGACATGTTGTACTCCGGAACTACGCTCCGGAATTTATATCGCCGAAAAATTGGAATGATCTAAAAACTCAGGGCACTCGCCCTACCGAATTTGACCACGGCACCGGCATCGCAAATCCGCTTACCGAACCCGGATGTGCTCGTGCGTATGGACACGCCCGCCGCCGTGCGCATGGCGCGTGGTCTCGATCGTCGCCGGGATCATTGTGATACGCCCGTGCCGGGCCCCGCGCTCAGCGATAATTTCATTCGCAAGTTGCTGAACAGCCTTTGATTTCCCCCTGAGAACCGCCACCTCCATGCAGCTGTCGTGATCGAGCGCGATGCGCATCGTCGCCACGGACAGGTCGTGCGCTTTCTGAAAGGTATGGGCGAGCCGCTGCGGAAGTTCGCGCGTCTCCTGATCGTAGACATAGACGACGCTCGCAATGCAGTCCCCCGACGGAGAAACCGCGTCCGTTTCCGAAATACCCGCCCGAACGAGATCCCGAATAATCTCAGAGCGGTTCTGATAACCGCGAGCTTCGGCGAGTTTTTCGATCTCATTGTAAAGCTGGTTATCAATGGTGATTGTAATGCGTTGCATGTTTGCCCCACTCAACCGAATTGCGCGCAAGTATGACGATCGACCATAGAAATCATACTCCATAACAATTCGAATGCCACAAAGATCGTACGCAGAAGGGTTGTTTCCATGCAAACGCGCCTCGCCATTGCGATAGCTTTTTTCGTATTCCACTCGTGCGCACTTTCCTTCGCTCAGGGCGTGCAGGAGCTGCCGACGGTGACTGTCACCACGTCCGAGGCGAAAGCCAAGAAAAAGATGACGATGAAGCCGGCGTCACAAGCGCCGCTCGCATCCGCCTCGGCACAGGAACCCGCCGGTCAACTGGAATTCACCCCCGCCGACGAACTCGACCCCAGAAGCGAGCAGATCGGCATCGCGCAATCGGCAAGCCAGGGCATCGTCACCGCATCGGAATTGGCGGCGCGCCCGGTCTACAGGACCGGAGAGCTGCTCGAATCCGTTCCGGGGTTGATCGTCACCCAGCACAGCGGCGAGGGGAAAGCCAACCAGTACTTCCTGCGCGGCTTCAATCTCGACCACGGAACGGACATCGCGATCACGATCGACGGCATGCCGGTGAACATGCGCACGCACGGGCATGGCCAGGGATATGCCGATACCAACTTCATCATTCCGGAGATCGTCCGCGGCCTCGCTTTTCGCAAGGGACCGTACTACGCATCGGAAGGCGATTTCGCATCCGCGGGCGCCATTCACCTCGACGTCTTCGATCGGCCGACGCCGAGCTTTGCCAAGGTCGAGGTCGGAGAGTTCGGCCACCGCCGCGCCGTCGCCGCGTCATCTGCCCCCGTCGGAGTGGACGGAACGGTGATGGTCGCCGGCGAGGTCGCCCGCTTCGATGGACCCTGGGAACGTCCCGACGACGTCGAACGGCTGAACGGGGTTCTGCGCTATACCAGCGGATCCTACGCCAACGGTTTCGCGCTCACGGCAATGGCCTACTCCGGGCACTGGAACTCGACCGACCAGATTCCCCTCTATGCCGTCGAGTCAGGCGCGCTCGATCGCTTTGGCACCATCGACCCCACCGACGGCGGCGCCTCGCACCGCTACAGCCTGTCCGGACGTTGGCATGCGACGGACGCGGACTCAGCGACACGCATCAACGCCTACCTCGTGAAAAGCGACCTCGCGCTGTTCAACAATTTCACCTACTTTCTCAATGATCCCATCAACGGCGACCAATTCCAGCAGGCCGACGACCGCGTGCTTGCGGGCGGCAGCGCCAGCAAAACCTATTTCTCGAGCCTCACAGGCGGGATCAAGAGCGCGACGACCATCGGCATCGACACCCGCTACGATGATATCGATGTCGGTCTTTTCAATACCAAGGAGCGCAAGCGGCTCTCGACGGTGCGCGAGGACTCGGTTCAGGAGGCAAGCGCGGGAATTTTCGTCGAGAACACGATGCGTTGGACCGATTGGCTCCGCACGACCGTCGGCCTCCGCGGCGACCTCTTCCACGTCGACGTCGCAAGTGACCGCGACGAAAACTCCGGAAATGAAACCGATGCCATGCTGAGCCCGAAGGTAGGGCTGGTGTTGGGGCCGTGGGCCGACACAGAGTTGTATTTGAACGCGGGAACGGGCTTCCACAGCAACGATGCACGCGGCACCGTAACAACCCTCGATCCCGTGACGCTGCAATCGGTCGATCCGGCGCCGCTCCTCGTGCGCTCGGAAGGCGCAGAGGTAGGCGTCAGAACGCAGCCGACGCGCGCCATCACCAGTACGCTCTCGGCTTTCGTCCTCGATTTCGACTCCGAGATCGTCTTCGTCGGCGATGCCGGAACGACGGAGGCCAGCCGCCCGAGCCGCCGCGTCGGCACCGAGTTCACGCTGCAGGCGCAATTGCTCCCCTGGCTGTTTCTCGATTTTGACGCTGCCTACACGCGCGCTCGTTTCACCGATCGCGATCCCGCCGGCGACCGTATCCCGGGTGCCATAGAGGGCGTCGTCACTGCCGGGCTCTCGTTCCAGGACGTGTGGGGCGGCCTATTCGGTGCCGTCAACGTACGCTATTTCGGACCGCGCCCGCTCATCGAGGACGACAGTGTGCGCTCGGAGCGGAGTACGCCGGTCTCGGCGCGCCTCGGGTACAAATTCGACGACGGACTCATCGTCCAGGTCGACGCCTATAACCTCTTCGACGAGACCGCGAGCCAGATCGACTACTTCTATGAATCGCGTTTTCCCGCAGGTGCAGCTCCGGAGGAAGGAATCCATTTCCACCCCCTCGAGCCACGCTCCTTCCGCCTCTCCGTCACCAAGGAATGGTAGACCGCCCCAACTCAACTCGCGATCGACCTGCATTCTAGTATTGTCTGATGACAGACGGTCACCCTAAGATGCGATGCATCTTAGGGGGGCGTCATGTTTCAGATGGTTCATCGCGCAATTTTTCTCATCATGCGGGTTGTACTTTTGCTGCTCGTCACGGCGGTTCCATCCGCGGGCGAGGAAAAGTTCATCACGCTCTTCAAACGCGTCCAAGAGCTGAGCAGTGCCGGCAAGACCGCCGAAGCCGCAAAGGTGGGGCGGCGCCTCTACGCGGCTGCGGAGAAGAGACGCGACCTCGATCCTCTGTCGCGCGCCAATGTCTACGGTCTCGTCGCCAACGCGCTCTGGGACGACCGCCAGATCGAAGACGCGCTCGCGCTCTACAAGCGCGAGGTCCAAGCGCTCGAAAAAGCGCCGGACGCCGAGCGCCGCTACGTCGGTGTGCGCTATGCCAATCTGGCGAACGCGTTCTACGACCTAAGTCGCTTCGACGACGCGGAGTTGCCGGCACGCCGAAGCGTCGAGTTCCTGAAGACGACTTCCAAAGGAGAACCTGCAGGCGCCTACGCCAATGCGTCACACCAACACGCTACTATACTGCGTAAGCTGGACCGTCGCGAGGAGGCGCTTGAGGCCGCGCGCATCGCCGTTGCGATGTGGGAACGCGCTGACGGACCGGAGAGCGGCGCCGTTGCCAATGGATTGAACACGCTCGCCATCCTGCTCAACGAGCTACACGAGCTGGCGGAGGCCGACAAGACGGCGCGGCGCGCACTCCAGATTCGCATCAAGGAAGCCAAAGGACGCGAGACGCTCGAAATCGCCGGAGCACGATTCACGCTTGCCAATATCCTGAGTGCGCAAAACCGCCTGCCAGAAGCCATCGTGGAGGCAAAGAAAGCATTCTCGCTGCAAACGGAGCTGAAAGACGAGGGCGCCGCGGCAAACACGGCCAACTCGCTTGCGATCTTTCTCAAGGACGCGGGTCGCGCGGGTGAAAGCGAATTTTATATCCAGAAGGCGATCGAGCACTTCAGCAAGGACCCGAACCCTGACAACGAGATGCTGGTCAACGCGCGCAATACGCTCGTCTCCGTCTTGATCGCCCAGGGCCGAGAAACGGACGCCCTCCCGATTGCGCGGGAAGTTGTCGAGAGCCGCCGACGGGTGGCCGGACCCGACCACCGTGAGACCGGCAACGCAGAGAACACACTCTCCTCGATCCTGACCGACATCGGTCAATTTGAAGAGGCCGAGCGGGCCGCACGCGAAACCATCCGCATCTGGGACCTGAGATTCGGTCCAAAAAGCGGAGCGGCCGCAAACGCACGCAATTCCCTGACAAGCGTCCTGCAGCTCCGAGGAGACCTGATCGGCGCTCAAGCGGTCGCAAAGGACGCTTACGAGATCTGGCTGGCGCAGGACGCGAAAGAGCCCGCCTCGTCGGCGTTCGGACTCTGGAGGCTAGCGACGATCTCCCTGGCGATGGGCAATGCCGCCGAGGCAGAGGATCAATTCCGGAAGGCGCTCAAAGGATGGACAGATGCCTTTGGCAGCACGTACCATCGGACCGCACTGGCCCGCTCCGGTCTCGTCTCCGCCTACGTCCTGCAGTCGAAATGGGACGACTCCGTCACGGAATGCCACACGCTCATCGACGCTTCGGCCGAGCGCACGGGCTTCGGCACGGCGGAGCTCGGCGGCAAGGTGTCCGGTGAGTTCCTGAGCGATATGGACAAAACGCGGAGCGACATTCACCGCTGCACAAAAGCCGCCTTCCGGAAGGGAAACACGGACAACGACAATTCGGCCTACTTCTTCAAGGTGGCTCAATGGGCAACCAACAGCAAGGCGGCGCTGGCGCTCGCGCAGATGGCCGCCCGCGCCTCGAAAGGCGACGAAGCCATCGCAGAGGCCCTCCGCAATCGCCAGCGGCTCGTCGCCGAAGGCCAGCTGCTCTCCACCGAGCTGATCGAGATCATGAAAGCTCCACGCTCCGAAGAACGCGCCCACCGCGAGCGTGAGGTGCGAACGAAGCTGCTCAATCTGCAAATGGGGAAGGACTCAATCGACCATCGTCTGCAATTGGGCTTTCCCGACTACGCAGCATTGAGCGCGCCACAGCCGGTGAGCATCGAGGATCTTCAGAAAAACTACCTTCGTGACGACGAGGCGTTGATCCTATTCCTCGATACGAACGAACAAAAACCTGTGCCGGAGGAGACGTTCGTCTGGGTCGTCACCAAGACCGACGCGAAGTGGGAAAAATCGGACCTGGGGTCTTCCAGGCTGGCGCGAGAGGTTACCGCCCTGCGGTGCGGGCTCGATCCGTCGGCTTGGACGCAATCAGCCAAGAAAAATGCCTGCGCGGCCCTGCTCGGCGCGGTATCCGAGACTGCCTCCACCGGAAACGCACCTGCGCCGTTCGACTTCGAACGAGCCCACAGCCTCTTCACGTCGTTGCTCGGCCGCGTTTCGGAGGTGATCGCGGGCAAGTCGCTCATCATCGTCCCGTCCGGCGCACTCACTCAGCTGCCGTTCCAGGTGCTAATCACAGCCCCGGCGAACGACGGAAAAAGCCCGGCATGGCTGATCCGCGATCATGCCATCACCGTGTTGCCGTCGGTGGCCAGCCTCAAGGCTTTGAGGGGAAATGCACGCGCCCCGGGTGCGGGGCGCAAACCCTATCTCGCCTTCGCCAACCCGCTGCTGAGCGGAGACGGAACGCCCGAGGATGAGAGCGCTGCAACCCTCGCCAAGCTGAAAGCCGATTGCAACACGGTGAGCGCCGTGTCGGCGCTGCATGAGAGCACGGCAGATCTCCGGCAGGGCATCCGGATGCTTGGAGGCAGCCAGGACATTGCCGAGCTGCGTCGCCTGCCGCCGGTCCCGCAGACCGCGGACCTCGCCTGCGCCGTCGCAAAGTCGATAGGGGCATCCGACGACGACATCAATCTCGGCGCTCGCGCCACCGAAGCCCACCTCAAGACATTGAGCACCTCGGGAGCGCTCGCGAAATACGCGGTGGTCAACTTCGCAACCCACGGCGCCGTCGCTGGCGAGCTGACCACGCAGACGGAATCCGGCCTCGTACTCACTCCGCCGACCACACCCACCGAAGACGAGAATGGCTACCTCTCCGCCTCCGAGGTGACCGAGCTCAAGCTCGATGCGGACTGGGTGATCCTGTCCGCCTGCAACACCGCAGCAGGTGGCACCGCCAATGCTGAGGCGCTGTCCGGCCTCGCACGCGCCTTCTTCTACGCCGGCGCCCGCTCGCTCGTCGTCTCGCACTGGCCCGTACGCGAGTCGGCCGCGGTGACCCTCATCACCAAGGCCATGACGGCAACGGCCGGCGACAAGCCGCTCGGGCGTGCTGAAGCAATGCGCGGCGCCATGCTGGCCCTTGCGGATACCGGCGATCCCAAGGTTGCACATCCGTCATATTGGGCGCCGTTCGTCGTGGTGGGCGAAGGCGCAGCCGGAAAGTAGATGCGCCTGACGCAGCGACGATCGACAAACGAAGTCGGCAATAGTCCCGAAAGAGAAGACAACGCACACCGCAAAAGAGCATGTGTCGTGAAAGCCCAGGCTGTGCCGTCGGCGGTGCGGCAAATCGTACGGTGCGCGTTCAGGTGCCATCCCTGCGTTGGAATCTAGCGCTTGGGCTTAAACCTGTGCTAAGGGCCGCGACGGACCTAGTCCGGGCGAGCGGATGCCAGAATCGGAAACCACACTTTCCATCCTCGTGATCGATGAAAACCGCTTGCGGGCCGCGGTCATCGAGGCCGGCCTGCGTGACGCCGGCTATTCGAAGCTCACGATCGTTCACGATGTCGCCGGCATCGCACGCCGTATCGCCGACATCGCCCCCGACGTCATCGTCATCGATCTCGAGAATCCCAATCGCGACATGCTGGAAAGCATGTTCCAGCTTTCTCGCTCCGTAAAACGCCCCATTGCCATGTTCGTGGACCGCTCCGACCAGGCGGCGATCGAGGCCGCCGTAGAGGCCGGCGTCTCCGCGTACGTGGTCGACGGCCTGAAACGCGAGCGCGTCAAACCGATCCTCGATATGGCCATCAGCCGCTTCAATGCCTTCTCCCGCATGTCGCGCGAGCTCGAGGAGGCGCGCTCGCAGCTCGAAAGCCGCAAGCTCGTCGATCGCGCCAAAGGCATCCTAATGAAGACGCGCGGGCTTTCGGAAGCTGACGCCTACGCACTTCTGCGCAAGACGGCCATGAACCAGAACCGCAAGATTTCCGAGATCGCCGAGAGCCTCATCACGGCCGCCGGCCTGCTGGCTCCGCCGGAGGACAAATGAGCGAGCGCCGACCATATGAGATCGTCGCCGGCTTCATGCCGCTGCTCGACAGCTCCGTTCTCGTCGCCGCCAAGGAGAAGGGCTTTGCCGCGGCTGAAAACATTGATCTCACGCTCGTGCGCGAAACCTCGTGGGCCAACATCCGCGACCGCATGGCCGTCGGGCATTTCCAGGTCGCACACATGCTGGCCCCGATGCCGCTCGCGGCCAACCTTGGCCTCACACCGCTTGCGGCCAAGACGATTGCCCCCATCGCACTCGGGCTCGGCGGCAACGCAATCACGGTTTCGAACGGCCTGTGGGCGCGCATGGTGGCTCAGGGAGCCAAGGCCGATCTCGATCCAGCCTCGGCAGGCAGGGCGTTGCGGGGCGTGATCACGGAGCGGAGCAGCGCTCGTGATGCCGCCTTACGCTTCGCCGTCGTACACTCATTTTCGGGCCACAACTATGAGCTCCGCTACTGGCTCGCCGCGTGCGGCATCAACCCCGACCGCGACGTCGAGATCGTCTTCGTTCCTCCGCCGCTGATGGCCGACGCACTCGCGAGCGCGACCATCGACGGCTACTGTGTCGGCGAGCCTTGGAGCACGGCCGCGGCAAAGGCGGGTCTCGGCCATATCGCGACGGTCAAGGCCGCGCTGTGGCGCTCGAGCCCGGAAAAAGTGTTGGGTGTCGTTGCGAATTGGGCGAACCAGGAGCCTGAGGCACTCACCGCGCTGCTGCGTGCATTGTGCCGTTCGGCGGAGTGGTGCGCGGCGGCTCGGAACCATCGCGAGCTGGCCGAGATCCTGGCGGCACGCGCGTTCATCGATCGTCCTGCCGAATGGATGCTGCACGGCCTTTCGGGAGAGCTGGACGTCGGCGGCGGCGAAATCAGGCGCGCCGAGGATTTCTTCGTCCCGTTCGCCAAAGCAGCCACGTTTCCCTGGAAGAGCCACGCGCTCTGGTTCTATTCGCAGATGGTGC
The DNA here is from genome assembly GCF_902826555.1 of uncultured Hyphomicrobium sp. Classification (GTDB taxonomy): domain Bacteria; phylum Pseudomonadota; class Alphaproteobacteria; order Rhizobiales; family Hyphomicrobiaceae; genus Hyphomicrobium_C. The sequence goes on from NZ_CADEFI010000020.1 coordinate 28,698, forward strand.
GGTGGGGGCAAGTTGCGCACACGTCAGAGCAGGCAGCCATCGCCCGTGAAACATATCGCCCCGACATCTATCGCAGCGCGCTGAAGCCGCTGGGCATTGCGCTGCCGTCCGCGAATGCGAAGGTGGAGGGGGCTCTCGTTGCCCCGACTCCGGTCGGCTCGGCCGGCGCCAGCCTCACACTCGGCCCGGATGGCTTCTTCGATGGCGCATTGTTCGACCCGGATCAGCTGGACGCCTACATCGAAGCCCAGCGACGATAGGTCCACTGCGCGTGCGCTGCACAAACTTTGTGCCCCTGGTGCATAAATTGTCTATTCTTTGGCCTTGCTGAAGGCCCTGCGACGCGAGTATCCGTTTCAATAACAGGTTGATCCCAAGCCATTTGCTGCAGCGCCAAAGTTGGTGCGGCACCGGCTCCAGGATTAACGCGGCGCCCAACGACGGGCGCTCAACAGGCAAAGCCGCCGATCAAGCAATTGCGCACACGCGCAGGGGTTTGACCGGCGGCTTTTTTGTTTTTTCAGGCCCTGCGGGGCGGGAGACGGATCAATGCAGGAAAACGGCCACGGAGATCTCGGATTGGCGCGCACCGAAGGCCGCGCGCTCTGGATGTCGACCCTCGCCTTCACGGTGTGTTTTGCCGTATGGACGATCTTTTCCATCATCGGCGTGAAGATAAAGCAGGAGCTGGGACTCTCCGAAACCGAGTTCGGGCTTCTCATCGGCACGCCGATCCTGACCGGCTCGCTCTCGCGCATCTTCCTCGGCATCTGGACCGATCGCTTCGGTGGCCGTCTGGTCTTCACGCTCATGATGCTCGCGACGAGCGTCGCCACCGTTCTGCTCGCGTTCGCGCACACCTATCCGCAGATCCTTGCCGCAGCTCTCGGTGTCGGCCTCGCGGGCGGCTCGTTTGCGGTTGGTGTTGCCTATGTCTCGCGCTTTTTCCCGCAGAAGCGTCAGGGCACCGCGCTCGGCATCTTCGGCGTCGGCAACGTCGGCGCGGCTGTGACGAAGTTCGCAGCTCCCTTCGTGCTGCTTGCTTGGGGGTGGCAGGCCGTCGCGCTCGTGTGGGCCGCCGTCCTCTTCATCATGGCGATCGTGTTCTACTTCACGACTATTGACGATCCGGTCCTCGTCGAGCGGCGCAAGACGGGCGCAGAGGCCAAACCCTTCATGCTCGAGCTTTCGGCGTTGCGCGATGTCCGGGTCTGGCGCTTTGCCTTCTACTATTTCTTCGTGTTCGGCGCGTTCGTCGCACTTGCCCTCTGGCTGCCGCGCTATCTCATCGGGGTATACGGCTTCGACATCGCCACGGCCGGCATGATCGGCGCCCTCTACTCGATCCCCGCCAGCATCTTCCGCGCCTACGGCGGCGTGCTCTCGGACCGCATCGGCGCCCGCACCGTGATGTACTGGAGCCTTGCCGTTTCGGCCATGGCAACCCTTGTACTCTCGCTGCCTCCGACCAGCTACGTCATGCGCGGAATCAAAGGTGATATCTCCTCTCACTTCGAGATCGGTGTCGGCGCCTTTATCGCCGCCGCCTTCGTGCTTGGCTTCTTCATGAGCCTCGGTAAGGCCGCCGTCTTCAAGCACATCGCTTCTTATTATCCGAACAGCGTCGGCGCAGTCGGCGGCCTGGTCGGCATGATCGGCGGACTCGGCGGCTTCGTGCTCCCCATCGCCTTCGGCGCCCTGAACGACCTCACTGGCCTCTGGTCGAGCTGCTTCATGCTGCTTTTCGTCATCTCATCTGGCCTGCTCCTGTGGATGGATGTGGTGGTGCGGCGCATGAACCGGACCGAAAACACCGCCGCGAAAGGTCTTCCCGCCCAAGCCTTCGTCGCAGCCGAATAGCACAGGGGGAAGGCGCACAATGACCGAGAAACTTGTCATCGTCGGAAACGGCATGGCGCCGGGGCGCATGCTCGAGCACCTATTCGAGAAGGCGCCGGGACGCTACGAGGTTACGATCTTCAACGCCGAGCCGCGCGTGAACTACGACCGCATCATGCTGTCGCCCGTGCTCTCCGGCGAGAAGGACTACGAGCAGATCATCATTCACGGCGACGGCTGGTACATCAAGAACGGCATCACCCTCTACAAGGGCCACAAGGTCACCGGCATCGACCGGACGGCGAAGACCGTCACATCGGACCAGGGCGTGAAGACCCACTACGACAAACTCGTTATCGCCACTGGCTCGATGCCCTTCATTCTTCCGGTACCCGGCAACAATCTCGCCGGCGTGCTCTCCTACCGCGATCTCGACGACGTCAACGCGATGCTGCTTGCCGCCCAGTCACGCTCCAAGGCGGTGGTGATCGGCGGCGGCCTCTTGGGCCTTGAAGCTGCAGCCGGACTGAAAGAGCGCGGCATGGACGTCACCGTGTTGCATCTCATGCCGACCCTCATGGAGCGGCAGCTCGACCCGGCCGCAGGCTACCTCCTGCAGCGGGAGCTCGAAGGACGCGGCATCAAGGTGGCATGCAACGCAAGCACGAAACGCATTCTGGGAGAAACCCGGGTCGAAGGCGTCGAGCTTGCAGACGGCACGACAATTCCCTGTACGCTGGTCGTCATGGCGGCCGGCATCCGCCCGAATGCCTGGCTCGCCAAGGACGCCGCCCTCGAGACCAACCGCGGCATCATCGTCGATGACCACATGCAGACGTCGGACCCCGATATTCTCGCGCTTGGCGAGTGCGCCGAGGTCGGCGGACACGTCTACGGCTTGGTCGCACCGCTCTACGAGATGGCGCGCATAGCCGCGGCAAAGCTCGCGGGTGAAGCCGCGTCGGGCTTCGTTCACAACGATACCCCGACCAAGCTCAAGGTCACCGGCATCGATGTTTTTTCGCTGGGCGATTTCGCCGACGGCGAGGACCGCCAGGAGATCGTGCTTCGCGACGCGGCAGCGGGCGTCTACAAGCGCCTGGTGCTGAGGGAGAACCGCATCGTCGGAACAGTTCTCTACGGAGAGACCGCGGACGGCGCCTGGTTCAACGATCTCAAGAAGAAAGCCGTCGATATCTCGGAGATGCGCGACACGCTGATCTTCGGACAAGCCTATCAGGGCGGTGCGCCGCTGGACCCTACGGCGGCCGTTGCAGCGTTGCCCGATAACGCAGAGATCTGCGGCTGCAACGGCGTGTGCAAGGGCAAGATCGTCTCCACGATCAAGGGAAAGGGCCTCACGTCGCTCGACGACGTGCGCGCCCATACCAAGGCCTCGGCCTCGTGCGGATCGTGCACGGGGCTTGTCGAGCAAGTGATGAAATTCACGCTCGGCGATGCTTACAATCCGGTCGCGGTGCAGCCCATGTGCGCCTGCACCTCGCTAGGTCATGACGACGTACGCCGCCTCATCAAGGCCAAGGGCCTCAAGACGGTCTACGCTGTCATGCAAGAGCTTGAATGGAAGACGTCGTGCGGTTGTGCCAAATGCCGCCCGGCGCTCAACTACTACCTCATTTGCGACTGGCCGGGTGAATACGCCGACGACTACCAGTCTCGCTTCATCAACGAGCGCGTGCACGCCAACATCCAGAAGGACGGCACCTATTCGGTCGTGCCCCGCATGTGGGGCGGCGTCACGAACGCCAGAGAGCTGCGCGCCATCGCCGACGTCGTGGACAAGTTCCATATCCCGACCGTGAAGGTGACCGGCGGCCAGCGCATCGACATGCTAGGCGTTCGCAAGGAGGATCTACCCGCCGTATGGGCCGACCTCGGCAAGGCCGGCTTCGTCTCCGGACACGCTTACGCTAAGGGTCTGCGCACGGTGAAGACCTGCGTCGGCAGCGAATGGTGCCGTTTCGGCACCCAGGATTCGACCGGATTCGGCGTGCGCATCGAGAAGTTCATGTGGGGTTCGTGGACGCCGGCCAAGGTGAAGATGGCCGTCTCCGGCTGCCCGAGAAACTGCGCCGAAGCCACCTGCAAGGACGTCGGTGTCATCTGCGTCGACAGCGGCTACGAGATTCATTTCGCAGGCGCCGCCGGCCTCGACATCAAAGGCACGGAAGTGCTCGGCCTGGTGAAAAGCGAGGACGAAGCCCTCGAAGCGATCGTCGCGCTCACGCAGATGTATCGCGAGCAGGCGCGCTATCTCGAGCGCATCTATAAATGGGCGAAACGCGTCGGGATCGACGAAATCCGGCGCCAGATCCTCGACGATGCGGAGCGCCGGCGCGGATTCTTCGATCGCTTCGTCCACTCCCAGAAGTTTGCCCAGGTCGACCCATGGTCGGAGCGCGTCTCCGGCTTGCACAAGCACGAGTTCCGGCCGCTTGCCACGGTCGGCCTTCCCCAGGCAGCGGAGTGACGCCATGCAGTGGATCTCAATCGGAGAGATTTCGGACATCCCGCAGCGGGGCGCGCGCTGCATCGACACCCCACAAGGAAAAGTCGCGGTCTTCCGCACGGGTGACGATCGCATATTCGCCATCGATGACCGTTGCCCGCACAAAGGGGGGCCCTTGAGTCAGGGCATCGTGCACGGCGCCTCGGTGACGTGCCCGCTGCACAACTGGGTCATCTCGCTCGAAACCGGGAAGGCCCAGGGCGCGGACGAAGGTTGCGTCCGCACCATTCCGCTCAGGGTCGAAGGCAGCACGATCTACATCGCCGCCAACGCAAACGTAAAGGCGGCCTGATCCATGGACATGGCCGCCCCGCGCTCGGTCAAGACGACGTGCCCGTACTGTGGCGTCGGCTGCGGCGTCATCGCCGAGATCGGCGCGAGTGGCGAGGTCGGCGTGCGCGGCGACCCTGACCATCCGGCCAACTTCGGCCGGCTCTGCTCGAAGGGGTCGGCGCTCGCCGAAACGATCGGGCTCGAGGGACGCCTACTCTATCCCGAGGTCAAGGGCGCCCGAACCGACTGGGATCCGGCGCTCGATCTGGTGGCCTCGACTTTCGCCAACACCATTCGCGAGCACGGACCGGACTCCGTCGGCTTCTACGTTTCCGGCCAGCTTCTCACCGAGGACTATTACGTCGTCAACAAGCTGATGAAAGGCTTCATCGGCACCGCTAACATCGACACCAATTCGCGCCTCTGCATGGCGTCGTCCGTCGCCGGCCATCGCCGCGCCTTCGGTGCCGACACCGTCCCCGGCTGCTACGAGGATCTCGAGCTTGCCGACCTCGTTGTCCTCGTCGGCTCGAACCTCGCTTGGTGCCATCCGGTTCTCTATCAGCGCATCGCCGCCGCGAAAGAGAAGCGCCCGGACATGAAGGTCGTGCTGATCGACCCGCGCCGCACGGCCACGGCCGACATCGCCGATCTCCATCTTCCGATACGATCCGATGGAGATGTGCCGCTCTTCTTGGGCCTGCTGGCCCACCTGGGACGCGGCCGCGCGCTCAATCCCCGGTACATCGCCGAGCACACCACCGGCATCGCCGAGGCGCTCTGCGCCGCCGACGCGATCGACACCTACACGCTTGCACGCCGCACCGGGCTCCCGCTGTCGACGCTGGAGCAGTTCTATTCCCTGTTCGCCGCCACGCAGCGCACCGTCACCATCTATAGCCAGGGCGTCAACCAATCGTCTTCCGGCACGGACAAGGTCAACGCCATCATCAACTGTCATCTGGCGACGGGGCGCATCGGCAAGCCCGGCATGGGTCCGTTCTCTGTCACCGGCCAGCCGAACGCCATGGGCGGCCGCGAGGTCGGCGGCCTCGCCAACATGCTGGCCGCCCACATGGCGATTGAGAATGCCGAGGATCGCGACCGCGTACAGCGCTTCTGGCACGCGCCCGCCATCGCCGGGAAACCAGGCCTGAAGGCCGTCGACATGTTCCAGGCCGTGGCCGACGGACGCATCAAGGCCCTATGGATCATGGCAACCAATCCCGTCGTCTCCATGCCGGAGGCGGGTGGCGTGAAGGATGCCATTGCGCGCTGCCCATTCGTCGTCGTGTCCGACGTGACGGCGGCGACCGACACCGCGCAGCTTGCCCACGTGCTTCTGCCCGCCCTCGCATGGGGCGAGAAGAGCGGTACCGTCACCAATTCGGAGCGGCGCATCTCGCGCCAGCGGAGCTTCCTACGAGCGCCGGGAGGCGCACGGCCCGACTGGTGGATCGTCTCGGAAGTGGCAAAGCGCATGGGCTACACGGAGGCATTCGCCTATGCCGAACCCGACGAAATCTTCGCCGAGCACGCCGCCCTTTCGGCATTCGAGAACAACGGCACGAGGGATTTCGACATCGGCGCGTACGCAACTCTCGACCACGGGGCCTACGACGATCTGGCTCCGTTCCAATGGCCCCACCCGGCGGGCTCGAATGGCGCCCAGCGCATGTTCGCCAAGGGCCGCTACTTCACGGCCGACGGAAAAGCGCGTCTCGTACCCGTTCGGCTCTCCGGCGACGAAATGGCCACGCCTGGATTTCCTCTGACGCTCAACACCGGTCGCGTACGGGACCACTGGCATACCATGACCCGCACCGGCAAAAGCCAGCGTCTGTCTCAGCACTACGCCGAGCCCTTCGTCGAGATTCACCCCGACGATGCCCAGCGCTTCCGCATTCACGATGCAGATCTCGTGCGCGTCTCCACCGGATTGGACGCGATCCTCGTCCGCGCACTCGTCACGCCGCGGCAGCAGCCCTGCTCGATCTTTGTTCCCATGCACTGGAACGACCAGTTCGCCTCGAGCGCACGCGTCGATTGCCTGGTTCCCGGAATAACGGATCCAATTTCTGGCCAGCCGGCATCCAAGAACATTCCGGTGCGCATCGAGCGCTTCGTCGCCGCGACCTACGGATTTGCAGTGCTGAGACGCAAGCCGGAAAAGATCCCCGCAGAGTATTGGGCGATCGCAAAATGCAACGGCGGCTGGCGCGTCGAGATGGCCTTCGCGTCCGATCAGACGGACTGGCCAGCCTTTGCACGAGGGCTTCTCGGTCGGGCAAGCGAGCCGGCCGTCTACCACGATACGCAAACCGGACGTATGCGCTTCGCCGCCTACGACAACGGCAACCTGATGGGCATGATGTTCCTCGCACCCGAGCCGGTTGCCGTGTCCCGCGAGTGGGCAATCTCCCAATTGGCGGCGACGGATCCCGTTTTGAGGCGGCGCAATGCGATCCTGGCCGGACGCCCAGGCGCCGGCACGGTCGATCGCGGCGCAACCGTGTGTGCCTGCTTCGGCATTGGCGTCAATGAGATCGCCGGCGCAGTGGCGAGCGGCTGCTGCACGGTCGCGGCGGTGGGTGAAGCCACCCAGGCGGGCACCAACTGCGGCTCCTGCCGACCCGAAATCAAGAGGATCATCCATGAAAACGCGCTCGCGAAAGCCGTCTGACGGCAACGCGCGGCGAGGCGGCCGCGTCACCCTTGTCGGCGCCGGACCCGGAGATCCGGAACTGCTGACGATCAAGGCCGTGCGCGCCATGCAGAACGCCGACGTTATTCTTTTCGACGCTCTCGTATCCGAGGAGGTGCTGGCCTTCGCACAGTCGAGCGCCAAGCGGATGCTCGTCGGCAAACGCGGCCACCGCCCGTCGTGCCGGCAGGAGGACATCAACGACCTCATGCTGAAGCTCGCGCTGCAGGGAAAGCATGTCGTCCGGTTGAAGTGCGGCGATCCCGTCATGTTCGGACGCGCCGGAGAGGAGATCGCGCACCTCCGCGCGGCAGGGATCGAAGTCACCATCGTCCCGGGCATCACAAGCGCGTCCGCGATGGCGTCGCTGCTGAACGTATCCCTGACGCATCGCCATCATGCCCAATCGGTCCGCTTCGTCACCGGTCACGCGAAAGACGGTGCCATGCCGAAGGATATCGACTGGAGCGGGCTCGCCGACGCCGCCACCACGCTCGTGATCTACATGGGCGGTCGCACGGGCGCCGCCATCGCACGGCGCCTCATCGCCGAGGGGCTGACTGAGGAAACGCCGTGCGTGATCGCCACGTCGATTTCGCGCCCCTCGGAGACGCAGCGCTTCGGAACCCTCCGCGAACTTGCAGGCGGGATCTTGAAATGCACAAGCGACGAGCCGGTTCTCATCGGCATCGGCAATGTTTTCGCAGCAGCCTCATCTTCACGCTCGGAAGAAGCCCGACCAGCTGCCGCCTGTCTCAGAGCGTAACGTGAAATCCGGCACCAGAGGACATCAGGAATGAACCGCCCCACAGTTTCACGGATTTCATTGCTCCCCCTGGCACTCGGCGTTTGCGCCATCTCCGCAGAGGCGGCCGATCTCGGCGGCGATTGCTGCGCCGATTTGGAAGAACGCATCGCGGAGCTCGAGGCCACCACCACCCGCAAAGGAACCCGCAAGGTGAAGCTCATGATCTCCGGCTACGTCGCCCAGGAGATCACTTGGTGGGACGACGGCGGCGAGAGCAACGTCTACCTCAACGGCCTCGGACCTACACAGGCGACGCACGTGAAATTCAACGGCGAGGCGACGATTTCTCCCGGCTTGACGGCAGGCTACATGATGCGCATCCAGAACTTGGAGGACAATCCGTTCGGTCGCAGCGGCGCAGACGCTATGAACCAGGGCAGCGACGATTTCAGTCAAGGTCTCAATCTGCAGATGTCCTACTGGTATCTGCAGAGCAAGGCGCTCGGCACGGTGAGCGTCGGCAAACTTGCGCCCGCAGCCAAGAGTGCCGCCATGTTCACCGACAAATCCGGCACGCAGGTCATCGACAACTACACGTTCCTCGACGGCTTCCCGCAGTTCGTCATCCGTAGCGGCGGGGATCTTGCGCCGGCTGCCCTCACCTGGGGGCAACTCGCCTTCTGCTATTCTCAGGCTGTACCGCTCGGGGGCGACTGCGACGGCCTCGTCATGAATGCGGTGCGCTACGATACGCCCGTGATCGCCGGCTTCAGCGCCTCCGCCAGCTGGGGCGAGGACGACGACTGGCAGATCGCCGCGCGCTATGCCGGAGAAATCTCGGGCTTTAAAGTCCTGCTTGGTGTCGGCTATTCCGGAAGCACGGACGAGAACCTGACCGTTCCGATTGCGGGCCTGATCAAGAAGGACTCGAACTACCTCCAGGCCGGCGGCTATGCCGAGCACATCGCCACAGGCCTGTTCATTCACGGCGCCTATGGCCATGAAGACAACGGCGAAACGATCCTCGCAGGCGGCGTGACACCCCCCGACAGCGAGCATTGGTATGTCAAAGCCGGAATCCGCAAGACGTGGACGCCGCTCGGCGCAACGATCGTCTACGGCGACTACGGTCAGTACATCGACCAGCTTGGCCCTGGCGCTCTCGCGCTCGGCGTAACGTCGAGTGAGCTCGAGCAGTTCGGCGGCGGCGTGGTTCAGGAGATCGACGCCGCGTCGATGTCGATCTGGCTCAAGTACCGTGACCAGAGCGCCGACATTTCAGGTGCCGGCGGTCTCGGGCGGCTCGACGATTTCCGCACCCTCTCGACGGGAGCGCTCATCAACTTCTGAGCGCCAAAGAAATACCGCGACACTCTTGGGCGTCATAAATTTCGCAGTGTCTCGCTAGTCGAGTTTCGCATCGATGTCCGCGACTCGAGGCGCCTGCCCGCCGCGCAGCACCGTATTGCCCTGATAAAGCGTGCGTTGGTCGATAGGCGGCGGCGCGAGCCAGTCTGCCTCTGCCATCTGTCCGCTCTTGCCGTACACCGCAAGAGCGTTGGCATAGGTGACGAGGCGAACGTCCTCTTCGGCAAGGCCCTGCTCGGCCATAAGCGCCGCGGTCTTGGGAACTGAAAGCGGATCGGAAACGCCCCAGTCACACGCGGAATCGACGATCAGCCGTTCCGCGCCAAAGCCTTTCACCAGCGCTACCATGCGCTCGGCCGTCATCTTCGAGTGCGGATAGATCGAGAACGCAGCCCAGAAACCACGGTCTTTCACCTCCTGTATCGTTTCCTCGTTGACGTGATCGATGACCACGCGCGAGGGGTCGAGCTTGTGCTCGAGGATTACGTCCATGGAACGCGACGCGCCACGCTTCTTGTCGCGATGCGGCGTGTGGATCATGACCGGAAGATCGAGTTCGCGTGCCAGATCGAGCTGCAAGCGGAAATACTTGTCCTCGAGCGCCGTTTGTTCGTCGTAGCCGATCTCGCCGATGGCAACGACCCCCTCCTTTGTGGCGAACCCCGGCAGGATCTCCATCACGCCCTCGGCCAGCGCCTCGTTGTTCGCCTCCTTGGAGTTGAGCCCGACGCAGCAATAGTGCCGAACACCGAACTGGCCAGCGCGAAAGCGCTCGAAGCCAAGGATGTGCGAAAGGTAGTCCTTGTAGCTTCCGACATTCGTACGCGCCTGACCGATCCAGAACGCTGGCTCGATCACGGCGACGACGCCAGCTTTGGCCATCGCCTCGTAATCGTCCGTCGTGCGGGAGATCATATGAGCGTGTGGGTCGATAAACATTGCTGCCTCCGTGACGTCGTCAGGGGATGGTGTTCCACGTAATGCGGCCGTCGCTGACCGCCGCGGCGAAGTCGGGACTTGAGGCCAGCGCCGATCTCGCGGATGGCAGCGGGCACTCGGCGAGTGCCAATGCCGCTCCTGCTCGTTCCGCGTCCGTGCCGTCTCTCAATATTGCCACGAGCGCAGCGACCTCCGCTTCGCTCGCAAGGGGTGCCACGCAGCGCCACAGCTCGGGTGAAATCGTTCGCCCAGCGGCACGGCGTTCGGCCGCATAGTCGATGAGCATCTTGGCGAGCTCGGCGTTTCGCCGACCATCCAGACCCTGGATCGGCGCGAGACGACTTCCGATAAAGAGCGTCTTCACAACCATCTGGTTCCACTGCGCGTCACTGAAGTGCTCGCTCGGATACGGATTGCGGTGGGCCACGGCTTCGAAGATCGGCTGCATCGCGGAGCGGACGCCTTCGATCGCGCGGGGGAGGATGAGGCCCGGCGCGGGAAAGAGCGGCAAACCACGCAGGAGGGCGATCTGCTCGCCAATCTCGGCTGTAGCGAGAGTACGTTCGAGGCCGGCAGCGAACGCCACGTCATCACCACGAAAACTCGCAAGCGCCAGAAGAATTCGCGCCGCCTGATCCGTGCTCCAATCTGTTGCATCGAGGCCGTAGCGGGCAGCCCCGCCTCGCTCGTGCTCCTCGCGACTGAGGTTGAGATCGGCCTTGCCGATCTTGCGTGGCGCAAGGCTAATGGCGACGCCGAGTTGCAGCGGCCGATCACCCGTTTCGATGATCGCGATCTGCCCGTCGAGCCAGGCAAGCGCGTCGGGAGACAGCCGTTTTGCGAGCCATGTTCGGAGAACCGACATGCGCAGAGACACGTCACGTTCTGGGGGATGATGCGCACTCATGAGCATGCTCGTCAGGTTCCGGGAACGATCCGCTGCAAAGCCAACGTGAGAAGGAAAAAACCGGCGCAGACCAACGCCGCGATCGCATTGCCGCCAAGAACGGCAACGGCAGCATCCACGAGCGCGATGGCAGCAATCAACGCCCCAACATGCGGAAAACCTCGCTTCGCGAGTTGAGTGAGACCGACGACATACGCGAGCAGCACCAGCGCCGCACCTAGGATAGGCGCGGATAGCACCGCTCCTGCCGCGAGCGCGGTTCCCACGTAGACGAGCGAGCGGCACAACCCCATGATCAATGGTGAAAACGGATTGCCCTTGTGCCAGGCGTCGTAGACCAGGATGGCAGCCGCAAGCGCAACACCGCCGACGGCGCTTTCGGTCCCAAACGTCGCCAGGAGAGCAACCCCGAATGCCAGCAGGCCGCCCCCGATGATCCACGCCGTGGCGGGCGCGACGGCACCGGCTGGCAACGGTCGCTCGGGACGCTCGCGAGCATCGATATCGCGATCGAACGCATCGTTCAGCACCATGCCGCCGGTGTAGAGTGCCGACATCGCCAGCAACACCAAAGCCAGACCCGTGGCAGAAAAGCCGCCCGCGAGAACAGAAGCCGCAATCACGTTGCTCCAGACCGTCGGCAGATTGGAGACGCGCGCCAGATGCAACAGGGCAGGAAGCGTGATCACGCGCCGAGCTCCGTCCGCACCCATTGCAGCTCGCGCACGATATCGCCGGCAAGCTCCTGCGACTTCAACTCATCCGGCAAGATGCTCCAGGTGTAGGTTTCCACTTCGAGATGAGGCGAAACCTCTCGCGTACGGCAAAGAGCCAATGCCTCCCGAAGATTTTGTTGCGTGGATTCCAGCGCGTCGAAACGGTCGACGAACACCGGCACGTGACAGTGCACGCGCCATTCTCCGCCTGCTTCTCCGCGGCGCACGGCTGCAAAAGCATCCGCAAGATCCGTATGTCGCGTGAGCGCGCCGTCGCGCCGCTGGACGGTCTGATGCAGATAGATGCCGTCGTCGAAACGTCCGAGGAGGCGTTCGAGCCGCGAGGGTTCGACCGTTGCGCGCAGAGCCGCGCTGAGCTGCAGCTTGGCAACGGAAATTCCGGCGGCGCGCACGGCCGCGAGTGCCGCCGCGGTCTCCTCGAAGGCCACCGCCGAATGGCAGACATCGAAACAGAGCCCGATGTGGCGCCGGAGCGCGCCCTCGGCTTTGGCAACCGCCGTGCCGGTGAGGCGGGCGAACAGAGCCCGCGCCGGTTCCGCAAATAGGTGCGTCTCGAAGAAGCGAATGGCCTCTGCGGTGGTTTCGAGAAAGCACGCGGGCTCGGGCTCGATGGCGAGCGCGATCGTGCGGCCCCTGTGACGCAGAATTCCGTCCAGATGCGCCGCGGCACGCACGAACCCTTCCACGATCTGTGCAATGTCGGTTGGCGTCGTCGCGTTGGCACGAAACGCGCCCGGCACGGTGCTGATACTCGTGGCAATGCCGGCCGGCGCGATATCGTCCAGGAGGTCCGCGACCTGATTTGTAAAGCGCAGCCGCTCCGGGCCGCGCCAATCGGGTTCGTACACCTGCTCCTTCACGCGTGCGCCGTGAAAGTTGCCATAGGGGAACGCGTTGACAGTGAACACGTAGAAGCCGCCGCCGGCGAGAAAGCGCTTGAACTCCGCCAGCGTGATGGGATCGGAAAGCTCGCGCGCCGCCACGCCCGAAAGCCGCAGTCCGACGCCCATTGCCCTATCGGGAGAGATTTGCTGCTTGACGACCGGCAGATGGCACGCCAGCGCCGAGCGGATGTCCGCCCAGGTTTCACCCGCATGAATGTTCGTACAGTAGGTAAGATGTGGCTGTCCGGGCAGGGATAGCTGCATCAGGCCAGGGCCTCCGATCGGAGCCAGTCGAGCGCTTCGCCAATGAGCCCGGCATCCATGGTGTGGACTTCGATTCCGGTTCCGAGCTCCTTCAGAAGGGTGATGGTGAGCTCACCGCCAAGGTGCTCGCGGAATTCCTCGAGCCCCTTGAGAAGCATGAGCGCACCCGAACCGTCGCGCAGATCACAGGCATCGTGCCAAAGCCCGAACCCGAGCCGTTTCAAAAGACGGCACACGCGCAATTCCTCGCCGGCGGGCAGCAGGCCGGACAGCACGGAGTATCGCGTATCGAGCGCGATCCCGATGGCGACCGCCTCGCCATGGCGCAATTCGTAGTTGGAAAGCACTTCGAGCTTATGGGCCGCCCAGTGCCCGAAATCCAGAGGCCGAACGCTGCCGCGCTCGAAGGGATCGCCTCCGTGTGCGATCTGGCGCATGTGCAGCACCGCGCAATGGCGGATCAGCTTTTCGAGCGGCTCGGAAGCAAAGATCGCCAGCGCCTCCGCCTTCTCCTCGATCCACTCGAAAAAGGCCTTGTCGCGAATGAGCGCAACCTTGACCGCCTCCGACATGCCAGCGCGTTTGTCGCGTCCCGGCAGCACGTCGATGAAGACCGAGTCGTTGATCACCGCGTGGGGCGGCACGAAGGTGCCGAGCATATTCTTCATGCCGAAGGCGTTGATGCCGTTTTTGACGCCCACGCCGGAATCGTTCTGTGCGAGCACGGTGGTCGGAATGCGAATGTGCCGGATGCCGCGATGCGTCGTAGCCGCCGCATATCCGACGAGGTCCAGCACCGCGCCGCCGCCGACGCAAACGACATAGGAATGACGGTCGAGCCCCAACGCGACAAAGCGCTTCTGAAGCTGAGTGACGTGCGCAGCGTCGTTCTTCGCGGCCTCGCCGCCGACAATCGTCTCGACAGGCCCCGCGAGCGCTAAATTGGGCCACGCCCCCACGTATGCCGAAATGCGCCGCTTGAGATCCGGCATTTCACGTTCAACGCCTTCATCGATAACGAAGGCCACCCGGTGAACCCCGCGGGCACCCGCTTCACCAACCGCGTCGATAAGCGTTCTGTTGTCCTCGGAAAAGACATCACGAGTAAACGAGACGGAGAAATGGAAAGATACGGAAAACCGCTGCAAAAACAGACGATGATTGTTTTCAGATTGCAGTTGCGGAATAGAGAGAGCGACTTCTCGTGACACGACGTTTCCCCAAAATCCGTTTCGTTGTTTCGGGTAAAAGCACCGCAAGTCACGCGGACATTTTCCCGGGCTGCCGCGAGCGCCAACCTCGGCGGACAGCTCCACCGCATTCCGTTCTGCTCCATTTGAAGGACGCTGGCAACAACCGCCCGTGCCGAATAACAAAGCACATATGACGGCACTTAGGGCCTGAAGCCCGCAATAATCGGATTATCGGGAATTAATCCCGATGCGGGATTGGATGTTTTGCCATAGAGCATTCGGAAAACTTCCCAGTTTCAAAAAATTTCCTCATATTCAAATTTTCTTGATTGCCATAAGCAATGAATTCGTTGCTCTATAAAAATCGCGCGATAGTCTTTCGCGCAATGCAAGGGCTGTTTCGGCACTGCGCTTGCATTTTTGCGCGCCGCAATACAATCAGCCGACGCGCAAAAATAATCAGTCATAAAACTAACGTGGAAATGGGAGAACGTCCAAATGCGAATGCGGTTTATAATGTCCGCGTCGATATTGGCGGCTGGCCTCCTCATGACGGGCTCGGTGGTTTCGCTCGCGCAAGAGGTTCCCAAGACAGCCGATCAAGTGGCACGCCCGGGCGGCAAGCTGCCCGGAGATCCGAAGATTGCACTGGTCAAGGTAGCCGATGGCTTTCTCGATCCCGTCGGCGTGGCGTCGGCCCGCGACGGCACCGGCCGCATCTTCGTGGTCGAGCGTCAGGGAAAGATCAAGATCGTCACCAAGGACGGCAAGGTCAACGAGAAGCCGTTCCTTGATCTGACCAAAAACAGCCCCCTCGGCAGCGAGGTTCAGACCGGCTTCGTCGAGCAGGGTCTCTGGGCCGTGGCATTCCATCCGAAGTTCAAGGAGAACGGCCACTTCTTCGTCAGCTATGCGTCCCTGCCGTTCAACGGCGCGCACATCATCGCCCGTTATACCGTCGATCCGGCGAACCCGGACGTGGTTTCGGTCGAGCACGCCAACAAGACCGTCAAGGTCATCATGAACATCCCGCAGCCCTACTACAATCACTACGGCGGCGGCATTCAGTTCGGCCCCGACGGCAATCTTTATATCGGCAAGGGCGACGCCGGCTGGGAAGGCGACCCGCTCGACGCGGGCCAGAGCAAGAACATGCTCTGGGGCAAGATGCTGCGCATCAACGTCGATACAGCAGACGATGTCGCCTACACCATCCCCAAGGACAACCCGTGGGCCGGCGCCTATCAGGATCGCATGATGACGCTCTTCGGCATTACCGAGGAGGGCTTCTCCAAGATCCACATGGGCGCCCGGGGCGAGATCTGGTCTTACGGCCTGCGCAACCCCTATGCGTTCCACTTCAACAAAAAGGGCGATCTCTTCATCGCAGAGGTGGGCCAGAACCATCTCGAGGAGATCAACTGGCAGCCCGCGTCGAGCAAGGGCGGCGAGAACTACGGCTGGAAACACAACATGGGCACCAACTGCCATCCGATGACGGGTCCGGATGACAAGTGCCCGATCGTTGGCGTGCTTCCGGCAGCCGAGTATCCGCACCAGGAGCCCTATCCCGGAGCTGAGAAGCTAAAGGACGGCTGGGGCTGCTCGGTCATGGGCCTCGGCGTCGCCGATTATGCTGGTCTCGACGGGGCCTACCTTACCGGCGACTGGTGCTCGGGCCGCGTGTTCGCGACCGGCTGGGACGGCAGCAAATGGCAGCTCCAGGAGCTCGCACAGACTGCTCTCCAGTTCACGGCGGGTAACAACGACGAGGACGGCACCGTGCTGGCAGTGAACTGCAACTGCTTCTACCTCGACGACAAGGGCGCCGCTGCGAACCCGCCGGGTGCGCTGTGGAGGATTGTTCCGGCCGACAAGGTTCCTGCCGGGGCTGAGGTTGCAAAGACCAAAAAGTAGAGAACACGGTCTTTGATGCACCACGCTTCATGATCTGCGGCAGGCCCTCGCGCCGAAAGCGCAAGGGCCTGTCGTTTTCTCGCGACACCGCAATTCCCACGCAATCACACGGATCCGCTGTTCATGGCTTCGAAAATGCATGTCTCAACATCCAAGGCGCGGTGGCTGATCCTGCTCGCCGCTGCCGCATTTGCTCAGCCCGCACTCGCCGACATCGAATTTCGTCACGCGCTCGACGACTCGGTCCTCGACCTCGCGCCGATCAAGGGCGAGGAGATCACCGACGCCGTGAAGGCGTTCCGCAAGGACGGCGTAAATCCCTACTCCGGCAGCGCCGACGCCTTGGCGGCCGGCAAGACGCTTTACGAAGAGAACTGTCAGGCATGCCACCTCGAGGACGGTCGCGGCGGCATGGGGCCGAGCCTTGTCGATAATGTCTACGTCAATTCACGCGCCAACACCGACGTCGGCATATTCGAGATCATCCACTCCGGAGCCTCGGGCGCAATGCGCTCATTCTCCGAACGCGGCGTGACCCAGGACCAGATCCTCAAGATCATCGCCTACATCCATTCGCTCAAAAAGTAGTCGCGCCCAGCGAGACGATGCATCCAACCGTCGTCATAAATATGGTCGGTCTGACGCCTGCGCTCATGGGGCCGCACACGCCCAACCTGAGCCGTTTTGCAGCCGCCGGATGTTTGCGCCCGCTCAAGACGGTAACGCCCGCTGTCACTTGCTCCGTGCAGGCGACTTTTGTAACCGGCGAGGCCCCGAGCGCGCATGGCATTGTCGGCAACGGCTGGCTGTTCCGGGACCTCATGGAGATATGGCTCTGGCGCCAATCCAACAAACTGGTCGCAGGAGAGCGCGTGTGGGATGCGGCGAAGGCGCGAGATGCGCGTTTCACCTGCGCCAACCTGTTCTGGTGGTACGCCATGGGCGCTTCGACCAACATCACAGTCACGCCGCGCCCAATCTACAAAGCCGACGGGCGCAAGCTGCCGGACTGCTATTCCGATCCACCGGAGCTGCGCGGCGAGCTCACGAATACGCTTGGTGCCTTTCCGCTGTTCCGATTCTGGGGTCCGGCGACGTCGATCGAATCCAGTCGCTGGATCGCTGAGGCCGCAAAGCATGTGCTCTCAACGCATAATCCGACGCTTACACTGGTCTACCTGCCTCACCTCGACTACGGCCTTCAGCGGCTCGGGCCCGACCATCCGCACATCGCCAAGGACATCACCGAAATCGACGCGGTCGTCGGCGATTTGATTGAGCACGCCCAAGCCATGGATCGGAGAGTCATCGTGCTCTCCGAGTACGGGATAGTGCCCGTGAACCGGCCGGTTCACATCAACCGCGTCTTGCGTCAGGCGGGTCTTCTGTCCGTTCGCGATGAGGATGGCGGCGAAATCCTCGACATCCCGTGCTCACGCGCCTTCGCGGTCTCGGACCATCAGATTGCGCATGTCTATGTTCGAGACGCCGAGGATGTGCGCGCCGCACGAGCCTGCCTCGACGGGCTGGAGGGCATCGCTCATATCCTCGGTCGCAACGAGCAGGCCCGCTGGGGCATCGATCACGAACGGTCGGGCGAGCTTGTCGTTCTCTCGCACGCCGATTCCTGGTTCACCTACTACTATTGGCTCGACGACGGGCACGCGCCGGACTTCGCGCGCACGGTCGACATCCACAAAAAGCCCGGCTATGACCCGGCCGAGCTATTCATCGATCCGCAGATCCGCAGTCCAAAGCTCGCCATCGGCTGGCGGCTCATGAAAAAAGCGCTCGGCTTCCGCACGTTGATGGATGTCATTCCGCTCGATGCTTCCCTGGTCAAAGGCTCTCACGGCCGGGCCGATGGTCCCGAAGATCACGGTCCTGTCTTTCTATCGTCGGAACCGCATCTCGTTCCGAATGGTCCCGTCGAAGCCACTGCGGTGAAGGGTCTGATGCTGTCCCACATTTTTGATCAATGAGGAACTCGATCATGGCCGTTGCGTGCGAGTCCGTCATCCTGGTCGACGCCGATGATCGGGAGATCGGAACGGCCGAGAAGATCGACGCGCATCGGCGTGGCCTGCTGCATCGCGCATTCTCGGTGATCATCTGGGATTCAGCGGGTCGCCAGCTGCTGCAGAAGCGCGCCGCGACCAAGTATCACTCCGGCGGCCTCTGGACCAACACGTGCTGCGGACATCCCCGCCCGGCCGAGCCGGTCGCTGCCGCGGCTCAGCGCAGGCTCGGCGAGGAAATGCGCTTCACCTGCCCGCTCGAATGGCTCGGCAAGATCATCTACCGCGCCGAGGTCGGCAACGGGCTCGTGGAGCACGAGATCGTGCACGTGTTCCGCGGGACCTATGACGGCGCCGTGGCGCCCGACTCCGCGGAGGCGGAAGGGTACCAGTGGACGACCCTCGATGTGGTCCGCGACGATGTCCGCACGGCGCCAGCAAGGTTCAGCGTCTGGTTCCAGCGCTACCTGGCGGAGGAATGGCCATTTGCTTTCGAGCCACCGGCACAGAGCGCGAGATCGTCCGCAGAGGACGCAGCCCGCGAAGCCGTCACGCGTTAGCATCGAGCGCAGCGAGAGGTAGCACATGGCGATCCAGAGAAACCCTGATCACGATTACTCGGTCGACCTGGCTCGCATCGTCGGCGACCATCGCGCCGATAGTGGAACCATTCATTTTCTAGGCGACGACGGACAACTCCACCTCGCCGCAACAACGTCGGGCCTTCCCGATGCCGTGCTTGCCCTCATACGCACGATCCCGGTTGGCAAGGGAATGGCCGGGCTTGCCGTCGAGCGGGCCGAACCTGTCACCGCGTGCAATATCCAAACCGATGCCAGCGGCGACGTTCGGCCGGGTGCGAAAGCCACCGGGCTTGCCGGTTCTATCGTCGTGCCGATCTTCGACGGCGACACAGTCATCGGCGCCTTGGGGGTCGCCAACCGATCCGAGCGAACGTTCTCCGACGACGAAATAGCGCGCCTCGTCCTCGAAGGACGCCGGCTGGCCGCCGAGCGCCGCGGCGCCTAGCCCATTACGACCGCTTCGAGCAGCAGCTCCGGATCGCGCGACCGGCCGCTGGGCTCGAAACTCGGAAAATGATTGCCATCACGGCACTTGCCAACGTCGGGGTCGGCGCGGTCTACGCGGGGCTCGGTGCCGCGGCCGATACCGGGCCGGATTTCTGGCTGGCATCGCTTGCCTCAATCTGCCTGCCGTCGGCGGGGTTGATTGCCGCGAAAGCGTGGAAAAGCCGCATCCCCTCGCAATGATCCTGTCATATGCTCAGCCGGCGGCCGGTATGAACACCGCCCTGCTGAATTCGACGGGTATCCAACTTGGCGGAGGTGGAGATGTCGAACACGCTCAAGCTGCTGCTCACCGTTGGGCTCCTTCTGCCCCACGGCTCTGCTCGGGCAGAGCCCGTCTACGAGTTTGTCCGGCATTGCAAGGAAGAGAACCTAGGACACTGCTTCTTTCGCATCCAGGAGCGCCTGACGTACCTCAACAGCAACGCCGCTAGACGAGTCTGCCTCCCGCCCGCATTCAGCTCAGCCATGGTTCACAATGCGAGCATTCCGGTTTCCGTGCTCGAACATGTGCGGCTTGGTCTCTCCGCGGCCCGCTTCGGGCATGCGGAAGAGGAAGCCAACATCGTGATCGCCAAAGTCGTCGCCACGATCTATCCCTGCGAATAGCAGCGAGACATCGGCCATTGTGTTCGCTTTGCGTTTTCACCGACGAGGCAACGCCCTTCAAGTCGGGACGCCCACCTAAGCTCGACCCGCAAGGATGGCCGCGATCTTGCCCGCGGCATTTCCATCGCCGTAAAGCGTCACCGGCTCCGGCGAAGATGCCAGCGCCTCCTCGATGGCGGTGACGATCGCTCGCGCGCTGGTCGGGGGGCAAAGCCTGTTCCATCCCGCCTCGACCAACTCGGTCCATTCTGTCTCCTCACGCAGCGTCACGCACGGCACGCCCTGGAAATAGGCTTCCTTCTGCACGCCTCCGGAATCCGTGAGGATCACCCGTGCCCGCCGCTCGAGCCAAACCATGTCGAGAAAGCCCACGGGCGGGCAAACGATGACACGCGCCGGAATGGCCAGCCCAAACGAGCCGATCATCTTTCGTGTGCGCGGATGCAAGGGGAGCACCACCGGAAGCGGGCTCTTCTCGAAGCCTTCGAGAATGGCTGCCAGCAGAACAGGATCATCGGTGTTGGACGCGCGATGCACGGTCGCAAGAGCAAATTCAGCTGGCAATCCCGCGATCGGTGTCGAACGCGCCTCGGCCTGCGCCCCGTAGTGCAACGCCACGTCATACATGACATCGCCCACGAGATGGCAATGCGTGAGCCCCTCGCGCGCCAGGTTGGTCATGGCCGTCTGCGTCGGCGCGAACAGGACATCCGAGACGTGGTCCGTCACGACGCGATTGATCTCTTCAGGCATCTGCCGATTGAACGACCTGAGGCCCGCTTCCACATGCGCGACGGGGATATGCAGCTTCGAGGCGGCCAATGCACCGGCAAGCGTGCTGTCGGTATCGCCGTACACGAGGGCATGATCGGCCTTGAAGTCGATCAGAGCCCGCTCGATGGCCTCGAGCATCCGGCCGGTATTCTGACCGTGACTTCCGCCACCGATGCCGAGATTGAGCGCCGGCGCCGAGATCCCCAGCTCCCGGAAAAAGACATCCGACATGTTGTCGTCGAAGTGCTGCCCGGTATGGACGATCTTCTCATCGATGCCCGCTTCTGCGAGAGCACGCGAAACGGCGGCTGCTTTGACGAATTGAGGACGAGCCCCGAGAATGGATACGATCATGATTGTTCCGCAACAGGATGCGTCCGCATGCGCGCACACGCACGCGCAGGAAAGTCTCGCTTGCCGCCTTCGATTTCAAAGCCTGACCGGCGCCATCCGGGCAGCGTCCCCGAGCACGGAAAGTGCATCAGCCCTTCCCCTGCAGATGTGAATAGACGTCGGTGACGCCGTAGCGATCGTACCATGCAAGCTGCCGGCGTATCGTTTCTTCAAACCCCAGCTCGGCCTTCCAACCGAAATCCCGCGCCGTATTGGCGGGATCGAGCGCCACCACCGGCACGTCATCCGCCGCCGCCGGCACGACCGGCACATCGATCCGTCCAAGGCCGAGGTAATCCGTGACGATATCGAAGATTTCTTTGATCGAATGCGCTTCGCCGCTCGAAACATTGAAGACACCCGTGGCAGCACCGGGCTTGATCGCAAGATCCATGAAGGCAAGAAAGTCGCTCATGTCGAAAAAGTCACGCGCCGTGTCGGAGCAAAAGCATTTCTGGCCGGCCTTGAGACGTTTGTAGAAGGTCGGAATAGGACCGATGGCGAGCCGCGGCCCTGTCACGTTGGCGATGCGCAGCGAGAGAGCCGGCACGCCCGACAGAAGAACGTACTGCTCGCCTGCCGTCTTGCTGATCCCGTAGCTCGTAAACGGCGCCGTTGGATGCTCGACAGGGATAGGTAGCTGCGAGGGGCGCCCGTAGCACAGCGCCGTCTGGAAGTTGATCAACCGGCTCACGCCGTGCGCCGCCGCCGCTTTCGCCACGTACGCGCTGCCGATGACGTTCGTGCGGGAATCCTCGACCCAGTCGTCCGGATCCTTGTAGGCCGCCGCCGCGTGGACAACGACTTCCGGCTTGAAAGACGAGAAGCAGCCATCGACGGTTGCCTGATCGGCGACCGACCCCTCGACGACCGAAAGCCCTGGCACCTCGGGCACCACATCGCGCTTGCCCGTCGCAAAATTGTCGAGAGCCAGGATCTCGTGGCCCGACGGCAGCCAGTGCTCGATGAGGTTCGACCCCAAGCACCCGGCTCCGCCCGTGATCAGAATACGCATGGCGACCGTCTATTTCTTTTCGTGCGCGAGGTGCGTGTATTCGCCGTGCACGCCGAAATCCTGGTAATAGTCCACGGCTGCCTGCACGGTTTGCGACAGCGGAGTGAACTCGATCTCGCCAAAGTCCGCAAACGTGCGGCTTGGATCGAGCAGGATCGACGGAGCATCGTCCGGACCGAGGTCGCGGATGTCCGGCTCGGGATAGGTGTTGAGCTTCATCGCCTTCACCACTTCGTCATACAGCGTCGTGATGGCAATGTCCGTGCCCGACGAGAAATGATAGGTCCCGTTGCCCGTGCCGTCGACGGCCTTGACCGTGTAGCGGGCGAGATCCTTCACAAAAACGAAGTCGCGCCGCGCTTTCGTGCAGAAGCACTTTTTACCGTCGCGCAGGCGCTGGAAAAAGATGGGCAGCGGGCCGCTGACATTGCGCGGTCCGACCACGTTCGCCAGTCGGAACGTAACGAAGTCGAGCCCGGAGATGGCTAGAAAATCCTCGTTGGCCGTCTTTGTGATCGCGTAGCTGGAATTGGCAGGGAACTTCGGATGGTCGAGCCGGATCGGCTGCTGCAGAGGCTTCACGCCGTAGCAGAGCGCGGTCTGGAAATAGACAAACCGGCCGACCTTGTTCTCCTTCGCCGCGAAAATGACGTTGCTGCCGCCGACGACATTCGTGAGCGTGTCGTTGTACCAGTCGTTGGGATCCTTGTAGGACGCGGCGGTGTGCACGACGGCATCCGGTTTGAAATCCGCAAACAGGCCATCGACCATCGCCTTGTCGGCGATCGACCCCAGCACCACCGTCAAATTCGGATGCTCCGTCAGGTGCTCCTTGCGCCCGGTCGCCAGATTGTCGACGGCGACAACCTTGTCGCCACGCGCCAGAAGTAGCTCGACGACGTGCGAACCAATTTGGCCGAGGCCGCCAGTCACGACGACTTTGTTCATAACGTCCCTTTGCGATGAGGGTTGATTCTGCCCGCCGCCGGCCGGAAGCGCTGCTCGGCCCCGATGGGTCGGGAGCCGCTTGTTAGCTTTACGCTCGGTTCGGCGTGTTAAGTTGTGACCACGTTTTCCATAGCATCTTTTGAAAACGCCAGCGAAAAATTCCCCTTCTCCCCAAGGCTCCTCCGCACGTCTCCCAGACGCCGGCCGAAGGACGCGGCAGTCCGCTTCCGCGTCCTTGTGACGCTACAGATAGGCGGAGCGCGGTTCAAGCCTGCGGGCAACCGAAATGTTGCCATGTCCGGGGGACTTCGATAATGAACTTGAGCGTCCAAGGACCAGTAGGACAGGGTCCGGACCGGGGATTGGCGGAGCGGCGGCGCATGCCACAACTGAAGCTCACTAAGGAGCGCGCCGTAGCCATCTATCTGGGCCTGCTGTTTCTCTATTTCGCAGTCCTTTTTTTGGCTTTCGAGCTGCGCGAGCACATCAGCTTCTTGCCGTCGTCTTATTTCGTCCTTTCCGTCAAGCGGCTGATGGCCCTTTCGGCGCTGTCCGCGATCCTCACTCTGCCCGCACTTTTCCTGGTTCGCTCCCGCGCCATCCTCGCGGTCCTGCTCATGCTCGTTGCGGCGGTGCCGCTGACCGCCCGCCGCGATATGTTCGTAGGCCGGAAATCACCGTCTCTGGAGGCCAAGGGCGCGCAGCTGATCGCCGGCAACAACCCCTACCTCGACAAAGTCGCGATCATCAGAGAGCTCAAGGCGAAAAGCGAGAGTGCCGACGCTCTTTGGTCGACCCTGTCCACCCAGTTCATGGCCGACATCGACAGGTCGAACCCTGCCAACGCGCGCGAGCTCACGACGCGGGCCATGTTGATCGTATCGACGTTCTACGATTACGGAAATGCCCAGTTGAAGAACAAGCGCAAGGGCGGATGCGCAATCCTCAACGAGCAGACGGACTTCAAGCCCCTCACCCCCACCTTCAAGGCTTACAGGGATGCGCAGATCGGCTGTTGCTCCGACTTTTCGGCGATGCTCGCGTCGTTTCTGACATGGCTACGCATCGAAAATATGTTCGTCACCATGCCAGGTCACATCGCCAACAAGGTGTTCTTCGACGGCGAATGGCACTTCGTAGACGCCAACACGAATACGATCATCCAGGGGGTCTTCGAAGAAGGCGGGCCGAGACCGGATCTTCGAATTGCATATTTTCCGCATCCCAACAATTTGCCGGAAATCGGCAGGTACGACATCTACAACTATATCGAGTTGCGCGAGGAGCTCGGCGCCGCGCTGTTCCGAACGACGTCCGACACCGAGGTTATCATCAAGGCTTACGAGCGGTGGGGCGAGAACTGCGTATCGCGGCTGCGCGGCATGTTCGCGTTCGCCATCTGGGACAACATCGAGCGCACCGTATTCCTCGCCCGCGATCGCTTCGGCATCAAACCGCTGTATTGGGCGAACACATCCCGCGGCTTGTTTTTCGCTTCCGAGATCAAGGCGCTGCTGCCTTTCCTGGATCGACGGGAGATCGATGCCGCGGCGTTTTCTGATTATTTCTCGTTCCAGTTCTGCATCGGCGAGAAGACGATGCTGACGGATGTCGCCCAGTTTCCGGCTGCTCATCGCGCGACCGTCCGGCTGGGAGAGGTCCCAAATCCCAAGCGGTACTGGGAGGTCCAGTACACCATCGACTATTCCCACACACAAAAGTGGTTCTCGGAGCGGCTTCAGGAACTCATGCACGACTCCATCCGCATGCATCTTCGTGCGGATGTCGAGATCGGCAGCTATTTGAGCGGTGGCATCGATTCGAGCCTGGTCGCGACCCTCGCTCGCGAGCAACGTCCTGACGGACGCTTCCAGGCTTTCAATGGCCGTTTCCTGGACGGCAAGGATTTCGATGAATCCCACTACGCGAAAGCGGTTGCCGATCAGAACCGCATGGATCTGCACGTCACCGATATTTCAGAGCAGGATTTCGTCGACAACATTGCCAAAGTGATCTGGCACATGGACCAGCCGAATGCGGGTCCCGGCTCGTTCCCACAATATCTTGTTTCGAAAAACGTCCGCAATCACGTGAAAGTCGTCTTGGGCGGCCAGGGCGGCGACGAGATTTTCGGTGGCTACGCGCGATACCTCATCGCCTACTTCGAGCAGTGCATCAAGGGTGCCATCGAAGGGTCCCTTCACGACGGGAAATACGTGGTCTCATACGAGTCCATCATCCCGAACCTGGTCTCGCTGCAACAATACAAACCCATGCTGCGCGAGTTCTGGTCGGATGGCTTGTTCAACGGTCGCGATGAGAGATATTGGCGTCTCGTCAACCGCACCAACACGTTCGGCGAAATCCTTGCCCCCGGTGTCATTGACCAAACCGGAACGTTCGAACGGTTCAAATCAATCTTCTGGGGCGCGAACGTCGGCAAAGAATCCTACTTCGACTCGATGACCCACTTCGACTTCAAGACCCTGCTGCCGGCACTGCTGCAAGTCGAGGATCGGATGAGCATGGCGCACGGCATCGAGGCGCGCGTTCCCTTCCTCGACCACCCGCTGATCGAGTTTGCCGCGACCGTACCGGCCGACATCAAGTTCGCAGGTGGTGAGCTCAAGCGCATGCCGCGGGCCGTCTTCAGCGACAAACTGCCGGTCGCCTTGCTCAACCGAAAGGACAAAATGGGCTTTCCGGTGCCGCTCAACTTATGGCTCAAGAAGAAGGGCCAGGCGCGCGAGCTTGTTGGTGACCTCCTGGGATCGGCCACGGCGCAATCCCGCCCCTATCTCCGCAACGGCTTGCCCGTCGACAAGCTGCTCGATTCCCAGAGCGTCTACAGCCGAAACATCTGGGCGCTCCTCAGCCTTGAGCTGTGGCATAGATCGGTTGTGGACGGCTAATTTTAACCGCCCCTTCGTGCGCGTTTGTAGCCCTGCCCGACCCGGTCTCGCGACTTCACTGGCCGCGCCGGTCTGGACGAGGTTGCACACAACACGAAAACGGCTGAGCAGAAGAAGCGGGCAAGAGCCGCCATCGACCGGCTTGTTCGGAGCCGATCTGACATCGAATTCCCAAACCTATCCTAGGGTCTGGAAAAACACAGCAGTATCAATGGAAATTTGCCTGAGTGGCGCCCGTAGGGGAATGCCACGTTTGAGGGATTTCAAAAGGTTATCGAAAAGTGGGACACTTTTTCTTCCCTGATGTGACCCCCGTCTTTTATCCGGGGGCAACTGGAATCCGGTCGTCATTGAACGCTCCCGATGAGCGTCCTTCAAGCTCTTCGTTCTCCTGCCAGCGCGCCGCGTAGCCGGCCGGCGTCAGCCAGCCGAGCTTCGAATGCGGGCGATGGTGGTTATAGTCGTGCCTCCAGGCTTCGATCAGCCGCCGTGCCTCGCCGAGCGAGCGAAACAACGTCTCGTTCAGCAGCTCGTCGCGCAGCCGGGCATTGAAGCTCTCCGCGAACGCGTTCTGCACCGGTTTGCCGGGCTGGATGTACCGCCACGCGATGCGCCGCTCGTCCGCCCAGGCCAGGATCGCGTTCGAGGTCAGCTCCGTGCCGTTGTCGGAAAGAACCGCTGCAGGCCGGCCGCGCCAGGCGATGATGCGGTCGAGCTCCCGCGCCACGCGGGCACCCGAGATCGACGTGTCCGGCACCAGGCCCAGACATTCGCGCGTGCAGTCGTCGACGATGACCAGCACGCGGAAGCGCCGCCCGTCCGTCATCTGGTCGTGCACGAAATCGAGCGACCAGCAGGCGTTGGGCCGATCCGGAACCGGCAGCGGCGCGCGAAGCCCCAACGCGCGCTTGCGGCTGCCGCGCTTGCGCACCATCAGCCGCTCCTCGCGGTAGAGCCGCTGTACCCGCTTCCGGTTTACCGCCCAGCCTTCGCGGCAGAGCAGCACGTGCAGCCGTCGATAGCCGAAGCGCCGGCGCTCATGCGCCAAGGCTTTCAAACGAGTGCGAAGCTCTGCATCGTCCGGCCGCCGCGAGCGGTAACGCACCAAAGCGCGCTCGACGCCGGCCACCCGGCACGCCCGACGCTCGCTCATCTGACGCCCCGCCATCAGATGCGCGACGGCTTCTCGCCTCTGCGCGGGCGTCACCATTTTTTTGCCAGCAGGTCTTTCAGGCCCGCGTTGTCGATCATCTGCTCGGCCAACAGCCGCTTCAGCTTGGCGTTCTCCGCCTCGAGTGCCCTGAGCTTCTGCGCGTCAGAGACATCCATGCCCCCGAACTTCGCCTTCCAGGCATAGAGGCTCGCGCTCGACATGCCGTGCTTGCGGCAGAGATCTGCCGTCGCCACGCCCGCCTCGTGCTCGCGCAGGATGGCGATGATCTGCTCTTCCGAAAACCGCTTCCGCTTCATCGTCCGGCTCCTCTCTA
>NZ_CADEFI010000021.1:0-49063 GCF_902826555.1 uncultured Hyphomicrobium sp.
AGTTCGAGTACCGCCGCGGCTACAAGTTCTCGACCTACGCCACGTGGTGGATCCGTCAGGCCATCACGCGCTCGATCGCGGACCAGGCGCGCACCATCCGCATCCCCGTGCACATGATCGAAACCATCAACAAGATCGTGCGTACATCCCGGCAGATGCTGCATGAGATCGGCCGCGAGCCGACGCCGGAGGAACTGGCGGAAAAGCTCGCCATGCCGCTGGAGAAGGTGCGCAAGGTGCTCAAGATCGCCAAGGAACCCATTTCTCTGGAAACTCCGATCGGCGACGAGGAGGATTCACACCTCGGCGACTTCATCGAGGACAGGAACGCCGTGCTGCCGGATCAGGCGGCGATTGCAGCGAACCTGCGCGAGACGACAACGCGGGTGCTGGCTTCGCTCACGCCGCGCGAGGAGCGCGTATTGCGCATGCGCTTCGGCATCGGCATGAATACGGACCACACGCTGGAAGAAGTCGGCCAGCAGTTCTCGGTCACGCGCGAACGTATTCGCCAGATCGAAGCCAAGGCGCTTCGCAAGCTGAAGCATCCGAGCCGGAGCCGGAAGCTGCGGTCGTTCCTCGATAACTGAGATAAGAAAAACCCCCGAGCGAACCTCGGGGGTTTTTCGTGATCATTACGTCTTTCCAGTTGCGCAAATTTAAGGACACAATCAAATTTCCGTCAATTTCTTCTTTACAGAATCAATGAGAACATATAGAGAACATCATGGTTGGGCAACGGATCCGCGATCCACTGCATGACTTGATTATTTTCGATAATTCCCAGTTGGAGCGCGTGCTTTGGAAGGTGGTCCAAACCCGACCTTTCCAGAGGTTGCGGCGAGTTAAACAATTAGCCTTCTCTGAGCTTGTCTATCCTGGTGCCACTCATTCGCGTTTTGCGCACAGCATCGGCGTTTTTCATACAGCCAAGAGGCTTCTGGAGGTGATCCGTCGCCATCAGAACGATAGGCAGTACGAGGCGAATGCAGCCCAGCATGCGCTGGCAGCCGCCCTAGTTCACGATCTTGGTCACGGTCCCTTCAGTCACGCCTTTGAAACCGTCGGCAAAAAGCTCGGCTTGAAGATGATGGCCAATCATGAGCTGGTCAGTGACGCACTAATTCGCTCGAGCGAAGTCGGCGAGGCGTTGAAGGAGTTGGGAAGCGGCGTACCCAATGATGTTGCGAATATCATAAAGGGCGTCGGCAAGCGCGACATCTATAGCGCGGTAGTGTCCAGCCAGTTTGATGCGGACCGCTTGGACTATATGCGAAGAGACCGCCTTATGACTGGGACACAGCATGCCGCGATAGATTTTGAGTGGCTCCTCACTAACCTCGAGGTGGGCACAGTGCGGTACGGTGTTGACAAAGAATCCCTTGGCGAAAT
Source organism: uncultured Hyphomicrobium sp. (assembly GCF_902826555.1). Lineage (GTDB taxonomy): Bacteria > Pseudomonadota > Alphaproteobacteria > Rhizobiales > Hyphomicrobiaceae > Hyphomicrobium_C. The sequence continues at coordinate 1,393 of NZ_CADEFI010000021.1, forward strand.
CGATACTTTCGTTCTTGGACAAAAGGCGTTCTATGCCGCAGAAGCCTTTGTTCTAGGCTTGTTTCAGCTCTACCCCACTGTGTATTTCCACAAAGCGACTCGCGGTGCGGAGAAGCTATTCGCGGAAATCTTCGCGAAGGCTGTCAAGCTCGTTCTCGATGGATCTGCTGCCAAAACCGGATTGCCTAACGGCCATCCGATTGTGAAGTTTGCGAAAGATCCCTCCAACCTAGATCGATTTCTTGATCTCGACGATGCAGTGGTGTTGGGTTCACTCTCACTCATGTGCGAGTCGAGTGACACTTTGCTTTCAGAGTGTTCCCGTCGTCTCCGTGACAGAAAGCTATATAAGTGCATCGACGTTAGGGTGAAGCTTGCTGCAGGAGGCGGTGATTCCGTCCAGCAACAGGCAGAAGTTGATCGCGCCTGTGAAGTTGTCGAAGGCAAATTGCTCGAATGGGCAGGAGCGACAGATGGCTCACCGCGCATCCTAATCGATAGAGCTAGCAGATCGACCTATAATCGCCTATCGGAGTCCAAAGGTCCGCTAGAGCAGATAAATATTCGAGCTCCGGGTGGTGCATTAGTTGATCTTGAGAGCGTGTCGAAGGTGGTCGCGGCCAGCGGAACATTTCGATTGTTTCGCGTGTACTACAAGCAGGAGGACGCACAGGCTAAGGAGCAGATCGAGAAAATCGTTGAGGGGGAAAAGCAACGATGACAAGGCGTCTCAACATAGATTCTGTGGCGCGAATTATTTCCGATGCTGGCGGAGAGGTCGTCGGCCGCACGAAACTGCAGAAGCTCACCTACCTACTTGAGGCTGCGGGCCTCGGAGAGGGTTTCAGTTTCGAGTACAAGCACTATGGTCCGTATTCGGAAGAGCTGACCTACACTTCCAAGCGTGCGAGTGTGCTTGGCACTATCCGAGAGAGCGAGCAGCAGGCCGCTTGGGGCGGCTTCTATACAATTTACTCAGTTACGCCAATCGCACCGCCGCGATCAGAGCCGCATAGGCGCTTGGCTCGGGAAGCTGCGCATGCTGATTCCGTTCTTCTTGAACTTGCTGCGACGGCTTTGTTTCTCCGACAGGAGGAGGGCATGGTCGACGCATGGGAAGAGACGGCTCGTCGAAAGCCCGACAAAGCAAGCAATGGGCGCCTGGATGCTGCAAAGCAGCTTTATTCTCAACTACGGCAAATCCCAACTCCTCGGCAATTGCCGGAATTGTGAAAATAGAACATCCGTGTGTTGCGGCGGTGCTTAGAACATCCGCCCACTCCGACATGAACTTGCCGATCTGGCGCGGCAGGAAATTCATGATGGCCGCGTCCTGGACAACTGGTCCAAGAAAAAAGCCCCCGAGAAATTCGGGGGCTTTTTGTTGGGTGAGTGGATGGCTAGGCGCTGAGGCGATTGCGGCGCGCGCGGAGGCTGCGGGCGAAGCGCAGCACGGCGACGGCGGCCGTTCGTCCCTCGCGCGTCTCGAGAGACGCATAGCGGCGGGCCTGCGCCTTGGCATGCTCGATGACGCTCCTATACGTCTCGTCGCGAACCTGAGCGGCCTCGGCCTGGTATCCTGTCATTTGCATCGATCATCCTCCGCACGGGTTGAACTGCCGAGAGATGTAGGCGCGCGACGTGGCTGTGCAACGGCGCTAATGCGGCGAAAATCTTACAAAATGTTCAAATCGCTGCAGATCGCTGCAACAGACCTCACGCCACCCTCAACCTTGCATCTTCACTGCATCGGCTGGCGGCTTTAGCTTCCGCTTCATGACAGAACCGCTCGATATCAAGGCAAAGGCGCCGTGGCCGGCGGGCGTGTTGAGCAATTTCGCGCCGCATGCGTTCACGTTCGATGGTGTTCGCTGCTCGTCGATGGAGGGCTTGCTGCAGTCTCTCAAGATCGCGGATACGGCGGAGCAGGAGCGCGTCTGTGGTTTGGATGGGCCGGTCGCGCAGAGCGTCGGGCGCAAGCACGACTGGCAAACCACGGGGACGCTCTGGTGGCGCGGCGCCGCCTATGACCGGCTCTCCGACGCCTATCAGGGGCTGCTCGACCGCGCCTATCAGGCGCTGTTCGACCAGGCGAAGAAATTCCGCGACGCGCTCGAGGCCACCGGGGATGCGCGCCTGACGCACAGCTTTGGCAAGACCGATCCGACCGAGACCATTCTGACCGCCGACGAGCTCTGCTCGCGGCTGGAGCGGCTAAGGAGCGGGCAGTCGCTGTTGAAGAGGTCCGACGCATGACCGCCGACACCCTTGCCATCTCCGGTCCCGGCCTTTCCGCCGAGATCAATCCGCTCGGAGCGGAGCTTTGGACGCTGCGCGATGGAGACGGGCGCGACCTGCTCTGGACGGGCGACGCGGCGTTCTGGAGCGGGCGGGCGCCGATCTTGTTTCCGATCGTCGGCACGGTCGCCGGCGATACCTATCGCGTCGGCGACACGGCCTACACGTTGCCGCGGCACGGGTTCGCGCGGCGGCGACGGTTCGCTCCGGTCGAGGCGCGCGCCGATCGCGTCACGCTGCGGCTCACGAGCGACGACGAGACGCGCGCCGTCTACCCGTTCGCGTTTCAGCTCGATCTTGCCTTCGCGGCGAGCGGCGCGCGGCTCGACATCGCCGCCGAGCTTACCAACACCGGCGGCGGGCCGCTCCCCGCGAGCTTCGGCTATCATCCGGCGTTCCTGTGGCCGCTGCCCTACGGGGCTGCGCGCGCCGAGCATCGGATCCTGTTCGAAGTGGCGGAGACGGCGTCGGCGCATCGCCCCGATGCGCAGGGGCTCATCGTTCCCGCGTCGCGACCGGCTCAGCTCGACGGGCGGACGCTCACGCTCGACGATGCGCTATTCGCCGACGGCGCGCTGGTCCTCACCGAGCTCAAGAGCCGGTCCCTCACCTACGGTGCGGCGACAGGACCGCACCTCCGTATCACCGCTCCCGACACGCCGCATCTCGGCATCTGGTCCATGCGGACTGCGCCGTTCGTCTGCATCGAGCCGTGGCAGGGCTATGCCGATCCGGCGGGATTTGAAGGTGAAATCTGGGACAAGCCGGGCATCGTGCGCGTTGAACCGGGCGCGCGGCGCTCCTGGCGCATGGGCATCGAGCTTCTGGATTAAAGCTTTGTCATCGGGTTCGGCGCCGGGGCCATGATACGCTGATCGCACAGGAGACGTGTGCGCATGCCAATCCCGCGCTTCGAGCACCAGAGCCAGAAGGTCGTCTCCAGCGCCGCGTTCGGGCCGCTTGCGACGGCGGCGCTGATCCTTGCCGTCTGGCTCACCGGTTCAGCCGGGGCCGCGCACGCGACGGACAAGATCATCGGCAATGCGCCTCTCCCCCAACAGGAGATCGCAATGCCTCCGGACCTTCCGGACATCGGCAAATGGATGTTCGACAAGGACGGGACGATCGCGCACTGGCTCGGCCAGATCGTCGACGGCAAAAAGCTGCACGAGCCGATCAATGTCATTCTCATCGATGCGTCGTCCGCCAGCCCCGACCAGGCGCGGGCAAGGCTTAAGGCGGCGACCAAGGCGGCCGGCTATCCCGTGCGCATGGGACATTCAACCGGGTATCGCGGCTTCATCGGCGGAGATCTTTTCAGCCAGCTGCCGCAGGGCCGTGACGATGCCTTCTCCAACCGCATTTTCGAAGAGACCAATAACCACGGGCGCATCTTCGGGCCGTATCCCTCCAGCCGCGGATACGTCTTCATCGGCGCCTTCAGCCGCGAAAGCGTGGACCTCATCCGCGATCCGCCGCACCGATACGCCTCGTTCAACGCGGCACGGGATGATTTTGCGCGGGCTCTTGCGGCCCACACCGGGTTTCGGCCATCCAACATGGTGGCTCTCGATAACGCGATTTCAGATGACCCGCATGTCACAACCGGCGATCATGACGGTCATGCCGTCGTCCTCGAAATGAAGTGACGCCCATGCTCACAGGCTTCGAACCCAGACGTCAGAAAGTGATCTCGCGTACCGCATTTGCGATGCGCATGGCGCGGGCCATCGGATTGTGGGCGCTGCTGACGTTCAGCGGGCTCGTGATCGGAATGATCGGATACGCATGGACCGAAGGCATGGGGCTTGCAGATTCGTTCGTCAACGCGGCGATGATCCTGTCAGGCATGGGGCCCGTCTCCGAGTTGCATACGACGGCCGGCAAGGTGTTCGCCGGCTTGTACGCGATCCTGTCGGGGCTCATCATCGTCATCGGCGCGGGCTTCGTTCTGGCGCCGATCGCGCATCGCGTGCTGCATCACTTCCACGTCGAAACGGGCAAGGGGGACTAGGGTTGGCTCTGCGCGTGTATCTCGCCGGCCCCGAGGTGTTCTTTCCCAATGCCGCCGCGCAAGGCGAGGAGAAGAAGCGACTTTGCGCGGAGCTCGGCTTCGAGGGCGTCTACCCGCTCGACAATGTCATCGGGGACGCGGCGTCGCTCAAGCGCGCGGATGTGGCGCGTGCCATCAGCCACGGCAACGAGCGGCTGATGCGCTCGTGCGACCTCGTGGTCGCCAATTGCACGCCCTTTCGCGGGCCGAGCATGGATGTGGGGACCGCGTTCGAAATCGGCTTCATGCGGGCGCTCGGCAAGCCGACGTTCGGTTACTCGAACGTAGCAGGCGACTATGCGGCGCGCGTGAAGGCCACGCCCGCTACGGCGCGGGCCGCCTGGGACAGCGAGACGCGCGGCGCGGACATCGAGGACTTCGGGCTCGCCGAGAACCTGATGATCGCGGTCGCCGTCATGGAGGCGGGCGGCACGTTCGTCGCCCGCGACGCGCCGGAGGATTGCGTGCTGTCGGATCTCGCGGCCTTCCGAGCCTGCCTCGCACTCGCACGGCGCGTGCTCGGCGAGACGGATTAGGGCGCCGTCAAGACGCCGACGACGGCGGCGGTCATGAGGGTAGCGAGCGTGCCGGACACGATGGTCTTGGCGCCCAGCTCCACGATCTCGGCGCGCCGTCCGGGCACCATCGCCACCATGCCGCCGATCATGATGCCGAGGCTGCCCAGATTGGCAAAGCCACAGAGCGCATAGGCCATGAGCAGGCGCGAGCGCTCCGACAGTGCCTCGGCCGGCGTTTCGGCGAGCTTCAGATAGGCGACGAACTCATTGAGCACGGTCTTGATGCCGATCAGGGATCCCGCCGTACCGCATTCGCTCCACGGCACGCCGATCAGCCAGGCGAGCGGGGCCAGCAGCCATCCCAGAATGCCCTCGATGGTCAGCGTGAGGCCCAACGGGGCCGAGGCGAAAGCGAGCAGCTTGTTGGCGAGCGCTACAAGGGCCACGGCCACGATCAGCATGGCCGTGATGTTGACGAGCAGTGCGATGCCTTCGCGGGTGCCCTGGGCAATCGCATCGACGCTTGAGCGCGTGGGGTCGACCGCGATCGCGGTCTTGTCGTCCGCGGCGACCGGCACGGCTTTGCTCGGAACCATCAGGGCGGCGAACATGAGCGCGGCCGGTGCGCTGATGATGGAGGCGACCATCAGATGCCCAGCGGCGCCGGGGATCTTTGGTTCGAGGATGCTCGCATAAAGTGCGAGCACGGTGCCGGCGACGGTCGCCATGCCGACCGTCATGGTGGCGAAGAGGTCGCCGCGGCTCATGGCAGCGAGGTAGGGGCGCACGAGCAGCGGCGCCTCCACCATGCCGACGAAGATATTGGCGGCGGCCGAGGTGCCGACGGGGCCCGTCAGTGCGAATGCGCGCTCGAGCACCCAGCCGATGGCCGCCACCACCCGCTGCAGCACGCCCCAGTGATAGAGCAGCCGCGACAGGGCGCTGATCACCAGTACCAGCGGCAGGGCATGCAAGGCGAGGACGAAGCTGTTCTCGGGGCGAATGGTCTCGAACGGCGGCGGCGCCCCGGCCAGATAGCCAAAGACGAGTCGCGTGCCGGCGTTGGTCGCGTCTTGCAGGGCGGCAACGAGGCCGGCGGCCCAATCGAAGACGACGCGCGAGGCGGGAAGCGCCAGCATGAGCGCCGCAATCGCAAGCTGCAATCCGATGCCGGCCACCAGGATGCGCAGGAGACGCGGGCCGGTCACGGCGCTGCGATCTTCCGAAATCGCCCAGGCGATAGCCGGCAGCAGCGCCAGCCCGAGCAGGCTTTGCCCCTGCAGCTCCATGTCGCCCGCCCCCCTTCGCGCTCGGTCCCGGCGCCAGTAATTCAGAGAGCGGGATCGGGGACAAGCACCAATGCTCCAGTGAGGTCACCGCGACGCAGGCGATCGAGCGCTTCGTTGGCCTTGGAGAGCGGCATCGCGGTCGTGTGCGTGACGACGGGGATGCGCGGGGCGAGGTCCAGGAAATCGATCGCATCCTGGCGCGTGAGATTGGCGACCGAGCGCACGACACGCTCGCCCCAGAGCAGATCATACGGCATGGCGGGGACGTCGCTCATGTGGATGCCGCCGAGGATCACGCGACCGCCCTTTCCTACTGCAGCGAGCGCGAGCGGAACCAGGGCGCCGACGGGTGCGAAGATGATTGCGGCCTCGAGCGGCCCGGGCGGGCGCTCGTCGGACCCGCCAGCCCAGACGCAGCCCAGCGCGCGGGCAAAGTCCTGTGCCGCGATGTCTCCCGGCCGCGTGAAAGCGTAGGTGGCGATGCCTTTGTGCACGGCCACCTGCGCGACAATGTGGGCGGCGGCGCCGAAGCCGTAGATGCCGAGCGTTTGAGCCGGCTCGGCCATCCTGAGGGCGCGATAGCCGATGAGCCCTGCGCAGAGCAGAGGCGCGGCCTCCACATCGCCAAGGCCGCCGGGAATAGGAAAGCAGTAGGCGGCATCCGCCACGGCATATTCCGCATAGCCGCCGTCGATCTGATAACCGGTGAAGCCGGGATCGTCGCATAGGTTCTCGTCGCCTCGGCGGCAGTAGGGGCAGACGCCGCACGTGTGCCCGAGCCACGGGATACCGACACGCTCGCCCTGCTTGAAGCGTGTGACGCCGGGGCCGAGCCTCTCCACCCGCCCGACGATCTCGTGGCCGGGAATGATCGGACGCTTCGGGTGTTTGAGGTCACCGCCCGCCACGTGGAGGTCGGTCCGGCAAACGCCGCAGGCCGCAACCCTGATGCGGACCTGACCGGTGGCCGGCTCAGGCCGCGGCACATCCGCCAACCGCAACGGCTGGCCGGGGCGGTCCAAAAGCATGGCTTTCATCGTGGCCGACATCGGGCCGCTCCTCGGAGGAACCGTGCCAAAGACACGCACATTTCATATCATGTGTGCCGGCTTGCCTTGATCTGGATCTGCTGCCGCTCGCCTTCATCCGGAGACAATCCCATGACGCTCGCAATCACCTCTCCTGCCTTTGCCGACGGCGATGCCATTCCACGCACGTACACGTGCCAGGGCGATGACCGCTCCCCTCCCCTGGTTTGGACGGGCGTGCCTGCCGGCGCCAAGAGCCTGGTGCTGATCGTCGACGATCCGGACGCGCCGGATCCTGCCAAGCCGCAACGCGTGTGGGTGCACTGGGTGCTTTACAATCTGCCGCCGGACTCGACGGGGCTTGCCGAAGGCATCGCGCCTGGCGCCTTGCCTTCGGGAACAGAGGACGGTCTCAACGATTGGGGACGAACCGGATACGGAGGTCCCTGCCCGCCGATCGGCCGGCATCGCTACTTTCACAAACTGTATGCGCTCGATGCGCGCCTCGCGGGCCTCAACGCGCCGACCAAGGCGGCCGTGCTGGCGGCCATGGAAGGACATGTGATCGGTGAGGCGGTGCTGATGGGCACGTACGTGAAGGCCGCATGAGGCGCGCCACTTCAGGTCGCGTCACTTCGCGACTCAATTGCTTGCATCACTTCGTGACTTGCTTACTTCGTGATGACGCGCCGCGCATCCCAGCGGTCCCAGCGGGCCTGCTCGACCGGCGTGCACCAGGGATTGCCGTAGTAGCCGTAGCGGCTGTTGATCCGGGTGCAGTCCTTGAGCGGTTTCTCGGAGGACATTTTGCGCGACGCGAACGTCGCGGCGCTCTCGGCTGCGGCATGAGATGACGCGATAGTCGCTGCCGCCAGCGCGATTCCGGCGGCTCGGATCCAGGGGCTCATGGCTCTCCTCGTCGGCTGCGATTTCAATGCCCCAATGTCGCAGGTCCCGGCGGCGCTGTCGATGCGCTCGTTGCGCCGTGCCGATGCACGCAGGGTCAGCATATTGGTGAATGCTTTCTTTCCCGATCCTCACGCATTTGGTGAAGCCTGTTTCCCTTCTCTCAAGGGGTCGCTCCTAGCTTCGGCACCTTGTTTCAAGAATTCTGGGGGCTTGGAATGAGGGAAGCTTACGTTCCGGACGGCTTCATGCTCACCCGCTGGGTCGGGTTGGCGATGGTACTCCCTGCGCTGGTCGCGGTCGCGTTGCTTGGCAAAGACGCGCTGATGGTCGTCGAAAAAATCAACGAAAATGCCCTGAGGCGCGAGACGTCGGCGCTCGAACGCGGCTTCAAGCTCATGGGCGAACTGGACGCCGCGGATGTGCTGTCGCAATCGTTGGGCAACGACGCTTTCAGAAGTGCCGTGCTGGCCAACGACACGGCATCGATGCGTCGGAGCCTCGGGGCGACCGCGCGGGCGGCGGATGACGCACAACAGCTCGTCATCGTCGATGACAGCGGGCGGGTCATAGTCTCCAACATCGGGGCAAATGCCCCATCCACATCCGCCACGCGTACTACCGGGCTGCTTGCAGCGGCGGGAGCAGCGATGGAGCGGGCGCGCGAACTCTCTGCCGCGGCGCGTGCGGCCAGCGTCGGCGTCAGCCATCGCATCCCGCGGGGAATGAGCGAGAACCTCTTCGTCACCGACATGATCAAGATCGACGGACGCGCTGCCCTGATTACGGTGGCGCCGTTCGTGTCGTCCGATGTCTTGCGTCCGGATGCGCGACTGGAAGCAACGCTGCTCGTCGGCCTGCAATTCATCACCGAGCGGATGCTCAGGAAGCTCGAGACGCTGTCTCATGTCAAAGGTCTGCGGCTGGTGCCGGAAGTGCAGTCCGACAAGGGCGGGCCCGTGTTCCCCCTTCTCGATTCCGGCGGCAATGCCGTGGCGCGGGTCACCTGGGATTTCTCGCCGCCCGGTTACGCCATCCTCAGGGCCATGCTGCCGGCCATCGCGCTCTCCCTGGGGCTGATCGCCCTCATGACGCTGGTGGCCGCCGTCACCATGCGGCGCGTCGCGCGGCAGCTTGCCGAAAGCGAGCGGGCGGCCGTCCACTCCTCCCGGCACGATACGGCAACGGGGCTGGCCAACAGAGGCTGGTTCATGCGCGTGTTCGCCGATCTGCTGGCGCCCGGCGAGAAAAAGAACCAGATCATCGCCGTGCTCCTGATCGACTGCGACTACTTCAAGTCCGTCAACGACACGCTCGGCCATGCCGCGGGCGACGCGGTGCTCGCGGCCATCGCGGAGCGGCTCAAGGGGCTGTCGCAACAGATCGTCATCGCGGCACGGCTTGGCGGGGACGAATTCGCTGTCGTCACGACGGCGCTCGCCGAGCCCGCCGACGCCGAAGCGCATGGCCGCGACATCGAGGAAGCGCTCACGGTCCCGGTGATCTTCGAGAGCTACGCCATCATGGTCAGCGTCAGCATTGGCGTAGCCGTGCTCGAGACGCCATCGACGCTCTCCATCGATACCTGGCTCGCGCGTGCCGACACGGCGCTTTACCGCGCCAAGCGCGATGGCCGGGGCTGCATCCGGTTCTACGACATTTCAGAGGACGCGGGCGGCACGCCTTTCGCACAGGGCACGCGCAACCCGGCAAACAGGCGCTCGGTGCAGGCGGCGAACGAAGCCGCCTGACGCACCACCTCTCGCGATACGGTCAGCGGTCGATGCGGGAGATCTTGGAGCCTTCAAGGGTGAGATTGTACATCAGCCCCTTCTGGTCGAGGATGAAGCCGATGACCGGCTTCTTGATCTGGTTGGTATCGATCGAGCCGCCGACGCCGACCGTAACCAGCGTCACGGAGCCGTCGACGCCGACCTTCCAGCCGTGCTTGCGCTGGAAGCTCGCCAGGGCGCTCTCGGTCATGAACAGGATGATGACCGTGCGTGCCTGCACGCCAAGCTGGAAACCGACGGAAGCGGAAACCGTATTGTAGTAGCCTTCGGTGTAGCCGCCGCGGCGCAGGGCGCCTTCGCCGTACTCGCCGCCGAAGCCCATTCCGGCCTTCACGACCGACGGAAAGACCAGGACGGCCGCCGCATCGCGCACGAGGTCGCGCCCGCCTCCCACCGTGTGATAGAACCGGTGCAGGGCGGCATCGACATCGGCGTCGATCTCATAGGCCGAGGCCGCCTTTGCATCGTGGGCCGCCGTCATCACGAGCGCCATGGCGGCGATCGCGGCGAGCATGAGCGATTTCGTGGTCATCAGGCCACCCCCCAAGGTGTGCTCCGGTGCGACTCACCGGTTGGCCATCATCTATCGAAAATATTGGAGCCAATGTGGCGCGCGGGCCTCAGAGAGGCTTTTTGGGCCGGCGGCGGCGCGCGTTAATCATGGTGCCGTGCTGCACCTCAGCAGAAGAGGCAGGCATCGCACATGCTCCTGGCCTCGGCGATGTGGGCGTCGAGAATGCGCGTGTACTCGGCGAGCTTCGGCTTCTGGCTGTCGCAAAGCGTCTTCTTCTTCTCGGGGTCGGCGAAGGCCGTCTCCCAGGCCTTTACGTACTCGGCCTTCTTGGAGCGAAAGACGGAGGCAACCTTGCGCAGCGAGGTCACCTCGACGCACGGACTCACGGCGGCCCAAGTGCGCTTTTGCAGGCTCAGCTTCTTGCCGCAGAAATCCAGCAAGGCGTCGACTGTCGCGTACTCGTCGACGCGGCGCCAAAGCTCGGTGCGCTGCTCCTTGGTGATGCTTTCGAGCCCCATCTTGACCTCGACCAGGCCGGCGGGGGTCCGGTCGGCCGCCCGCGCAAGGCCGAATGCGGCCAGAAGCGCCGCTGCAGCGAGCGCCAATGCTGCCTGTCTCGATGCCAGCCATTTCATGCCAGATGCGTGCTCCCCAGGATCTCGCCTTTGTCACCGAGTCTAAGGGGGCCACGGGCCTTTGGGCAAGCTTCTCGCGCAACGACGTGTGGACGTGGCCGCCACAAAATGGCCGCGACTATTCGATTGCCAGAATCTCGATCTCGCCGTGGCCGACGCGAGCCGTATCGCCCACCGCCTTGCCGAGCAGTGCGCGGGCGAGCGGCGACACATAGGAGAGCGTGCCGCCTGCAGGGTCGGCCTCGTCCTCGCCGACGATGCGATACGATTGGCGGCGGCCGTCCTCGCGCTCGAACGTCACGCGGGCGCCGAAGCGCACCTCGCGCCCATCGACCGACGGCGGGACCAGCTCGGCGGAGGCGCGCCGCGCCGTCCAATATCTGAGATCGCGCGCCGCCACGTTGAGGGCTGCGCGATCGCCCGATGCCTGCGCCTCTGCGTAGGCCCGCGACAGGCGCTCCACCTCGGCCTCGATCTGCCTCAATCCCTCCTCCGTGACGAGGTTCGGGTTGTCGGACACGAGGCGCTCGGGCAACTCCTCGAACGCATCGAGGCCGTCCGGCTCTTTGACGAATGCTCTGCTCATGCGTCTAATATAGCGGGCCTTTGGCAGAAAACACGAGGATGCGTCGATGCGGCAGGCGCAAAAGGAAATCACCGTTACGACGTCGGGACAGGGCCTTTATGAGATCAGCGGGGCCGTGCGCGCCTTCACCAAGGAGGCCGGTTTCGAAACCGGCCAGTTGACCGCCTACTGCCGGCATACGTCGGCGTCGCTCGTCATTCAGGAGAACGCCGACCCCGACGTGCAGCGAGACCTTCTCGCGTTCTTCCGTCGACTCGTGCCCGAAGGCGATCCCTTGTTCGTGCATACGATGGAGGGACCCGACGACATGCCAGCGCACGTCAAAAGCGCGCTTACGCAAACATCCGTTACGATCCCTATCGCGCGGTCACTTCTTGCGCTCGGCACGTGGCAAGGGCTTTATCTTTTCGAGCACCGACGCAATGCGCATCAGCGCAAGATCGTGTTGCATATCGTGGGCGCGTGACCCATACACCAGTCTCACGACTCTCTCGCTTTTCGACAGGAGGTCCAGATGGCGAAGAACAAGGAGCCGGGCGACAATCGCCGCGTCGGCGCGGTGAAGAAGCGCTCGCAGATCAAGAACAAGCTTACTGGCACTTGGACGAAGCGCGACGACACCACCGGAAAGTTCCTCGACGTGAAAGAGGACGCGAAGCCGTTCAAGGGCGTGCGCAAGAAGGTGAAAACCGCAAAGAAGAGCGCCAAGAAGGCCCCGGCGAAAAAGGCCGCCAAGAAGGCCGTGAAGCGCGTAGTCAAGAAAGTGCCGGCGCGGAAAGCGGCCAAGCGGCGTTAACTCTTCAGCTTCGGCCGGACCACGTTCATGGGCCGCACCCCCGCGCGATGCGCTTTGTCGCGCAGGTTGCGGCCCCTCTCCCCTTTGAGAACGGCGCGGCAACCTGCTAAGCAGGCCTCCAAAATTCAACATTTGGAGCCCCCCTATGAGCGATGCCGAGAGCAAGACCCGTATCGAGACGGCCAAGCTGATCCGCACCTACTACGAGGCTTTCAATGCCGGCGACAGCGACGGCATGCTGGCCCACCTCACCGAGGACGTGATCCACGACGTCAACCAGGGTGAGCGCCGCGTCGGCAAAGAGAAGTTCCGCGCTTTCAACGCGCGCATGACGCACCACTACAAGGAGACGCTGACGGAGATCGTCGTGCTGGTCTCGAAGGACGGCACGCGGGCGGCCGCCGAGTTCAACGTCAACGGCGAGTACCGCAACACGGACAGCGAGCTGCCGCCGGCCAAGGGTCAGAAGTACGTGCTGCCGGCCGGGACCTTCTTCGCCATCCGCGACGGCAAGATCTCGCGGGTCACCACCTACTACAATCTCACGGATTGGATCGCGCAGGTTGCCTAGCTCGCGCGCGGGCGCTGTTCGGATCGGCTTGGCGATCCGGCGCCCGTCCGGGCGAAGCTTCGCGGGAAAGGAATTGAGATGAGCATCGAGGTGCGCGCGCTCACCGGCGACGACATCAACTCCGTGCTGCCCGATCTCGCCCGGCTCCGCATCACGGTGTTCCGGGACTGGCCGTATCTCTATGACGGCACGCTCGAATACGAGGAGGGCTACCTCGCAAAGTTCGCCAAGGCGAAGGGCGCCGTGTGCGTGATCGCACGCGACGGCGATCTCGTGGTCGGGGCCTCGACGGGGGCGCCGATGGTCGAGCATGCCGACGAATTCGGCGAGCCGTTCCGTAACGCCGGCTACGACCTGGCGAAGATCTTCTATTGTGGCGAAAGCGTTCTTCTCAGGAGCCACCGCGGACATGGCCTCGGGCATCAGTTCTTCGATCTCCGGGAGGGGCAGGCACACAAGCTCGGCGGGTTCACGCACTCGACGTTCTGCCGCGTGGTGCGCCCCGACGATCACCCCTTGAAGCCGGCCGACTACATCCCACTTGACCGCTTCTGGACCAAACGCGGCTACGCGCCGGTCCCGGGCCTCACCGCAACCTACGACTGGAAAGACGTCGACCGGGCGGACGAGACCGCGCACACGATGCAGTTCTGGATGAAAGCGCTCTGATGGCCGCGCCCGCGTATCTCAAAGTCGCCTCCGCGCAATACCCGATCGGGCAACCCGCCTCGCTCGCCGAATGGGAGGCGAAGATCGCGTCCTGGGTGGCCGAAGGCGCGGCGACGGGCGCCGAGCTCCTGGTGTTCCCCGAGTACGGCGCCATCGAGCAGGCGGCCGCGCTCGGGCCTGAGGTCTACAACGATCTCACCACCACGCTCGAGCGCGTCGCGGGGCTCGCGGAGGCGCGTGTCGCGTTGCATGCGGCGCTGGCGAAAACGCATGGCGTGCACATTCTGGTCGGCTCGGGTCCCGCAAAGCATGTGGACGGGCGCTTCGTGAATGCGGCTCAGCTCGTGACGCCGTCCGGCAAGGTCGGTGTGCAGGAAAAGCTGATCATGACGCCGTTCGAGCACAACTGGGGCGTCACGGCGGGCGGTCCGCTGCGCGTATTCGAGACGGCCTTGGGCAAGCTCGCGGTTCTCATCTGCTACGACAGCGAGTTTCCGCTGCTGGCGCGGGCTGCGGTCGAGGCCGGGGCGGACGCGATCCTGGTCCCCTCCTGCACGGAGCGCATCTCGGGCTATCACCGCGTGCGCACCGGCTCGCAGGCGCGCGCGCTCGAGAATACGATCGTCACGGTGCAGAGCCCGACGGTGGGTGATGCGCCGTGGTCTCCGGCCGTCGACTTCAACGTCGGCGCGGCGGGCATCTTCGTACCGCCCGAGCACGGGGTCAGCGACACGGGCGTGCTGGCCGAGGGTACGCTCAACGCGGCGCAGTGGGTGTTTGCCGCCGCGGACCTCGGCGCATTGCGGCGCCTGCGCACGAGCGGGGAGATGCGCAACTTCGGCGACTGGCCGTCCCAGCCCGGCGCCTCGCCTCTGAAGCACACGGTGGAGACCGTGAAGCTGGTCTAGGTGGGCTCGGACCTCACGGGCCCTGCTTGCGCTCGCGCAAGCGCTCCATCACCGCCTCCCAACAGGCCGCCAGGGCGACGAGGATGGCGATCAGGACCACGGCGACCACCATCTGGATGACGCTGAAGTTCGCCGCGTCCTCAGCAACGAACCACCCGGCGATGACGGCGGCCAGGATCAGGACGGGGCGTACGAGCCAGGACAGCACGGGCATGGGATCCACCGGGATTCGAGCATCGATGGATGGCAGCCTAACCGCTGTTTCTCAGCGTTGGCTTGATGCGCATCAACGGCCTGCCGCCACCGATGCCGCGCGGTAGGGTCAGGCCGCTTCGTAGAACTGCAGGTTCGAGCGCCGTGCCGCCTTGGCCTTGTACATGGCCAGATCGGCGTGATGCGTGATGTCCTCAGCCGTCGTGCCATGCTTCGGATAGAGCGCGACACCGACGGCAACGCCGACCGCATAGGACCGACCGCCGAACGTGACCTCGTCGCCGAGCGCGGACACGAACCGGTTGCCGATCTGATCCGCCGTGTCGTGGCCTTCGACATCGCGCGCGAGCACGGCGAACTCGTCGCCGCCGAGGCGCACCACGAGATCCTCCTTGCGGGCTGCGGCGCGAAACCGTTTGGCGACCGAACGCAGCAGCTCGTCGCCGGTCGCGTGGCCGTGCTCGTCGTTGACGCGCTTGAAGCCATTGAGATCGAGCAGATAGAAGGCGTGCATTCTCCCGGGCGCCGGCCGCTCGGCGACCGCCTTCTCGAGTGCCGCCTCGAGGGCGCGGCGGTTGGGCAGCTCGGTCAGCGGATCCATCATGGCGAGCGCGCGGGCTGCGTCGGCACGCACCTCGCGCTCGACATCGAGGCGGGCTTCCTTGAGACGCCGCGCCGTGAACACGATCAGGCCGATCGCTAAGAGCGTGGTGAGCATGAAGACTTCCTCGACGCGGATGCGCCGCTCACGATCGGTGAGCTGATCCCAGAACTCGACGAGGTCGTATTCGAGGGCGAGGAGCACGCTGCCGAGCATGACCAGCGTCAGGACGACAGCATCCTGCGTGCTGGACATCGGATGCCGTCTGACGGCCGAGGCCAGCCAAGCCAGCGAACTCATCACGCCCTCCACCAAACTCCAGCAGGGAGATGTAACGCAGAAAGAATAACATTGGCTTCACGGTCGGCGCGCTGCGGGTTTGCGTCGAAAAGCAACGGGGCGCCAAAGACTTGGCGCCCCGTCCTCGACTCCAGCTTGGTTAGGGAAGCGTTACTTCAGCTTCCAGGTGACGGTGACGCGGGCTTCGAGCGTCGCGGTGCCGGCCTCGATCGGCGCCGCATCCGACTTCGCAGCGCGCATCGCCATGGGGCGCGGACCGTCGAAGCTCGTCTCCTCGGCGATGGTGACCACCTCGCCGACGCCGGCGCCGGCTGCCGTCGCCAGAAGCTCGGCACGGCGGCGCGCGTTGGCGATCGCCTCTTTGCGCGCCTCGTCCTTGAGGGTCTCGGCCTTGCTCACCTCGAAGTCGAGGCCGTGCACCTGATTGGCGCCGAGCTTGACGAGCTTGTCGAGCAAGCCGCCCGTGGATTTGATGTCGCGCACGAGGATGGTGACCTGGTTCGACACCTGGTAGCCGTTGATCTCGGGCGGCGCCCCGTCGCGCGGATTGGTGTAGCGGGGCTGGACGGAGAAGTTGCTGGTCTGGATGTCCTTGGCGTCGATGCCGCTCTCCTTAAGCCCGTCCACAACCTTTTTCATGAGCTCGGTATTGGCCGCCAGCGCCGCTTCCGCCGTATCGGCCTCGGCGGTGACGCCGGTCGTGAGGCGGGCCTGATCGGGCTCGGCCGTGGCGTAACCCGTGGCTGAGACGGTGATCAGGCGGTCCATGGGCTTGTCCTCGGCGCGGAGCGGGGTGGCGAGGGTGAAAAAAATCGACGCGGCGGCGAGCAGCGCGACAGGCGTCGACTTGGTCGTCAGTGGCATTTGGTCCTCCAGTGTAGGTCCCCTGGATAGGGCAGCTTCGCGGATGAATGAAGGCTGAAAGCCGCCTGCCGGCTCTTTTCGCGCGGCTGGAACGGGGCGCGAACTCTGTTATAGAGGCGGCTCGCTCCCCTCCCCGCGCTCGCGTGGGCGGATGATCCGGGCGGTGATGCGGCCGCTCCGCGGCGATCATGGCTCAGGGGGCCCGTAGCTCAATGGTTAGAGCTGGCGGCTCATAACCGCCTGGTTCCAGGTTCGAGTCCTGGCGGGCCCACCAATTCCGTCTTTGCTTCTTGTTTGGCGTTCCTCATGCCCCGGGCGCTATCGTACTGTCGCTGGGATATGTATCCGCTAGGATCCTTGATGGGAGTATGGCAACCGTTATCGTCGGCGCCAGGGAGTTCGAGATGCGCTTCAGCCTGCTGTTCCTCGCACTGGGCTTTTGCAGCTCATTCACTTCTGCCGTCGCAGCGGACGCGCGCCCAAACGTCCGGCCTCCGGAAAGAACAGCCCCCGATCAGAGCCTCGACGGCACTCTGCTCCTCGCCGCGGACGTCGAGCAACTCCTCAAGGATAATACCTCCGAGGGGTTCATGCTGAGCGGCGGAAACTACCGGGAGTACTACGCGGCCGACGGCACCGTGGTCGGCAACACCTACAAGGGCTCGTGGTGGATGAAGGAGGATGCGATCTGCATGTCGTATCCCGGAATCAACACCTACTGCTACCGCGTGCGCAAGCTGCAGAGCGGGGCCATCGTTTGGGAGCTCGACGGCGAGCCGTCTGGGTACGCTCGGATCCTCAGCGGCAACCACTTCAAGTTCTGAGTTGCAGGCGGCGCCTGTGCCCGCCCCTTGCTACCCTCACCGTTACCCGGACCGTGAGCCCCTGAGACTTTTTTCACAAATCGCGTGGAACCAACGGCCGGCATCTGCGTTGTCGTCAGCAGAGCCTGGTGTCCCTCCCCAGGTTTGCCCGACCCAGCCCCCGGTCCCCCTAGCCGGGGGCTTACTTTTGGCCATGCTGCATTCGGAGCCGATCGAGCACGGCCAACGCCTCAACATTCAGGCAGGTTGACGGCGAGGCCGCCGAGGCTGGTCTCCTTGAGCTTTGTGCTCATGGCTTCGCCCGTCTCGCGCATGGCGGCGATACAGTTGTCGAGCGGCATGAAATGCGAGCCGTCGCCACGGAGTGCGATCGAAGCCGCCGTCACGGCCTTGATGGCGCCGAGACCATTGCGCTCGATGCAAGGCACCTGCACGAGGCCGGCGACGGGATCGCAGGTCATGCCGAGGTGATGCTCGAGCGCGATCTCGGCCGCGTTCTCCACCTGCTCCGGCGTGCCGCCCAGGACCTCGCACAGTCCA
Organism: uncultured Hyphomicrobium sp.; assembly: GCF_902826555.1. Classification (GTDB taxonomy): domain Bacteria; phylum Pseudomonadota; class Alphaproteobacteria; order Rhizobiales; family Hyphomicrobiaceae; genus Hyphomicrobium_C. Next base: position 19,299 of record NZ_CADEFI010000021.1, read on the forward strand.
GCCGCCGCCATCGCAGCCGCGGACCCGACTTCCCCCTGGCATCCGGCCTCGGCGCCTGAGATCGATGCATTGTGCTTGATGAGCCCGCCGATGGCGGCGGCGGTGAGGAGGAAGTCCTCGATGCGCGCCGGATCGGCACCGACGCAATGATCGAGGTAGTACCGGATGACCGCTGGAACGACGCCCGCCGCGCCGTTGGTGGGCGCCGTGACGACGCGTCCGCCGGCGGCGTTCTCCTCGTTCACGGCCATGGCGTAGAGATAGAGCCAGTCGGTGGCCGCGTGCGGCTGTAGGCGATTGGAGCTTTTTTCTTCGCGCATCTGCTTGAACATGCGCGGGGCGCGGCGGCTGACGTTGAGCCCGCCAGGCAGCACGCCGTCCGTCGCCAGGCCACGCTCGATGCAGGCCGACATGGCCCGCCAGATGCGCGCCGTCCCAGCGCCGACCTCGGCGGGCGTTCGCGTCGCTTCCTCGTTGCTCCGTTTCATCTGACTGATCGAGAGCCCGCTCGCGTGTGCCATTTCCAGCATGGCGTTGGCGGAGGCGAAAGGAAACGGGCAGCCTCCGGCATCCTCGCTATCCGGCGGGGGCACGTGCTGCTCCTCGGCGCTGACAACGAACCCGCCACCGATCGAGTAGTAAGTTTCCGCGACCTGGAGCATGCCGCTGTCATCGAAGGCCAGAAACCGCATGCCGTTGGGGTGGCCTGGAAGCGGCGGCCCGTATTCGAACACGAGATCCGCCTGCGGGTCGAACGCAATGGGCGGCAGTCCGGCGAGGTGCAGCGACTTCGTTTTGGCGAGTTGCTGCATGGCCGCCTCCGCGTCAGCTACGTCGAGCGTCGCCGGTTCGTAACCGAGGAGGCCCAACAGAACAGCGCGATCGCTGCCATGGCCTTTGCCGGTAAAGGCCAGCGATCCATAAAGCTCGGAGCGGATACGCCGAATGTTCTCGCGCGACGGGACGTTGCGCAGCTTGTCCACGAATCGGCGCGCAGCCGTCATCGGCCCCATGGTGTGCGAGGACGAGGGGCCGATGCCGATTTTGAAGATGTCGAAGACGCTGAGAAACATATGGCTGAAGATTAGCCAATCCCCGGCCGGAATCCAGATCGCGATCCGAGCCTTGCCGCGACCGAATGGCCGCACGCACAAGCAAAGACGGGAAGGCACCGCTAGAAAATCTTCTGCTTCTTGTGCCTGGCGGGCGCTGACTTGGGAAGGAGCGCCTGATTGGTCGGCTGCTTGAGCTCGCGATCGATGTCGAGCGGCGCGCACCCCATGCCGGGCAGCATGCGGTTCAGCACATCGGCTTCCTCGCGGTCGCGGGTGGCGATCTGCTGCGGCGTCTCCTGGGGGTGCTTGGACGGCGCAGCCAGACTGTTCGCGGGCTGGGCTTTGAGCTGCTTGATGACCTCGATCTGGCTGCGGAGGTCTCGCGTGACGGCGGTGCAAGTGTCGGTTTCGGCGGCTTCGACGGCCGTGGAGAGGCTGGAGGAGGAGATTCCGATGGCGATCCCGACGTGCGCGGTTGCCCGCATCCACGTTCGGCTGCGCATCTGCTCTCCTCCTCCCACTCGACTACTTCTTCACGCACGTCTTGGTGGTGGCGTCCCACTTCATGTCGGCGGCCTTCTTGCAATCCGCCTTGGTCGTCGGAGCGGCGGCATCGGCTGCGAAAGCCGGGGCGACGCCGACGAACAGGATGCCGGCAACAAGAGCGGTGCTGAGTGCTTTGATCATGGCATTTCCTCCGTGTTTGAAGTGACGCGACGCTACGCCCCTCCGCTTACGGCCTCCTGTGCTGCGGCATACGGTTTCGTAAGTCTGTGGACGGCGTGTGCAAAGACGCCGCCAACGCCTGCGAATTCGCCTACCCTCCAAATCTCAGCGGTGGAGGGAGCCCCATGCTCGACACGCGCCTTTCCGACGATATTGTGCTCAGATGCGACGCCGTGCTCAGGTGCGATGCGTTGATCGATCGTGTCGCGGCGACGCCCGTTGGCGCAAATGCGCATAGCCTCAAGGTGATGCTGGCCGAATGCGATGCGATCGAGCGGGCCATTGCGGATCCGGTCGCCATTTGCAGATTGCGCGACGTGCGTCACTGGCTGCGACTGGCCTACGGGCACACGCTGCATGGCTATCCGCCGCCGCATCTGCGCGTGAACCTGCTTCGTGCGCTGGAGGCTTTCAGGGCCGCTTCGCGGATCTGAGCGGCATCCTGAAGGATGCGCCTTCTCGCGATTTCTCGCGACTGCGGAGGGCTGAGATAACGTGCGCATTGCACGGTTATTCCGCGGGCAGAACTATATTTTTTTGTTTAGGGCTCGTTTACTATACTTCGTTCACGCTCCTCGTTGCCGGGACATCTGCCCTCAACCCTTGTCTCGGTCATCGAGGAGGAGGTCTCGTTCCGTCCCCGCGTACGGGGCCTCCTCTGGCGACCCTCCATCCTCCCTTGACGGCTCCGTGACATTCGGTCTCAATCGCGGGGCGTTGTCGGTTGCGCGAACTCATATATTTAGCAACGCATACCTTCGACCCACTCCGCCGGGGGGGCTTCGCTCCATCCAAACGTCGGGACATCCAATTGACAGCTCAAGCGAAAATCGACACCGCGCCAAGCGTTGCGGATGAGGCTGATGCGGTCGTTCGCACGGTCTGGTATGCGGCTGACGACAACCGGCGCGAGGCCTTCGCGCTGCGCTACCGCGGCTATGTGAACGCCGGGCTGATCGAGGCGTCTCCGTTTGGCATTTACACGGATGCCTACGACGATCTGCCGACGACCGTCATCGCCGGGCTTTTCCGCCGCGGCGCCTGCATCGCCACTCTGCGCCTGAGCTTCTACAAACCCGGTGCGGCCGAGCCCGTGCTGCCGTGCGAGAAAGTCTATCCCGAGGTGGGGGCGATCAAGAGCGACGCCCAAGGGCTCGTGGTCGAGCTTTCGCGCCTTGCCATCGATCCCGACATCACGAACACACGCTATCGGGCGCGTCTCTACGCAGCCGCGATCCGCGCGGGCGTCTCGGCCTGCCTCGCCATGGATGCCAAGCACCTGCTGGTTGCCACGCAGACCAAGTGGCGGACGTTCTACGAACACGTGCTGGACTTCAAAGTAGCCGGACCGGCCCAGTTCTACCCGCCCGGCGACGTGCCGGTGGTGCTGCTCGCACGCGAACTCGACGACGCCCTCAAGCGGCGAATCGCAAAGAACATGTTCTTCAAGCTCGATCCGGCGGAGCTCGAGGACCTGCGGGTGCGCCTTCCGGGGCTGGTGCGTCTCGGCGAGACGCAGGCCTAGGGCGGCTCCGCCGGGGCCTTTTCGGCCCGTTTATGGTTGCATCATCACCCTGCGCCAGCCCCTGCCGCCAGAAATTTGAAAATTTCCGGCTTTTTGCGTGACCGGTTCCTCCCGGAACAGCGGGATGGCGCGGTCCGGGGCAAAGTCTCCTCATCAACCCCGGTGATGGAGAGCACCAATGACCCCGATCAGCACCCTTCTCGCAGCCCGCGCCGCACTCGCCGCCGCTGTCGCCATCGGCACCCTCGCCGCCTCGACCCAGGCCGGCGCCACCAGCCTCGCCGTCAAGATGGCCTGCGCCTCCGACTACTACGCCCACTGCAGCCAGCACGATCCCGACAGCGCCGGCGTCCGCAAGTGCATGCGCGCCGTCGGCCGCAACCTCTCCTCGCGCTGCATCAACGCTCTCGTCGCCGCCGGCGAAGTGCCGAAGTCCAAGGCACGCCCCCAGGTCGCTGCGAAGTAAGATCCGGCTTCGGCAGGGTTTTCAAGGAATTAGGTTCTATCGCCCGAGCTCTCTCGGGCCACCAAGCCGGGGCGGCTCTCCACGCCCCGGTTTTCTTTTTGCGGGAAGGGCCGGGGGGCCTAGGCGCTAAGCCGGGCCGCCTTCTTCGCCTGACGGGCACATGGCCGCCTGCATGGCGTGTTGCGCCCGGCGGGCGTCCCGCACCTGCGGACCCGTCATCCAGTCCTCGTCGTCGTCGGCCTCGACCACCGTGATGTCCTCACCGGGATAGACGCCCTTCAACTGGTCGACGTCGTCGATGGCGACGGCCCAGACGTTGCACTTGCTGGTAAACCGGATCTCGCCGCGCTTCGCGATCGGGGTGGCACCGAAGCCGATGGCGATGGCATCCCCATCAGGCCAGAAGGCGATCTCGCCCTTGCTGACGACGACGCGGGCGTCGGGCTCCAGATCCTGCGAAACGGGGGTGCGGAAATAAACTTCCTTGCCCCAGGTCTGAACCGAGCCGCAAATCGGCAATGCCTGCCAGATGCGATCCGCCGTCGGCGTCGCCAAAAGGCGCGCGCGAATGGCAACGCTGCCTGCTCTGATGAGTATGTGCCGCACCACAGCCTCCCGAGACGTTTTTGGACGGCACGACTTCCTTGCCACTCGTCCTTTGCCCCCCTCGAGGCTCGGACCGCGGCGGGTCATATGCTTATAGCCGTCACCGACACCTTCTCACCTGGAGCGACGTCCTTCAAGAGGGTTACGTCATCGAGAGCTTTTGCCCAAACGTTGCAAGGTCTTGGAAGGCGGATTTCGCCGGGACGGGAGATCGGTGTGGGGCCGAATGCGATCAGCACGCGGTCGTCTTCCGTCCAGAAACAGATGTCGCCGAGGGTCCCCAGTAGCCGCGCGGAGCGGTCTCGCCCGGTCTCGATGGGCGTTTCGAAGTGGATGGCCTGGCCCCAGGTCTCGGCTGTCGAGTGGAGCGGAAGGGCGGCCCAGATGCGGTCCGCCGTCGGGGTTGCATAGAGTTCGGCGCGCACAGAGACGCGGCCGGCCCTGATCAAGACGTGGCGTGGCGGCGCCGTCTCCGGGCGCCCGTTCGGCGCACGCTCGGGCTTGGGCCGCTTGCGGAGGATGTTGGTCGGCATCGGAGCAATTGAAACAGAACCGGGGCCTCGATCAAGGCCCCGTCTGCATGCGAGTTTTGTGCGTGCTCGATCAGGCCGGCGGCGGGCCGAAGACGACCACCGCGTTCAAGCCGCCGAAGGCGAACGAGTTCGACATGGCGTACTCGACCTTCTTGTTGCGACCGACGTTGGGCACGTAGTCGAGGTCGCACTCGGGATCGACCTCGTCGAGGCCGATGGTCGGAGGGACCCAGCTTTCCTGCATCGCCCTGATGGTGGCCACGGCCTCGATGCCGCCGCCCGCGCCCAGCGGATGGCCGGTCATGGATTTGGTGGACGAGATGGCGAGCTTCGAGGCGGCGTTCTTGAACACCTCCTTGATGGCCTTGGTCTCGTTGATGTCGTTGTCCTTGGTCGCCGTGCCGTGGGCGTTGACGTAGTCGATGGCCGAGGGGTCGATCTTGGCGTCGTCGATCGCCATGCGCATGGCGTAGGACGGGCCTTCCACGGTGGGCTTCACCATGTCCTGGCTGTCGGAGGCCATGCCGTAGCCGGCGAGCTCGGCCAGAATCGTGGCGCCGCGGCGCTTGGCGTGCTCGTATTCTTCGAGCACGAGAATGCCGGCACCTTCGCTGAGCACCGTGCCGTTACGCTTCTTGGCGAACGGGAAGCAACCCTGCGGCGACAGAACGTGAAGGGCCTGCCAGGCTTTCATCGTGCCGTAGTTGATGACTGCCTCCGACGCGCCGGCGATGGCGACATCGACCAGACCGTTCTTGATGTAATCGCGGGCGATGCCGAATGCGTGCGTGGCCGTCGAGCAGGCCGAGCAGGTGGCAAACGTCGGGCCTTTGATTCCGTACTCGATGCCGACATGCGCGGATGCGGACGAGCCGATGATGCGGAGCAGTGTCAGCGGATTGGTGGCGCGCTTGTTGTGAATGAAGAGGTCGCGATAGGCGGTCTCGAAGGTGGTGAGGCCGCCGGCGCCCGAGCCGATGATGCACGCCGAGCGATACGGGTTCTCGAGAGGAAACTGCAGTCCCGATTGCTGGACCGCCTGCTCGGCAGCGGCTGCCGCGAACCAGGAGTAGCGGTCCGCATGCATGATGATCTTGTCGCGCTTGTAGTTCTTGAGCTGGACCTTGGGATCGAAGTCCTTGATCTGCGCAGCAATGAGAATTTTGAGATCCTCGAGCGGGAAGCCACCGAGATCAGAGACGCCCGATTTGCCTGCTTGCAGTCCCGCCCAGAAGTCGGCCACGTTGAGTCCGATCGGCGTCACCACGCCAAGACCCGTGACGACCACACGACGTGTGCCGTTGCCGTTTGTCATTTGTTTCAATCAATCCCAACTGCCGGGGCAAGCATCGGAGATGTCGCCCAGCGATAATGAACCGCGCAGCCATCCGAGTCGACATGGGTGCCATGACGACAACGGACAGTCAGCTTACGGGTCTCGAAGGCCCGCAGATCACGGGCCCTTTGTGGGTTACGCCTTGGCGGCGGCAGGCCCAGCGGCCATCAAACCCTTAACCTTGTCGACGACGGAGCCAACAGTCTTAAAGTCGCCCACGTCCTCGTTGGCGTTGTACGGAATCTCGATACCGAAGGTATCCTCGATGTCGAACACAATCATCGCAAGGTCTAGCGACTCGATCTTGAGATCCGTCAAAGCGGTCGAGAGAGAGATGTCATCTCTCGGCTCTTTCATATGCTTCTTGAGGATGTCGATGATTTTGGTTGCGACTTCGTCCATCTCGCTCTCCAAACCCTGCCCACGCGACTTGCAGGGACCCCGCTTCTGTCAACTTAAGTAATCAGTCACTTAAGTAGTGCAGGGCCGCAATTATCACAAGCTTGGGCGTCACATATCCTTAAACCAGCCTGAAGTCCAGCCGACGGGGGTCTAGGCCCCTGCGGCTCTCCAGCACAAGCCATGCATGACAGATCCCGAGGCGCCTGGAAGTTCCGCGTGACACAGGCTTTTACCGTGCCGTTTCCAGGGCACAGACTAGGCGAGGCGCGCAAAAAAGTGTTGAATGAGCCGAGCGATGTGCAGCGTCTCGCCGAAACCAGATAATGCTTGCCCGGAGAATTAACAAAGCCACGACAGCCTGCGCGGCACTCAGACGCGGGTTTCGGGCTAACCTCCTAAAAGGGCGGCGCGGGAGGTCCATTGATGGCAAATACCGGGGTGGCTGAGGGCGTCGACCGTGCAGCCCATGCCTGGATCAAGAGCTATCCCGAGGGCGTCGACTGGAACATGGCGCTCGAGCCAGCGCCGCTGTTCCACCTCATGGACGCGGCCGTGGCCCGCAGCGCGACGCTTCCCTGCACGACCTTTCTCGGCCGTACATTGAGCTATGGCGAGATCGGCGCACTGGTCGACCGCGCAGCGACAGGTCTGCAGCAACTCGGTGTCGTCAAAGGCACGAAGGTCGGCCTTCTTCTTCCCAACACCCCAACATACGTGGTCTATTACTTCGCGATCCTCAAAGCAGGCGGCGTCGTCGTTAATTTCAACCCGCTTTATTCTCTGGAGGAGCTCGCCTTCCAGGTGAAGGACAGCGAGACCGAGCTCATGATCACGCTCGATCTCAAGCTGCTGTTCGACAAGGTCGAGACGCTCATTGCCGACAAGGCGCTCAAGGGTGCGGTGGTCGCTTCCTTCGCCGATCTCCTGCCGGCGGCCAAGGCGGTGCTGTTCAAGCTCTTCAAGTCGAAGGAGCTTGCGAGGCCGCGCTCTTCACCCGTGCGGGAGAAGCTGCGGCTCGAAAGTGAAGTGCTCGCCGACCCTGCCCTGTTCGAGCCCGTGGCCATCGATCCCGTGTCCGACATCGCCGTGCTGCAATACACGGGCGGAACGACCGGGACGCCCAAGGGCGCGATGCTCACGCACGCCAACATCTTCTGCAACGTCGAGCAGATCGGCGCGTGGGCCCCCGAGCTCGTCTACGGCGAAGAGAAATCGCTCGCCGCGCTTCCGTTCTTTCATGTGTTCGCGATGACGGTGATCCTGAACCTCGGCGTGAAGTTCGCCGCCGAGATGTTTCTGATGCCGCGTTTCGTTCTCAACGATGCGCTCGACCTCCTCCACAAGCACCGCTTAACCGTGCTTGCCGGCGTGCCGACGCTGTTCAATGCCATCCTCAATCATCCGCAAGTTAAATCCTTCGATCTCTCGTGCCTGAAGTTCTGCCTGTCCGGCGGTGCGGCCCTTCCGGCCGAGGTCAAGGAGCGCTTCGACACCGTGACCGGCTGCTCGCTGGTCGAGGGTTACGGGCTCTCGGAAGCCTCTCCCGTCGTCACCTGCAATCCGCTCGACACGCCGGCGCGGCGAGGCTCGATCGGGTTGCCCATTCCCGGCACCATAGTGTCGCTTCGCGACCTCACCGACCCGACGCGAGAGGTGCCGAAAGGCGAGCGTGGCGAGATCTGCATCGCCGGCCCGCAGGTCATGAAGGGCTACTGGAACAAACCGGCCGAGACGGCGGCGCAGTTCGCGGGCGCCTATCTGCGCACCGGCGACGTCGGTGTGATGGACGACGACGGCTATTTCTTCATCGTCGACCGCATCAAGGACCTCATCATCTGCTCGGGCTACAACGTCTACCCGCGGCGCATCGAGGAGGCGCTTTACGAGCACCCGGCGGTGGAAGAGGCCATCGTCATCGGCGTTGCGGACAAGTACCGGGGCGAGGCGCCGAAGGCGTTCGTCAAGCTCAAGGCCGGCGCGACCGTGACACGCGGCGACCTCATGAAGCATCTCGAGGTGAAGATCTCCAAGCTCGAGCTGCCGTCCGAGATCGAGTTTCGCGACAGCCTGCCCAAGACCATGATCGGCAAGCTCTCGAAGAAGGAGCTCAAGGCCGAGGAGTCGCAAAAGACGCGCGGCAGTTGACGGCCGCGGACGGCGCGCGTGGGAGTTGGAGCTCCTGTCGCGTTGATTTCACACACTGTCATGCTCGGCTTTATGCCGAGGATCCAACTCTCCAACGCACCCGACATGTGAGCGTGCGCGAGATGACGGGGGGTGGTGCGGCTTTCCTCGCGCTCAGATCTTGGCGCCGGGGACCATAGAGCCCGTGCCGCGCGGCTGAGCCGGGCCGCCTTCCATGCCCGGTGGTGGACCGCCGGGCGGCGGACCCGGAGGACCACCTGCGCCCGGGCCACCCGGAGGCGGGCCCGGCGGGCGGCCTGAGCCCGCGGGCTCGGGGGCAGCCGCGCGATCGACACCGATGACCAGCGTCGCCACGTAGGCATCGGCCTCCTCTCGGACGCTCACGAACGAAATGTGGTCGCCATCGGCGCCGGCAATCCAGTCGGTGCTGTTCAGCGTGTCGCGCTTGGCGTTGCGGGTGTTGTAAGGGGCGATATTGGTGAAGATGTACTCGGAGAGCGCATCGGGGAAGTACATCTGCCCCGTGAGCATCGTCTTCTCGTCGAGCAGCACCTTGAAGTGGATGTGCGTGGTGCGGCCACGATACCAGCCGGGATAGATGGTCTTGAAGACAACCTCGCCGGCGCTGTTGGTCGATTGCGTGCCGCGCAGGAATTTTTCGCCCTTGGTCGAGACGCTCCGGTCGTCGCTTTGCCCGTCATAGCCCGAGTACTGACCGGTGGCATCGCAGTGCCAGACATCGACACGCGCGCCGGAGATCGGCTGGCAGGTTGCGCCCTCGATGACCTGGAGCGCGAGCTTGAGCGGCACGCCGGGGCGGCTCTCGGCGATATCCTCGCGCACCAGCGTGGGGTCGAAATAAAACGGTCCCTCGACCATGCGCGGCGTGATGCGGCAGACGTTGGCGGCAGCGGAGACGACGGGAGATGCGGGGCTTGCAGCGGTTGCGGCCTTGTCACCGGCCAGCAAGGCTGCCGATCCCGCGAGCCCGGCCAAAGCGCCTCTGCGTGATATTCCCGTGTCGTTCGTCATTCCGGCGCCCCTTCGCTGCAACCCTGATCCACGTCAGACGCACGTCCGGCGGGATGAGCGCTATGAACGAAGCATCGACCGGCAATCCGGCGCGGGAAAGGCGCGCCTGGGTGACGCACCCTCGCCCGAGGGACTATGCGGCGGCGCGGGCCTCCGCGCGGGTGGCGCTTTCGAGAATGGCAGCGACGCCCATGCCGCCCGCGGTGCAGATCGAGATCAGGCCGCGCCCACCGTTCTCGGCGAGCAACTTCGAGAGGTTGGCCAACACGCGCGCGCCGGTGGCGGCGAAGGGATGGCCGAAGGCGAGGGACGAGCCTCTGACGTTGAGCTTGGCGCGGTCGATCGAGCCCAGCGGATGACCCTTGCCGAGATGATCCCGGCAGTACTCGGGATCCTCCCACGCCTTGAGGGTCGCAAGCACCTGAGCGGCGAAGGCCTCGTGGATCTCGTAGAAGTCGAAGTCCTGCAGATGGAGATGCGCGCGGTCGAGGATCTTCGACACGGCGATGGTCGGCGCCATCAAGAGCCCCTCGCCGTCGACGAAGTTGTTGGCGGAGGTTTGCGTGTAGGAGAGAAACGACTGGAGGGCGAGGCCGCGCTTCGCAGCCCACTCCTCGCTCGCGAGCAGCACGCAGGCGGCGCCGTCAGTCATGGGCGTCGAGTTGGCGGCGGTCAGCGTTCCCTTGTCGGACTTGTCGAAGGCCGTCTTCAGGGTCGCGAGCTTGTCGAGGCTGATGTCCTCGCGCAGGTTATTGTCGCGAAACACGCCAGCCGTCGGCACGATGAGGTCATCCATGTAGCCGGAGCGGTAGGCCTCGGCGCCCTTGCGGTGGCTCTCGAAGGCAAAGCGGTCCTGCGCCTCGCGCGTGATCTTCCATTCGCGCGCCATCAGCTCGCAGTGCTGACCCATGGTGAGGCCGGTGCGGGGCTCGGCGACGTTGGGCGGCTGCGGCACCAGCTCGCCGGGGCTGAAGCCCTGGAAGACGCGCAGCTTGTCCATCGCTGTCTTCTGCTGCTGGAGCTGGATCAGGCGGGAGGCGAATTTCTTCGTGAAGACGATCGGAGCGTCGGAGGTGGTGTCGGAGCCGGCGGCGATGCCGCACTCGATTTCACCCGTCGCGATCTTGGCGCCGATGCTGGCGGCCGCTTGCAGGCTGGTGCCGCAGGCCTGCTGCAGCGTGATACCCGGCGTCGAAGGCGCGAGCCTGGTTCCGAGCACCGCTTCGCGCGCCAGATTGAAATCCTTGGAGTGCGTGACCACCGCACCCCCGACCACCTCGTCGATGTGTGCGCCCTTGAGGCGGTACTTGTCGACGAGGCCGTTCAGCGCCGCGGTCATCAAGTCGAGGTTGGAGAGGTCCGCGTAGAACGTATTCGAGCGGCAGAAGGGCGTGCGGACGCCGCCCACGATGCCGACCCGGCGCAATGTCTCTGCCATCCGTCATCTCCCTCTGCTCCCACGCACGGCGGAGAGCGCGATTCCAACTACTCTGCGGCAGCGAGCGCGGCATTCTGCTTCTGCTCGCTCGCCTTGAAGTGCAACGGTCCGCCGCGGAACGGCGCGAAGCCGGTGCCGAAGATGACGCCAGCATCGACCAGGTCGGCGCTCTCGACGATGTGCTCGTCGCGGACGCGCTCGGATTCCTGGATCAGCGGCTCGACCAGCTCGCGCCCCAGGCGCTCCAGCTCGGTCGCCGGGTAGGCCTTGTCGCCCTTGTCGGGCTTGCCGTCCTTCCAGACGTAGAAGCCCTCGCCCGTCTTCTTGCCGAGCTTCTTCGACTCGACGAGGCGCTGCAGCAGCGAGCCATCCGGCGTGAGGCCGAACGTGCGGCCGACGTGCGCGCAGACGTCGAGGCCAACGGTGTCGGCCAGCTCGATGGGTCCCATCGGCATGCCGAACGTGCGTGCCGCCTCGTCGATCTTCTCCTTCTCCTCACCCTTCTCGAGGCGTGCCATGGCGCTCATCATGTAGGGAACGAGGATGCGGTTGACGAGGAAGCCGGGCACGCTCTTGGTGATGATCGGGAATTTGCCGATGGCGGTGACGAAGGTCGCGCCTTTCTTCACATCCTCCTCGCGGCTGCCGGCGCCGCGGACAACCTCGACCAGCGGCATCAGCGCCACCGGATTGAAGAAGTGCAGTCCGATCAGGCGGCCGGGATCCTTGAGCGGCGCGGCGATGGCCTCGATCTCGAGCGACGACGTGTTGGTCGCCAGGATGGCACCGGGCTTGATCTTGCCTTCGAGGTCGGCGAACAGCTTCTGCTTGATATCGAGGCGCTCGACGATGGCCTCGATGATGACGTCGGCATGGCCTGCGCCGACGCCCTGAGGATCGGCGATGAGGCGCGCTCTGGCTGCCGCCTTCTGGGCCTTGGTCTTGAACTTGCGCGAGAAGAGCTTCGACTGGGCCTTGATGCCTTTGTCGATCACCTCAGGCGAGAGATCCTGCAGCGTCACCTCCATGCCGGACGCGACACACCAGCCGGCGATGTCGGCGCCCATCGTTCCGGCGCCGATGACATGGACACGCACCGGCTTCCAGCCCGTATCCTTCGGTGCCTGGCTCTTCAGAAGCTCGGAGAGCTTGAAGACGCGGCGCAGATTGCGCGATTGCTCGGAGATCAGGAGCGGCGCGAAATAGCGCGTCTCGGCGGCCTTCAACGCTTCCAGATCACCGCCGTGCAGCTCGAAGAGATCGATCAGGCGGAACGGTGCGGGATAGTGCGCCTCGCGCGCCTTTTTCTTCGTCTCGTCGCGCATCTTCTTGGCGAGCAGAGCACGCGCCGGCCAGCGCGTCAGAAGGGATTTGGTCAGCCCGGCGGGCTTCGCCTTGCGTTTTCTCAGCACGGCCTTGCGGGCCGCCCAGCGGAGCGCGCTGCGGCTCGCGACCAATTCATCGATGAGGCCCATGGCGCGGGCGCGCGAGGCGGAAATCATGCTTCCGGTCAGCATCGCCTGCATGGCGGCGATGGGGCCCGCCTGGCGAATGGAGCGCGCGGTGCCGTGCCAGCCGGGGAAGATGCCGAGCTTCACCTCAGGGAAGCCGACGCGTGTGCCCTCGTCGCGGGTCGCGATGCGGTAATGGCAAGCGAGCACCAGCTCGAGGCCGCCGCCGACGCACACGCCGTGGATGCCGGCAACGACGGGAATGGCGAGGCGCTCGATGCGGTCGAACAGCGCCAGCACGTGGCGCAGGCGATCGATCACCTGGGCTTCGGTCTCGAAGCCGTCGAACTCGTTGATGTCGGCGCCGACGATGAAGCCCTTGTCCTTGCCCGACAGGATTACGAGGCCCGACATGGTGCGGCGGCGTGCGCCCTCCTCGGCCCAATCGACGATCTTGCCCAGCTCCTCGAGGGGACGTGTGCCGAGGGCGTTGGCGCTTTGGCCTTCACGATCGAAGATCGCCCAGCCGATGCCTTCCTGATCGACGGAGAAATGCCAGTCGCGGAATGCCAGCGCGCTCGGCTGCGGCGCCAAGGGCTCGGCGCTTGCCGGGGTGTCGCCGGACTCGGTGCTATCGGACATGGGGCGTCGCCTCTTTTCTCACGCTTGGTTGGCGCCCGTCAGGCCGCGGGAGTTGTGGCCGATATTCACGGGCGCGGCTTTGCGATAATGGGGCATCAGCTCCTCGGGCGCAAAATGATCGACGGCAATGACGCGTTGCGTCAAGGCCTCGGCCTCGCGCAGGAGCTGCGCCTCGCTTTCGGTGATCGATCCGGCATCGGCGGCGTCGCCGATCCAATCGAGGCCGTGGTAGCGGCGCACGGTGCCGGCGCGGATGGCGCGCTCCAGCTTCTTTTCCGCCTCTTCCGCCGCAACGACCTTTTTCAGCGTTACCTCGAGCAGTCCCGTGGCGTCGTCCGGATCTTCGGACACGTAGATGTCGCGCGTCAGGCGATCGCGAACCTCGCCGGGCTGCAAGACTTGGCGCACGATCCGCGCGCCGAGCGCGTCGGGTGCCGGATAGTAGTGGCGGCCGAACGGGAAGACGATGACGCGGAGGGCGGCGCCCACGACCGGGTTGGGGAAGTTCTCGACGACGCCACGCAACGCTTCCTCGAAACGGTGGAGTCCGTTGGCGGCGGCAAAGGCGACGATGTCACGATCGGCCTCGGGCCGCCCATCGTCCTCGAAGCGCTTCAGGACGCAGGACGTGAGATAGATCTCGGATAGAGCGTCGGCGAGGCGGCCGGTGAGCTTCTGCTTCACCTTGAGGCCGCCGCCCAGCAGCGCGACCGTAATGTCGGCGACGAGTGCAAAGTTTCGCGAGGCGCGCGACAGCTGCCTGTAGATCGTCTCCAGACCCTGGGCGCGTTCGGCGGACTCGGCGAAAAGGCCGAGCGTGATGTTGTGGAAGAAGGCGCCGGCGACGTTCGAGAGCGAAAAAGCTACGTGACCGCCGAAGGCCTCATCGAAGGCGGCGAGCCCGGCCGCCGCGTTGGGGTTCTGCACGGCCTGCACCTCTTTGTAGAGGTAGGGGTGCGAGCGCAATGCGCCTTGCGCGAACGTGATCAGCGTGCGGGTGAGGATGTTGGCCCCTTCGACCGTGATGCCGACGGGCACGAGCTGATAGGCGGCCTGAAGGTAGTTCGAGGGGCCGTCGCAGATGGCGCGGCCGCCATGAATGTCGAAGGCGTCGTTGACGGCGCTGCGCAGGCGCTCGGTGGTCTGGTATTTCATGAGCGCCGAGATGACCGACGGGCGCTCGCCGCGGGACACCATCGCGGCGGTGACGGCGCGCGCCGCCTCGTTGACGTAAGCGGTCTCGACAAGGCGCGCCAACGGCTCCTCGACACCTTCCATGCGTCCAACAGGCAGGCCGAACTGACGGCGGATGCGGGCATATGCGGTGGAGACGCGCAGCATCATCTTGGCGCCGGCGGTGGCAGAGGACGGCAGCGAGATGGCGCGGCCGGCAGCGAGGCACTCCATCAGCATGCGCCAGCCCTGGCCCACCATCTTCTGGCCGCCGATGACCCAGTCGAGCGGGATGAACACGTCGGTGCCCCAGTTGGGGCCGTTCGGGAACGCGGCGCCGGACGGCAGATGCCGGCGGCCGATGTTGACGCCGGGATGGGTCGTCGGGATGAGCGCGACGGTGATGCCGATGTCCTCCTTGTCGCCAAGGAGCTTGTCGGGATCGAAAAGGCGGAAGGCGAGGCCGAGCAACGTCGCGTCGGGGCCGAGGGTGATGTAGCGCTTCTCCCAGGAGAGGCGGATACCCACCACCTCGCGGCCCTCGTGCTCTCCTTTGGCCACGGTGCCGATGTCGCGCATGGTGGCGGCATCAGAGCCGGAGTTGGGCCCCGTCAAGCCGAAGCAGGGCACCTCCAGCCCCTTTGCGAGGCGCGGAAGATAGTGCTCCTTCTGGGAGTCGGTGCCGTATTTCTCGATCAGCTCGCCGGGGCCAAGCGAGTTCGGCACCATGACGATGGTCACCACGTCAGGCGAGCGGGAGGCAATTTTGCCAAGGATCAGCGATTGCGCCTGGGGGGAGAAGCCGAGGCCGCCATGCTCCTTGGAAATGAGCATGCCGAGGAAGCCGTTCGCCTTGACGAACTCCCAGATCTCGGCCGGCATGCGCCGCTCGGCGTGACGGATCTGCCAATGATCGATCTTGGCGCACAACTCATCGGTCGGGCCATCGAGGAAGGCGCGCTCCTCGGGGCTGAGCACGATGGGCGGCACGGCGCGCAGCTTGGTCCAGTCGGGCGTGCCGGAGAAGATCTCGGCGTCGAAGCCGACGGTGCCGGCGTCGAGGGCCTGCTGCTCGGTGTCGGAGACCTTGGGCAGGATGTTGCGGACCAGCTTGAAGGCCGGCTGTGTGACGGCGCGGCGGCGCACCTCGGCGACCGAAAGAGATCCCAGAGCGGCAAGACCGACCCAAACCAAGAACCCGAGAACGCCGATGTGAGGCCAATGCGCGGCGCCATGGAAGACACCGCATTGCCAAAGGAGAGTCACGAGGCCGAGGCCGGCGGCCCACTGCCAAGGTGAGGCTCGCCACATGCCGAGCGCGACCGCAATTGCGATCAAGGCGATCAAAAGCAGGATCAACGCCATCGACCTCTCCGCTCTCGCCTGTCCGTGATCCGCGGGCTCGGCCCGTCGGTTCGCGGCCAGGGCGCAAAGCCATCACCGGCTCAGCACTCCTCAAGAGTTGCAGATTAAGAGTTGCAGAGACCAATCGTTCCCGACTGTCCTGCGCCCCCGCACAACCCCTCCGGCGCCAGAGGATACGTGGAGAATATAAAGTGTTTCTCTCTGAAACGGCTCCCCGGAGTACGGATCGGTGGAAATCTTCGTCCGCGGACTATGGCCGAACGTTGTATTTACTCGCAATTTCCAAGCAGCCGGTGTTGCAGATCAGAGATCCTGCCGCTCAACCGCGGCCGGATGGGGCAACGCGGCCGGTGGCGGAAGCCCTTTTGGCGAAGATGTCGTCGGTCAGCGTCTGGTACCAGGCGAGGCTTTCCTCGTAGGTCTCCTTGCGCAGCGCGGCGCTCTCGCCCGTCTTCGAGATGAAAGGATCCTTGGGGACCAAGGCGTGCTTGCCCTTGAGATCGCCCGGCGCATAGTCGGCACCGATCTTGACGCTGTCGTCGGGGGCCAGCATCGACCAGCAGGTGTTGCGGTAGGCGGCGGCGGGCCGCTCTGCCCCGGTCAGATCGGCGAGGATGTGGCCCGCGACGGCGCGCGCCTGGCTGTTGGCGGAAAAGGCCGACTTCGGCATGTCGGCGGCCACCGTCGCGTCGCCGACGACATAGACGTTCTCCATCTTGGCCGAGCGAAACGTCTCCGGCAGGATCGGGCACCAGCCGCCTTCCGCCAATCCGGCATCGAGCGCGATCTTGCCGGCCGTCTGATCGGGAATGATGTTGGCGACCGCGGTCTTGAACGTCTCGCCGGATTTGGTCACCACCTCGCCGGTCTTCGGATCGACGCGGACGACGCTCATGTCGTCGATGTCGTTGGTGAGGCGCAGCTCGACGATGCCCTTGTAGTATTTCGCGAACGCCTCCTCGAAGACGGCCTGCTTCGAGAACGCCATCTTGGGATCGAGGATGATCAGCTTGCTCTTGGGCTTCTCGCGCTTCAGGTAGTTGGCGATGAGGCAGGCGCGCTCGTAGGGTCCCGGCGGGCAACGGTACGGATTGCGGGGGGCTGCGATGACGACGAGACCGCCGTTCGGCATGTCGTCGAGGCGCTCGCGCAGCAGCCGCGACTGGCGCCCTCCGCTCCAGGCGTGGGGCATGAAATAGCTCGCGGCCTCGCTATAGCCCTCGATGGAGCCGTACTTCAGGGCGATGCCGGGCGCGACGACGAGCCGGTCGTAGGGGACGTTGGCGCCGTGCTCGATCCTCACCTCGCGCTTCTCGGCATCGATGGCGGTGGCGCGCTCGTAGATCACGTTGATACCGAGCGAGACGAGACCGGCATAGGTATGCGTGATGCGGCTGAAGGGCAGGAATCCGCCGATGAAGTGGTTCGAATAGAAGCAGGTCGTGTACTGGCGCTGCGGTTCGATGAGGGTGACGTCGATGTCCGGCGCGGCGCGCTTTAGCGTGACGGCGACCGTCGCGCCGCCCGGCCCGCCGCCGATGATGGCGACGCGTGAACGCGCCGCCGCGCGCAGGCTGCCGGGGCGCAGCAGAACACCCAACGAAAGGGCGGCCAGTCCGCCGGTCAGCTGTCTACGGTCGATCTCGTGCATGGCTCTTCTGTCCCTCGGCTCAAGATTCGTCACAGGCTTGGAAAAAATCCGGCGGCGGCCAGGAGCGGCCGTAGCTCGCCGTAAAAGTAGTCGGCCCCGGGATAGCCGGTGATGCGGCCCAGCTCCTCGCCCGAGCGCATGACGACGAACGTCGGCGTGTAGACGATCGGTGCAAGGCCTTTTGTCTCCGGCGCGCCGCGCCGCACGCGCTTCAGGGGCGCGAAGCGTCCTTCGGCGCTCTTGCGGTAGCCGGGACCGATCTCGGAGTCCCATGCGCGGCAGAAGCGGCAGCCCGGCTCCACAACCATCAGCAGGCGAATATCCGACGCCGAGCGTGCCGGCTCGGAAAGCGGGGCCATGAGACCGAAGCCAACGAAGAACAGCGCGGCAAAGAGCAGAAATGCCCCACACCGCCGGCGTCGTCCCTTAAAGCTCATGACCGGGCCGCATGATTTGCACCCTATTTCAATCCTATGCTAGCAGTCCCAAAGACTCGGGAGAAGCTGCCACGTGGCGGTTGGACTTTTCTCTTTGCAATGATTGCGAGATCGCTTGTGACCTCCGACATTCCAGGTCGACCGCTCGTGGACAGGCGCAGGGTGCTGGCAGGCGCTGGAGCGCTCGCGCTCGCGGGGGCCGCGCGTCCGGCAGTCGCCGAGCCCGATCACCCCGCAGCAGCGGCGGCTACTGCCGATCCCGCTCCCCTCGTGCCGACAGCCCACTATCAGGACGCGCTCGCCAAGATCGTCGGCAATGGGTCGCCGATCGAAGGACGGATGACGCTCGAGCTTCCCGAAGACGCCGAGAACGGCAACATCGTGCCCTACAAAATCGGCGTCGAGAGCCCGATGACCGACGCGGACCATGTGGCGCGCATTCATCTCCTGTCGACGCAGAACCCTCAGCCCCTGGTGGCGACGTTCCGCTTCACGCCGTTGTCGGGCAAGGCCGCCGTCTCGGGACGCATGCGGCTCGCCAAAACTCAGGACGTGGTGGCCGTCGCGCTCACCTCCGACAATACGCTGCTGATCGCGCGGACGACGGTCAACGTCGGCATCGGCGGTTGCGGAGCGGAGTGACGCGCATGGCCGCTTCCAAACCCCGTGTCCGGTTTCCAGAGCAGGCGCAAGCTGGCGATGTGATCGAGATCAAGGCGCTGATCACGCACGTCATGGAGACAGGCAACCGCAAGGATGCGGACGGCAAGCCGATCCCGCGCAACATCATTCACACCTTTACGGCGCACTACGACGAGGCCCTGATCTTCAAAGCGGAATTCGGATCCGGCATCGCCGCCAACCCTTACGTGTCTTTTTTCTTCAAGGTGCCGGGGCCGGGCGAGCTTCGGGTGTCGTGGCAGGACGACGAAGGCGGCGAGACCATCGAGCGCTATCCCCTCAACGTGGTTTAGAGCGCGGCTCGATCCCGGTTCGGCCCTGATCTCGGCCAATACGTCGCTCTTGCCGCTGGCGTGCGAAGCCGGTACGCCGGAAGACACATGATCTATCGGGAGTGGAGCATGGCTGAAGAACCCGTCGTTGCGCAAACGAGCCCCTATCAGGTGGACCTCGTGGAGGGCGAGACCTACTGGTACTGCCGCTGCGGGCGGTCCAAATCGCAGCCTTTCTGCGACGGCTCTCACGAGGGCACGGGAATCGAGCCGCTCGAGTTCCAGGCGCCCTCGACGGCCACGTTCAATCTCTGCGGCTGCAAGGCCACCGACGACGAGCCGTGGTGCGACGGCACCCACAACGTGATCTAGGCGCTCGCGAGAACGGGCGGGCCACCTCCTTGCGGTGGAGGGAATCGATATCGCGAGGCAGGCCGCTAAAATTTGCTCCGGTGTTGCCCAAATCCACAGCAGGTGATGCCTCTGCACGCCTGCCCCTGGCGGAATCGCGAAAAATCAGTTCCCTTGGCGCCCTCGCCCGCTAAAACCATACGGTGAAGCCAACTCGGGGGACGGCCGGCCTATGGATTATTTCGTCCAGCAGCTCATCAATGGACTCACGCTTGGATCCATCTACGGTCTGATCGCCATCGGCTACACGATGGTCTACGGCATCATCGGCATGGTCAACTTCGCCCACGGCGACGTGTTCATGCTGGCCGCCTTCATCGCCCTCATCCTGTTCCTCCTCCTGACGCAGCTCCTGGGGATCGGCTCGCTCGGGCTGGCGCTCCTCATCGTGCTCGTGCTCGGCATGGCGCTGACCAGTCTCTGGGGCTGGGTCATCGAGCGGCTCGCCTACCGCCCCTTGCGCGGGTCGTTCCGGCTGGCGCCGATGATCTCGGCGATCGGCATGTCGATCTTCCTCTCCAACTTCGTGCAGGTGGTGCAGGGCCCAAACAACAAAACGCTCGAACCCATCCTTTCCAACGTCATCAACCTTCCGATCGGCAACGGCTCGGCGACGCTGGCCGAGAAGCAACTGCTGATCATGGTGGTCACGGCGGTGCTGCTCGGCGTGCTCTGGTATGTGGTGCGCCATACGCCGCTCGGGCGCGCGCAGCGGGCTTGCGAGCAGGACCGCAAGATGGCCTCGCTGCTCGGCGTCGATGTCGACCGCACGATCTCGATCACGTTCATCATGGGAGCGGCGCTGGCGTCGGTCGCGGGCCTGCTCTGGATGACCTACTACGGCGTCGTCAGTTTCTCCGACGGCTTCGTGCCCGGCGTCAAAGCCTTCACGGCGGCCGTGCTCGGCGGCATCGGCTCGCTGCCCGGCGCCGTGCTCGGCGGCCTCCTGATCGGCCTGATCGAGACCTTCTGGTCCGCCTACTTCACGATCGACTACAAGGACGTGGCGGCGTTCTCGATCCTGGCCATCGTGCTCATCTTCCTGCCCTCGGGCCTGCTCGGCCGGCCCGACGTCGAAAAGGTCTGAGCCATGGCAAGCGCGGGTGCCGCGTTGAAAAAGGCGTTCTTCGCCGCCTTCGTCACATTCGGCCTCGCGTTCCCCATCGTTGCGCTGCGCACGGATGCCAACCTTTCCAATCAGCTCGTCCTGACCGAGCGTTGGCCGCTCGCCTTCGGGCTCGCGGGGATCGCTCTCTTCGGAACGCTGCTGCTCGAGATGCTCGGACCGGCCATCCGCGCGCGTACAGCCTCCAAGACGGCGCCTTCCACGGCGCCGCCGCATCCCTTCCTGGCGTACCTGCCGCGTCTCGGGCTCTTGCTGCTCCTGGCCTTCCCATTCATCGCCACGGGAATTGCCGCCGCCGGCGGACCGGGCGTTCTCAAGGTCATGGACAATTACGGCATCCAGATCCTGATCTACGTGCTTTTGGGCTGGGGGCTCAATATCGCGGTCGGCCTCGCGGGCTTGCTCGATCTCGGCTACGTGGCCTTCTACGCCGTCGGCGCCTACTCGTCGGCGCTGCTCGCCAAGACCTTCGGCCTCTCGTTCTGGATCACGCTGCCGCTGGCCGGCATTCTCGCCGCTTTCTGGGGCCTGCTCGTGGGGCTGCCGGTGTTGAGGCTGCGCGGCGACTATCTGGCCATCGTCACGCTCGCCTTCGCGGAAATCGTGCGGCTCGTGCTCATCAATTGGGTACCGGTCACCGGTGGCTATGCCGGCATTTCCAGCATTCCGAAGCCGTCGGTGCTCGGCTACTCGCTGGGCTCCGAGCCCACCGGGCTCGCAGCGACGCTCGGGCTGCCGCGCATCACCTTCATGTACTATCTGCTGCTGGCGCTCGCTCTCTTCACCTACTGGGTGACGACGCGGCTCAGGACGCTGCCGGTCGGGCGCGCCTGGGAGGCCATGCGTGAAGATGAGATCGCGTGCCGCTCGCTCGGCATCAATACGTTCAAGACCAAGCTTTCGGCGCTGGCTGCCGGCGCCTTCTTCGGCGGTCTTGCGGGGGCATTCTTCGCCACGCATCAGGGCTTCATCAGCCCGAAGTCGTTCGAGTTCATGGAAAGCGCGATCATCGTCGCCATCGTCGTGCTGGGCGGGCTCGGCAGCATGCTCGGCGTCGCCATCGCGGCCACCGTCATGATCGGCGGCACGGAGCTTCTGCGCGAGCTCGACGTTTTGAAAGCGGTGTTCGGCGGCGACTTCGATCCGGCGCAGTACCGCATGCTGCTGTTCGGCCTCGCCATGGTGATGCTCATGGTCTGGCGGCCCAAAGGGCTGATCGCAACGCGCGAGCCCACCGTGCGCCTCACGCCTGAACCCAGACGCGGCGCCCCGGCCGCGGTCGCGGCAGAGTGAGGCCCTCCATGCGCTGGCTTTCCGAACCTCTGCTTGCCGTCGATCACCTCTCGATGCGGTTCGGCGGCCTGGTGGCCGTGAACGATCTTTCCTTCACCGTCGGGCGCGGCGACATCACGGCGCTCATCGGTCCGAACGGCGCGGGTAAAACCACGGTCTTCAACTGCATCACCGGCTTCTACAAACCGACGAGCGGACGGCTCGCGCTGGCGCATGGCGGCACGCCCGACGAGAGCGCGGTGGCCCTGCTCACACGCTCCGACAAGCGGCGCACGCATGGCGCGAGCCCGGAGCTGTTCCTGCTCGAGCGCATGGCCGATCACGCGATTGCCGCGGAAGCGCGCGTGGCGCGGACCTTCCAGAACATCCGGCTCTTTCCCGGCATGACGGTGCTCGAGAACCTGATCGTGGCTCAGCACAAGACGCTGATGGCCGCCTCGGATTTCAGTCTCGGAGGGCTTCTCGGCCTTGCCAAGCATCGCGCCGCCGAGCGCAAGGCGCTGGAGCTGGCCAAGGCGTGGCTCGAGGTCGTCGGCCTCATCGACCGCGCCGACGACCCGGCCGGAGACCTTCCCTACGGCGCGCAGCGGCGGCTCGAGATTGCGCGCGCCATGTGCACCAATCCGGTGCTGCTCTGCCTCGACGAACCAGCCGCGGGCCTCAACAACAGGGAGAGCGCCGAGCTGACGCGACTCCTGCGCGGCATCCGCCAGCAGACAGGCGTCTCGATCCTTCTCATCGAACACGACATGTCGGTGGTCATGGACATCTCCGATCATGTGATCGTCATCGAGTACGGCGTGAAGATCGCCGACGGCACGGCCAACGACGTCAAGTGCGATCCCAAGGTGATCGCCGCTTACCTCGGCGTCGACGACGAGGACGTGGCGCGGGCAACGGCCGGGAGGGCCGGCCCATGACGGCTCTGCTCGATATCCGCGGCGTGTCGGCCTTCTACGGCAACATCCAGGCGCTCAAGGGCGTATCGCTCGACGTGCGGAAGGGCGAGATCGTGACGCTGATCGGCGCCAACGGCGCGGGCAAGTCCACGCTGATGATGACGGTGTTCGGCAATCCCCGCGCGCGGGAGGGCGAGATCCTGTTCGAGGGCCAGCCGATCACGCAGCTTCCGACGCATACCATCGCGCGGCTGAAGATCGCGCAATCTCCCGAGGGACGGCGCATCTTCCAGCGCATGACCGTGCTCGAGAACCTGCAGATGGGCGCCGCCGTCGACGGCAACGCACATTTCGAGGAGGACCTTGAGCGCGTGACGCGGCTGTTTCCGCGTCTCAAGGAGCGGCTCGGGCAACGCGGGGGCACGCTCTCGGGCGGCGAGCAGCAGATGCTCGCCATCGGGCGGGCGCTCATGAGCCGTCCGAAGCTCCTGATGCTCGACGAGCCGTCGCTCGGGCTAGCTCCGCTCATCGTCAAGCAGATCTTCGCCACGCTTGCCGAGCTCAACAGCCAGGGCATGACGATCTTCCTGGTCGAGCAGAACGCGTTCCATGCGCTCAAGCTCGCGCATCGGGCCTACGTGATGGTCAACGGCGCCATCACCATGAGCGGATCCGGCCGTGAGCTGCTGGCGCGTCCGGAGATCCGGCAGGCCTACCTCGAAGGCGGGAGGCATTGATGGAGTCTTTTTTGGCCTCGCTCGGCTATGCGGTGGACAGCGAGCGCGGGCTATTGCCGTTCATCCTGCTCACGCTTCTGATCGGGGGCGGCGCCGCGTGGCGCACCGGGCAAGCCGTGGCGCAGGGCTGGGGGGCGATGTGGCCGGTCGCCGCCTACACGGCGCTGCTCGCGGCCGGCATCCGCTTTCTCCATTTCGCGCTGTTCGGCGGTCCACTGCTTTCGCTGCCAAGCTATCTCATCGATTTCGCGATCCTGGCCGTGATTGCCCTCGTCGGCCATCGGGCGCGGCGTGCGCGACACATGACGGAGCAGTACGGCTGGATGTTCGAGCGGTCCGGCCCTCTCACCTGGCGCGATCGCTCCTGACGGATGTCCAGGGACGTGACTTCGCCGCCATTTCACGCCACAAAGTTTGCCGAGATCGACTGCTTCCTCCGCTTGCGGAGCCCTCCATAGGAAGGATTTTCGAATGCGCCTCGTGAAACTTGCGGGAGTTCTTCTCGCCACCGTCCTGGCCTCGCTGGCGCTCGCATCGTGCGGCGGCGAGCAGAAGCTGAAGGTCGGAGTCGCCGGCCCGCTGACCGGAAAGGACGCCGTGTTCGGAGCGCAGCTCAAACAGGGTGTCGAGCAGGCGATTGCGGACATCAATGCCGCAGGAGGTTTGAACGGGCAGCAGATCGAGCTCGTTGTCGGTGACGATGCGGCCGATCCGAAGCAGGGGCGCTCGGTCGCCAACACGTTCGTGGGTGAAGGCGTGAGTTTCGTCGTCGGTCACTTCAACTCGGGCGTCACCGAGCCCTCGTCCGATGTCTATGCCGAGAACGGAATCCTGATGATCACGCCCGGCTCGACCAATCCCAAGATCACGGAGCGCGGGCTCACCACCGTGTTCCGTGTCTGCGGGCGCGACGATCAGCAGGGCAAGGTCGCGGGCGAATACATCGCCGCGAACTTCAAGGACAAGAAAGTCGCCATCGCCCACGACAAGACGACCTATGGCAAGGGTCTCGCTGACGAAACCAAAAAGGTCATGAATGGCCTCGGCGTCCAGGAAGTGCTCTACGAGGGCATCAATGCGGGTGAGCGCGACTTCAGCGCGCTGGTCTCGAAGATCAAGGATTCGGGCGCGGATATCGTCTACTGGGGCGGCGTGCACACGGAAGGCGGCAGCATCCTGCGCCAACTGCGCTCGGCGGGCGTCAACGCGGTGCTGATGGGCGGCGACGGCATTGCCACCGCCGAGTTCGCGGCCCTCGGGGGGCCCGGCACCGAGGGCACGCTGATGACGTTCGGCCCCGACCCGCAGAAGCGTCCCGAGGCGCAGGCCGTGATCGAGAAATTCATGGCGCGCAAGTTCAAGCCCGAGGCGTACACGCTCTACAGCTACGCCGCGGTGCAGGTGATCGCGGAGGCGGCGAAGGCCATCGGCTCGGTCGATCCGCTCAAGGTCGCGGCCGAGTTGCACTCCGGCAAGCCGTACAAGACCGTCATCGGCGATCTCGCATTCGACGCCAAGGGTGACGTGACGCGCATCGACTACGTCATGTACACCTGGAAGAAGCAGCCGGACGGCTCCATCACCTACGTGCAGAACGATTGAGGCGCCCATGCGCGCGGAAGGGCCTGCGGGATTGCTTCTCTCGCTGGCGATCGCCGCGAGCCTCGATGCGATTGCCGCGGCATCGGCGCAGGCGGAGATCCGCGTCGGGCTTGCGGTGCCGCTCAGCGGCCAGATGGCGAGCGTCGGAACCGCCATGGAGCGCGCGCTGCAAGCGGCGATCGCGGACGCCAACGGCCGTGGCGGCGTGCTCGGACAGACGCTCATCCTTTCCGTCGAGGACGACGGCTGCGCTACGGCCACGGGGGCCGGGGCGGCGGCCCAGCTGATCGCGCAAAAGCCGGCGCTCGTCATCGGGCATCCGTGCTCGAGCGCGGCGGCAGCGGCGGTTCCCGTCTACGCCAATAGCGGCGTATTGCTGATTGCCGTCGGGGCGCGCCATCCAGACGTGACGCGCGCCAATGCGAAGCTTCCCGTGCCGGCGTTGAGGCTTGCGGGGCGCGACGATCGGCAGGGGGCTGCGGCGTCGGCGTGGCTCATTGCCCACGCGCCGGGGCGGCGCGTCGCCATCATCCATGACCGGACGGTCTATGCGCGCGGCATCGCCGACGGCGCCACAGCAGCGCTGCTGGCCCTCGGCGTAACGCCCGTTGCGGTTCTGCCCATCGTCGCGGCCAAGCACGACTACGACACGAGCCTGGTCGCGCTCCGGGAGAGCAGCGCGGAGGCGGTGCTGTTCGCGGGCTATCCGGAGGAAGCAGGGATCGTTCTCGCCGGCATGGTGCGGCTTGGTCTCTCGATCCCGCTGATCGGCTCGGATTCGCTGGCGACGGCTGCCTTTGCCCAACGCGCCGCTACGGCACCGATGGCGGTGCAAACGCTGCTTCCGCTTGCGCCGTCCGCGGCGGAGGACGAAACGCGGGGCGCTTTCGAAGCATGGGTGGCGGCCGCCGAGCGGCTCGGGGCGGTGGATCCGGAAGCGCTATCCAATGCGCTGCGGAGTGCGCCGGTTGAGACGCGTACGCTCGGTGAGGTCCGCTTCGATCTCAACGGCGATCTCGAAACACCCGCCTTTGCCGCCGCGTCGGCGCACGCGGGCCGATGGGTGATCGGGGAAAAATAAAGCAGCCGCAAAAGCGGCTGCAAGTCCGTTCAGTTCCGTCGGTTCGCTGTTCGATCAGCGGCCCTGAGATTCGATCCTGCACTCTGCAGCCAGCCGGCGTTCCATGAGCGCAAGGGCTTCAGGAACCTTCTGGCCGTGGTTGCGGTAGTTGCGGATCTTCTCTTGCACGATCGCGAAAGACCGACGCGGATCGTCGATCTCTTCCAGCCTCAGATTGAGCTCTGCAATCTCGGCTTGCATTTGTTCAGTCATCACGTACCCCTAGTTTCGTCGCGTCATTGCCGACGTTTCGGCTTTGGCTCCGGTGGGATTTCTGTCTGACGGTCAGTGAACGTGCGCTGAACGCCTCAGCTTTCTCACGCGGTTCCATTCCTTTCGACCAAGCTCAACAGCCACTGTTATAGAATAGACAAACTCGGACGCAGTCGCTCTGACAATTCCGCCACAGTTAAGTCTTGCCAGTACTCGTACCCTCGGCGTCGGAGCGTCAGGAAACATCGAAATATGGCCCGATCTTGGCACTTTGCCTTCACGAAATGTTGCGGCGCGGGGTTGTGTCTTTTGCGACGCAGCAGTGTGTAACTTTCTGGCTTGTATCCGTTTTTTGAAAAATTTCGGCTGAAATGAAACGTGATACGCTGCATTGCAAATCCATTTCGCGGAACCTCGAAAAGGGCTTTGAATTCGGGCTATTCCGATAGAAATGCGACTCCCAGCCATGACAGAATGTCGCAACAGCCATCCACAATCCGCAGGACCGCTTGCCTGATCGTTAGGCAGAATTGATGCGGGGCGCGGTGTCTGCTAGAGCGCCGACTCGGCTCCCGAACGAGAGAACCCAATGATTCCCCGCTACTCACGCCCGGAAATGGCGTCCATTTGGACGCCCGATTCTCGCTTTCGCATCTGGTTCGAGATCGAAGCCCACGCGGCGGCGGCCATGGCCGAGATCGGCATCATCCCGAAAGAGGCCGCGCGCATCATCTGGGAAAAGGGCTCGAAGGCACCCTTCGATACGGATCGTATCGACGAGATCGAGGCGGTGACGAAGCACGACGTGATCGCGTTCCTCACCCATCTCGCCGAGCACGTGGGGCCAGAAGCCCGCTTCGTGCACCAAGGCATGACCTCGTCCGACGTGCTCGACACCTGCCTCAACGTGCAGCTCGTGCGGGCCGCTGACCTCCTGATTGCCGACGTCGACAGGCTGCTGGCCGCACTCCGGGAGCGTGCCTTCGAGCACAAGACCACCGTCACCATCGGCCGCAGCCACGGCATCCACGCGGAGCCGACGACGTTCGGCGTCAAGCTCGCCTTCGCCTACGCCGAGTTCGCCCGCAACCGCGAGCGGCTGGTGGCGGCACGGCGCGAGGTTGCGACGTGCGCCATCTCGGGCGCGGTGGGCAGCTTCGCCAACATCGATCCCTTCGTGGAATCTTACGTGGCCGACAAGCTCGGCCTCGTTCCCGAGCCCGTTTCGACGCAGGTGATCCCACGCGACCGGCATGCCATGTATTTCGCCACGCTCGGTGTGGTTGCCTCATCCATCGAACGGCTCGCGACCGAGATCCGCCATCTGCAGCGCACCGAGGTGCTGGAAGCGGAAGAGTTCTTCTCCAAGGGACAGAAGGGCTCGTCGGCGATGCCGCACAAGCGCAATCCGGTGCTGTCGGAGAACCTCACGGGACTTGCGCGCATGGTGCGCGCCTATGCCCTTCCGGCGATGGAGAACGTGGCGCTCTGGCACGAGCGCGACATCTCGCATTCCTCCGTCGAGCGCATGATCGGGCCCGACGCAACGGTGACGCTCGATTTCGCGCTGGCGCGATTGGCCGGCGTGATCGAGAAGCTCGTCGTCTACCCCGAGACCATGAAGCGCAACCTCGACAAGCTCGGAGGCCTGCACAATTCGCAGCGCGTGCTGCTCGCGCTCACGCAGGCGGGCGCCTCACGCGAGGAGGCCTATGCGCTCGTGCAGCGCAATGCCATGAAGACCTGGGAAAAGGGCGCCGATTTCCTCGCCGAGCTCAAGGCCGACAAGGACGTGACGGCCAAGGTGCCGGCTGCCGAGCTCGAGGCGATGTTCGACCTCGGCTATCATCTGAAGCACGTCGACACGATCTTCAAACGGGTCTTCGGCGAAGCTTAGCGGACTTAGGGGACAAGTGCCCGCATGGGATCGTCTCTCAGCCGCCTCGTGGGATATGCGTGTGCCGCAGTCGGCGCGGCGTTCTTCTCGACCAAGGCGATCTTCATCAAGCTCGCCTACCAAGATCAGGTCGATGCGGCGCTCTTTCTTGCCTACCGGATGATCTTCGCGACCCCGGTGTTCGTCGCCATCGGCGCATGGGCCTATGCGAGGCGACGCGCCGACGGCGAGCCGCCACCCGACTTCGCCAGCGTCGCATGGGCGGCATTCATCGGGCTCATCGGCTACTACGTGGCCTCGGCATTCGACTTTGCGGGTCTGCAGTACATCAGCGCCGCCCTCGAGCGACTCGTGCTGTTCACATATCCGCTGTTCGTCATGTTCATCGGTGCTGCGCTCTATGGCGAAGCCGTGACGGGCTTCGGCATCGCGGCCGCCGCCGTCACCTACATCGGGCTTGCCATCGTGTTCGCCGCCGATCTGCCCGAAGGCGGGCGCAACACCGCCATCGGGACGGCGCTCGTGCTCGGGGCGGCGATCTCGTTCGCCTGGCACCAGATCCTGGCGAAGCGCGTCATTCCCCGGCTCGGGAGCATGCTGTTCACGAGCATCGCGCTCTCAACGGCAGGCGTTGCGTGCGTTCTGCATCAGGTGATCATCGGCTCGGGCAGCTTCGCGGCCTCGCCGCGCTTTCTCTGGCTGGCGTTCGGCTGTGCGATCATCGCCACCGTGCTGCCGACGTTCCTCATCAACGCCGGGCTGGCGCGCGTCTCGTCCTCGGCCGTGTCCATGATCTCGACCGTGTCCCCCATCGTGACCATCGGGCTTGCCATCACCATTCTCGGCGAGCCGTTCACGCTCGCGGATGCCGTTGGTGCCGGTCTGGTGCTGGCCGGAGTGGGGCTCTTCACCTGGGGCGATGCGCGCGCACGAAAATCATCGCCCACGCAGCAAAAGGCCGAAGCCGATCCGCTGCCGGCGCCGACCTCGGCCCCTTAGCGGCAGAGACTGTTACAAGCCGTCCCGTCTCCGTCACGGTCGAGCGAACCGACACCGCAGGTCCGCAGATAGAATTGCGCCTCTTCGCACGAGTTCATTTCCGTGCATCTCCGCTTGCCGGCGCAAGTCAGCTCCGAAGAAATGAGCGGCTCCGCTTGCGCCGGGGGAATGAACTCCAACGCCTTAGACCGTTCGGGGAGCGTAGCGAAGGGCAATCCCTTCGGCCACGTTGCAAGTGACCGCACCTCGAACGTTGCAATGTCCTCGCCGCAGATATCTTCGCAGGGTATGCCGTCGTTGTCGGCATCGCGCTCGCCGTGGCCGCAGACGTAGAGCTTGTAGCGCGCTTCGGCGCAGGTCATTATTTGGGGACATTGCGTTTGCGCACAGTCGAATGCACGGGCAGACACCGGCGCCGCCGCGACGACGGCGGCCGTCATGCCCAGAAGGACCATCCTAGTGACGCGCTGCGCCATGGCTCGAAATCCCGTCCACGGACCAATGTATCACACTCGCCAGAAAAGGGCCGACC
>NZ_CADEFI010000021.1:49163-52847 GCF_902826555.1 uncultured Hyphomicrobium sp.
GCTCGAAATCCCGTCCACGGACCAATGTATCACACTCGCCAGAAAAGGGCCGACCGCTCTTGGGGCGGCTATGCGCGTCAGCTATTGTGCGGGGATGACGGATCACGCGATACCTTCCCGAAATTCCGAGCTTGTGCGCCGCATCGGCGTGACGCTCGCCGTGCTTGCGCTCTATCGCATCGCCTCCTGGGTGCCGCTGCCCGGGGTCGACATCAGCTCGTTGCTCTCGCCGGAGGCGGTGCACACGACGGCTGTGCCGCGCGTCTCCATGGTGGCGCTCGGCGTCGTGCCGATGCTTTCGGCGCTGATCCTGATCGAGATGGCCATGATCGCCTTTCCGCGCCTGCGGGCTTGGGCGGGCGAGCACGCGGAACGGCGGGCGGAGATCGACGGCTGGGCGCTCGTGCTGGCGCTGGCGATCGCCGGCTTTCAGGCCAATGGCGTTGCAGTGGCGCTTGAAGAGATCCACGTGCTGGTCGCAGAGCCGGGGCTCGTCTTCCGCGCCGGTGTGATCGCGTCGCTGGTCGGCGGGAGCGCCTTTCTGCTGTGGCTCGGATCTCTCATCACGCGCCATGGCGTCGGCAACGGGTTGTGGGTTCTGATTGCGGTCCCCTACGCCAATTCCTTCACCGAGGCCCTCGTGGCGCAGCATGCGCTTTGGGGACCGGCGAGCTTCGTTTCCATTGCGCTCTCGGTCGGTTTCCTCGGCCTTTGCGCGGGCGTTCTGGCCGCGCTTCTCAAGTCCTCGCCCGCTCGAGCTCAAACCGAGGAACTGCCTTGGGCGCCCATTCTCGGCTTCGCGGCCGCGAATTGGGTGTTGATCGTGCCGCTGCTCGTGCTTTGGCTGCTGGGTGCCGACACGCAGAACGTCGACATCAATACGCTGCTCACCAGCCAGGTGGCGCTGCTCCTGCCGGTGGTCACAATTCCGCTGCTCGTGCTGCTGCGCCGGAGAAGCTTTGCCACGCCTGCCGCGGCGCCGGCGTCCGCCGTCCCGCTGGCGCTCGCTTTCGGCGCGCTGGTTGCAGCGGGGACGGCGCTCGCCTATCTACCGGCCCAACCGCTGTTTCCACTTCCTGCCCCCACACTGGTCCTCGCGGCCATCGGGCTGGTGGTCGTCGATGGACTGGTCAACGAACGCCGGGGGACGGAAACGGCCCCGACCGTGTCCTAGGGTCGTTCCGGCTTCAGTGAAAAACCGATTCCGGGTTTTCCGGAGGCGCTCTAGCTTTGCTGTTTTTACGAGGTGTCATGCGCACGTCAGACGTCGATATTCTGATCGTCCCCGGCTGGTCGAGCTCCGGTCCGGATCATTGGCAGTCGCGTTGGGAGCGCACACTCAAGACGGCGCGGCGCGTCGAGCAGGAAAACTGGATCGAGCCCGATCGCGAAGCCTGGGTGGGACGCATCATCGAGACGGCAGTGCAGAGCACGCGCCCGGTGGTGCTCGTGGCGCATAGCCTTGGGGTGGCCGCCGTGGCGCATCTCGCCAAGCGCATTCCGAAGGGATTTCTTTCGGGTGCCTTCCTGGTGGCTCCGGCCGATGTCGACAACGCATCGGTGTGGCCGGAAACGGAAGGCTTGAAGCTCAACGGCGCCGGTAGCGGATTTGCCCCGTTGCCGCTCGATCCCCTCCCCTTTCCATCGGTGCTGGTCGCTTCGTCGAGCGATCCCTATTGCGGGATCGAGCGCGCGAAACAGCTCGCCGAGGCGTGGGGGTCGACACTGGTCGAGGCGGGGGACGCGGGACATATCAACGGTGCCTCGGGCCACGGTCCGTGGCCCGAGGGCGTGTTGCGGTTCGGCTCGTTCCTGCAGGGGCTCGCGGACTGACCGGTCGGGTGCGCCCAGCGCGCTCGAGCGCGCGTCGTGCCGGGGCCTTACTTGCTCGCCTCGATGTCCGTCACGGCCTTGGCGAGAAACTCGCCCAGCTTGGCGCGAATCTCGGCGTCATCGATCGCCACGCCCCTGTCGGCGAAGTCCTGCTTCACCTTGCGCAGCACGTCGTCGTCGCCCTTCTCGGCGAGGTCCGCCTTGCGCACGGCCTTGATGTAATCCTCGAGCGCGGCGCCCGTGATCCCAAGCTTGGCGCCCGCCCACTCGGCGAGCATCTTGTTGCGGCGGCTCTCGGCGCGGAACTTCAGGTCCTGGTCGAGGGCGAACTTCTTCTCAAAGCTTTTTTCTCTATCGTCGAACGTCGTCATGACCGTCTCCACCAGGACTTGCTGAGGCCGGGATGTTCCGGCTTTGTTCAGGGCAACGCGTGTGTTGTATGGGCCGCAAGATTCCCCGCGGCCCAGGAGCGGTAACCCGACGTGGCTGACAAATCAACGGCTTGTCATCCCTAGGGCGCGGACCCGTCCCCAACCCTTGTTTAGATTGTTTCCGACCCCCGCTTCAGCTAGTGTCCAAGACATGATTTCTGTGGTTGCGGCCGCCCCATACTAAGACGAGAATTCCCAAAATCTCGCTGAGAATTCAATGGGTCGGCTTCCGAACCACAGGCCCTCCTTCTGTAAAACAAGATTGAGCATGAGCGTGATCGTCAAGGGACCAGGATCGATGAGCAAGCGGCGTCGAATCTACGAGGGCAAGGCGAAGGTTCTTTACGAAGGACCGGAGCCCGGCACTCTCATTCAGCATTTCAAAGACGACGCTACGGCCTTCAACGCAAAGAAGCACGCGCTCATCGAAGGCAAGGGCGTGCTCAACAACCGCATCTCCGAGTATATCTTCCAGCGTCTCGGCGAGATCGGCGTGCCGACGCACTTCATGAAGCGGCTCAACATGCGCGAGCAGCTGATCCGCGAGGTGGAGATCATTCCGCTCGAGGTCGTGGTGCGCAATGTCGCTGCCGGTTCGCTCTCGACGCGTCTCGGCCTCGAGGAAGGCACGCAGCTGCCGCGCTCGATCATCGAGTTCTACTACAAGGCCGATAACCTCAACGATCCCATGGTCTCCGAGGAGCACATCACCGCGTTCAGCTGGGCGACGCCGCAAGAGATCGACGAGATCATGCAGCTCGCGCTGCGCGTGAACGACTTCCTCGTCGGCCTCTTCCTCGGCATCGGCATTCGTCTGGTCGACTTCAAGGTGGAGTTCGGGCGTCTCTGGGACAACGAGCAGATGCGGATCGTGCTCGCCGACGAGATCAGCCCCGACTGCTGCCGCCTGTGGGACATCTCGTCGGGCGACAAGCTCGACAAGGACCGCTTCCGCCGAGATCTCGGCGGCGTTCTCGAGGCTTATCAGGAGGTGGCCCGCCGTCTCGGCGTGCTCACCGAGCAGCGCCCGCCGAAGGGCGTTGGGCCCGTGCTGGTGGCGTCGAACCCGACGGGTAAGCCGAATTAACCTGTGGGGCAACAGGCAGCATGGCAGCAGGCAGCGAACCTTCCTATATCCTGCTGTCCGTTGTCTGCTGCCAGTTGCCTGAGGTCTCATGAAAGCCCGCATCAAGATCACGCTCAAATCCGGTGTCCTCGATCCGCAGGGCAAGGCCATCCAGAACGCGCTCGGCGCGCTCGGCTTCGAGGGCGTCAATGATGTGCGGCAGGGCAAATACATCGAGGTCGATGTGGCCGGCATGAGCGAGGAGAAGGCGCGCGCCGAAGTGGAGCGCATGTGCCGCGATCTGCTCGCCAACACGGTGATCGAGAACTACAGCTACGAGCTTGCGCCCTGATG
>NZ_CADEFI010000021.1:52947-55849 GCF_902826555.1 uncultured Hyphomicrobium sp.
GGGAACGGCGGCCTGGCTGATGGCGGCGCTCTTTCCCGCCGCTGCGCTTGCGCAGAGCCCCTCCCCGCCGACGATCGACTGCACGCTCGGTTACAGCGGGCTCAAGGATACCGCACAGTGGCTCCCGGGCGTCCAGTGGACGCAAGAGGGCGGATACGATATCGCGACGCTCTCCGTCCCCGACGTCTGGACGGCGCAAATCGCATTCACTCACTCCGGGCATCCTGCACACCCGGCGGTCACGTTGCGGACACGGCGCAAGCAGGTCACCGACGTCTGGACTGCGGACAGCAAAGGGTGCGGCTATGGGGACCAAGGCCAGTTCGCCCTGCTCATGGCAGACATGAAGTCCGGCGACACCGAGCTCACGAACGCGTCGCGGCACGAGGTCGAGAGCCGGAAAGCTGGGCAATCGCCGCTCGGGCCCTGACGACACGAAATATAGGTTGGAGCCAAACATGCTACGCGCTTCCGTCATCGTCTTTCCCGGCTCCAACTGCGACCGCGACGTAAAGACGGCGCTCGAAGCCATCACCGGCTTTCCAGTGAAGATGGTCTGGCATGGCGACGCGACGGTGCCGGCCTCCGATCTCATCGTGCTGCCGGGCGGCTTCTCCTACGGCGACTATCTGCGCTGCGGCGCCATGGCGGCCCACTCGCCGATCATGCGCGACGTCATCGAAAAAGCGGGAAAGGGCACGCCGGTGCTCGGCATCTGCAACGGCTTCCAGATTCTTTGCGAATCGGGGCTGCTGCCGGGCGTGCTGATGCGCAACCGGTCTCTGCATTTCATCTGCCGCGACGTGCACCTCAAGATCGAGAACGACACCAGCTTCTTCACCAAGTGCTACCGCAAGGGCGAGGTCATTCGGGTGCCTATCGCACACGCGGAGGGCAACTATTTCGCCGATGCGGAGACGCTGGACCGCCTCGAGGGCGAGGGACAGGTGGTGTTTCGCTATTCGGATGCGGAGGGCAACGTCTCGCCCGAGACGAGCCCGAACGGCGCCCAGCGCAATATCGCGGGCATCACCGATTCCAAAGGGCGGATCCTCGGCATGATGCCCCACCCGGAACGGCTCTATGAGAAGATGCTCGGCGGCACCGACGGCCGGCGCGTGTTCGAGAGCGCGCTGCTCTCGGCCGTGGAGGCGATGAGCTGACGGCCAGCTTGGGCCTTCTGCAGATGATCGGAAAAGCTAAAGGGGACGAACCTTGCGGTTCGTCCCCTCTTTATCCCCCGCCTTCAGCGGGGTGAGGTTCGGGACCCGGCGTCTCACCGGGAGGGCCGAACTCAGCGCTTCGAGCCGCGGCCGTTGGAGGCTTTGGTCTGCAGGAGCGCGAGCAATACGGCTTTCATTTGAAGTCTCTCTGGTTGGTGCTTTCGTTGCCCATAGAGATAGTCGACTCCCCCTGCCTCAGGTAGTGCAGGGCGTGCTCGTCAGCTTTGCATTCGGCGCAGCGGCGGAATGCCGCCGCCATAATAATGCTACTTATATCAGTGGCTTAAATAAAAATAGGGCAGGTTCAGGACCTGCCCTATTTCGAGGCATGACTACCTAGGTAGTCGCGCTCTTACGACTTGTAGGGCGCACGATCGAACACGCGCGCATTCATCTCGGTGCCGTCCGGACCACAAACGAACTCGGCCGACTGGTCGGCGCTGGCATCGAGCTGGACGGCCTTGCCGGGGAGAATCGGCACGACGATGCGGGTGCCCGGGCTGTCGAGGCCCGTTTCACCGCCCGCACCGTCCGCGACCACCACCGTCAGGTGGCAGGCGTTGTCCTTGATGCGGAAGTAGCCGACGGCGTGCTTGCCGCCGAAATCGAGGCTCAGGCCGTGGCCCGGCATCATGTTGCGATACACGCCTTTGGTGGGTGAGTCGGCGAAGACTGCGCCAGCGGCCAGAACGCCCATCACACCCGCTGCTGCAGCAACGGCTTTCGTCGCCTTCAACATGGTTCAACTCCTTTGATGATGAGAAGCTCAGTTGTCACCGCGGCAAGGCTCTTGGTGGCCTGCGTTCCGGTCCGCACTATCTAATGGTATGACTCTCCAATGAGAATTCATGATGCTGCATGGCAGCGGCCAGTTTTGTGCAGCGCGATCCTGTCGCATCGATCCGGTGTCGCACCAGTGATCCGGATCAAAGCCTGGACCGCGCGAGGCTCCGTTGGCGGGCTTTTCCGGCGTGCTGCGGTGTCACGCTCCTGGGATTAGTCGCGCCGCGGAAGCGACAAGGCCCGCAGGCGCCGCTATAAGCACCGCGAGAGAGACCCGATTGGGATTTGAAAGCCAGAAATGCAGGACACCGCGACCTCCGTCATCACCCCTGAGATCGTTGCGCAGCATGGGCTCAAGCCCGACGAATACCAGCGCCTGCTCAAGATCCTCGGCCGCGAGCCGCGGATCACCGAGCTCGGCATCTTCTCGGTGATGTGGAGCGAGCACTGCTCCTATAAGTCCTCGCGCGTGTGGCTCAGGACGCTGCCCACCTCAGGCGTGAAGGTGATCCAGGGTCCCGGCGAGAACGCGGGCGTGGTCGACCTCGGCGATGGGGACGCGGCCATCTTCAAGATGGAGAGCCACAACCACCCTTCCTATATCGAGCCCTACCAGGGCGCGGCGACGGGTGTCGGCGGCATCATGCGCGACGTGTTCACCATGGGCGCGCGTCCGGTTGCCAACCTCAACGCGCTGCGCTTCGGCGATCCGGCGCATCCCAAGACGCGCCATCTCGTGTCGGGCGTGGTGTCGGGCATCGGCGGCTACGGCAACTGCGTGGGCGTGCCGACGGTCGGCGGTGAAGTGAACTTCGATGCCGGCTACAACGGCAACATCCTGGTCAACGCCATGTGCGTCGGCCTCGCCAAGACCGACAAGATCTTCTACTCGGCGG
>NZ_CADEFI010000022.1 GCF_902826555.1 uncultured Hyphomicrobium sp.
ACGATCTCCTGACCGACGACGGTGTCATGCTCCTGCATTCCATCGGCCACATGAGTCCGCCGGGCACCGCGAGCCCCTGGCTCCGGAAATACATCTTCCCCGGCGCCTACTCGCCGGCACTCTCGGAGGTGTTTACGGCCGTCGAGCAGAACAGCCTGTGGGTCACCGACCTCGAGTTCCTGCGGCTCCATTACGCGAAGACGCTCGCCCACTGGGAGAGTCGCTTCCAGGCCAACCGCGCTCAGGTCGCACAGATGTACGACGAGCGCTTCTGCCGCATGTGGGAATTCTACCTGATCAGCGCCGAGATGATGTTCCGCACCGGAAGCCAGCTCGTCTTCCACATGCAGCTGGCGAAGAAGCGCGACGCGGTGCCGATCGTGCGCGACTACATCACCGACACGCAACGCGCCTACCTCAAGCTCGAGCCCGAGCGCGGCATCGGCTCGTAGGACGCTGACGCGCGCTATTCCGTCTTCGGCAGCGGCGGCGCAGGCGGCACGCCGTCCTTCTCGCAATGGTAGGCCGGCTTCGCCACCTTGCTCCACACCTCCGTGGAGCCGAACAGTGGCAGGAATACGTAACCCCTCACCTCGATCTGGGTCGGGCTCAGCACGGTCGCGTAGCCCTTGAAGCTCATGCCGAGATCGGGAACGTAGACGTCGCCGCCGCCCCAGGTTCCGTCCGGCTGCTTGGCGAAGCCGTTGATGACACGCAATCCGCACACCTGCCGCTCCCGCAGCGACTCGTCGGGATTGCGGAAATCCTTGAGCGGCATGCGGTCCGGCCCATACGGCAACCGCAGCCAGACGACCTTGGCGCACATGTCGGCGGCGCAGGGCTCCACCTGCAGCACTACTTCTCCATGTGAATCCATCCAGAAGCCGTCGAGCTCGGTTGCCCTTGCGGCGCCCGAGCCGGCAGTGAATCCCGAAGCCAGGACAACAAGCGCGACTGCGAAGCGAAGCATGAAGACGGTCCCCGCGAGATGGCCGGCCCGCCCCCGGGCCTTCCGAAAAGGCGGGTATCGGCCAGCTGAGTGGTGTTGTAAAGGCGGCGCGTCGAGAACCCTCTCATTCGCCGGAGCGGCGTGCTAAGCCCGCCACGATGGACAGTCCTTCCAACCCGAGATCGAGCGGGCGATTCGCGCCCGCGCTCCCAATCGACGAAGCCCTTCCGCCCCTGGCGGATGCGCTCGCACGCACCAATGCTGCCGTGCTCGTGGCGCCACCCGGCGCGGGAAAAACGACGCGGGTCCCGCTCGCACTCCTCGATGAGCCATGGCTCCAGGGCCGTAAGATCCTCGTCCTGGAGCCGCGCCGCCTCGCCGCGCGTGGCGCAGCGAACCGCATGGCGACGACACTTGGTCAGGAGATCGGCGAGACCGTAGGCTTGCGCGCACGCCTCGATACCCGCGTCTCCAAAAAGACCCGCATCGAGGTGCTGACCGAAGGCGTCTTCACGCGAATGATCCTCGACGACCCGACGCTGGAGGGCATCGGCGCCGTCTTGTTCGACGAATTCCACGAGCGTTCGCTGGACGCCGATCTCGGTCTCGCTCTCGCCCTCGACGCACAAAGGAGCCTGCGCGACGACCTCCGCATTCTCGTGATGTCGGCGACGCTTGCCGGCGAGAAGGTGGCGGACCTCCTCGGCAAAGCACCCGTCGTCTCGAGCCAAGGACAGAGCTTCCCCGTCGCAACACGCTACCTCGGCAGAAGCCCGACGCTGCGCCTCGAGGACCAGATGGCGGACGCCATCGACCGCGCGCTCCGCTCCGAGACGGGCTCCATCCTCGCCTTCTTGCCCGGCCAGGGCGAGATCCGCCGCACCGAGGAGCGCCTGCGCGATCGCCTCGACCCGAGCGCCGCCATTCTGGCGCCGCTCTATGGCGCGCTCGACCGGCGCGAGCAGGACGCGGCCATCGCGCCTGCCCCGCCCGGAAAGCGCAAGATCGTGCTCGCCACGTCGATCGCAGAAACCTCGCTCACTATCGAGGGCGTACGCGTCGTCGTCGATTGCGGCATCTCCCGCGTACCGCGCTTCGATCCCGACGTCGGTGTAACCCGCCTCGCCACCGTCCGCGTCTCGCGCGCCTCCGCCGATCAGCGTCGCGGCCGTGCGGGCCGCATCGAGCCCGGCGTCTGCTACCGCTTGTGGGACGAGGCCGAAACCGCGAGCCTGCCGCCCTTCTCGGAGCCCGAGATCCGCGCCGCCGACCTCGCGCCGCTCGTGCTCGATTGTGCCGAATGGGGCATCAATGATCCGCGCACGCTGGCGTGGCTCGATCCCCCCACGCCCGCCGCGCTCGATGCCGCCCGCGAGGAGCTCGTCGCCCTCGGCGCCGTCGACAGCGATGGCCATTTGACGGACGCCGGCCGCCGGCTGCGTGCGCTTCCCTTGCCGCCGCGCCTCGCCGCCATGCTGATCGAAGCCGCGCTGATCGGTAGCGAGCGCGAAGCGGCCGACATCGCCGCCATCCTCGTCGAGCGTGGCCTTGGCGGCAACGATACATCCCTCGATCACCGCCTCCAGGCCTTCCGACGTGACCGCTCGCGCCGGACCACCGAGATGCGCCGCCTCGCCGAAGGTTGGGCAAGGATCGCGCGCACTACTCGTCCCCAACCCGGTTCTTCACGGGGAGATGATCGGGATGAGGGGCCGCGACAGCCGGCGGCGCAAGCGGCCGAGAGAGGGGAGGCATCCACGGCAACACTCCTGGCCCTCGCCTACCCCGAGCGCATCGCCAAAGCCCGCGGCCCGCGCGGCCAGTATCTGCTCGCCAACGGCCGTGGCGCCAACCTCGATCCCACCGACACCCTCTCCGGCGCGCAGTTCCTCGTTGTGGCAGAGATGCAGGGCGCAGCAGCCGCCACACGCATCCTGCTCGCCGCCGAGACCACCGAGGCCGAGATGACCCGCATCGCCGGCCATCGTATCGCGATCCGCAACGACCTTTTCTTTGATCGCGAGGCCGCCGCTGTGCGCGCGCGCCGCGTGCGCCGCCTCGACGCCATCGAGCTTGCCAGCGAGCCGCGCCCGGCCGACCCAAGCCCTGAGGTGGAAACCGCTCTTGCCGCAGGGCTTGCCTCTCTCGGCGCGGCCCGTCTCCCCTGGAGCAAAGCGCAAGTGCAGCTCCGCGACCGCTCCGCCTTCCTGCGCAACGCAGGCGGCGGCGATTGGCCCGACCTGACAGACTCGGCGCTGACGGCCACGCTTCCCGATTGGCTCGGACCTTACCTGGCTGGAAAGACGCGTCTTGCCGATGTGTCAGCCGAAGACTTGGGCCAGGCCCTCGACGCACTCATCCCATGGTCCCTCAAGCGCCGTCTGGACGAGGACGCGCCCACGCACTTCGAAGCGCCAACCGGCAATCGCCACGCCATTGACTACGAAGGCGCAGGCGCCCCCGCGCTTCATATCCGCGTGCAGGAGCTGTTCGGCCTCAAGACGCACCCCGGCATCGCCGGGGGGCGACTGCCGCTCACGTTGCATCTGCTGTCTCCTGCCCATCGGCCGATCCAGATCACGCGCGACCTGCCGGGTTTCTGGCGCGGATCATGGGCCGCTGTGAAAGCGGAGATGAAGGGCCGCTATCCGCGCCACCCTTGGCCCGACGATCCGGCCAACGCCGCACCCACCGCGCGCGCCAAGCCGCGCGGCACCTGAGACAACAAGCCGATGGAGCGGACTATTTACCGGCGGCGGCAGCGGCAGCCCGCCGCTGGGCGACCTCGGCAGCCGAGACTTCGCCTTCAGCGATGAGCGCATTAACGCATTCCGGGCTGAGCTTCGCCCCCGCCTTGCGCATGCACGCCCGGAGCTCCGGCGTGCCGAGCCGATGAAGATGGCAATTGTCCATGTAATCGTTGGCGCAGAACTTCTTGACCCTCGGCCCATAAGCGGCTGCGCTCAAGGGCGCGACGAGGCAAGCGGCGACGACGATGGCGACCGAGCACACACGAAGCATAGCAGTCTCCTTAACGGCAGCCGAAACGCTTAAGGTTCCTGAGCGCTGCGGTCGATAAAAGCGGGTCCGACCTGTTTTAGGGCAGCGCGCCCTCATTCCAATCTTTCTAAGAAAGCATAGATAACGTTGTGATTCCACGAGACAAAACATCGCTAAATAGAAACGGTTCCAACACCCGTCTCCCCGACGGTCAACGACTGTTGCCGTCAAGCCCATGCCACTACCTGCAGCGGCTGCTATAAGCCCCGGGCTACGGAGAGCGAATCGGCGGCAGCCTGGTTGTCACCGATCGGAAGGAACGAAGTCTCGAGGGGAGAGATCAACGATGGTCCTGAAAGCACCCGGCATCCTGACGTACATGCTGTCGGTCATCCTTACGGTGCTCGCGCTCGTCACCTATTTCTTCGGCGCTTCAATTCCTTACATCACAGGTCAAGAATTCTGGGTGCTCGTCGTTGCACAATTCGTGCTGATCTTCGGCTGTGTCATGCGTGGCCTTTGATGATGGTCAATGCGCCCTTGAAGCCAAGGGCATCGCCGTCGGAAGCGCGTTCGCGCACTATCGATTGCGGCTTGATGAAGGGATTGTCGGTACGCTGTGCGCATCTGTCGCGCGGCGTTGAGCACTCTGGTCACGGGGTGCTTGTTTGCGCAGATTGGCGCGCATGATGATGCCACGAAAATTGCAGTCGGGCCCGATCGCCGAGCGTGTACGCCGCTCCGTGCGCGAAATCGCACTTGCGGTTGCGCTAACGTTTGCGGCGCTTGTTTTTGTCGTCGCTGCAATTCATGGCAGCGGCTCCGAGACGGCATCCATTTCCCCGCCGCAGGACGCTCCTGAGAACCGCTCCAATTAGTGCGCCGCAGCAATCGCGCCACTGAAATTGCGCACTGCAGCATTCCCAGCCGACAAGATAAGCCGCCTCAACGCAGCTGCTTCAGCGGTTCGGCCTTAACCAGACCCCGCACGGAATTTCCGACATAGATCGCGTCCGCGCCCGCGAGATCGTCGAGCGTAAGCACGGCCTCGTGGGCTTTGCCGCTCCGGATCAGCACGCCGCGCAACACGCCTGGGAGAAGTCCGCTCGAGAGCGGCGGCGTGAGAAGCCTGCCATCGCGCTCAATGAAGATGTTGGTCCGGCTTCCTTCCGCGAGTTCGCCGCGCTCATTGAGATAGAGGACCTCGTCGGCCTTGACCGTGTCCGCGTAGTGCTGCCACTCGCGGTCGTAAAGCTCGCGCCGAGTCGTCTTGTGGAAAAGGAAGGCATTGGTGCTGTCGAGTCGCGTCTCCGAGACGACGAAACGCATCACCGCCCCCGGCACCTGGGCAGGCTGCTCCGTCA
This sequence comes from uncultured Hyphomicrobium sp., assembly GCF_902826555.1. Taxonomy (GTDB): domain Bacteria; phylum Pseudomonadota; class Alphaproteobacteria; order Rhizobiales; family Hyphomicrobiaceae; genus Hyphomicrobium_C. The sequence goes on from NZ_CADEFI010000022.1 coordinate 5,314, forward strand.
CGGTGACCGTGAGCCCACCATCTTCAGCTAGTAGCAGCCGCACGCGTAGCCGCTTTCCCGTTTGCCCGGCAACCGCGGTATCGAGTGCCGCCTGCACCTTGGCCTCGTCGAACGCATATCCGAAATAGGCGGCGGACGCGCGCAGCCGTGCGATATGGCCGTCGAGGAGCCAGAATCCCTCCTCCGGCACGTGGAGCAGCGTTTCGATCAGCTCGAAACTCTTCGGCGGGTCGGTGAGGAATTTCATCTTGAGCAGGCATTCGGCGTATTCCTTGGCGCCGACGGAGTCGTAGACGACGCCCGATCCGATTCCCATCTCGCCGCGCCCATCGCGGAAGATGACGGGTGTGCGGATGGCCACGTTGAAGAGTGCCGAGCCCTCGGGGGAAATGGTGCCGATGGCACCGCAGTAGACGCCGCGCGGCTCCGTCTCGTAGTCGCGGATCAGCTCCATGGCCCGGATCTTCGGCGCCCCGATCACCGACCCCGGTGGGAAGATCGCACGCACGAGATCCGCGAGCCCGACGCCGTCCTTCAGCGTCGCCCGCACGCCGGACGTCATCTGGTGCAGCGTGCGGAATGTCTCGACGGTAAATAGATCCGTGACGCTGACGCTACCCACCTCGGCGATTCTTCCGAGATCGTTCCGCATCAGATCGACGATCATGAGATTCTCGGCGCGCTGCTTGACGTCGCTCGAAAGCACGCGCCGCGCGTCCTCGTCGGCTTCGGGTGTCCCGGCCCGCGGCGCCGTGCCTTTCATCGGCCGGGTCGACACGACCTGCCCGTGCTTCTCGATGAAGAGTTCAGGGCTCGCCGAAAGCACGGTAACCTCGCCCGTATCGACGATACCGGCATAGGCCACGCGCTGCCGCTGTCGGAGATCGCGATAGAAGGTCAGCGGCGAGCCTTCGAGACGAAAACGCGCCTTGAAGGTGAGGTTGAGCTGATAGATATCGCCGGCGCGGATCTTGTCCTGCACCGCGGCGAACCTCGATTCGTACTCCGCCTGATCCCACGCCGTGGTCACCGAGGTGAACTGATAGGAGCCGCTGCGGGTGTGGGTTGCAAGCCAATGGTCAACCTCCCGCTCGGTCATCGCGCGCGGCGCCCGATAGAGGCCGAACCAGATCAGCGGCACGCTCCGCCCGTCCGGAAAAAGGCTGCGGATCTTGGGCTCGAGCACGTAGCCGAGCTCGTAGGCGAAGAAGCCCGCCGCGTGGTACCCCGCCGACGTGCCGTCCTCGAGCCGGGCAAGCGCCTGCGGCACCTCGTCCGCCGTCATGGCCGAGATGATCTCGATGGGTTCCGAAAAGAGGAGCGACGGCGTTCCGCGGCCGCTGCTGTTGTCGAGCAGAACGAACGTCTCCTCGAGACCCGCCGCCGTACGTGTTGCTTGGGCTTGGTCGCTTCGGCGGGGATCGGCAGGAGTCATGCGGGTGGTGTCTCGTCCGGCAGTACGATGTTCACGACCCAGCTTATACGAAAGTTCTCGGGCCGTAGCGCATAGCTGGCCGGCAAAATCCGTCGTGGAAGCACATTGTTCAAGGGATAATGCCGGGCGGCGGAAAATGCCGGGTGCGATCGGGGTTCACAAAGCCAAAAATCGTGCTATAGACCTCGCCGAGCCGCCCTGCCGGCGGCTCTTCGAACGGGCCGGTCCCAAGGGACCAAGTCCTAAGGGATCGATCCCAAGGGACAAGGCGGCCCTGATCAGCCCAAGTTTCGCAAGGGTGGCCACTTCGAGTGGCCGGATCGTTCGAGACGACGTGGCAAGCCTCACGAGGCTATGTCAGGTCGGAGAGATGTGTCGGTATCGCGGGATGGAGCAGCCCGGTAGCTCGTCAGGCTCATAACCTGAAGGTCGTAGGTTCAAATCCTACTCCCGCAACCAACCGACCCACAGTCATTCTAGGGTAGCCACCCGCTCTGGATAGAGCACGCGGCATTCCACCTTTCCTTCCCAGCCAGGCGCGAAGCATCGCGATCCAGTCGCGAAAGTGGTCGCCGGTGCAAGCAGCATGGCGAGAGAGAGAGAGCAATAATCGCACTCGCCACCCAAGCTTGCGCGTGCGCGGCAACTTCACAACCCGCCCAGCATCAGATGCAACAAGACACCATCGCTCGTCGGCCTGTTGAAAGGTGTCCGCGCCTCCATCGGCGAAACGGCCAAGCACGTTGCGGACGGGCGCCCTTCCTGCTCAAATGTCGATATCGGGGCGGGGATATTCTAGCGATCATTCAATGGGAAGAATTGTCGGCATCGACTTGGGAACAACGAGTTCACGTGTTGCGATCCTAAGCGGCAACAGCCCCGTAATCATCGAGAATTCCGAAGGCGAAGGGACGACGCCTTCGACCGTGTCGTTCATGGACAATGGCGACATACTTGTTGGTGAGGCCGCCCGCCGGCAAGCCATCATAAACCACGACGGCACAGTAAACGCAGTGAAGCGCCTCGTCGGCCGTCGCTATGACGACCCGTCGATCGAAACGCTGAAGCGAACGGCCTCTTATAAGATCATCCGCAGCGCCAACGGGGACGCCTGGATCGAGATTGATGGCCGGGAATACTCGCCGCAGGAGATCTCGTCGCACATCCTGCAAAAGATGCGCACGACGGCCGAGGTCTACCTGGGCGAAACGGTAAATCGCGCGGTTGTAACGCTTCCCGCCTATTTCAACGATGCGCAACGACAGGCGACGATCGCCGCAGCGCGTATAGCCGGCTTGGAGGTTGTTCGCACCATTAGCGAACCCACAGCCGCTGCGCTGGCCTACGGCCTCGACAAGGCGAAGGACCTGAAGATCATCGCCGTCTACGACCTCGGAGGTGGCACATTCGACATCTCGATCCTCGAAATCAGCGATGGTGTCTTTGAGGTAAAAAGCACCAATGGCGACACCTTTCTAGGCGGCGAGGACTTCGACACAAAGCTCGTCGAGCATTTGGCCGATCAGTTCCGCAAGGAGCATGGGCTGGATCTCTCCAACGATCGACTTGCGCTTCAGCGTCTCAGGGAAGCTGCAGAAGGCGCCAAGATCAACCTGTCTTCGGCCAACACGACCGCAATCAATTTGCCGTTCCTCGCTTCGAACGAGTTCGGTCCGCGACACCTGCACACCACCCTCACGAGGAAAGTATTTGAGAGCCTCGTCGCCGGGCTCGTGGACCGTACCGTAGAGATCTGCAAGGCTGCCTTGCAGGACTGTAAAATCGACATGGGAGGCGGATCGATCCGGTCCGCAACAGTGGAAGATATTACCGAAGTGGTCCTGATTGGCGGATCCACCAGGATCCCATTGGTCACCGAGAAGGTCCACCAGTTCTTCCAGCGCGCCTCCTACAGAAGTCTGAGGCGTGAGGATGCTGTTGCTCTAGGTGCTGCTGTACAAGCGGCTGTCATGTCTGGCGAGATGAAGGACGTCCTGCTCCTGGACGTGGCCCCATTCTCGCTCGGAATTGCCACCGCAGATGGATCATTCGTACGCCTCATCGAGCGGAACACGACGATTCCGTCTAAAAGATCGCTGATCTTCTCCACGCACGAGGACAACCAAGAGGCAACGACCATTAGCGTGTTCCAGGGCGAGCGCCCTCTCGCATCCGACAATGTCCTGATCGGCGAGTTCGTACTGAGTGGAATTCCACCGGCGCCTCGTGGCATCCCTCAACTCGAAGTCACTTTCGATGTAGACGCGAACAGCGTGCTGCACGTGTTTGCAAGGGACAAGGCATCTGGCAAGGAACAATCAATTCGCGTTCAAACGACGGGAGGCTTGTCGGACGAACAGATATCCGCTCTCTCCTCCAAGAGAAAAGGCGAGCCGCCAAAATCATCTGCGGGCTCACCTAACCCTGCGCATCCCGTCCAATCGCCGTCCCAGCCACCAACGGCCGACACGCCGCAACCTGAGCGGACCAGGACATTATTTGTGAGTTATGCCCGTGAGGATCTGAATTGGGCAGAACGGATTGAAAAAGCGCTCTCGCCGCTAACGAGAAACAAAAAAATCGAACTCTGGTTTGACCGCAAGATTGAGCCGGGAGAGGCGTGGGAAAAATCTGTGCTCAGCGCGATCGATAGGTGCGATGGTGCCCTGCTGCTCGTCTCGCCGAGCTTTTTGAACTCCGACTACATCCTGTCGACTGAGCTTCCAAAGCTCTTCGCAGCAAGAGAGCAACGGGGAATTTTCTTCCTTCCAATCGTGATTAGCTTTTGTCCATACTCGCTCGTTGAGAGCCTCACCCAGTTTCAGATGTTCAACGATCCGGAGCGGCCCTACAGCAGTCTGGTCGACTGGCAAGTCGACAAGGAGCTCACAAGGTTGGTGGAAGAAATCGCCACGCGGGCGGGCAAGGGCAAGAAATAGCCTCACCATTGCGCCGGATACGATAAGGCGTGAACCGCGCGCTGAGCGCCCATTTGGTTAAGCAGACGCCGCCGCTTGGCTGCCACGACGGCACTCCCCTAATTTTGCCATGGTTCAGCCAAAGCTTTCACAATAGTGTTGACCGGTTGAGGAGTGCCCCGGGGAGGCTCCCGTGTTTCCTGCACGCCGCTTTGCCGCTGCCGTGACGGCCTCAGCGCTGATCGTCGGGACGTTTGCCGTCCCGATCGCGCGCGCCGCCGACGCAAAGAACGCCCCCGCCGCCAAGTGCGAGGACGCTGCCGGCATCGCCGTCATGGCCTCGCCGATGACGCCCTGGAAGGGCACGCCTCTGCGCGTCGTCTTCACCGCCGAGCAGGCGCTCGATGGCGAGCTGTCGCTGGTTGCTCCCGACGGGGCCGTCGCCGTCAAGACGCGCGAGCGGCACGGTGGCCCGCCCTATTTCTGGGTTGCCGAGGTCCCATCGCCCGCCGCCGGCACGTGGCAACTGAAGCTCGCACGCGATGGCGCGGCCGGCGAGTGCAGCACCCTCTCGCGCGACATCGTCGTGGCACGCAAGCAGCCGCCTGGAGCGCAAGCCGCCGCCAAGAGTGTATGGCCGGTGCGCGACACCTGGAGCCGCGCCACCGAGAACCTTTACTCCGCTTGGATCGAGCTGCTCTTCGACGCACCGCTCGACGCGGCACCGTCCTGGCCCGCCCTGCACGAGGTGCTGCGCGATCGCTCGCGCAACGTCCTGTTCAATCATCTCGGCCTGCGCGAGGACGAGAAGGGCCTCATCATCAAGCCCGATTGTGCGGATCTTCCCTACACCTTGCGCGCCTATTTCGCCTTCAAGATGGGGCTGCCGTTCGGATATGCGAAGTGCACGCGCGGCGGCGCTGGCCAGGCACCGAGGTGCACCCAGTGGTGGAACATCCAGAACGAGGAGCCGCCACCAGCTCCCCCACCCGACCAGAAGGTCGCCGGGCCCGCGGGCGACTTCCTCGGATTCTTCGGCTCGCCGTCAGCGGCACCCGCCCCCGCGGCCAAGCTGCCGAAAAAGCCCCCGGGGCTTGTGCCCGGGTTCGGCTACTACATCCGCACAACTGTCGCCAACGGCGTGCATTCGGGCGCAGGCCGGACGGCGGCCGACGACAACAACACGGACTACTATCCCGTTCCGCTGAAGCAGGAGACACTGCGCCCCGGCACCGTCTACGCCGATCCCTACGGGCACATTCTGGTGATCGCGAAGCGCATCGCGCAGACGGGCGATGCTGCAGGCGTCATTCTCGCCGTCGACGGACAGCCCGACGGCACGGTGGCGCGCAAACGGTTCTGGCGCGGAAACTTCCTCTTCGCTCAGGATCCGGCACTCGGCAGTCCCGGCTTCAAGCGCTTCCGCCCCGTCGTGCGTGGCGGTGGCAGCTTCAGGCGCTTGACCAACGCCGAAATCGAGAAGAATCCCGAGTACGCCGACTTCTCGCTCGATCAGTCCAAGCTCGCGATCGAGGATTTCTACGACCGTATGGACGACGTGATGTCGCCGGCACCGCTCGATCCCACCCGCGCCATGAAGGAGGCCATCACGTCGCTTGAGGAGCAGGTGAAGGCACGCGTGACGTCGGTCGAGAACGGACGCAAGTATCAGACCGGCGGCGGCGGCGAGGTGGCGATGCCGGACGGCGCATCGATCTTCGAAACCACGGGCGCCTGGGAGGATTTTGCAACGCCGTCCCGCGACCTGCGCCTGTTGATCGCCATCGACGTGGTGCGTGGCTTCCCCGATCGCGTCGCCCGGCGCCCGGAACGCTACGCGATGCCGCCAGGCAAGAGCGCCTCCGACGTGAAAGCGGAGCTGGGCGCCGTGCTCGCCTCCGAGCTCGGTGAGCGCAAATTCGCTTACATGCGATCCGACGGCTCGGAATGGACGCTGACCCTCAAGGACGTGATCGAACGTATCGCGGCGCTCGAGATGGCCTACAACGTCAACGACTGCGTCGAGCTGAGATGGGGCGCGTCCGAGTCGAGCGACGAGGCGTCGACGTGCAAACGCCGTGCGCCCGACACCCAACGCGGAAAAATGACCGAGTACCGGGCCTGGTTCAACGAGCGCCGCCGTCCCCCACGCGGATAGTCGGAGCTGCGGATCGCCGCGCCCCCTCTACCACTGGTCCACACGCAAATTCGGCTGCGCGATCGGACGCGGAGCGGTCTCGAGGGAGAGGTAGTCCCACGCCGCCAACGCGATCATCGCCGCGTTGTCGGTCGACCAGCGCAAAGGCGGGAGGCAAAGTTCAACGCCCATCTCCGCGCATAACGTCTGAGCGGCCGACCGCAATTGCGGACTCGCCGCCACGCCGCCGACCACGACGAGCGAGCGGCTCGGGTGCGCCGCAAGCGCACGTCGGCTCTTCTCGATCAGAACGTCCATGCAGGCGTCCACGAACGACGCCGCCAGATCCTCCAGCCGATAGGCGCCATCGAGCGGAAAATATTTGGACATCGCCGATTTGAGTCCCGAGAACGAGAAGTCGAGGCCATCGGCGATCATCGGCCTCGGCAGCCTGAGGTGTGACCCATCGCCGGTGGCCGCAAGCCGGTCGACCTTGGCGCCCGCCGGATAACCGAGACCCATAAGGCGCCCGACCTTGTCGTAGGCTTCACCCACGGAGTCGTCCCGCGTCGAGCCCAGGATGCGCACATCATGCGCTGTCGCCATGTGAGCGAGAAGCGTATGTCCACCCGAGACGAGAAGAAGGAGCGCCGGAAAGCGAACCCTCTGTTCGTCGAGATCCGCACTCCGCAAATGCCCCCGGAGATGATTGACGCCGATCACGGGCACGCCCCACCCGAGTCCGACACCGGCAGCAGCATTGAGCCCGACCAGAAGCGGTCCGATCAGACCCGGCCCGCGCGTGACGCCGATCGCACGCAAGTCCCGCTGAGTGACGCCGGCATCCGCGAGCGCCTTGGTGATGCAGGGGACCATCGCCGTCACGTGCGCGCGGCTCGCCATCTCTGGAAAGACGCCGCCATGGGCAGCGTGAATTTCGACTTGGCTCACCACGACGGACGAAAGCACGCGCCCCGCTTCATCGACCACCGCTGCGGCAGTGTCGTCGCACGACGACTCGATCCCCAAGATGACCTGGTCTTTGGATGATGTCATGACAGCAACCGCGCGATCTCCGCTTTCGAAACAGCCCCTTCCCGTTCGACGACGGGCGGCACGAGGCGACAGTTCACGAGTGTCGAAGGTTGTCCGCCTCCGGCAGCACCTTCGACGATCATATCCGGAGCGTCGCTGAGCTGATCAAGAATCTCCTCGACGCGATCGGGCGACGCCATCCCGTGCGCGTTCGCGCTCGTCACGAACAGCGGTCCGGTCTGCCGCAGCACCGCCAGCAGAAAATCATCTCGCGGAATGCGCACCGCCACCTCGTCGCGCGTCCTGAGCCAGTCCGGACGCCCGTGATCAGCAAACCCGAGCGCGATCGTCAGCGGGCCCGGGACATACTGCGAGGCGAGCAGCGTCCTGGCCGCATCCGTCACCGCCACCCCGAGCGAGGCGAGTTGCCCCGTTTCGGCGACCATCACCGGCAGACGACGCTCCGGAGACCGCCGCTTCAATTCGAAGAGCCTGTTGACGGCAGCCTCATCCGCGGGAAGCACGGCGAGGCCGAATACGGTGTCCGTCGGCACGAGCACAATCCCGCCGTCGCGCAGGCAGCCGGCCACGGCGGCGACGTGCGTGCGATCGACGGTTCTGACTGTGCCACCTTTACTCATCGTACGGCCATCATCTCTTTTATTGCTGAAATGCACTGATCGGACCTGAAACGATACGGTCCTCGGGAGCGCGCGCCGCGAACGCTATGAGATCATGCACCGCCGGCACGTCAATGTCCGTCATCAACGCGTCGATACCCGGCAGGGATCTCTGCAGGGAGTCCTTGAGCTTGCCGGCGATCGCAAAACGGCCGCCGAGATCCGCCAGCGCCCGCGACACGGCATCCAGGCTTCCACTCTCGGTGCGCACGATCCCCGACCCGTCGTAGGCGCCGACCCAGACCTGTCCCTCCGTCGCCCCGCGAATGCAAAGCACCGGCATCCCCGTCTCCGCGAACGCTCGCCACCCCATGATCTCGAGAGACGTCAGCGGCACAATGGGCCGGTTGAGGCTGAGCGCCAGGCCGTTTGCGAACGAAACGCCGGACCTGACCGCGTTGAGCCCTCCTGGCCCGATATCGACGGCAATGAGATCGATGTCGCGGGGCATCACACCGGCAGCGCCCAGAACCCTCTCGACCAGCGCCCCGAGGTCGGTGCCCCGCGCCGCCGGCTCCTCCGCCGGGCCGCCGAAGATGGTGCCGTCCCGGGACACGGCGACACCGGGCAGTCGGGACGAGGTCTCGAGTCCGAGAACCACGGTCATGCGGCCCCCTCGGCGAACGCGGTTTCAATACCTCGCTTCAAGCCGGACCAACCTTGTCCGACGGCTTGCACGCTGACATGGCGCTTGAAGGTGTCCCCCTCCACGAAGGCGAGCCGGATCGAGAGCCGTTCGGGATAGTGAGAGCCGACGACATCTCCCCACTCGATGACGATCACCCCGTCTTCGCGGTCGTCGTCCAAACCCAGATCCTGATACTCCGCCGCCCCCGAAAGGCGGTAGGCATCCACATGCGTCACCGGCACACGGCCCGCATCGTAAATGTGCACCAGCGTATACGTCGGACTGGTCACTGCCTCTTGCGAGCCGAGAGCACGCACGAGCGCCTTCACGAAATGCGTCTTGCCGGCGGCAAGCTCGCCGTCGAGGAGGATGACACTGCCGCCGCGCACATGCTCCGCGACGACGCGCGCGAGGAGATCCGTGTCGTCGGGACCACGCGCCACGAACTCCAATTGCCAACGCGGGTCGACGGTGTCGCCGCTCTGTTTATTGGGACTTTGCATGGCGAATGACGCCTGCTCGCGAAAAAGGTTGCTCTGATAGGGGGCATCGGGCGCGACATCGAGTCCGCAGCGGTCAGCGACGGGTCAGCCTGCTTCCGCCTCCACATATGGGGGTTGTCGTCCCCAGTCAATCTGATGCGCCGCCAGCCGCCGGGACGCGTCCCGCTGCGACACTTCCGTTCGAAAGCCCCTGTTACGTAAAAGTAAAGGACGGAACGGACCCGGCCGTGGCGTTATTGCCTGAACACTTCCCGCGACGGAGCCGGGGAACGCCACCCGAGCCACACGACAGTTGGTTGGTATCCATGCAGGAACGACCCAGCGAGTCCGGAGTTCTGGCTGCCGAAATGAAGGGTTCCATCCCTTCCGAGGCGCGAGAAAAAGGACGCCGGCCCACGCGTCCTGAGAGCGCCGCAACGCGCCGCTCCCGGCACTTCGGGTGGCGCGCGGTCGTGATGCTCCTGCTCGTGACCGCACTCGGCGGCACTTGGGTCTGGCAGCATCCGGATGTCGCCAAGGGAATGTTCTGGCCGGCATCTCCCGGAAAAACGCCCCAACGCGGCAATGACGCCCAAGCCGCTATTCCCGTTCGCGCGACCACGGTCGGACGCCACGACTTCCCCGTCGAATTGAACGGGCTCGGCACCGTCCAGGCGTGGAACTCGGTGACCGTACGCAGCCGCGTCGACGGCCAGGTCGAAAAGATCGCCTTCGAGGAAGGCCAGCCCGTAAAAGCCGGGGACGTCCTCGTCGAGCTCGACGCGCGCCCCTTCCAGGCCGCACTCGATCAGGCTACGGCCAAGATCACGCAGGACCAGGCCACGCTCGCGAGCGCGGAAGCCGATCTCGCACGGACGAACGCTCTGGTCGGCCCCGGCTACGCCACCAAGCAACTCCTCGACCAGCAGACCGCGACTGTGAACCAGCTCAAGGCGTTGATCAAAGCCGACGAGGCGGCGCAGGAGAACGCCAAGGTCAATCTGACCTACACGACCATTCGTGCGCCCATCGGCGGCCGGCTGGGACTGCGCACCATCGACATCGGCAACATCGTCCATGCCGCCGATCAGAGCGGCATCGTCACCATTGCCGAGATCCAGCCTATCGCCGTCGTGTTCACGGCCCCCGAAAGCGAGTTCCCTCCCGTCATGCGAGCCCTCAGCGAGGGACCGCTCGACCTCACGGCATTCTCGAGCGACGGCAAAACGGAGCTGGGGCACGGCAAGCTCGCCATCGTCAACAACGACATCGACGTCGCGAGCGGCACCATCCGCCTCAAAGGACGCTTCGAGAACCCGGACAACCAGCTCTGGCCGGGCCTTTCCGTATCGACGCGCCTTCTCGTCTCGACGCTGCACGATCGCATCGTCGTGCCCGACATCGCCGTGCAGCGCGGCCCCGCCGGCCTCTTCGCCTACATCGTGAGACCCGACCAGACGGTGGAGAAACGCGACCTAAAGGTCGGCCAAATCGGCAATGGACTGGCGGTCGTCGAGTCCGGACTTGAGCCGGGCGAGAAAATCGTCACCGCCGGTCACGCGCGCCTGCAGCCCGGCACACGCGTCGCCGACAGGCCCGATGACGAAAGCAACACCGCCGGGAAACAATAAGCAGGCGGCGACCGGAAACGAGCAAGCCATGCACGGGATCAGCCAGAGAACGCCGGGCGGCGGAATTTCCGGGCCCTTCATTCGCCGTCCGATCGCGACCACGCTCATCATGATGGGCCTTCTGTTCGTCGGCCTCGTCGCCTACCCGCGCCTGCCGGTCGCACCATTGCCGCAGGTCGACTTCCCGACCATCCAGGTCTCCGCTTCCCTGCCCGGCGCCAACCCAGAGACCATGGCCTCGTCGGTTGCGCAGCCGCTCGAACGCCAGTTCGCACGCATCCCCGGCGTCACCCAGACCACATCCTCGTCCGGCCTCGGCTCGACCACCGTGGTTGTGCAGTTCGACCTCGACCGCGATATCGACGCCGCTGCCAACGACGTTCAAGCCGCCATCAACGCCGCTGCAGGTCAGCTCCCAACCGACCTTCCGTCGCCTCCGACCTACCGCAAGGTCAACCCCGCAGATGCGCCGATCATGCTGCTGTCGGCGACGTCCGACACCCTGCCGCTGACGGACGTGGACGACAATGCCGACACCAAGCTCGCCCAGCAGATCAGCCAGATCAGCGGCGTTGGGCTCGTCTCCATCGGCGGCGAGCAGAAACCCGCCATCCGCGTCCAGATCGACCCCGCAAAGCTCGTCGCCAAGGGTCTCTCGCTGGAGGACGTCCGCGCCCGCCTTGCGCTGACCACCGTCAACCAGGCCAAGGGCAATATCGACGGCACGCTTCGAAGCCTCACCATTTACGCCAACGACCAGCTGAGCGACGCCGCCGGATGGAACGACGTCATCGTCGCCTACCGCGACGGGGCGCCTATTCGCGTCAAGGATATCGGCCAGGCCATCGACGGCCCCGAGGACATGAAGAAGGCCGCTTGGGCCGATGGAAAGCGCGGTGTTTTCCTTGTCATCTCGAAGCAACCCGGCGCCAACGTCATCGACACCGTCGACCGCATCAAGGCCCAGCTTCCGCGGCTGCGTGCCGCCATGCCGCCGTCGATCAAGATCGACGTTCTGAGCGACCGCACGCAGACCATCCGCGCTTCCGTCGAGGACGTGCAGTTCACGCTCCTCATCTCGATCGCCCTCGTCGTCGCCGTCATCTTCGTGTTCTTGCGCAGCCTATGGGCGACCATCATCCCCAGTGTCACCGTTCCACTGTCGCTGCTCGGCGCCTTGGCCCTGATGTGGCTCGCGGGCTATAGTCTCGACAACCTCTCCCTGATGGCGCTCACCATCGCCGTCGGCTTCGTCGTCGACGACGCCATCGTCATGCTCGAGAACATCGTGCGTCACGTCGAGGACGGCATGAAGCCGTTCGATGCCGCGATCAAGGGCGCGGAGGAGATCGGCTTCACTATCGTCTCGATCAGCCTGTCGCTTGTCGCCGCGTTCATCCCGCTCCTGCTCATGGGCGGCATCATCGGCCGCCTCTTCCGTGAGTTCGCCGTCACGGTCACCATGACAATCGCCGTCTCGGCCTTTGTGGCCCTCACCCTGACACCCATGATGTGCTCGCGCTTCCTCAGGCCCGAGCACGAGGTGAAACATGGCCGGCTCCACGCGTGGACCGAGCGCGGCTTCGACGCACTCCTCCGCGCCTACGAGCGCGCGCTCGACTTCTGCCTGCGCCGCCGCTTCCTGACCCTGATGGTGTTCTTCGCCACCATCGCCAGCACCGTCATGCTCTTCGTTGCCATCCCGAAGGGCTTCTTTCCGCAGCAGGACACCGGCCTGCTCCAGGGCACATCGGAAGCCGCACAGGATGTCTCCTTTGCCGAGATGATGCGGCTGCAGCAGACGCTGGGCGACATCATCGCCAAAGACCCGGACATCGAGACTTATGCCATGGCCATCGGCGCGGGCGGCGCATCGGCGTCTCTCAACACCGGCCGCTTCTTCATTACGCTGAAGCCGCGCAGCGAGCGCAACGTATCCGCCGACGCGATCATTGCCCGCCTGCGCAAGGCCACCCAAAGCGTCGAGGGCGTGAAGCTTTACCTCCAGGCCGCACAGGACATCACTGTCGGCGGCCGCGCGGGGCGCTCGCAATTCCAGTACACGATCCAGGATCCGGAGATCGCCGAGCTCAACACGTGGGCGCCGAAGATCCTCGAAAAGCTCAAGACTCTGCCCGAGCTACGCGACGTTGCCACCGACCAGCAAGCGGCCGGCATGACGCTCACCCTCGACATCAACCGCGACCAGGCCTCCCGCTACGGCCTTGATCCGAGCACCATCGACAATACGATCTACGACGCCTTCGGCCAGCGCCAAGTCGCCCAATTCTTCACGCAGCAGAACAACTACCACGTCGTCCTGGAGATTCTGCCCGAGTTGCAGGGCTTGCCCGGGAGCCTGGACAAGATCTACGTCAAGTCGGCGTCCACCGGCGAGCAGGTCCCGCTTGCCGCCTTCGCGAGCTGGACCACGCGCAAGACGCAGCCGCTCTCGATCTCTCACCAGGGCCAGTTCCCCGCCGTCACCATCACCTTTAATCTGGCGCAGGGCGGTTCGCTCGGCACCGCGACGGAAGCAATCAAAGCGGCAGAGCGCGAGCTTGGCTTGCCCACCGCCATGCGCACGACCTTCCAGGGCAATGCGCAGGCCTTCCAGGACTCGCTCGCGACCGTGCCGATGCTCATCGTCGCCGCCCTCGTCGTGATCTACCTGATCCTCGGCATTCTCTACGAGAGCTTCATCCACCCGCTGACCATCCTGTCCACGCTTCCTTCCGCGGGGGCAGGTGCTGTCGCCACCCTGATGTTTGCGGGCTTCGACTTCTCGCTGATCGCCATGATCGGCGTCATCCTGCTTATCGGCATCGTCAAGAAGAACGGCATCATGCTCGTGGATTTCGCCATAACGACCGAGCGCGACGAGCATCTCGCTCCTGAGGAAGCCGTGCGCAAGGCCGCCATCCTGCGCTTCCGCCCGATCATGATGACGACGGCAGCCGCCCTGCTGGGTGCCGTCCCCCTTATGCTGGGCTCCGGCACCGGCTCCGAGATCCGCCAACCGCTCGGCTACGCCATGGTCGGCGGCCTCATCGTCAGCCAGGCGCTCACGCTCTTTACCACTCCCATCGTCTACATTTATCTCGACAAGCTCGCTTCGTTTCTCGAACGCACGCTCGGTCGCAGCGAGCCGAAACCCGCCAGCCAGACGGCAAAGGCCAACTAGGCGGCGCGCGGTCGGGGTTGTTGCAGAAGGGTATCGCGACAACCCGTCTCCCCTCACCGCCTGAAAAATTGGCATTGACAGGAAGCCGTTCCTGCTGCGCTTTAGGGGCGTGACGGTGTTGCCACGTCCGCAAGGGCGTGGATGACGAAGAGGGAACACGGTGTGGCGTGAATAACGCTGAATCCGTGGCTGCGCCCGCAACTGTAAGCGGCAAGTCCTCTCCAACGACGCCACTGACGCTCCGAAAGGAACGTCGGGAAGGCTGGAGAGAGACGCTTGAGCCGTGAGCCAGGAGACCTGCCGGCACGAGTCGCCCATCCCCCGTGCGGTGCGCTCGGTGGAACGGTTACCCGTAGTGGCGGCTGATGTGCAACCGAATGGGAGCAACGTCAGGCATGGCCGGGGTATCGATCACCCACTGACACGATAGAAACCGGGCTCGTGGTCTCGAGCAGCGCTAGGCATTGCGGATCCCGCATCAGCCGGCGTTGCAGTCGTACCAGCCGAACCCGTATCGGCCGCACCTGCCAGGGCTTCCGTCCATCAATCGTGACGGGGGGACCTTTGTCATATCGTATCGAGTTGAATAGCAGACGTCGTATACGCGCCTACGCGAAAGCCTTGCTGCTCTCGACAGGCGCCGTCATTGCCTCGACCGCCGCCTTCGCACAGAGCACGGGCACGACGGTTCTCGAAGGCATCACCGTCTACTCCGCCAACCGCACACCGACCGAAGCCTCGAAGGTCGGCTCCTCAGTCGAAGTTTTGACCGAGAAGGATCTCGAGAAACAGTCGCGCATCTACCTCAAGGACTACCTCGAGCAGCTCCCGGGCGTGAACTTCAGCCAGAACGGCCCGCCGGGCTCGACGACGCGCATGAACATTCGCGGGGCGGGCGCCGAGTACGTCAAGGTGCTGGTCGACGGCATCGACATCAGCGATCCCTCGAGCACCAAGACCTCGGCCCACTTCGAGCACCTGCTCGTCGGCGATGTGTCCCGCATCGAGGTTCTGAAGGGTTCGCAGAGCACGCTCTACGGCGGCGATGCCGTCGGCGGCGTCATCAGCATCGAGACCAAGGCTGCGACGAAGCCCGGGTTCTCGATAAGCGGCGGTGCGGAAGGCGGCGAATACAACACCTTTAGCGGAGCCGCCACGGCAGGCTATCTGGCGACGAACGGCAGCAACGTCTCACTCACCGTGCAAGGGGTCGACACCGATGGATTTTCGTCGGCATCTTCCGGGATTGAAGACGACGGCTACAAGAATCTCACGATTTCCGGGCGGGGCGAATATTATCTGTCGCCAGCCGTGAAGGTATTCTTCGCCGCGCGCACGCTCGACGCCGATGGTGATTTCGATGGCTTCGATCCGGTGTCCTTCCTACCGGCGGATGATACTTTGACCACGGAGACCGTACAGCACGCAGGTCGCGTCGGGACCGAGATCTCTCTTTTCGGCGGCGCGTTTCTGAACACGTTTGCTATCCAGGGCACGAAGATCGAGCGCGACAACTTCGACACCGGGCAGCGTACGGTCTGGTTCGACGGCGACCGCGTCAAAGGCGAGTACAAAGGCGTCTTGCACTTCAATGACCGCCTTTCGCTTCTCGCCGGCGCCGACTGGGAGGAGACCGGTATGGAGAATGTGCTGGTCGACCGGGCCACTGCAGACGTCGGCGGTGCCTACGCCCAGCTCATGGCGGAGCCTATCGACGGCCTCGTTCTGACGGGCGGCGCCCGCAGGGACGATCACAGCACCTTCGGCGAATTCGATACCTATCGCCTGTCCGCCGCCTATCTGGTACCGGGCACGGAGACGAAGTTGCGGGCCAGTCGCGGCACAGGCTTCCGAACACCGAGCCTTGACGAGCTTTTTGGCGTCTATGACTTCGGCTTCGGGCTGATCGACTACGGCAACGAAAACCTCAAGCCCGAGGAAAGCACGAGCTGGGACGCCGGAATTGAGCAGGGGTTCTTCAACGGACGTCTTAAGCTCGGAGCCACCTATTTCGAAGTCGACACCGAAAACCTGATCGTCTTCGACTTCGGCTGCGGGTTTGGCGCACCGGTTTGCAACTTCAACCAGGAAGGCGTCACCGAGCGCAACGGCGTTGAGCTGAGCGCCGCGGCCATCGTCACCGAGGGCTTCACGGTGACGGCCGGATACACCTACACCGATACCGAAACGGCGGACGGTGACCGGTTGACTTACGTGCCTCGCCACAACTTCGTCGTCGGCTTCGACCTGCAGCCGATCGACAAGGTCGACCTCAACGTGACGGTAAAGTACGTCGCCGACTCGATCCACAGCAACGGACCGCCCGCCGTCGAGCTCGACAACTATGTGCTCGTCAACGCCAAGGCGTCCTACGAGTTCCAGCCCGGCTGGAAGGCCTATGTGAGGGGCGAAAACCTCCTCGACGAACAGTACGAGACGATTCTGAACTATGGCACCGCCGGCCTCTCCGTCTATGGCGGCGTCACCATGGCACTACCGAGTGACTGACCATGATCGCTTCGGACACAATCAGTCCGAAGCGTGAATAATCGGTCTTCTAAATGAGACCATGATCGCTTCGGGCCTAGTCGCTCCGATCGTCGCGTCGCCTATCAGGCGCGACGTAAATCGGCAGCGCCGCGAAAGTCCGAAGCGTGACATCGGGGCGAGGGGGCTCGATCGCGCAACCATGCTGCATCATGGACGCGACCGGGCTTCCTTGTTCTTACACCTGGGAAGGAGAGCTTCGAGATTTCGGACCAACCCGGAACAGACGCGGTCATCCAGGAGCAGACGCCTTCGACCCAAGTCGCGGAAGGCGCCAATCGCCAGCGTTCGCGCATTTTCGCGACCACTGCCAGCGCGGCATTCTCTCTACTGCTCCACGGCAGCGTGTTTGCCGCCGCCCTCTACTGGATCGATCACAAGCCCGGCGCCATCACGTCTCCGACCGAGGCCATCAGCATCGAACTTCTCGAAACGGAGGTGCTCGAGGCCATTACCACTCCGCCAACTTTGGAAGCCGCTGCGTCGCCCACAACTGTGCAGTCCGATCCCGGCGCCGCAACAGAAAGTGCAGCCTCCTCAAAGGCGCAGCCGGTCGAAGAGCTTCGGGAGATCAGCACCAAGGAGCCCGCCATCGCCGAGATCGAGGCCGAAAGCCCACGCGGCATGGAGGCCGTGCAAGGCACTCTCGAAACAACGGAGCAGGCTGGCCGCGAACACCTAAACGACAAACCCCTGGAAAAGGCCGACACGCCGCCGCGCGAAATCAAGGAGCGCAAGAAGCCGGTCAAGACCGCCAAGCTCACCGAGCCGTCCGACACGCCCGATAAAACCAGCGAAGCGAAAAAGAAGGGCGCCGCCCAATCGCGCGCCGCGAAAGGCTCGGCCAGCGCCAAAGGACGCGTGTCAGCCAGCTCTGGTTCTGCGATCAACTATGCCGCCCTCGTGCGCGCCCGCGTTGCCGCGCGAAAACCGGCCGGTGGCGGCAAGCGCGGCACCGTCGTCGTCGCTTTCGGAGTGACGCGCTCCGGCGGACTGGCCTTCGCCAGCATCGCCCGCTCCTCGGGCGATCCGGGCCTCGACGGTAAGGTGCTTTCCGCCGTGCGCGGCGTCGGATCCTTTCCTGCCCCGCCGCCGGGCGCAGGCCTGCGCTTCGCCATCCCATTCTATTTCAAGTAGGCACGCATACGCCACCGACAGGAGAAACGATGACCACCGATACAGCTAGCAGAAGCACCACTGGACGATCCGCGCTCGCCACCTCCAGCCTCTGGATCGCAGGCGTCGCGGCACTCTGCGTCGGCGGCAGCTACGTCTATGCGTGCGCCGCGCCCTTCGCCGCTATCGCGGCCATCGGCGCCACCAGGATGGACCGCAATACCGGCCTTATGCTTGTCATCGTCGCATGGCTGGTCAATCAGGCCATTGGGTTCGCCGTCCTGGACTATCCCCAAACCGCCACGACATTCGCCTGGGGCATCGCTATCGGCATCGCGGCCATCGTCGGATATGCTGCCGCGCGGACCATCGCGACGGCCGGACAGCCTCCGGTCCTGACGCTCGCCCTCACCTTCGTTGCCGCCTTCGTGATCTACGAGACGGCTCTCTACGGCGCGAGCTTTGCTCTTGGCGGCTCGGACTACGCCTTCACCATCGAGATCGTCGGGTACATCCTGAAGATCAATGCGGCCGCATTCGCAGTCCTGTTGATCCTGCATCGTGCCGCAATCGCGCTGCCGTGGCTCCGACCAGCCGCTCCGGCCCCCACCGCCGCCTGAACGAAAAATCCGGAAGGCCGGGGGACCACACGTTCCTCGGCCGGCTCCGGGCTCACCCGGCGAGAACAGCGCTGCCGCAACGGATGCCGTGTGTCTGGACGTCGACCTCACCGAGACTGACGCCCAACGTCTCGAGCAACGTCGCGAGCACCGGATCGAGCGCAGCCGCCACCGGCGTAAGCAGAGCGATGAGCAGCCCCTTGACCGCCGACACGCCGAGGCCGAACCCGACGACATTCACCTGCAGATCGACAGACTGCAGCAGGCTGGCGACGAGGGACGATAGAAAATCGTGTGTCTTCGCGGTTTTGATCACGTGCCCATCCACGTCGCTTTGCGTGAAGGAAAGATCCGTCGCCGACACATTGGCCATTTCGGCGTAAGCGCTGGCGGACACGGTGACCAGGGGCGCCTGCACCATCGCCGCCCGCGACACCGGAACGCTGCTTCCGAACGATGAAAGTCCGCCCGATGCCACGTCGCCGATCCAGGCCCTGACCACCGCTGGCCGCGCCTCGATTACGGCCTTCGCGCTTCCCGGTTGCGCAACGTTGCAGGTGAGGCTCTTGAGGCGCGCCTCCGCGCTCGCAATGTCGATATAGATTGGCAGCCGGATACGAATACCGGCCAGAAGCCCGGTGCCGCCGACCTCCGCGACGAGCCGCAGCCGCGTCTGCGCGGTCCTGACCGTTGCTCCGGGCTGTCCGACCGCCACCCAGCCGGAGTTCTGCGCCGCTTCTCCGATGGCAAGATCGAGCTTCAGGCTGAGCAGCCCCGGAACGCCCGCGCCCAGGTTGACGGCAACTTGGTTCTGCCCGTTGGCGAGCTGCGCCGCCGCCGAAAGCAGCGACATGAGGTTGACGTCAGCCGCAAGCCCGGCGTGAGCCTGTCCAATCTCGGCCTGGGCAAAAGGCCCAAGATCGACAAGCGCCCGCAGCGGCACCGTTGCCGTGGCGACCGTCTGCCCAAGCAGCGTTGTCACCACCTGCGCGGCCGCCGCCTCGCCCGCGTCGTTCGCACTCCTCACGGCGGCGTTCAGCACGTTGCCGACAGTCACCTCGCTATCCAGCACATTGCTATACGTGCCGGCGGTGACGCCGATATCCGTCGCCAGTGCCGAAAGGAAGCCATCCAGCGACACGTTCGCATTGACGAGGGCATTGTAGTCCATGGCGGAGAGCGAGACGTTGCCGCCGAGCAAGGCGCTGATCAACGCATTCAGGATCCCGCCATTGATGGAGGCCAGTCTGCTGCCGATCGAGAACACGGCCTGCGCATCCGTGGTGCCGATCGCAGCCACCGAGATCTCGGGCTCGGACATGAACGATTTGGCAAAGTAAAGCTGACCTCCCATCGCCACATCGAGCCGCACGGCGTTGTACGGCTGCAGGCCGGCCTGAAACCGCGCGCCGGGCTGAACCTCGGGATCGAATGAGTAGCGCCCCTTGACGACGGCCAGCGAATGAATGTCATCGAAACCGTTGGCATTGAGCGTCGCGCGGGCGGCAGCCTCGGCGTGATCGAGATCGCTGGCAGCCGCCACAGCGGCCAGGTCTGCCGCTCCCTGCACCGTCCGTCGCTCGAGATAGAGCGATCCCATGTCGATGGCGAGCGCGCAAAGGGTGATGCAAACCGTGAAGAACATCGCCATCACGACCGCGATGGAACCTTCGCAGTTTGAAATCACGCGCGACAACAGCGATCCGCGGAACATCGATAGTCCTCCTAGTAGCCGCCCCGCTTGATGATCGCTACACGCTCGATGGTCTTCTGCGGCAGAGGCACCAATCCCGACAGCGCCCAGATCGGCAGATCCTCGGAATTGAAAAAGACTCTGACTTCGAACTGCGAGGCATCTCCCGCCAGCGCATGGGCCGTGACGCTCAAGCGGTCACTGCGCAAAAGCGGATACCTGCCCCCGCTGACCGCGACATGCGCTTGTGCGATGGACGCGCGCTCGGCATTGCTGAGGCCGCTGACGGACGCACGCGCCGCGTCGGCCGCGAGCTGCTGCACGGAATGAGCCGCCCCGAAATAGACACCGTAGGCCAGCAAGCCGCAGAAGAAGACCAGCGCCACGGGGAAGACGAAAGCAAACTCCACCGCAACGGCGCCGCTATTCGCTTGCGCCACGCGCGCGATGACCCTGCCTGGAGACATCATGACTGAGCCCTCTCGATAAATGACGGCTCAGCCTAGATGCAGCATGATGAAGGCGGTGTAAGAGATGCGGCGCGAGCACAAATCGATTTTACGACACGATTATTATGCCGCTAAAAAGAAATAGGCTGTCCTTCTTTTGAGTACGGACAGCCCTGCATATGACATCCCATAGAGGATGGAGCGAGCAAGATCGAAATCTTTCGTGCGCCGCGCCTCTGATTCGAAATCCCGCCTTCTCCGTTCCAGGAACCGCTAATTGAAACGCACCAGATAGCGCTCATTACGCATGAAGCAGTGCGCGACGCGCCACTCGAGCGCATCCTCGTGATCCGAGAAGATGACTCGGTCGAGCCGCAGCAGCGGCGTCCCTTCCTCGACACCGAGATCGCTCGCCACTTGTGCGTTTGCCAATGCGATGTCGACTCGCTCGTCGGCACGACCCACGAGAATGGAATTGAGCTGAGCCAGCGCAGAGAGCCGGTACCCCCCAAAATCCTCCGGCAGGCGATTGAAGAGCTTCGCCGGCAGCAGGCAGACTTCCGTCATGAAAGTCTCGTCCTGATGCTCGCGCAAACGCTCGATCCTGATCAGTTCGTCACCCCGGCGCACACCCAGTCTCGCCGCTTCCTCGACCGATGCCTGCACGCGCGCGATCGAGCGGCCCCGTTTGTAGCCGGAGATGCGCTGCCCTTCGAAGTTGTGGAACATCGAAAACGGAAATGTCGTCTCCGCGGACGCATAGTCGTTGACGAACGTGCCGCGTCCCTGACGGCGCGTGACGATACGCTCGACCTCCATCAGATCGAGCGCCTTGCGAACGGTGCCGATGCTGATCCCAAGCTGCTGGGCAAGCTGCGTTTCGTTAGGAAGCGTCGCGCCGGGCTTCCAATGCCCGACGACGATTCTTTGCACGAGAACGTCGCGAACCTGAAGGTAGAGCGGCCGCGCGGCCAAGCGAGTTTCCAGATCCGGCATGTTTCCCCCCAAGTCTGGTCAAGACGTGCACAAGACAAGATCGCCGGACTGCACAACGCATGACAAAGGGCGAGCGACCCTCTCTGCTCGATGGAAAAAATTCTACGGATGAGAAAACCATTATGCAACCATAAATTGTAGAACAGCCGTGCGATCCCGTGCGTGACTGTTGAAATCGCGCGCCGCTCTAGCGGACGGCGAATAGGGGATAAAGATTGAAATATAAGGAATACAGGATGAGAAATGGGCCCGGCCCAGGCCCACGCGGCGATAATACCTTGGGTTGTGGACTGCGTCTGCCCAGCGAAGGCCGTGATCAGCTGCGGAGGTACATCGCCTGGATGTTGGAGAGCAGATCCTGACCGATCTCGGCCGTCTGCTGTCCGAGCAATAGCGAGGGAATCGACGTCGTGCTCGCCTGCGAATTGGCGAGATCGTACATCGCCGAGAAGCGCGCCAGAAACTTCTCGAGCTTCGCGGGATCCTTGAAATCCGCCACGTCGATGCGCTTCGAGATCATGTTCGCCAGCACGTCGACATCCGCCTGTGCCGCTGAATCCGGCAGTCCGAGCGTCGTCATCACGACTTCCATCAGCGCCTTGTCGGCCAGAACGGACAACGAGCTCGTGAGGTTCGGCGCCTTGCGCTGGAAGTAGAGCGCAAGCCTCACGCCCTCATTCTGGTCTCCGGCTGCCTGCTCCATTGTCTGGCGGAGGTAGAGATCCTGTGTCTCGACGAGCGTGTTCGGGTCCTGCACCGACCCGAGCTCGGCGCGCCGCACGCTACCGTCGGAGGTAAAATTGAAAGCCGCCGCAAGCTCACGGAAGCGTGCGTTCTCCGACTGGTTGACGAAGCTCTTGGGATCCGAAGGGTCGCTCGTCAGCGCGCGCCGCAGTGTCTGATTGAATAGCGGGCTGGTTTCGTTCTGGAAGCCGTATGCCTTCTTGAGGAAGGTCACGACGCGCTTATCGGCAAGAAGCTGGTCGACCGTCTCCACGGTATCGACCACGGAACTGAAGTAGTCGCCCTCGAGTTCGCCCGCCTCTTGCTGGAAGTCGTACTCGCCGACCGTTTCCATATAGCGTGCGATCGTATCTGACTTGGCCGACGCATATTGTGCCTTGAGCGCACCCTGTGCGTTGCCCTGGGCGTCGAAGTTGAAGGCCGCTGCCATCGCCTTGAAGCGTGGATCGCGCGAGCGGTTGGCAAAGCTGAACGGATCGGAAAGATCGCTCGTCAGCACCTGACGAATAGTCGTCGTCGAAACCGCGTCACGGTCGATCCCGTACGCATCCATGATGTATCGGTAGGCGCGCGTATCCTTGAGCAGCGCGTCCACATTTGAGATCAGCCCAACGAAGCTCTTGTAGTCGCTGGTCTTATCGGCTTCCGACGCGAGGTCCTTCGCCTGGTAGTTTGCGAAATAGCGCGTCGTGAGCTCCTGGTGTTGCGCCGTCGTTTGTGCCGGAACACCGGAATCGAGCGAGCCGTCGGTGTTGAAATTGAACATCGAGGCCAGCTTGGCGTACTCGGCCTTGGTGTTCGCATAGCTGTCGGGATCGGAAAGATCGCTCGTCAGCATGTCGCGCACCATTTGGGGCGAAACCAGAATGGGATCGATGCCGGCCGCCACCACGGCGTATTCGCGCATGATGGGATTGTTGACGAGATCGTCGACCGAAGTCACGCCTGCGATCAGGCTATCGAAGGTATTCGCCTTGAAGGCAGCCGCCGCTGGCGAGGCACCGGCATTGTTGACGTCGTAGTTGAGAAAGATCGTGAGCGAAAGCTGAGTTGCTGTCTGCGCCTGCCCACCCGACGCGACGCTGCCGTCCGACTGGAAGGAGAACGCGGCTGCGAGCTTCTGATATTTCGCGAGCTCCGCCGGAGCGGCGTTCGCAACAACGGAGAGATCGCCCGAGATGACCGACTTGATCGCCGACTCCGACGCGATGTCCGCGTTGATCCCGAACGATGTCAGCGCAAATTTGAAGAGCCTGTCGTCGGCCACGAACTGATCGGCCGACGAGATCGTCGCCATGCGCGCCTGGTAGTATTCCACCTCCGCCGCGACAGCCGCGCCCTTGCGCAGGCGCTGCTCAGAGTAGAGCCCGACGGTTTCCGCCAGATCGGACTTGTCTTGGATGATCGCCGTGCCGGCGCTGACCGATCCGTCCTTGTTGAAATTGAAAGCCCGGGCGAACTCGAGATAGCGCCTGTCGACCAGCTTGCGCACGAAGCTGTCGGAATCCGTGACGTCGCTCTCCAGCACCTTGCGCATGAAGGCCTTGGCGTACGTCATGTCCTCGAGCCCATACGCCTTCATGGCGTAGGCGTAGAGCCGCTGATCCTTGAGAAAATCGTCGACCGAAGTGACTTTGCTGATGTTCTCGCGATAATACGTCTGCTCGCGCGCGACCTGCGCATTGGACAGCGTCCGCTGCACGGATTTGGCATAATCCGCCGTATACATCCTGTAGGATAGAAACGTGGAAATCATCGCCGGCTTCCGATCGCGATCAGCCCCGAATCCCACCCGCGATTGTCACGGCAAGAAACGCCGCGAATCTCGCAAAAGGCTGCCTTGATTTTGCCGGCAGGAGCTTATCCGAGCCTGCCCGCAGCATCCGGCCGCCATCCGGGCGGAACGAAGGACGCGCCGACGCGAACGGCGCCGCCGTGCATGGTTGTACACGGACGTGTTGCAGGAGATCTTAGACGGCGACGAGTAACGGGAGAATTAACGGAGAGCGCCGGGCCAGCCGACGCTCCCCTTATGGAATTGCCGGCTATTTGCGGGCATCCGTCTCGGCGAAGTGACCGTTGCTGATAGCACCCGAGGATTGAGCGGCTCCGACGATCGTGCCGAGATTGGCGAGGAACTCGTCCACCCGCTTGCCGTTGAGAGACGACAGCAGCTTCTCCTCGATGCGACGCACGATCGGCGTCACGGCCTTGAAAAGCCTCGTCCCTTCGTCCGTAATCTTGACGTCGTAGGCGCGTGCATCGTCCTTGTCGCGCTTGCGCTGAATGATGCCCTTTTTCAGCATCCGCCGCACGATGTCGGCCATCGTGGAGCGATCGATACCGGTCGCATCGACGAGCTTGCTCTGGCTCATGCCGTCCGAGTTCGCGAGCGCAAACAACACGGCATATTGGCGCGCCGTAAGGTCGTAGCTTGCCATCTCGGCCTGATAGATCTCGGTCACGACTTGGACCGCCCGATGGAAAAGATGCAGGGGCGACTGCCCGAGATCCAGTTCAGTCGAAGTTCGCGTCATAGCTGCCCTGCCGTCCTTTTGCTCGCCGGGGTAGTATTTGTGTGAATATCCCATACCTTCGGAGACGAAATCGTCCGTCGACTCCTCAGTGGAGAAATTGTATTGAAATGCAAAGGGGAACGCGGCGCTCGCACCACACGGCTTTATCTGTCGACTGACAGGGTAATCGCGCGGAAACTGACCATCGCATGATCTACACCACCGACGACGTCCACCCTCGAGAGCGGCTGAGCTACTGGCTCGAGGTCGCGACTCGCGGCTACGTGGAGCACGAGTTCCGGGCAGAGGACGCGAACACGTTCACGGGCAGCGTCGAGATTTCGACTCTTCCCGGGGTTGGGCTTGCAACTTTCGACGCAAGCCCCGCCCATGTTCGCCGCTCCGAACGCAGCGCTGCGCGCTCCGACAACGGCGACGTTCTGATCGCCCTTCAGCTCTCGGGCGAAACCGACATCTCTCAGGACGGCCAGGATGCCACCCTGCAGGGCCGCGGCTTGTTCCTCTTGGATTCGTTGCGCCCCTTCGATATCAATCTGCGGGCTGCAACCTCGAGCATTGTCATCCGATTACCGCGCGCCGTGCTGGAAGCCCGCGTCGGCAACATAGCCGGTCTTTCCGCCCGGCCGATCACCGCCACGAGGGGCATCGGAGCCCTGGCAATGGGATTTATCGAGCTCCTTCCGGGTCAGGCAGAAGCCGTCGGCGACATTGCCGGCCTCAAAGTGGCCGATCAGTTGCTGGATCTGGTGGCACTGGCCATCACAACGGAAAATAGACGAGGCGCCTCGCTGTCCTCCCCGCGCACCGTGGCCCTGATGCGCCTCAAGGCCACGATCGAGCGCCTCATGATCGAGCCTGGTTTGAAACCGGAGCAGGTGGCAGCCGAGGCAGGCATCTCCGTGCGATATGCCAACGCCCTGCTGGCCGAAGAGCACTCGTCGATTGAGCGCTATGTCGCCGAACGGCGGCTCGAGCGTTGCCGCAAGGCTTTGGAGGACATCGGACAGTCCCAGCGCAGCATCGGTGAGATCGCTTATAAATGGGGTTTTTCCGACCTGTCCCACTTCGGACGCCGGTTCAAGGAGCGCTACGGCCTGACGCCAACCGAATACCGCAGACAGGCCATGCAGATCGCCTCCGCACCCGCGCTCCCACAATCCCAAGACCCGGTCGCGAGCCTTTTCCACAAGCGCCTTCCGGTCCGCGCGCCCAATTGACGACACGTCAGCGCGCGATCGGGCGCGCAAAGTGACAACACCCGGCAAGCGTGCTTAGGTCGACCCGCATGCGAGGCGACCACAAGAATCAGGAATGTCGAAAAGAATAGCCGGCCCCGAGATCGAGCGGATCGTTCAGCTTTTGGCGCGCCTTCCCGGTCTTGGCCCTCGCTCCGCGCGCAAGGCGGCGCTGGCGCTCTTGAAGCGACGCGAGGACCTTCTCACACCCTTGGCGGAGGCACTGGGCGTCGCCGTCCGCACCATCGTCGAATGCCCGACCTGCGGCAGCCTCGATACGGTCTCTCCCTGCACGATCTGCCGGGATGACCGGCGCGATCGGTCGACGATCGTCGTCGTGGAGGAGATGGGTGACCTCTGGGCTCTCGAACGCGCTGCCGTCATCAACGCCCCATATCACGTGCTCGGCGGACACCTCTCGCCGCTCGACGGCATTGGGCCGGATCGGCTGAACATCGCCAATCTGGTCGCACGTGCCGCCGGCGGCGATGTCAAGGAAGTGATCCTGGCACTCAACGCCACCGTTGAAGGCCAGTCGACCGCTCACTACCTGACCGAGCAACTGGCCCCCACGGGCGTCGTCGTTTCACGCCTCGCGCAGGGCGTACCGATCGGCGGTGAGCTCGATTATCTGGACGAAGGCACGCTGGCCGCCGCGATCAAGGCCCGCAAGAGAATCTAGCTGCGGACCGTCCGCTTCCAACGAGGACTTGCGATGAACGCCCGAACGGACGCGGATGCGCCTGCCTACGCGCCGCCGAAATTCGTCACGGGCTCGCTCCTGCGCCATATCCTTGTCATGAGCGGCGCCGGCGGCATCGGCCTCGGCGCGATTTTCCTGAGCGATCTGGCCAATATCGTTTTTCTGTCGTGGCTCGGTGATCAGGCGGTGCTCGCCGCAGTCGGCTACGCAAGCTCGATCCTCTTCTTCACCATAGCCATCGGCATCGGTCTCGGCATCGCCGCCACCACCATGGTATCGCGAACGCTCGGCCAAAGGCGTCGCCTGCGTGCGGCCCGCTACTCCGTCAACGCGCATATCGCCAGCCTCGTGGCCGGCATCCTCGTGGCGATCGCCATGTTCCTTGCCATCCCGTGGCTTTTGAGTGTGCTTGGCGCAACCGGCCGCACCCATGAGCTTGCAGCGCGTTATCTCTCGATACTGACCCTCGGCCTGCCGGCGCTCTCGCTCGCCATGACCTCTGCGTCTGTTCTTCGTGCGGCAGGCGACGCGCGCCGCGCCATGAACGTCACGCTCTACGGGGCTGCCGTCAACACGGCTCTCGACCCGGTTTTTATCTTCGCTCTCGGCCTCGGCATCGATGGCGCGGCGTGGGCGACGGTCGCGGCCCGCCTGGCATTCATGGTCGTTGGTCTATACGGCGTGGTCCGCGTGCACGGCCTCGTCGCCCGTCCGCGACTGCCCACATTCCTGGCCGATATCCCGGTCTTCGCCGGCATCGCCGTGCCGGCCATCCTCACGAATATCGCCGCACCCGTCTCGAACGCCTACGTGACCGCGACCATCGCCACACACGGTGACAATGCCGTGGCAGGATGGGCCATCATCGGCCGTATCATGCCCGTTGCGTTCGGCGCCATCTACGCACTCTCCTCGTCCATCGGACCGATCGTCGGTCAGAACTACGGCGCACGCGAGGGCGCGCGCATGCGCGAAGCCTTCAAGCTCGCACTCGCGGTCAATGTGGGTTTCACGATTGCCGCCTGGGCGCTGCTCGCGCTACTCGCGCCGAGCCTCATACGCGCGTTCGGCGCCACCGGCGAGGCAGCCCATCTCATCACGCTCTTCAACGTTTGGCTCGCGCCGCTGTTCGCATTCATGGGCGCCCTGTTCGTGGTCAACGCCGTTTTCAATACGCTGGGTTATGCCCACTACGCGACGGTTCTCAATTGGACGCGTGCGACGGTCGGCACCATTCCCCTGGTGCATCTCGGGAGCTCCCTCGCCGGCGCGTCAGGCGTACTCACAGCTCACATGGCCGGAGGAATTCTGTTCGGGATCGTGGCCGTCTGGCTCTGTTTGCGGCTTTTCGACCGCCTCCTCGACGGGGATGGAAGCGGCCCCAACGGCTTGCGCTGAAGTTGTGTATGCGCGGGGGTGCTCGCGTCCGGTTTCCTTGTTGGAACCCGCACCGCTAAGATAAAATCGCGAGCATTGGATTCGGCATGATCGGCCTCACACAGTGACCCAGCCAGTTTCGGAACGGATCGCCATTGTCGCACCGTCGGCCGAGGCCGTCGCCGTCTTGCGGCGCGATCTGATAGAATGGCTGACGAGCCGCGGCCACCGCGTGCTCTGCCTCACGCCGCCGGGGCCCGGTCGCTACACCTTGATCTTGAGAGGCATCGGCGCCCAGCATCGCATCATCGAGCCGTTGCAGCCGAATTTGCGCATCCTGGGTGATTGGCAAGAGCTCGCGAGCCTCGTCGGTCAGTTCAACGATTGGCAGCCCAACATCGTTCTCGCTTTCGGTCTGCATACACTGACGCTCGCGGCGATCGCGGCCCGCCGCGCCAAGGTCCGGCGTGTCGTAAGCCTCGTCAACGGCCTGCCGAGCGACGGCGTGGAAAGCATCGGCCGCCGCCGTTTCGCCGATGCCATCCGCGCCAGCGATGCCGTGGTGTTCCACAACCGCGACAACCGCGCGACGCTCGCGCGCCTCGGCATGCTGCGCGAGAACCTGGAGACGCTCGTTGTCCCCGGTGCCGGCATCGACCTCAAGAGCTTCCCCGCCATGCCGATGCCGCCAAGCGACGAGGGCTTGGCCTTCCTGATGCTGGCCCGGCTCGAACGCCGCCGCGGCGTACTCGAATACAAAGCTGCAGCCGAGCGCATCAAAGCGCGGTGGCCTCGAGCGGCCTTCCGCTTTGCCGGCCCCGCGAGCAGCGAGCCCGACGCCGTCAGCCCGGAGGCCCTGGCCGCGGGGGGCGCCGTCGAATATCTCGGCCACCTCGAGGACGTCCGCCCGGCTCTCGCCGCCTGTCACGTCTTCGTCTACCCCTCCTATGGAGAAGGCTTGCCCCGCGCCGCGCTCGAAGCGCTCGCGACCGGCCGCCCCGTGATCTCGACCTCGACGCCCGGCTGCGCCGATCTCGTGGACGAGAAGGTCTCCGGCTGCCTCGTCCCTGCCGCGGATGTCGAGGCCCTTGCTGTGGCCATGGAGAGCTACCTGCGCAATCCCGGTCTCCTGTCGACGGGATCGCGCGCCGCCCGCCTCAAGGCCGAGCGCCGCTTCGACGGCAGGGACGTCAACGCCGCCCTCGGCCGCGTCCTCGGTGTCGCGTAGCTCTTGTTGTCGGGAACTAAGCCGTCGCGCGATAGCGGCGCGTGCTGAGCTTGGGCAGCAGGAACGAGTGCGCGGGATCCACGAGCATGCCCGGCTTGATGGCCTGCCGCCCGAGCAGCATGCGATGCGCCAGCCCGTCCCGGTTCGTGAGCCCGAGCTCGATCGGCCAGGACCGCCCTCCGACGCGCAGCATCGTCGTGATAATGCACCGGCACTCCCGCTCGCCACTGGAGCTCGTCACGTCGCGTTCGCCGACCAGATCCGCCTCGCACCAGATCGCAAGCTCGGGCGCCTCGAGCAGCGGCCGCACGAGAAACCGCGCGCGCGGCGTCGAGCCCGACCCGATGATCTCGATCTCCTCGGCGTGGAGCGCCGACGTGCGCGCGCCCGTATCGACCTTCGCCTTGATGGCGAACAGACCGAGCTCCGGCAGCGCCACCCACTCGCGGCGGCCCAAAATTAACGGTTTGAGGTCATGCGTCATGGATCGGCTTCAGCAGAGGACTCCCCGCAAAGTTACACAATGTTACAATAGAGTTGCCAACGAATGCAGAGTGTTTCTGAGCTATTGGTAATAGTACGTAGAGACGCACCCTGGGCCGCGCCCCTAGCAGATTGACCAACAACCCCGACTTTCCTATTTCAGAGCCATGTCTACGCTTCCGATCATAACCCTCCCCGACCCCCTGCTGCGCCAGGTATCCGACCCCGTCGAGCGCATCGACGCGGAGCTGCTGAAGCTCGCCGACGACATGCTGGAAACCATGTACGACGCCCCCGGCATCGGCCTCGCAGCCATCCAGGTCGGCGTACCCAAACGCTTGATCGTGCTCGACGTTGCCGAGGACGATGATCAGCCGAACCCACTCGCGATGTTTAACCCCGAGATCCTGAAGGTCGACGGGGAGACAACGCGCGTGCACGAGGAAGGATGCCTGTCGATCCCGGATTTCCGCCTCGATATCGAGCGCCCGGCGAGCCTCGTCGTCGGCTATCTCGATCGCGAAGGCAAACCTCGCGAGCTTGCCGCCGACGGACTTCTCGCCACCGCCATCCAGCACGAGATCGATCACCTGAACGGCAAGTTGATCATCGATTTCCTGTCACGGCTGAAGCGCGACATCGTCGTGCGTAAGTTCAAGAAGGCCGCACGCGAGGCTTCCGCCTAAGGCGCGCGAGCTTCGCCCCAAACGTCTCCGCTCTTCACCCGGAAGGCAGCCCATGGCGCTCAGGATCGTATTCATGGGAACCCCGGACTTTTCCGTGCCGGCGTTGCAGGCGATCCACGACGCGGGGCATGAGGTCGTAGCTGTCTACTCCCAGCCGCCACGCCCAGCCGGCCGCGGCATGGCCGAGCGCCCCTCGCCCGTTCACGCCAGGGCGAACGCTCTCGGCATCCCTGTGCACACGCCGCGCACGCTGAGAGACGCCGCCGAGCAGACCCGATTTGCCGACCTCCACGCCGATGCCGCCGTCGTCATCGCCTATGGGCTGATCCTGCCGGTGCCGGTCCTGGCGGCACCACGCCTCGGGTGCTTCAACGTCCACGCCTCGGCACTCCCCCGCTGGCGCGGCGCCGCGCCCATTCAGCGCGCCATCATGGCGGGCGACACGGAAACCGCCGTCATGGTCATGCAAATGGAGGAAGGACTCGACACCGGCCCCGTTGGACTGACGAAGGCTGTGCCCATCGGGCTCGACACCACCGCAGGCGAGCTTCACGACACCCTGTCGGCACGCGGCGCGGACCTGATCGTTGCCGCCCTGGCCAAGCTTGAGAGCGGCAGCCTGCCCCTCGTCCCCCAGGCGCACGACGGCGCAACCTATGCCGCCAAGATCGACAAGAAGGAAGCGGAGATCGACTTCACCCGGCCTGCGGCCGATGTCCACAACCACATCCGCGGCTTGTCACCGTTTCCGGGAGCCTGGTTCGAAGCGGCTCAGCCCGGAGGGCAGCCCGAGCGCATCAAGGTGCTGCGCACGACGCTGGCCGCGGGTGCCGGCACCCCCGGCGAGATCCTTGACGACAAGCTTGCGATTGCCTGCGGCAAGGGCGCGATCCGCCTTGTCGAGGTCCAGCGCGCCGGCAAGCGTGTCATGAGCGCGGAGGAGCTTCTGCGTGGGTTTTCCCTTCCGCGCGGCACCATCGTCGGCGGAAACCAAACCGGTTAAGCATCCGGGGCGAACGTTGCCTCCCGAAAGCGGCGATCTCCTAGAATTCGGCCAAATCCGACGTGGAGACAGTCATGACCCGTATGCTTGCAGCCGGCACCGCCGCGCTTCTTCTCGCCTCCGCCGCCGCGCGCGCCGAAGAGCCGACCACCACCCGCATCCTGCCCTACAACGCCTACGGCGCAACCGTCACCATCGAGCAGGGCGTGCGCGTCTTTCGTCCGCTGCCTGCCGACGGCCACGTCATCGTCAACCCGGGCAACCGCACGCCCTTGAGCGTCAATATCTATGACGGCGATGTGCCCGTGGTCCGCGAGCGCCGCTGACGGTACCACGCACGCCGCCCTTGAGCCGCGATGCGGAGCGGGCTAGGCAGGGCCTCCGCAACCGGCATAGAGACCCATGCCCCGCTACCGACTGACCATCGAATACGACGGCACGCCCTTCGTCGGCTGGCAGGTCCAGCCCGATGGCGTATCCGTGCAGGGCGCGCTCGAAACGGCTGTCCAGAAACTCACGGGTGAAACGGCAGGCATCCGCGGCGCGGGCCGCACCGACGCCGGCGTCCACGGCCGCGGTCAGGTCGCCCACTTCGATCTCGCCAGAGAATGGCCCGCCGACAAGATCCGCGACGGCCTCAACTTCTATCTGAAGCCCCTGCCGATCGTCGTCCTCGAAAGCGCTGCCGCCCCGCCCGACTTCGACGCCCGCTTCAGCGCCACGGCCCGGCACTATCTCTACCGCATCCTCGCCCGGCGATCCCCGCCCGCGCTCGAGCGCAACCGCGTCTGGTGGATGCCCCGCACGCTTGATGTCGACGCCATGCGCGAGGCGGCATCCGTCCTCGTCGGCCGGCACGACTTCACGACCTTTCGCGCCGTGCAGTGTCAGGCCAAGTCTCCGGTACGCACGCTCGACCGCTTGGACGTAAAGATCGTCGACGGCGAGATCCACATCCACGCCTCGGCGCGCTCGTTCCTGCACAACCAGGTCCGCTCGATGGTCGGCAGCCTGAAGCTCGTCGGCGAAAGGAAATGGAGCGAGACCGACCTCCGGACCGCACTCGAAGCCCGCGACCGCACCGCGTGCGGTCCGGTCGCGCCGGCCGCCGGCCTCTACCTCATGGCCGTCGATTACAGCTAGCGAGCGACCGTCACCGGACAGTGCGCGCGCTGCACCACGTCGCGAGAAACCGACCCCAGCATCAGGCGCGAAACAGCCCCTTTGCCACCCGTCCCGACCACGATGTGCTCATAGCCGTTCTGCTCGGCGTAGCCGGTGATCGCTTGCGCCAGATCGCGGCTCTCCAGGTTCACGGCCTTGACTTTGGACACACCGCCCTTTTGGGCTTCGCCCACGGCATTCGAGAGGGCACGCTCGATCTCGTCTCTCGCCCAGATCAGCGTCGGCGCGCCGCCACGCCCGTAGCCGCCAACCAGTTGATTGACAGCGAGCAGCGTAAGCTCGGCATCCAGCGACTCCGCGAGTTTGGCGGCAACGTCGATCGCAGGCAGGCTGTGCTCCGTGTCGTCGATCGCGCAAAGGATCTTGGTCATATCCATTCACCTCTTTTGTTGTTGTGGATGGAGAGTCTGACCGCGACCAACCCGCGGGCATTGAGAAGGATCAACCTGAGGGCATCGCAACGCCGTATCTACGGCCGCCTCACCAAGCGTTGAACAGCCGCCGCACGATCCGCACCGCGAGCTGACCCGGCGCCCAGCCGCGCGACCACACGACGAGCTTTGCGTTCGGCTGATAGCGCAACCGCGGCCAGATGCTGGTTGAGGCGTGCCAGATGCTGCGCGCGACGAGATCGGGCTCGGCACCGGCATCTTCCCAGGCTTTGATATTCGGCATCACCGCCTCGGTGAACGCATCATAGTCGGTGAGCCCCGGCTTTGTAGCGACCTCGCGCGACCGCTCGAAGAAATCCGTCTTGATCATGCCGGGTTCGATGATCTTGACCTTGATGTTGTGCTGGCGCAGCTCGAGCCAGAGCCCCTCCGAGAAGCCTTCGAGCGCCCATTTCGTCGCGCTGTACATGGAGTAGAGCGGAATGGTGAGCCGACCCGCAGCCGACCCGACATTGACGATGCGCCCCTCCTTGCGCCCCCGCATGTGCGGCAGCACGGCGCGCGTCACATTCATGACCCCGAACACGTTGGTCTCGAACTGCCGGCGGATCTGCGCATCCGTCTGCGCCTCGAACGGGCCCATCAGACCGTAGCCGGCATTGTTGACCAGCACATCGATGGTCCCGTACTGGGCCAGCACGTCACGCACCGCCGCATCGACGGAGGCCTGATCGGTCACGTCCAGCTTGAAAAGCTTGATGTTGGAAGACTGGCTCGCGAGATCGCTCGTCTCTGGCGAGCGCATGGTTGCAGCAACCGTCCAGCCCTTGGAGGCGAACAGCAGCGCCGTCGCCCGGCCAATGCCGC
The DNA here is from genome assembly GCF_902826555.1 of uncultured Hyphomicrobium sp. Classification (GTDB taxonomy): domain Bacteria; phylum Pseudomonadota; class Alphaproteobacteria; order Rhizobiales; family Hyphomicrobiaceae; genus Hyphomicrobium_C. Next base: position 39,305 of record NZ_CADEFI010000022.1, read on the forward strand.
TCGAAGCACCCGTAATCAGAACAGTCTTGCCGGCACTCAACACATGACTCCATAGACAAAGCCCGCCGGAGAAAGGAGCCCGACGGGCCGAACGAAACGCGCGATCGAGTTCAATCGATCATCGACAGGAATTCCTGCCGCGTAATGGCATTGTCGCGGAACACACCGAGCATGCGGCTCGTCACCATGTCCGTTCCCGGCTTGTGCACGCCCCGGGTCGTCATGCAGTGGTGCTCGGCCTTGATGACCACCGCAACGCCCTGCGGGCGAAGCGCGCTCTCGATCGCGTTGGCGATCTGCGACGTCATCTTCTCCTGGATCTGCAGCCGCTTCGCGTAGGATTCCACCACGCGCGCCAGCTTGGAGATGCCGACCACGCGCCCATTCGGGATGTAGCCGACCCACGCCTTGCCGACGATGGGCGCCAGATGATGCTCGCAATGGCTTTCGAAACGGATGCCGCGCAGCACGATCATCTCGTCGTAGCCTTCGGTCTCTTCGAACGTTTTCTGCAGGATCGCTTCGGGATCCTGGTGATAACCGACGAAATACTCCTCGAATGCCTTCGCCACGCGCTTCGGCGTCTCGAGCAAACCGTCGCGTTCCGGATTGTCGCCGGCCCAGCGCAACAGCGTGCGCACCGCCTCCTCCGCCTCTTCCCGCGTCGGGACGGTCGTGGCCGGAACCAGCTCGGGAGCGGAAACTTTGACGAGCTTGTTTTTCATGGGTGGGGGCGATTGCCTCATCGCGTGAACCTTTGACAACGTGCGGTGCAGATACGGGCGCGGCACCTACCCGGATCAACAATCGGGACGGCCGTGCGAAAAAGGCGCTCTGGAGGAACCCTGCCGTACGCCCCTCCCCTTAACATAGTGTCCACGGGAGGGAAGGGAAGAAAGGCGCCCCGGGACGGCGGATACCGCCAACCCGGCCCCATGATTAATGCCCATCGCGGCACCGCGCCGCATCCTTGTGCACCGCAAGATCGACGCCATATCCGCCCCAGGGACCAGGGAGATGCCGATGTACCGAGGAACGCCCGTTCTAGCCCTGGCGATGAGCCTGCTGGCAACCGACGTTCGCGCCGACGCCATGCTGTCGAATTTCCCTTACCCTTATCCGGTGAAGGAGCACAGCTTCACCTCCCAGGGCCAACCGTTGTCCATGGCGTACATGGACATTGCGCCCACGTCCCCACCCAACGGCCGGACGGTCATTCTGCTCCACGGCAAGAATTTCTGCGCCGCGACTTGGGAGAGCTCAATCGCGCCTTTGGCCGCCGCGGGATACCGCGTCGTCACCCCGGACCAGATCGGCTTCTGCAAATCCACTAAGCCCGCCACATATCAAATGAGCTTCTACCAGCTCGCAGCGAACACCCGCGACCTGTTGAAGACCATCGGGGTAGAGCGGCCGATCCTGATCGGTCATTCCATGGGCGGTATGCTGGCGATGCGTTACGCATTGAGCTTCCCGGCCGAGACATCGGCGCTCGTGCTCGTCAACCCCATCGGCCTCGAGGACTGGAGCGCCAAAGGCGTGCCGGGCATGACAATCGACCTCCTGCTCGAGGGCGAGCGCGCGACGGACGCCGCACGCATCAAGACGTACCAGCAGGCCACCTACTACGACGGCCGATGGCGGCCGGAATTCGACCGCTGGGTCGACATGCTGGCGTCCATGTATGCAGGTCCCGACCGCGAAAGCGTGGCCCTCGCACAAGCACGCGCGTCCGACATGATCTTCACCCAGCCCGTCGTGCACGAGTTGCCTCGCCTTGCCGTTCCGACCGTGCTGATGATCGGCGAGCGCGACACCACGGCGATCGGCAAGAATCGCACCCCACCGGACCTCGCGCGGACGCTCGGCAACTACCCGAAGCTCGCGCGCGAGGCCGCCGAGCGCATTCCGAATGCGCGCCTGATCACCTTTCCAAAGCTCGGCCACGCTCCCCACATCGAGTACCCGGCGGAGTTCGACAACGCCCTGTTGGAAGCGCTCGGCGCGCTCTCGCTGCCTTGAATGCGCCGTGGAGACGCAACACACCCAATTCCGTGCTTCACTGAGGACCGATCGAAAAATGTCTGAACGCATCTCGGCGCCCGAAGCGCTGATCTTTGCCATGATCACGGTCTCTGCCGCCGACCGCACCATCACCACAGAGGAGCTGGACCGCATCGGCTCCATAGTGCGCGAGCTGCCCCCGTTCCACGCCTTCACCCGCGACTGGCTTGCTGAGACCGCCCAGCAGTGCGGCAGCATCCTTCGCAAGCCGAACGGCATCGCCAGCGTGCTCGCCGTCATCAAGGAGAGCCTCCCGCCGCGCCTCAGCGAGACCGCCTACGTGCTCTGCGCCGAGGTTGCGGCCTCGGACCTTTCCGTGCATGCCGACGAAACGCACTTCATGCGGCTTCTCGCCGACGCACTCGGCATCGACAGGGACGCCTGCATCGCCCTCGAGCGAGGCGCCCGCGCCCGTAATCAGCGCGGCTGATCGAGCCCATCCGCAAACCCGACAATCGTTCCCACGGCCTCGGACAGGTTCGACTCCAGCGTCGCGCCGGAGCTCTTGCGTGGCTTGAGATCGTGGTCCCCATCCCGCAGCCAATGCACGGCAATGGCCGGAGCGAGCCCATAGCCCGCAACCTCGGACGGGACGCCGAACGGATCGCGTTCGCCTTGCAGGATGAGCGTCGGACACGTGAGCGCTGCGAGATGCCGGGTCCGAAGTTGCTCCGGCTTCTCCGGCGGGTGGAACGGATAACCGAGGCACACCAGCCCCGAGATCTGCCGCCGATCAAAAAGCGATTGCGCGGCGAGGCTCGCAACGCGCCCACCGAGCGACTTCCCGCCCACCACGAGCCGCTGCCCCGAGCGCAGCTCCGCGCGAGCGGCCTCGACCGCCGCTTCGTACTCTGACACCAGCGCCTCCGCCCGGGACGGCGGGCGTCGCACGCCGGCCGCCCGCGCGGCCATGTAGGCGAAATCGAAGCGCAGGACACGCAGTCCCGCATCCGACAAGAGATCCGAGACGCGCTCCATCCACGGGCTCGTTGCCGGCGCTCCGGCTCCGGGCGCGAGGATCAGACATGTCCTTGCACGCACGGGCCCCGCCGTCAGAAAGACCGTCATGTCCATTCCTCGTCAGGCGAATTGAACCCGGTTCGCCGTTTATCAGGGGTCTGAGGTCGCAATTTAGCCCCGCGCTGCGCTAAGATGCGCCAACTGATTTGCTGCGGGGACTCATGGCATTCGCCCGACGCATTTGCACAGGACTGATCCTCGCGTGGATGTTCGTGCCGCTGGCCGTGACATCCGGCACGCGCGCGGCCGAGGATACGCCTGCGTCGGGCCCGGGCCCCAGCGAGCCTGCCCACTCCTGGCAAGGACCGGCCACAGCGGCGGCCGAAGCGGCAGCACAGCAGGCCGCAAAGGAAACCGTGGTTCCGCCCCTGCCTCAGCCGGCCGCCCGTCCGGCGACCACCGAAACACCCGCGAAAGCCGCCGAGCCGGCCGCGAGCAAGGAAACGCCCGCTCCCTCCGAGGACAGCGATCCTCCGAAAGCCGCAGCACCCGCCGGGAAGACCGATAAGGCCACCGACACCAAGGCCGCCAAGAAGGACGCCGACAAGCCCAAGAAGCCCGCGCTTGCCGCCAAGCAGCTTTTCGGCTCGGTAAAATCGGCAGCACCCCTCGCCGCCCGCGCCGTGGGATTCTACTCGCGAGGCTGCCTCGCCGGCGGCAAGCCCATCGAGATCAACGGCCCGGGCTGGCAGGTCATGCGCCTGTCGCGCAATCGCAACTGGGGCCACCCGGATCTCGTCACCCTCATCGAGCGCCTGGCCCGCGAGACCACCGAGAAAAAGGAATGGTCCGGGCTTCTGGTCGGCGACATGTCTCAGCCGCGCGGCGGTCCCATGATCTCGGGCCACGCCAGCCACCAGGTCGGTCTCGACGTGGACATCTGGCTCACCCCCATGCCGGATCGCACTCTGACCAAGCGCGAGCGCGAGGACATGTCGGCCGTGTCGATGCTGAAAAACGCCGGCGAGGTCGACCAGAAGGTCTGGGGCGAAGGCCAGGTGAAGCTGATCAAGCGCGCCGCCTCGTATTCCAAGGTCGAGCGCATCCTCGTTCACCCCGCCATCAAGAAGGCTCTGTGCGAAGCAGCGGGCAAAGAAAAGGCCTGGCTCAGCAAGGTGCGGCCCTACTTCGGGCACTACTACCATTTTCACCTGCGCATCGGTTGCCCGTCGGGTTCGTCCAACTGCCAGCATCAACCGCCGGTTCCTGGCGACGACGGCTGCGGCGCCGAGCTGACGGACTGGCTGAAACGCGTCGCGCCGAAGCCGAAGCAGCCGCCGACGGCCGAGCCGACACACCCCGTGAAGCCGGCAAAACCGAAGCCGGAGATGACGCTGGCCGACCTACCGGCCGACTGCAAGGCGGTGCTCACGGCAGGCGGCAACGTACCTCCGACCGTGCCCAAGGAGCTTGTCGACACCAGCAAGAATGCCGCGCCTGAAAAGGATGTCACGGCGACCACCGCCGCGCCGGAGCCGCCCAAGCCTGAGAAGACGGAGAAGGCGGAGAAGACCGGGAAAGCCGACAAGACTGACAAGACCGAGAAATCCAAGAACGCAACGGCCAAAGCCTCCGCATCCACGAACTGAGCGGGTCTCGGCGTCTTCGAATCGGGCCGACCTCACATGAAGCGCGCGCCGTCTAGACAACCACCCCCGGCCGCGGCGGCGGATGGCCGAACGGGCGCACCGGCATTGTGTAGATGTCCGCTGCGGCAACCGTCACGATCTCCCGCTCCGGCCAGCGCAGGGCCGTAAGCTTGCCGCCGAAGCAGCAGCCGGTATCGATGCAGATGGTATTGTTGACCCAATCCGCGTCCGGCACAGGCGTATGCCCGTAGACGATCACGGGGCGCCCGCGGTATTCCGCCGCCCAATGATAGCGGATCGGCAATCCGAACTTGTCCGTCTCTCCGGAAGTTTCGCCGTAGAGACAGAAACGGCGCACCTCGCCCGACACGCGCCCCAGCATCTCCTCCTTGATGCCCGCGTGCGCGACGGCGAGTGTCCCGCCATCGAACCACAGGTAGATGGGAAGACCTTTGAGAAAATTGCGCACCGCCAAGCGGAACGCCTTCGGCTCCGGCTCCATCTGCGCGATCGTACGGTCGAGTCCATGGGACGGCTTCACGTCCTTGCCGTCGAGCCAGCGCTGAAACTTCACGTCATGGTTGCCCGGCACCGCCAAGGCCGCACCCGACTCCACCATGCTCATCACAATCCTGAGCACGTCAGGGGCCCGCGGCCCGCGGTCGACGAGGTCACCGACGAAGACCGCGCGCCGCCCGGCCGGCGGCGTCACCTCGACACGGACGGCCCCCGGCGCCCCGCTCCACGCCACCGCATAGCCGAGCCGCCCAAGCAGCGCCTCGAGCTCCGCCGCACACCCGTGCACGTCGCCAATGATGTCGAACGGACCGCCGTCCTCCCGCCGGTCGCAGCGTGAGAGCTCATCGTCCTGTGGATCGAGTTGGGTCATCGGCGGGTGATCTAGAACGCTTCCCGAGAATTATGAAGCGGTTTTCCGGCAAACGGGCGCGACAAAAGAAAAAGCCGGGATCCTCCCGCGATTTCAATAAGGCAGGAAAGCCCCCTGGACGCACCCGGTGGCGGGCGCAGGACGAAAATAGGATCAAGTCTCGATATAATCTTCGATCTGCCTTTTCGGCTTCGGCACATCGGTCACGAACGCGGCGAGATGTTCGAGACCGGCCGGCGTAGGCCCGCCGTACGCCCAGTCCAGCAGCTCGACCGTATGCACGACCGGAGTGTCGAACCCGGTATTGAGCTGCGTAATGCAACCGATATTACCGGCTGCAACCACGTCGGCCCGCGTCGATCGGATATTCTCGAGCTTGCGCTTCTTGAGCTGGCCCGCGATCTCCGGCTGTAGAATATTGTAGGTCCCGGCCGATCCGCAGCAAATGTGACCTTCGGGCACATCCACGACCGCAAACCCGGCCTGCTTCAACAGCGCTCGCGGCTCGTCGTGGATGCGCTGGCCGTGCTGGAGCGAGCAGGCCGAATGATACGCCACACGCACCGAGCTCCAGCGCTCGGGCGCGCCGAGCTGATACTCGTGCAGGAATTCCGACACGTCCTTCGTGAGGCCTGACACCGTCTCGGCGCGATCCGCGAAGGCCGGCTCGCGGCGGAACATGTGGCCGTAGTCCTTGACCATCGTACCGCAGCCCGACGCATTGACGATAATTGCGTCGATCTCGCCGCGCGCGATTTCCTTGAACCACACCTCGATGTTGCGTCGTGCGAAGCGCTTCGCTTCCGTTTCCTGTCCCATGTGCTGCACGATGGCGCCGCAACAGCCCGCGCCGTGCGCGACGATGACATCGACGCCGCGCCTCGCCAGAAGCCGGATCGTCGCGTCGTTGATATCCGGGCGCAGCACCTGCTGCGCGCACCCGGTCATGAGCACCACGCGCGCCCGTCGCTCGCTGTGCGTCACCGCCGTGCCCGCGCCCGTAAAGCGCCCCTCACGGGTTACGATCGAAGCCGGCGCCAGCGACAGCATGGCCGCAAGCTCCTTCAAGCCGAGACGTTGCAGGAGCGGCACGAACGGACGCGCAAGCGGAACGGCCTTGAGGGCGAGGCGAAAACGCCTGGGGAACGGAATGACGAACGCAAGAAGCCGGCGCAGCGCCCGCTCCTTGAAGCTTCGCGTCGTTTTCTCCTCGATCTCCGCACGCGCCGCATCCACAAGATGCATGTAGTCGACCCCGCTCGGACACGTCGTCATGCATGAGAGGCATGTCAGGCAACGGTCCAGATGATGGCGCACCTGCTGCGTCGGCGCGTGCTCCTGACCGCGCTCCAGCATGTCCTTGATCAGATAGATGCGCCCGCGCGGGCTATCGCGCTCGTCGCCTAGCACGACATAGGTCGAGCACACGGCCGTGCAGAGACCGCAATGCACGCAGCGCTTCAGGATCCGGTCGGCATCGGCGACGCGCGGATTGTTGAGCTGCTCGGGCGCAAAGTTGGTCTGCATCGGTGCTCTTTTCTCGCAAGGCGGACGGAGCCGCCCGGATAGGTCTCACATGGTAGCGTACATGCGCCCGGGATTGAGCAGGCGCATCGGATCGAACGCGTGCTTTATTCCGCGTGTGATCCGATCGACCGCCGGCCCGAGCGGCTGAAACACTTCCACCGTCCGGCGCACGGCTTCGTCCGCACGGATCAGCGTTGCATGACCGCCATGCGTGGCCACCGCACGGCGGATGTCGGCACTGCCGGCATCTGCCGAAGCCGGCGTCTCGAGCCAGATCAGTCCGCCCGACCAGTCGTAGAAGGGTTCCACCTTCATGTGCCGCCGCACCGAGGACACGAGCGAGGCCGCCATGGACGGCGTCGTCGAAATCCGCCACAAGTGCGTTCCATTGGCGGGGAAGAACGACAGCCGCCTGACCTCGCTCCAGAATTCGAGCGAGCTTTCGAGCTCGAGCTCGAGCGGCGCGCCATAGGCCGACAGCACGTCGCGCAGCTTCTGCTTCCGGTAGGTGATCGAGCGCGTGAAGTTCTCGAGCCTGAGCGCCGTGAGCGAGCGCGTTTCCTTGGCAAGCCCCTTGTGCTTGAGCCGTTTCACGAGCGTCGGCGAAAGATGCACGGTGCCGGAGACTTCGTAGGGCTGCGTCATGGCGAGGCTCATCAGCTCGACGGCCAGATCATCCGTCAGGTCCGGGTAGACGAGCGTCAACACGTCGTCCGGAAGCGGCAGCACCTTGAAAGTGACCTCCGAAAGCACGGCCAGCGTTCCCCAGCTTCCGGCAAGCCCCCGCGCCACGTCGTAGCCGGTGACATTCTTCATCACGCGGCCGCCCGACTTGAAGATCTCGCCGTGGCCGTTGACAGCCCGCACGCCGAGAAGGTAGTCGCGCGCCGCGCCGCCCGAGATGCGCCGTGAGCCCGAGAGATTGGCAGCGAACACCGCGCCGATGGTCTGCAATCCGGCGTCCGTCCCAAGCGCCGGCCCGAGATCGATGGGCTCGAACGGCAGCATCTGACCGCGCGACGCCAGCTCGACTTCAATCTGCGAAAGCGGCGTGCCCGCCCGTGCGCTCATGACCAGCTCGGCCGGCTCGTAGAGCGAGATGCCGCGCATGGCACCCGTCGTCAGCGCAACCGGCGCCATGACGGGTCGGCCGACGCCGCGTTTCGAGCCCGCACCGAGGATCTCGACGGAGATCCCGCGCTCGGCAAGCGCCATCATCATGCTTTTCAGCTCCCACTCCGTCGCGGGCCGCATGATGTCGTTCATTCGTCCCACCTTTCGAGACAGATCATGCCGCCTCGGCCGGATCGACCTGATCCGCCGATCTAGCCGTTCGGGCCATGGCCGCCTCGATCACATCGAGAGGAAACACCTTGCCGAAGTTGAGCAGCCAGTCGGGATCGAACACGGACTTGATCCTGAGCTGCACCGCCATGTCGTCATCCGTGAATTGCGCCCGCATCAGGTCCCGCTTTTCGATGCCGACACCGTGCTCGCCGGTGAGGCACCCTCCGACGGAAACACATAGCTTGAGGATCTCCGCACCCGCCGCTTCGGCTTTCTCCGTCTCTCCCGGCTTGTTGGCGTCGTACATCACCAGCGGATGCAAGTTGCCGTCTCCGGCATGGAAGATGTTGGCCACCCGCAACCCGTACGTGCGGCAGATCTCGGCGATCTGATCCAGCACGTGCGGCAGGTGCGCCAGTGGGATCGTGCCGTCCATGCAATAGTAGTCCGAGATCCGCCCGATGGCCCCGAACGCGGATTTCCGGCCCTTCCAGATCTTGGCGCTCTGCTCCTCCGACCCGCTGACGACCAGTGCCAGCGGATTGAGTTCGTGCGCGATCGAGGCGATGTAGGCCAGCCTGTCGGCAATCTCCTGCTCCGACCCCTCGACCTCGATGATCAAGAGCGCGTCCACGTTGGTCGGATAGCCGGCCTTGGCGAAGGCCTCGCACACCTCGATGGCAGGCCGGTCCATGAACTCGATCGCCACCGGAATGATGCCTGAGCCGATGATGCGCGCCACGCAGATGCCGGCCTTCGCCGAGGATTCGAAACCGATCATCATCGGCCGGGCGCCCTCCGCGGCGCGCAGGATGCGCACCGTCGCCTCGGTGATGATTCCGAACTGCCCTTCCGATCCCACGATGAGCGCCAGAAGATCGTATCCCTCGGCGTCGAGATGCGCGCCGCCGATCTCGACGATCTCCCCGTCCATCGTCACCATCTTGACACCAAGCACGTTATTGGTCGTCACGCCGTACTTGAGGCAATGCGCGCCGCCCGAATTCATGGCCAGGTTGCCGGCGAGCGTGCAGGCGAGCTGGCTCGATGGATCCGGAGCATAGAAGAAACCTTCCGGCGCCACGGCCCCGGAGATCGCCAGGTTGGTGATCCCGGCTTCGACGCGCGCAAAGCGATTGTGAAAGTCGATCTCGAGCACGCGGTTCATTTTCGAGACGCCGATCACGATCGCGTCCTCGAGCGGCAGCGCTCCGCCGCAAAGCGAGGTTCCCGCGCCGCGCGGCACCACGCGAATGCCGTTCGCCTTGGCGTATCTCAGCACCTCCGAAACGGCTTCCGTCGACGACGGCAGCACGACCGCGAGTGGCATGCGCCGATAGGCCGTGAGCGCGTCCGTCTCGAACGCGCGCCGCCCGTCCTCGTCGAAGATCACCGCATCGGCCCCGCAGATCTCGGTGAGGTCGCGCACGATCTCGCTTCGTCTTGCGACGATATCCTGATTGGGCAGCGGAAGCTCGATCGACGACATTCTCTACCCCTCGCCTCGCGAAGCTGGGCTATGCGCACCGCCTCACGCCAGCGGACGTTCATAGACGAACGCGCGCCGGAACGCGACCCGGAAGCACACGCAACGCACCGTTGCTTCGGCTCGCCCAACGGACTGGGCGACATATGGGGAGTCTCGCATGGCGAGGGGCAAGCGGCAATATTCGCCCGCGCCCTCAGCGCACGGATTCCGCCCTCCGCGCAACGCTGGTTTCTTACCCTGACCGTTGGCGAAATATCTCGCCAACATGCGGGCTTACGCCAAGCGGTGTGCGTTGCGAATTTGGGCTGTCGTCGGAGCCGCAGGTCCTAGGCGGCGTACTGGCGGTCTTGGCTGCGCTTGCGCACCGTGCGCGCGACACCGCCCCAGGCTTTCGAGCGGCTATCGTCACCGAGCTGAGAATGCAGCAGCGCGAAGAACTCCGCCACCTCGGCGGCCAACACCCCATGCCGGCCTTCGAGCACGACGGCCATCAGCTCGGCATCCTGCAGGGTGGACATGGTTTCGTTCTTGCGGCGCGAGCGGGGCATCTCATCCTCGGAGTAGGGTACGCACCCCAAGGAGCAAGATCGAAGCCAAACCCAACCGGGCGCCGAAACCGCAAATTCTGGCGGCAATTTCCTTTGAATCGCGCCTGACCCCGCAGCTGGCGTCCCATTTTGGCGGAAAGCCCGGGCCCGGAATGGCAATCGCTGTCCCAGCCTGACATGAGCGGGCAGGGCAGCCCAAGTGTTAACAGCCGCCGCGCAGCGAGCCTGGCGTCAGTTTGCAGTCCCCGCCGGATCCGACGCCATCTTGGTCTTTTGCGACGGCGCGCCTTGGTGCTGCTCGATCGGCGCGTCGGCGGCTCGCTGCTTCTTCTTGACGCCCTTGCCCTTGGCAGGCCGCTTGCGCCGGACGCCGGTGCCGCACTCGAACGAAAGCACCGCTTTGCGCACGCTGGTCACCGCCTTGGCGTCGGCCGCGATGGGCATCGTGTCGAGGCTCTGCGAATGATTGAAGAGCTGCTTCCAGCCGTAGCTTTGGAAGCCGTGCTCGAGCAGCGTTGCCGCACGCACCGTGCGTTTCCCGCCGGTCGCCTCGCCGAGCACCACCGCCATGATCTGCCGCCCGTCACGCGTCGCGCTCGCAACCACGTTGAACCCGGAATCGCAGATGAAGCCGGTCTTCATGCCGTCCGCGCCCTCGAAGGTGCGCAGAAGCCCGTTGTGCGAGCCGATGAAGATCTTGCCGATCTTGGCGTTGAACATGGACCAGTAGGGAATGTGCTCGGGATAATTCTTGATCGCCGCCCTCGCGAGCTTCCCGAGATCGCGCGCCGTCGTCACCTGCTCGGGTGCCGGCAGCCCGTTCGGATTGACGAAGATGGTGCGCGTCATGCCGAGACGTTGCGCCGTTTGGTTCATGCGCGCCACGAACTCGGGCTGCGAGCCGCTGACCGCTTCGGCAAGCATGACCGCCACATCGTTCGCGGACTTGATGATCAGCGCCTTGAGCGCCTGATCGACCGTGAGCGTGGCCGTCGGATGCAGGCCAAGCTTGCTCGGCGGCTGCATCATCGCCTGCTCGCTATAGGGAATGCGCTGCTCCAGCGTGAGCTTGCCGCTCTTCAGGGCCTCGAACGTCAGATAGGCCGTCATGATTTTGGTGAGCGACGCCGGATGCCATTGGTCGTCCGCATCCTCGGCATAGAGCACCTTGCCGTCGGACGGATCGAACACGAGTGCAGGGCCGGCGAAAGCGGCCCCGGCAAGAAGAAGCGTCAGCGCCGACAGTGCGGCAGAGAGAAATCCGGCTCGCATGGATATCCTGCCAAATGCGGAAAAATCACTTCGGCAACTAACACATTCGCCGGGTGCGTCGCAATTGCACGGCCGCGATTCCGCCCATCGTGTGGTCGTGCGAGCGCACGGGGACGTCATCTAATCAGGCGACTACGCCCATGGCCGCGCGTCGGCATCCCGTGCCTCGAATTCCTTGATCGCCTTTTCCTTTTCCAGCGTCAGGCCGATGTTGTCCAAGCCGTTGAGCAGGCAGTGCTTGCGAAACGGATCGATGTCGAAACGGATGACACCACCGTCGGGCCCGCGAATTTCCTGGGCCTCGAGGTCGATGGAGAGCGTTGCATTGGCGCCGCGGCCCGCGTCGTCCATGAGCTTGTCCACCTGCTCCTGCGGAAGCTTGATGGCCAGAATGCCGTTCTGGAAGCAGTTATTGAAGAAAATATCGGCGAAATCCGGAGCGATGACGCAGCGGAATCCGAAGTCGAGCAGCGCCCAGGGCGCGTGCTCGCGCGAGGAGCCGCAGCCGAAGTTCTCCCCCGCGACGAGGATTTCCGCGCTCCTGTAGGCCGGCTTGTTGAGCACGAAGTCCGGGTTCTCGTTTCCGCTCTGATCGTAGCGCAGCTCGTAGAACAGGGCTTTGCCGAGCCCCGTGCGCTTGATCGTCTTCAGAAATTGCTTCGGGATGATCATGTCCGTGTCCACATTCCGGAGCGGAAAGGGAGCTGCGACGCCCGTAAGCTTGATGAACTTCTGCATGTGGTGTCCTGAATTTCAGGCGCGCAAGGCATCGGCCAGCGCGCGGAAGTAGCCTTCTGCAGCGAGCAACCGGTCGACGCGGATCTTGGCCGCCGGTGCCTCCGGCCCGGCCAACGCCCCGCGGGGGCCGAGCTGCTCCAGACGCCTTTTAACGCCAGCAAGCTTTCGTCCGTCAAGATGGTGCTGAAGCACGCCCACCAGGGTCTCCAGATACCCCGAAATCCGCCCGAACTCGCGGGTAAGCCCCCGATGCGCCGCTTTATCGGCCGGTGCCGCCGCCAATCTCACCGCGTGACGGGCGGCACGGCCCAAGGTCTCCGCGATGGCCTCGGCGTAGCGGGCCACCTTGGCGCGCCGCGTCCGGTCCATGGCGGCAAGCGCTCCGGCCCAGCGATGAACCGTCTCGGCGATCGAAAGCAGCCGTTTCGGGGTATCCAACAAAGACATGGCAAACGGCCGGCCCAATATCTGGCTTGCCGATGCTAGCCTGCGCCGTAAGAGCGGGGACAATTACCTCGCAAAAGCCGCCTAGCGGATAGCCGGATCGGCAAAGCACTTCCGCATGTACTCGCAGCGATGCGAGCCCGCGAAATGCATGCTGTCGCCCTTGGCCGGTGCGATGAACGCGCAGATCTCCTCGAGGCCGCTCTCGTTCAGCCAACCTTGGCGGCGTCCACGCTGGACCGCAAAGCAATCGGCCGTCTCCTCGTCGGGACCACGGAACTGATGCCCGCACTCATGTGCGAAGATCCAGAGCTTGACCGACGTCGACACCTTGGCCAGCAGCCTCGGGTTGAGGATCAGAAAGCCGGGATAGGCCGCGCCATAGTCGTCGAGCTGACTGTCGATCACGGTCGGTCGCTGGCCGCAAACCTGCTTGCGCCCGTCGAGGGTGAGCTCGCCCGGAGGCAGCACGTGGGCATCGCCGCCCACATGCTCGGCGTACTCTTCGGGAGTGGGCACGTCGTCCGCATAGGCCATACGCGGCGCAAGCAGAAGCACCGCGAGGCCGATGCCCAGCAAAGACCGGCAAAGGAATTGAATGACCGGACGGCAAACCGTCGTCAAATGAGCACCTCTACGCGACACCGCACGCGCCCCGGAGAAACCCTAGAGTGCTTCCCGAACACTGGGAACCGGTCATAGCTGGGCCATGCCCATGACCGAACCCGAAGAAGCACGACAAAGCAACGAGCTAGGGTCGTTCCGCGGTCCCATCGAACCTGAGTGACCCTAGCAGGATCAACATCGCCTGCAAAAGTTAACATTCACTCAGGCATAAACCCCGACCGCGACAACGATATGAGTGTGTCCCAGATACCGCGGCGAGCCCCGGCGGGCGGACCCGCCGGCCATTCACTGCGACGCCTGATCCTCGATCTCCTCCATGTCGTCGTCGGAGAAGCCGAAATGATGGCCGATCTCATGCACGAGCACGTGCGCAATGATGTCCCCTAACGGCTCGCCACTCTCGGTCCAGTAGTCCAGAATGGCCCGGCGATAGAGAAACACCATGTCCGGCTCGCGCGGAGCATCGAGCACGCTTTTCTTGTCGAGGCTCAGACCCTGGTAAAGCCCCATGAGGTCGAAGGGACTGTCGATTCCGAGCTCATCCAGGACCTCGTCGAGCGCAAAATCCTCGATCCGGATCACGAGATCGCCGCAGACGTCGCGGAACTCGGGCTCGATCCGGCCCCAGGCGGACGATGCCATGACCTCGAAGTCGGCGAGCGTTGGCGGTGTCGCCGATTTCCAGTCCGTCGCGCCCGCCATGCCGTGCTCTCCCGCCGAGTTGATCGCGAACGGGAGAAATAGGCGCTTCGGGGGCGCCCGTTCAAGGGCCATGGCGAACGCGCCTCGGAGCCAAGCGGTCCGAAGCGCTCATCGCTAGTTCTGCCAGCCGCGGATATCGACGAAATGGCCACTGAGCGCCGCCACGGCCGCCATCGCCGGCGAAACGAGATGCGTACGCCCCTTGTAGCCCTGCCGGCCCTCGAAGTTGCGGTTCGAGGTCGAAGCACAGCGCTGACCGGGCTTAAGCTGGTCCGGATTCATGCCGAGGCACATTGAGCAGCCGGGTTCACGCCACTCGAAGCCGGCATCCTTGAAGATCCTGTCCAGCCCCTCGGCTTCCGCCTGCTCCTTCACGAGGCCGGATCCAGGCACGATCATCGCATAGGCGAGCCGATCCGAGATCTTGCGGCCTTCCACAATCTTCGCCACCTCGCGCAGATCCTCCATGCGCCCGTTGGTGCATGAGCCGATCCAGACCACGTCGAGCGGAATGTCCGTGATCTTCGTGCCGGGCGTGAGGCCCATGTAGTCGAGCGCGCGCACCATGGAGGCGCGCTTGTTCTCGTCCACGACCTCCGAAGGGTTCGGAACCACGCCGGCGATCGACACCACGTCCTCGGGACTCGTGCCCCACGAGACGATCGGCGGCAGCTTGGCAGCGTCGAGCCTGACCTCGCGATCGAAATGTGCGCCCTCGTCCGTAGCCAGCGTCTCCCAATACTTGAGCGCCGCGTCCCACGCTGCCCCCTTGGGCGCCTTGGGGCGACCTTTGATGAAGGCATAGGTCTTCTCGTCGGGAGCGATCATTCCAGCGCGTGCGCCACCCTCGATCGACATGTTGCAGACGGTCATGCGGCCTTCCATCGAAAGCCCGCGGATCGCTTCACCCGCATACTCGATGACCGAGCCCGTGCCGCCTGCAGTGCCGATCTCGCCAATGATGGCGAGAATGATATCCTTCGCCGTCACGTGCGCGGGCAGCTTCCCGTCCACCGTGACGCGCATGTTCTTGGCCTTCTTCTGCACCAGCGTCTGCGTGGCGAGCACGTGCTCGACCTCGCTGGTGCCGATGCCGTGCGCC
>NZ_CADEFI010000023.1 GCF_902826555.1 uncultured Hyphomicrobium sp.
CCTCGACTTCACCGCTAACGGCGTCTCCGGAACCGAGGACTTCGAGGATCTGCACATCTACGCCCTCGGCGGCGCGATCTTCTTCTAGGCTGGGGGATGTAAGGGAGCATTTGGCTGCTTGTCCTCCTCCGGAGGTTGCCGGGTGCTCCCTTACTTTTTCGCCGATGCGTTTGGCCGAACGGCACTACTGGAGGGCAGCGTTTTCCCAATCGCGCGGCCCTCTTTTTATTTGCAACAGGGCCCTCGGGCCCGAGGCAATCGCATCGCGCGCACACACGCACACTTGTTGAGCGCGCCGTCCGCAAAGGAAGCCTGAATGACGCACCTCGAGCAAAACCACAACGTTCTCATCGCCGCGCGCAACCTCACCTCGCAGCAGAAGCGAATCCTGTTCCTTCTCGCCCTCGGGCATCAGAACAAGGTGATCGGCGCCGCACTCGGTCTGACCGAAAGCTCGATCAAGTCCCATATGACTCAGATCCTGCACGCACTCTCCTGCTCGAACCGAACGCAGGCCGCACTCGTCGCGTTGTGCCTCCAGCATCAGCTCAAGATCGACGATATTGTCGGGCGCCGCCGCGTGCTCACCGACGAGAGCATTCCGACCGACCACCAGCTGGATGCGGAGTTTCTCGGCGGACCCGCGCCGCGCCGGAAGATCGGCTACCCGTACGGTAACGGCGCGTCGACCTGCTGAGCCCACGCGGGCCCTAGCGCGGCGGCTTTGCCGTCCGCGCTACCCTCGCTTTCTCTCATGAAAAGACGCGCTATTGCGCGGGAGCCGTGCCGAAGGCCGGATGGCGTACCTTGTCGCCAGGCTTCAACCCCATGCGCTCGGCTGCACCACCGGCGATTTCGAGCACCGCCGTCACTGGCCCTTCGGAGGCGATGACCCGCTCCGACAAAGGCTCGGTGCGTGCTTCGATGCGATGGACGGTGCCGTCGGCGCGGATGAACACCATATCGAGCGGGATGTAGGTATTGCGCATCCACATGGTGAGCTCGGTGGGCTGCTTATGCGGGAACAGCATACCTTTGGTTTCCGGCAAACTGGTCCGGTACATGAGGCCGTAGGCCTGCTTCTCCGGCGTTGCCGCGACCTCGACGTCGAGGGCATGGACGCCGCTGGCGGTGACGAGCTCCAGGCGTTCCTCCTGGGCGGCCTTGCTTGCTGCGGCCGACGATTCGGCGAGGGCCGCGTCGGAGCGGACCACAGCTCCCGTCAGGGCTGCCGAAAAATGCAGAAGGGCCACCCCAACGGCAGCCCTCCTCGAATAGCGTACATCCCGCATCGGTACATCCCTATCGATCGCTGCCCGACATCATCACGGACGCCGGCGCCGATCAATGGACACGTCAGTGGGGCGACGTGATGCCCGTGGTCGAGCCGTCCGGCTTCAGCTCAGCGGCCATGCAACCCTTTGAGCCCATGCCCCAGCGAACCTGGACCATCTGACCGGGGCGCAGCTCGGTGAAGCCGAAGCGGCGCAGCGTTTCCATGTGGACGAAGATGTCTGGCGTGCCCTCGCCCTTGGTCAGGAAGCCGAAACCGCGCACCCTGTTGAACCACTTGACGATCACGCGCTCCCAGTCGCTCTCTGGTTGTACGTGGACGTGTGTCCTTTGGGGCAGGAGCGAGGGGTGGATCGCGGTCGATTCGTCCATGGAGAGGATGCGGAAGGCCTGCATGCCCTTCGGACGGCGAAGGACCTGGCAGTGGATGCGGGCCCCTTCGTAGGCGGTCTGATAGCCGCCGGCCCGGAGGCACGTGACGTGCAGCAGCACATCGGCAAGACCATTGTCGGGAACGATGAATCCGTATCCCTTCGCGACGTCAAACCACTTAATGATTCCAGCGATCTCGAAGACCTCGAGACCACCCTCTTCCAGGCGCTCGAGCTCGCCTTCAGCCAATACTCCGCCGCCCGGAAACTCCGGAGGTAGCTTGGAATCCCCCATCGTATTTTACCCCGCCTTACTTGGCCGATATTCACGGCCTACGTTGAACTTATACGTCACTTCGACAGCGGTGCGGCCTCTGCCCTCTACATCGACCGCGTGCATGTCTTCCGCAACGATCCGAAGAATACCACCTCAAGTGATCGAGGCTAGCCCCCGGCCCCCGGACGAGACTTCTCGGGCGCATCGGCGCAAGGCATGTCCACATGAGTGCTGGTTTCTAAATCACTGAGTTCGTTTACCATTTATTAGTATTCCAATGCTGCGGAAATTTTCTTCTATGCTCCCGGAACAGATGAACCGAACCTGTTGTCAACTGGGCTTTTGCGGGTCCGAGCACCCCTCCGGCCCAGGGGGTGATTCGCTCTCGCGAAGCCCCGTGACCAGGGCATTCGGCTCCGATCCGGAGGCGAATTGATGGCTCGCCGACGGTGCCCCTCCGGGCTGGGGATAACTCGATGGAAATGGAATAAGATTGAAATCCGAGCGATCCCGCCAACTTGGAGAAGTCCGCTGCCGATGTTCTGCCTGTGTTCTTCGTGTCTATTCTGCAACAATAGGGTGGCGAGATGAGATTCCTCCATTCCATGGTCCGCGTTCGCGACCTCGAGGCGAGCCTCGCCTTCTACACGGGACTGCTCGGTCTGGTTGAAATCCGGCGGGTCGAAAATCGGGCGGGGCGCTTCACGCTAGTCTTCCTGGCGGCGCCGTTGGATCAGGCGCGTGCGGCCGACGAGTGGGCGCCTCTCCTCGAGCTCACCTACAATTGGGATCCCGAGGATTACGGCTCGGCCCGCAATTTCGGGCACCTGGCGTTCGAGGTGGACGATATCTATGCGACATGCGCGAAGCTCGCGGCAGGCGGAGTGACGATCCTGCGCCCGCCGCGAGATGGACGTATGGCGTTCATCCGCTCGCCAGACCAGATCTCCATCGAGCTGCTGCAGAAGGGGGCATCGCTCGCACAAGCAGAGCCTTGGGCCTCCATGCCAAACACGGGCACTTGGTAGACGTGGCGCTTGGTAAAGTTGCGCGTTCGGTCCCTAAAAAAGCAAAGGCTGGCGCTGCACATGCTGCTCTGCAAGAAAACGTTCCCCTGGTTGGCTGTGGCGCAACAATTTTTCTCTATTGTTGTCGATATGGAATGACATCCTATTCTTATTTCTCAGATCCCCTTTATTTAAGAACGCCATTTCATTAGGTTCCGGGGGATCGGAGGATTTCATGACCAAGGCAAATGTTCGGGCACGCGCCGGTCGCTCGGCCGGGGCGGAGGCGGTGCATTCTGAGCCCGCGGCCGGCGAAGAGCTTGCGCGACAGCTCGACCAGACGCTTTCCGAGCTCGACAGTCTGGAAAAGCGTCTTTTGGCGATTGCCGACGCAATTCCGGGGCGGGTCACTTTTTCTACCAGCCTCGGTCTTGAGGACCAGGCCGTCCTGCATGGAATCGCCGCGACCGAGCGCACCTTCGACGTGTTCACGCTCGATACCGGACGGCACTTCCCCGAGACGCTCGAGACACTGGACGCAAGCGAACTGCGCTACGGCCTCAAAGTGCGCGTTGTCTTTCCGGATGCCGCGGACGTTGAGCTGCTGGTCGCCCGCGACGGCATCATGGGCTTCCGCCAATCCATCGAGGCGCGGAAAGCCTGCTGCGAAGTGCGCAAGGTGCGTCCCCTGAACAAGGCGCTCGCAGGGGCCGCCGGCTGGATCACGGGCCTCAGGCGCGACCAGTCGTCCGGGCGCGCGCACGTCCCCTTTGCGACGTGGGATGGCGAGCATCAGCTCGTAAAGCTCAACCCCATCGCCGACTGGAGCCTTGAAAAGCTCGAGGCCTACATCGAAGAGCATGCCGTTCCAGTGAACCCACTGCATGCACGCGGCTTCCCTTCCATCGGCTGCCAGCCGTGCACGCGTGCGATCCGCCCCGGTGAGGACATCCGCGCCGGCCGCTGGTGGTGGGAGAACGAGGACGGAAAAGAATGCGGGC
Source organism: uncultured Hyphomicrobium sp. (assembly GCF_902826555.1). Classification (GTDB taxonomy): domain Bacteria; phylum Pseudomonadota; class Alphaproteobacteria; order Rhizobiales; family Hyphomicrobiaceae; genus Hyphomicrobium_C. The sequence goes on from NZ_CADEFI010000023.1 coordinate 3,950, forward strand.
TGCACAATCGCCCGAAGCCGAAAGAAGCACACGCATGACGCAAGCGATATCGCATCTCGACCTGCTTGAAGCGGAGAGCATTCACATCTTCCGCGAGGCGGCCGCACAGTTCCGCAAGCCGGTGCTGCTCTACTCGATCGGCAAGGATTCCACGGTGCTTCTGCATCTGGCGCGCAAAGCGTTCTGGCCGGGCAAGCTGCCGTTCCCGCTGCTCCATATCGACACGCGGTGGAAGTTCCGCGACATGATCGAGTTTCGCGACAAGACGGCGCGCGATTTCGATCTCGACCTCATCGTGCACACGAACGAGGACGGCGCGGCGAAGGGCATCAACCCGATCGACTATGCTCCGTCGGTCTATACCGACGTCATGAAGACGGTGCCGCTCAAGCAAGCCCTCGACAAATACGCGTTCGACGCCGCCTTTGGCGGAGCGCGCCGCGACGAGGAGGCGAGCCGCGCCAAGGAGCGCGTGTTCTCGTTCCGCGCCGAAGGACATCGCTGGGATCCACGCCGGCAACGGCCTGAGATGTGGCGGCTGCTTAACGGCCGGCTCGGTGCCGGCGAAACGGTGCGTGTGTTCCCGCTCTCCAACTGGACCGAGCGCGACGTGTGGCGCTACATCCTGCGCGAAAAGCTCGACGTGGTGCCGCTCTATTTCGCGGCCGAGCGCCCGACGATCATTCGCAATGGCCAGCTTCTGATGAAGGACGACGACCGCCTGACGCTCAAGCCGGGCGAAGAGCTCGTCAACCGGCGCGTGCGGTTCCGCACCCTCGGCTGCTATCCGCTGACCGCCGCCGTCGAATCCGACGCCGCCGACATCGAGAGCGTGGTGGCCGAAACGCTCGGCGCGCGCACCTCGGAGCGGCAGGGGCGTCTCATCGACCACGACCAGGCCGGCGCCATGGAGAAGAAGAAGCAGGAAGGGTATTTCTAATGACCGCGCACTCCAATGCCCTTCCGAAGTCGAAGGCCAAGGCGGCCAAAGCACCTCTCAAGGTCGTCTCCGACGAAACGTCCACCGCATCGTCGACCGCGGTCGATCTCTCGAAGATCGCGCCCGAGCTTTCCGGCATGCTGCGCATCCTCACGTGCGGATCGGTCGACGACGGCAAGTCGACGCTGATCGGCCGCCTGTTGTGGGATGCAACCGATCTCTACGACGATCAGCGCGAGACGATCGAGCGCGGCAAGAAGGTGGACGGCGGAAATCCGGATTTCAGCCTGCTCATGGACGGCCTCGTCGCCGAGCGCGAGCAGGGCATCACCATCGACATCGCGTGGCGCTACTTCGACACGGCGACGCGCCGCTTCGTGGTCATCGACAGCCCGGGGCACGAGCAATACACGCGCAACATGGCGTCGGGCGCGTCTCACGCGGACGTCGCCATCCTGCTTATCGACGCGCGGCACGGCATCAAGAAGCAGACGCGCCGGCATGCCGCCATTCTCGATCTCGTGGGTGTGAAGCGCGTCATTCTCGTCGCCAACAAGATGGATCTCGTCGACTGGTCGGAATCGGCGTTCCGCAAGATCGAAGCGGATTTCGAAACCTTCTCCTGGCGCTTCGGCTTCTGGGAGGTCACATCGATTCCGGCGGCAGCCGTGTCGGGCGACAACGTCGCGCGGCGGTCCGAGACCATGCCCTGGTACACGGGGCCGACGCTGCTCGAGCATCTCGAAGCGCTGCCAAGCCGCGTCACCGAGCCTACCGGGCCCTTCCGGTTTCCGGTGCAAACGGTGCTGCGCGACAGCCGCAACGATTTCCGCGGCCTCGCTGGAACGGTGAGCGGCGGCAGCGTGCGCGTCGGCGAGACCGTGGTCGATGCGCTGTCGAAGCGCAGTGCGAAAGTGCTTCGCATTGCCACCATGAGCGGGGATCTCGAACAGGCCTCGCAGGGACAGGCGGTGGCCATTCAGCTCGACACCGACATCGACGTGGCGCGCGGGGCCGTACTCTCCAAGGCCGATGCGCGTCCGGTGACGGCGCGCGTTCTCGAAGCGCGCCTGGTGTGGCTCAGCGAGACGCCATACGATCCGCGCGGCTCGTACCTTCTGCGCACCGCAACAGATCTGACCCCCGTCTCCAACCTCAAGATCCGGGCCCTGCTCGACCTCGAAACGCTCGAGACACATCCGGCCGATGCGTGCTCGACGAACGACATCGCACTTGCCGACATCGCTCTCGGGCGGCCGGCGGCCATCGATACCTTCGGCGACGCGCCGGAGACGGGCAGCTTCATGCTGGTCGATGCGATCACGGGCGCCTCCATAGCCGGCGGCGTGGTGAGCGTGGCCAAGGCGGAGGCGGCCGCTGCGGACGAGAACACCTTCCTGCTCACGCGCTCCATGTTGGCGCGGGGTCTCAACTCGGATCTCCGCGACAAGGCGCAATCGGAAGCCGAGTTCCGCAGGCGGGCGAACGAGGTCGCCCTGATCCTCCGGGCGGCCGGCGTTAACGTCGCCATCGAGAGTGCCGACGACTACTCGATCTAGGGCTCTCAAAGGACCGATGATTCACGCTTATGGCACTCTTCGCGCCGCCGATTCACGTCGCGCCTGATAGGCGGCGCAACGATCGGGGCGACTAGAGCCTGAAGCGATCATGGTCTTGTCGCCTGCGGTGATTTCTTGATCGTCACATAAGCTCATCTCTGCTATCGGTTGGCGGCAATAACGGAAACACCGCCTACCAACATGGATGAAATCGCTCTCTACGTGATCATCGGCTTTGTGGCTCAGATGATCGACGGCGCCATCGGCATGGCCTATGGCGTGACCGCTACGTCGGTGCTGCTCAGCACCGGCGTGCCGCCCGCTACGGCGAGTGCCTGCGTGCACGCCGCCGAGACCTTCACCACGGGAGCGTCCGGTCTTGCGCACTGGAAGCTCGGCAACGTGGACCGGCAGCTCTTGTGGCGCCTTGCGCTCCCGGGCGCGATCGGCGGAGCAATCGGCGCCTATTTGCTGTCCGAGGTCAACGGCGACACGCTAAAGCCCTTCATCAGCGTCTATCTGATGCTGCTCGGTCTCGTCATCATCTGGAAGGCGCTCGCCAAGAAGCCGCTCGGGACGCCTCAATTGCGCACCGTGGCGCCGCTTGGCTTCTTCGGCGGCATACTCGATGCCATCGGCGGTGGTGGCTGGGGACCGATCGTGACCTCCACCCTGCTCGGGCAAGGCGCGACACCGCGCTATGCCATCGGCTCCGTCAACCTGGCCGAGTTCTTCGTCACGCTCGCGATCTCGACGACGTTTTTTCTCACGGTGGGCCTCGGGCTTTGGCCGATCATCACCGGGCTCATCATCGGCGGCGTGATTGCCGCTCCGTTTGCGGCGCTCGCGGCCAAGCACGTCCCAGCCAAAATGCTGATGCTCGTCGTCGGTTGCGTCGTCGTCGGCCTCAGCCTCAACACGCTCGTCAGAGCCTTGCAGTAGTCCGATGCTCGACACCTCTCTCCTTTCTCTCTGGTCACTCATCATTCCGGGCGGATTCGTGGTCGGCTTCCTGGTCGGCATGACAGGCGTCGGCGCAGGCTCGCTGATGACACCGTTCCTCATCGCGCACGTCGGCGTGCAGCCCGCGCTCGCGGTCGGGACCGATCTCCTGTTCGCCTCGATCACGAAAGCCTCTGCGGCAGCGCCTCACCACAACTTCGGGAACGTGAACTGGCGCATCGTGCGATGGCTCGCGGCGGGAAGCGTGCCGGGATCGGTCGCCATGCTGGCGCTGATCGAATGGCTGGAGCCCGACCTCGCGACGATGGCGCACGTCATCAAGAGCGCGCTCGTGGTAGCGCTGATCCTCAGCTCGGCGGCGATCCTCGTCTATCCGATGATGCTCAAGCGCAAGGCGATCAGCAGCGTCGAAGCGGGATCGGATCAGCCCGTGCGTCCGCTGCCGACGCTGCTGCTCGGACTGCTCCTCGGCTCCATCGTAACGCTGACGTCGGTGGGTGCGGGCGCTATCGGCGTCGTGGTGCTGACGCTGCTTTATCCGGCGCTCAGGACGCGGCATCTCATCGGCACCGACATCGTGCACGCGGTTCCTCTGACGCTGGTGTCGGGCCTCGGCCATCTCAGCATGGGGAACACGAACTTTACGCTGCTCGGTCTGTTGCTGGTCGGCTCTCTGCCCGGGATCGCCATCGGCTCCCGGCTGACGGGCAGGCTGCCGGACAAGCTTCTGCGAGCCGCGCTCGCCGCGATCCTCGTATTCGCCGCCTATCAGCTGTGGCTGAAGAGCTAGGCCGCGCGGCTCGCGCACCGCGCAGGCGACGTCAGACGAGCGTGATGTCGCTGTGGAAGGTGTTGCCGCCGAGGGTAGGCTTCACGACGCCGGCGCGGATGACGAAGTCACCGAACCGCTCGTCCTGCTCGCGCTCGTTGGCGTAGCGGATCAGCAGGGGCTCCAGCAATTCGAGGATGCGTGCCTTGCCGACGTCCTGCGCATAGAGCTTGTTCAACCGTGTGCCGTCGTGCGCTGCGCCGAGGTAGAGGTTGTAGAGGCCCGGCGCGCGTCCGACGAGACCGATCTCGGCAATGAAGGGGCGCCCGCAGCCGTTGGGGCAACCGGTCATGCGGATGACGATGTCGTCGTTCCTCAACCCCGCCTTGTCGAGCGAGCTCTCGATGGCCGTGATCAGCTCGGGCAGGAAGCGCTCGCTTTCCGCCAACGCGAGACCGCAAGTGGGAAGCGCGACGCAGGCAATCGAGTTGCGGCGCAAGCCCGAGGACGTGGCGATGCTCACGCCATGCTGCTTGAGGAGCGCCTCGATCTTCGCCTTCTGCTTGGTGGCGACATTGCAGATGATGAGGTTCTGATTTCCGGTGACGGCAAACGTGACGCCGCCCGCCTTGGCAATCTCGCGCAGCGCCGTGCGCAGATGGAAATCCGGAACGTCCTTGATGCGGCCGCTGTCGATGTAGAGACCCAAGTGCCATTTCTTGTCAGGGCCCTGACGCCAGCCCAGCGGGTCGCCCATGGTCGTGAACTTGAATGGCCTCGCCTCGCCGAGCTTGTAGCCGAGGCGGCTCTCGACCTCGGCGCGGAACTTGTCGAGACCGAAGCGCTCTATGGTGTACTTGAGGCGCGCGTTGGCGCGGTTCTCGCGGTTGCCCCAATCGCGCTGCACGAGCATGACCTTCTCGGCGACATCGATCGCCTGCTCGGGCGTGCAGAAGCCCATCACGTCGGCCGTGCGCGGGAAGGTGGCGGTGTCGCCATGCGTCATGCCCATGCCGCCGCCAACGGACACGTTCCAGCCCTGGAGCGCGCCCTTGGCATCCGTGATGGCGATGAAGCCCAGGTCATGGGCGAACACGTCGCCGTCGTTCACCGGCGGAACGGCGATGACGATCTTGAATTTGCGCGGCAGGTAATGGCGGCCATAGAGGGGCTCGGTATCGGGTGCGGCCGGGCGCGTCTTGTCCTCGACCTTCTCGCCCTCGAGCCAGATCTCGTGATAGGCGCTGGTCTTCGGCAAAAGATGATCGCTCACCTTGCGGGCGAAATCGCCGGCAGCGGCGTGGACCGGAGAGAAGAACGGGTTGGCCGCGACCATGACGTTGCGGTTGACGTCGCCGCAGGCTGCGATGGTGTCGAGGCAGGCACCGTTGATGGCCTGCATGGTGCGGCGCAGGTTCGACTTGATGACGCCGTGATACTGGAACGTGGCGCGCGTGGTGAGACGCAGCGTGCCGTTGGCGTACGTGCCGGCGATGTCGTCGAGCTTCAGCCATTGATCCGGCGAGACGATACCGCCGGGCAGCCGCAAGCGGATCATGAAGCTATAGGCTTTCTCCAGCTTCTTCTTCGCCCGCTCGCCGCGCACGTCACGGTGGTCCTGCATGTAGGAGCCGTGAAACTTGATCAGCTGCGTGTCGTCCTCGGCGATGGCGCCGGTCTCGACGTGCGACAGGCCATCGACGATGGTGCCGCGCAGATAGTGGCTGTCCTCTTTCAGGAACTCGTTCTTGGCGCGTTTGTCGGTCATGGGGTTCTCAGTCATCGGCATGTGGCGGGTCGGCGATCGGGGGTTCGGCGCGGTATGCCGTGCGCCTATTGCCGATCGCCTCGTGCCGTCTAGTAAACGTCGCGTTGGTAGCGGTTGGCCTTGGCAAGCTCCTTGAGCTTCGCTCGGCCGACCTCTTCGTCGCCTTTGGCGGCCTCGGCGAGGATCTTGACGAGGGTCGTGTCAACGTCCTTGGCCATGCCCTTCTCGTCGCCGCACACGTAGATGTGCGCGCCGTCGTCGAGCCATTTCAGAAGCTCCTCCCGGCGCTCCCACAGGCGGTGCTGGACATAGATCTTCTCCGGCTGATCGCGCGAGAAGGCAACGTCGATGCGCGTGAGCGCGCCCGAAGCGAGGTGATCCTGCCATTCGAGCTGATAGAGGAAATCGTTCGAGAAGTTACGCTCGCCGAAGAAAAGCCAGCTCTTGCCCTTGTCACCGTTCTCGGAGCGCTCCTCGATGAAGCCGCGGTAGGGCGCGACGCCGGTGCCGGCGCCGATCATGATGATCGGGCGGTCGCCGTCGGCGGGAAGCGCGTAGTGTTTGTTGGGCTTCACGTAGATACGCGCCTTGGTGCCCACCTTGCAGCGGTCGGCAAGATAGGTCGAGGTGACGCCGTTGCGGGACCGCCCATGTGACGTCCAACGCACCGCACCGACGAGAAGATGGGCTTCGCCGGGATGAGCCTTGAGGCTCGACGCGACCGAATAGAGGCGGCCCGGCAGCGGACGGAGCAGCTTCACGAACTGGTCTGAAGTGAGCTTCTCCGGAAACGCTTCGAAGAGATCGACCAACTGGCGGTCGGCGGCGAAGCGGGCGAGCTCGCCCTCCTCCAAGAGCTTGGCCACGTCCTTGCGGCCGGTGAGCTTGGCGTAGCCGTCGACAAGCGGACGGGAGAGGGTGGTGATGTCGAAGCCGTGAATAAGCTTGAGCTTCAGGGCGGCGTCGCTCGCGAGACCAACCGCTTTCAGCAGGTCCTCAGCGAGACCGGGATCGTTCTCGGGATAAAGGCCGATGGCGTCGCCGGGCTTGTAGACGAAGCCTTCCTCCGCGATGGCAAATTCCACGTGCCAGGTTTCGCGCGAGGATCCGGTGCCATTCAAGTTGATCAGGGCCGAGATCTCGGCTTCGACCGGATTCTCGGCGGTGAAGCGCGGCTCATCGTCGTCATCGGCGGCGGGCGCGCTTTTGAAATCGACATGCACGACCGTTGTCGCCTGCTGCGTGTCCGCGGGCGCGATCACCTCGAGCGCTTTGTCGGTCCATGCCGCCGCGGCTTTCTGGAAATCGAGATCGAGATCCTGGCGGTCGGCAACGCGCGTGCCGCCGAGGGCTTCGAGACGGGCGTCGATCTGACGGCCCGTCTGGCAGAAGTTGACGTAGGCCGTATCGCCCAGCGCGAGCACGGCGAAGCGTACGCCCTCGAAACGCGGCGCGTCGTCGGCCATCAGCGCCTTGTGGAAATCGGCGGCGCGCTGCGGCGGGTCGCCCTCACCCCACGTCGAGATGTAGACGATGAGGTTCTTCGCTTTGGCGATGACGGAGAGATCGGCATCCGCCATGTCGACGACCTTGGCGTCGAAGTTCAGCTTGGCGGCGAGCTTCTTGGCCTTCAGGGCCAAGGTCTCGGTGTTTCCGGATTCGCTGCCGTAGAGAATAGTGAGCGGCTGGCGCGGGCGTGGTGCCTGGGGAGCCGGGGCGATCGCGGCTCCGGCGAGCTGACCTTGTGCGGCGTCGAGACCGGCGAGGAAGCCAGACAGCCAACTGCGCTGCAGGGGTGTCGAGCGCTGAACGAGTTGGTTCAGCACATCGATATCCTCCGCCGTAAACGGCGCATTCTTCGGCAAAAACGGCACCGCGGTCACCCCGCTCCTCCTCAACTTCCCTCTGGGCTCACCGGGCGCTTCACGCCACGGGGCCAACTACTTACCAGTCTTTGGTAAAGTTCGCCCTACGCCAATGGTCCGGCGCCCTTTGCCGGGCTTACACCAACGTAGAATAATTTTCCATTGCTTTAAGGTCGCTCCATGTCGATCGCAAATTTATTCCGGCTTGCCGCGTCAGAATAGACTACCATTGCGGACAACATTCCAAAATCGCGCCCTCGCCTCCACGCGGACCGGCCGAGGTGGATGGTCGCCTCCGTCAACGGTGTCGGACGGCTGCATTCTCCTACTCAACCGAGTTCGCACCCGCAATGCGCCGCAGCGTCCGCTCTTGCGCTGCTCGCCGCCGTCACACGAAGTCGTGACGCACTGTTACTTCTCCGGAAAAGCCGACTGTGGTTACCTCAGGGCATGGGGGATCGCGCTTGACAAGCTCGGCACGATCCGCAGATTGGGGCGGTCAAAAAAGACTGACTGCCTCAAGGGGGCCCTCGGCGGGGCGCTCTTCACGGAAAGCAGCTCACCGAGACCCTAAGGAGGATTATATCATGAAGACCTGGACCAAGCCCGCAGTGCGCGAAGACAACGTCGGCCTCGAGGTTACCTCGTATCTGCCGGCCGAGATCGACCTCATCTAATCGATCCGTTCGCGAAACGCCTTGGAAACCTTGGGCGTTTGAGCAGTTTTGGCGCGGCGGTCGAAACTTCGACCGCCGTCGCTGTTTCAGCCTCCGGGAGCCTCCTTCGACGGCCTCCGGCTTGGGCTCTTCGTCATAATGTCCGCGGCGCCGCTTTCGGCGAGGCACGCCGCTTCAAAGCGAAATTATCATGCTGATCAGGATCCTGGGGGCAGCTGCTGGCGGCGGCTTTCCTCAGTGGAACTGCAACTGTCGCAATTGCGCCGATGTCAGAGCGGGGAAGCCAGGCTTCCGCGCCCGGACGCAATGCTCCCTTGCCGTCTCTGCCAACGGTACGGATTGGGTGCTGCTGAATACGGCTCCCGACCTGCGCCAGCAGATCAACGACACGCCAGAACTCGGCGCACGACGCGACGGCGGTTTGCGCAACAGCCCGATCAAGGCGGCGGTGCTGACCGGCGGCGACGTTGATTTCATCGCCGGTCTCCTCGACCTGCGCGAGCTGCAGCCCTTCGCGGTTTACGGCTCGACGCGCGTTTTGGCGACGCTTGCCGCAAACTCCGTCTTCAACGTGCTCGATGCGTCCGTTGTGCCGCGGCGCGCGCTGCCGCTCGGATCGCCCATCGCCATCGAGGGCGCAGAGGGCGACACCGGTCTCGTGGTCGAAGCCTTCGCCGTGCCGGGCAAGATCGCGCTTTACCTGGAAAGCGGCGCCGCGACCGAAAACTACGGCAGCCGCGAGGGCGATGCCATTGGGCTCAAGGTGTCGGCACCGGCGACCGGCAAGAGCTTCTTCTACGTTCCGGGCTGCGCGGTGGTCGACGAGGAGCTCGCCGCTCGTCTCAAAGGCGCGCCGCTCGTCTTCTTCGATGGTACGCTCTACACGGACGACGAAATGATCCGGCAGGGCCTCATGAAGAAGACCGGCCAGCGCATGGGACACATCAGCATCTCGGGGTCCGCGGGCTCCATCGCCGCGTTCGAGCCGCTGCGTGTCGCCCGCAAAGTCTATGTTCACATCAACAATTCCAACCCGGTGCTGGATGACAACTCACCCGAGCGCCGCGCAACGGAAGCCGCCGGCTGGGAGGTCGGCACCGACGGAATGGAGATCTGCCTATGAGCGAGCGCCGTACACAGAGTGATACGCAAGCGCTTTGGAGCCCCGACGAGTTCGAGGCCGCCATCCAGGCGGTCGGTGCCGAGCGCTATCACGACAAGCATCCGTTCCATAAGCTTCTGCACGGCGGCAAGCTCAGCAAGGGGCAAGTGGCCGCCTGGGCGCTCAACCGCTACTGCTACCAGTCGGCGGTGCCGCGCAAGGATGCCGCCCTCGTCAGCCGCGTTTTCGACCGGCAGCTTCGCCGGGACTGGATCCACCGCGTGCTCGAGCACGACGGGGCGGGCGACGATCCCGGTGGCATCGAGCGCTGGCTGGTGCTCACGGACGGGCTCGGTCTCGATCGCGATTACGTGCAGAGCATGAGCGGAGCTTTGCCGGCCACGCGCTTTGCCGTCGAAGCCTACGTGCGTTTCGTGCGAGATGAACCGCTCGTTGTCGCCGTCGCCTCATCGCTGACCGAGCTGTTTGCGCCCAAAATTCACAAGGAGCGCATCTCCGGCATGCTGGAGAACTATGATTTCATCGACGACACGGTGATGGCGTACTTCAAGAAGCGCCTCGTGCAGGCTCCCTTCGACGCCGACTACGCCTTGAACTACATTAAAGCGCACGCCAAGACGCGGGCCGAGCAGGAAGCCTGCGTCGATGCAGTGCGCTTCAAGTGCAACGTGCTTTGGGCCCAGCTCGATGCGCTGCACCATGCCTATGTGACGCCGGGTTGGATTCCTCCCGGCGCGTTCGACCCGGAGACGCTCAAAAATGTCTGAGACGTCCGAGCCACCGCGTAGCGCACCCACCCGGCTGATCGTCGCCGGGGAGACGGTTCTTGCGATACCCAGGCACATCAAGCTTCGGCACGACCCGGGGCGCGGGCGCTGGATCATTCTGGCGCCGGAGCGCGTGTTCAACCCCGACGAGACGGCGGTTGAGGTGCTCAAGCTCCTCGACGGACAACGTTCCGTGAATGCCATCGCGGAAACCTTGTCTCAGACCTACCAGGCCCCACTTGACGTTGTGACAAACGACATTTTGGCCATGCTTCAGGACCTGACCGACAAGGGCGTCCTGGTGAAGGCCTAGACAGGAGCGACCATGAACGAGATCGCACCGACCCACGTCACGGAAACGGCGATGCCCGCTTGCGCGCGCACGGCGGACGGGAAGCCGATCGCCGATCCGGGTCCGGACCCAGCGCTCTGCGCGCGGGCGCCGATCGGCATGCTCTGCGAGCTTACGCACCGCTGCCCACTGCAGTGTCCGTACTGCTCGAACCCGGTGGAGCTCGAACGGGCCAACACCGAGCTCACCACCGCGGAGTGGCAGGATGTCATGCGCCAGGCGGCGCGTCTCGGCGTGCTGCAGATCCATCTCTCGGGCGGCGAGCCCACGGCTCGAAAGGACCTCGAGGACATCGTCAAGGTGGCGGCTGAGGTCGGTCTCTACACGAACCTCATCACGGCCGGCGTAACGCTGACGCGCGAGCGCCTGACGAAGCTGGTCGAGGTCGGGCTCGATCACGTCCAGCTCTCGGTGCAGGACGTCGACGCCGAGAACGCCGACCGCATCGCAGCCTATAAAGGCGGCATGGCGAAAAAGATCCAGGTCGCGGGCTGGGTGCGCGAGGCCGGACTGCCGCTGACCATCAATTGCCCCATCCATCGCCAGAACATTCACAACGTGCCGCGCATGATTGACTTTGCGGTCGAAATGGGCGCGGGGCGTGTTGAGATCGCGCACGTTCAATACTACGCATGGGCGCTCATGAACCGTGCCGCCCTGATGCCGACCAAGGAAGCGTTCCTGGTCGCGGCCAAGCAAGTGGAAGAGGCGCGCGAGAAGTACAAGGGCGTGATCGTCATCGACGCCATCGTGCCGGACTATTACGCGAAGTTCCCGAAACCCTGCATGGGCGGCTGGGCACGCGGCATCGTCAACATCACGCCGTCGGGGCGCGTGCTGCCCTGCCACGCGGCGGAATCGATCAAGACGCTGAAGTTCGACAACATCAAAGATAAGCCGTTGGCGGACATCTGGCTGAGTGGTGAGGCGTTCGAGGCCTACCGGGGCACGAGCTGGATGAAGGAGCCCTGCCGGAGTTGCCCCCGTAAGGAAGTCGACTACGGTGGATGCCGGTGCCAGGCCTTCGCGCTCACCGGGGACGCCGCAAATACGGACCCGGCGTGCTCCCTCTCGCCGTTACATGCCCAATGGCAGGCGGTTGCCGAGGTCGAAAGCCATAGCGAGCCGCCGGAATTCACGTTCCGGCGTGTGGGCGGTGCAGCAAAGAAGCCCGAAACGCATAACGTGTCTTGAGCGGAACCTAGCGGTCAAGTACAGCTTTGAAATGGGCCGGGTGCGGCATCGTGTTCACACCCGGTTCAGGCAAAAATTGCCAGTATGCGACGCCTGTCAGGAGGTTCGGGAGACCGAGCGGCAGGTCTAGGTTCGAAAAGACTTCGGAGGATTCGGAAGATGCTCAAGTGGGTTCTGGCGGCTGCCGCCATCGCGGCCGCGCCCTTCACTGCGTCGGCGCAGGACGTCGAGGCCGGCGCTGCCGTCTTCAAGAAATGCGCGGCTTGCCATCAGGTCGGCGCTGACGCCAAGAACGGCCTCGGCCCGTCTCTCAATTGCGTCGCCGGCAAGCCGGCTGGCCATCACGAAGGTTTCGCTTACTCGGAAGCCGTGAAGAACTCGGGCATCACCTGGACCGACGACAACCTGCTCCACTGGATGGAGAAGGATGATGCCGTCATCAAGGGCAACAAGATGATCTTCCCGGCCGGCGTCAAGAACGAGGACGACCGCAAGAACCTGCTGGCTTACATCAAGTCGCAGTGCAAAGAGTAAGCTCTCAAGGCTTGCATTAATTGGAACGCCGCGGATGCATCATCCGCGGCGTCTTTCATTTCTCAACCTCGAAAGGCACGACGTCCGCTGCGTCGACACGCGCAAGCCAATGGGCGAGACCGTGACCGGCGACCTCGAGATCGGGTGCGATTTCCATCAGCGGCACGAGCACGAACGCGCGCTCGACGATGCGCGGATGCGGCAACGTGAGGCCCGGCTCGTTCAGGATCACACCACGGTATGCCAGCACGTCGACGTCGATGATGCGCGGCCCCCAGCGCTCACGCCGCACGCGCTTCATCTCCTGCTCGACGCCGAGGCAGCGCGCGAGAAGCTCGTGCGGCGTGAGATCCGTCGTGACGGCGATGCAGGCGTTCGCGAACCAATCCTGATCCAGTACGCCCCACGGGGCCGTGCGGTAGACGCGCGAGGTTTGCACGAGGCGAACGTCACCCCCCTCCGTCAGCAAGGCAACGGCACGGGCGATGTTGGCGGCCTTGTCGCCGATATTCGAGCCGAGCCCGATCAGCGCGTCGTAGGCAGGGCGAGGCGCCCCGTCAGTCATACTTAATATATGCGAAGCGCTGATCGCCGGCCGGCGTGCCTTCAAGGGCGTTGTCCTCGAGGCCCGGCTGCCAATGCACGACGTCCTCAATCTTCTTCGCCAGCGTCAGGTCCTTGCCGGTGATGCCTTTGGCGGAATGTGTCACAAGCCGGACCTCCACCCAGGCATAGGACGCCGTGATATCCGGGTGATGCCACGCCGCCTCGGCAAGATGGCCCACGGTGTTGATCACCATCAGCGTGCCTTTCCAGCCCGACGTCTTGTATGTGCGGCGGATCCACCCGTCTTCCAGGCGCCAATGGGGCAGGTTCTCGGCCAGCCATGCCGTGACCTCGGCGTCAGAAAGTGGCTTCTCGCGGGGGCTGCTCATATTGCTCTCTCCTCGCCTTTCGTAGACAAATACGCCTACATCCTTGCGTCTGGGCGGACCCTAATGCCCGGCCCCATCCGACGCAATCGGCGAACACATCTCCAAGGACGCACCTCGAACGATGCTAGATGCTCCCCCGGTCAAAGGCTGTCGCGTGTCCGCGCCCGCGCGTCTGCACCTGGGCTTCCTCGATCTCAACGGCAGCCTCGGGCGCCGGTACGGATCGATCGGTCTCGCGCTCGACGCGCCGAGCACCGATGTCCATGTCGCGCGCGCGGCGGCGACTTCCGCCTCCGGACCCGAGCAGGACCGCGTGCGGCAGGTCGTGGAGCGCTGCCGGGCCGCGCTCGGACTCGCGGGCCACTACCGTGTCGAGGTCAGCCGCGCCATTCCCCCCCATGCCGGGCTCGGATCGGGGACACAGCTTGCGCTCGCCGTCGGGCTGGCGCTGATGCGGCTCGAGGGCCTGTCGCTGACGGCGCAGCAGATCGGCGACTTGGCGGGACGCGGGGCGCGCTCGGCGATCGGGATGGCGGCTTTCGAGAACGGCGGGTTCATCGTCGACGGCGGGCGGGGAGCGCTCGACCAGCCGCCACCGGTGCTGATCCAGATGCCCTTCCCCGAGGCCTGGCGCGTGCTGCTGGTGCTCGACACAAGAGCACAAGGCGCGCACGGAGACCGTGAGACACAGGCGTTCGCGGCGTTGCCGCCGTTCCCCGACGCTCTCGCCGACCGGCTCTGCCGCCTTGTTCTGATGCAGCTCGTGCCCGGCCTCAAGGAAGCGGATCTGGCGACCTTCGGCGCCGCGTTAACCCAAATCCAGGGCATCGTCGGCGGCCATTTTGCTGCAGCGCAAGGGGGCAGCCCCTGGACCTCGCCCGCCGTCGGCGAACTCCTGAACCGCGCCGGCACGCTCGGCGCGACCGGGATCGGGCAGACCTCGTGGGGGCCCACGGGGTTCGCTTTCACCCCCTCCCCCGATGTGGCAGACCGCCTCTATCATTCTTTAGTCGAAGACGCTAAAGCGAGGGGCCTTCAAATCGCGATCGTTCGGGGACGCAACGCCGGCGCGACGCTCGTGACCGACTGAAGGCGCCGGAACTCAACATCCAAGAGCGGCAATGCCACACGTGAACGGGAGACGACCCAATGAGTGAAGCCACGCCGATACTGCACATGCTTTCGCCGCAGAAGCATATGAGCCCGTTCGACGTGAATATGGCTGCAGACGCTGGCTACAAGGTCATCGTCCCTTACATCAACGTGACGCTCGACGAGACGACGGCGCTGGTGCAGGACGCGATCTTCTCGCGTCCGCCGGACTACGGCGTTCGCACGGGCGTCTTCATCGGCGGCAAGGACGCGATCCTCGCCCTCGATATGATGGAAGCCGCGCGCAAGGCCATGGTGCCGCCGTTCCAGCTGTCGGTGGTTGCCGATCCCGCGGGCTCGTTCACGACGGCGGCCGCGATGGTGGCGTGCGTCGAGAGAGTTCTGAAGTTCAAGTTCGGCCGCGGCTGGAAGGGCACCAGGGTCGCCGTGTTCGGCGCCACCGGCGTCGTAGGCTTCGCCTCGTCGATCATCACGGCGCTTGAAGGCGCGCAGGTGCGGCTCGTCGCGCATCGCGGCGTCGATCGGGTCATCAAGTCGGCTGCCGTCTCGAAAGAGCGCTTCGGCGTCGATCTCGAAGCCGTCGCGGGCGAGACCGATGATCAGAAGCGCGAGATCATCGAGAACGCCGAGGTCATCTTCGCCGCGGCCGCCGCCGGCGTGCAGGTGATCTCGAAGGAGCAGAAGGAGTTCGCCAAGAACCTGCTCGTGGTTGCGGACGTCAATGCCGTGCCGCCTCCGGGCGTCGAGGGCATGGAGCTGTTCATGGACGGCGAACCGCTGCCGGGCTGCAACGCGCTCGGCGTCGGCCCGCTCGCCATCGGCGACGTCAAGTACAAGACCGAGTCCGGTCTCTTCAAGCAGATGATCGCATCGAAGGAGCCGCTGTCGCTCGATTTCCGTCACGCTTTCGCGCTGGCACGCCAGCTCGTTTCTTGACGGGCGAAGCGGTCCTCATTGCCGCCTTCTCCGCGCGGGCGCTCGCAGCGTCCGCGCGGCGGGCCGGCTACAGGCCGCTGGTCGTCGACTGCTTCGGCGATAGCGACACGGTCGCGCTTGCGGAAGCCTCCCGATGCCTGCCGGCGCGGGTTCAGGTGGGCTTCACGTTCCGCCCTCTCCTGGCGGCGCTCGAAGAGCTTGCGTCCGCCTCCCCCTCGCCTCCGGTCGGCCTCGTGCTCGGGGCGGGCTTCGAGTGCAATCCGCGCCTCGTGGCCACGCTCGGCGAACGCTTCACGCTGATCGGCAACGATGCGGAGACCATCCGGCGGGTCAAGGATCCGCAGCAGTTCTTCTCCGTGCTCGACGACATCGGGATCCCGCATCCGGAGACGCGGCTCGACGCGCCGGAAGATACTGCCGGATGGCTCATGAAGCGCATCGGCGGCAGTGGCGGATTACATATTCACACGTGCCCCGCGAAGCCGCGGCCCGACAAGCGGCGCTATTTTCAACGGCGCACCGCGGGCGAGCCGATCTCGCTGATGGGGCTGGTCTCGGAAAAGAGCGCGGCCTTTGCCGCCAGCCGCCAGTGGGTGAGCCCGTTGGCCCGCCGCGCGTTCCGCTACGGCGGCGCGGCAGGGTCGCTGCCGCTCGACGAGGATCTGGAAGCACGCCTCATCGACATGAGCCTCGCCGTATCGGACGCGCTCAAGCTTTGCGGTATCGTTTCGTTCGACTTTCTGGTCAACGACGGCGAGCCGTCGCTGCTGGAGGTGAACCCGCGGCCGGGGGCGACGCTCGACGTGTTCGACGACAAAGCCGGCACCCTTTTCAAGGCTCATGTGGAAGCTGCGCGCGGCGGCGATCCTGCCGCGCTGTTGGCCTCCGACTGGCATCCCCCCATTGCCCGCGCCGCCGCCTTCCTCTACGCAGACCGGGGCCCGTTCACGGCCGGCGCCGTCAACTGGCCGGACTGGTCAGCCGATCGCCCGCGCCCCGGCAGCAGCATCGGCGCGGGACAGCCGGTGGCGACGGTGATGGCCGAGGGCGACGACATCGACGTGGTGCAGGACACCTGCGTTCGGCGCTTGGGGGCGCTCGAGACTTTGCTGTATGACACTTCAAACGAACAAGGAGCTCGACTATGAGCAGCACTCAAGCCTTCGCGCCGAGCGTCAACGCGCGCGCGGCAAAACTGGTCGATGATCTGGCGGCGAATGCGCAGGCGCTCCGCTGCTCCGTGAAGACGGGAGCGGCCGGCGAGCGGTGCATCGATCTCGGCGCGGGAGTGCCGGGCGGGCTCGAGGCGGGACGCAGGCTCGGCGAGATCTGCATGGGCGGGCTCGGCACGGTGACGCTCACCTCCTCGTCGGGGCTCGAGCGGTGGCCGCTCGGCGTCGTCGTGCATTCTTCCAATCCGGTCGTCGCCTGCCTCGGAAGCCAGTACGCGGGTTGGACCATCAGCGATGACGCCGGCTTTTTCGCGCTCGGCTCAGGACCGGCACGCGCACTCTCGCGCGTCGAAGAACTCTACAAGGAGCTCGGCTACACCGATCACCACAACAAAGGCGCGCTGGTGATCGAGGGCGATAACGCGCCGCCGCCCCACGTCGCGACCAAGGTTGCGCAAGCGTGCGGCATCAATCCCAGCGATCTGACCGTGCTCTTCGCCCCGACCGGCAGCCTCGCCGGTACGGTGCAGATCGCCGCGCGCGTGCTCGAGGTGGCGCTGCACAAGGCCCATTCCCTCCACTTCGATCTCAACAACATCATCGACGGGTACGGCGTGGCGCCGATCGCGCCGCCGATCCCGGATTTCGTCCGCGCCATGGGGCGGACCAACGACGCCATCATCTACGGCGGACGTATCCAGCTGTTCGTGCGCGGCGGCGATGCGGAAGCGGAAAAGCTCGCTCAATCGCTGCCGTCCAACACCTGTTCGATCTACGGCAAACCGTTCGCGGAGATTTTCGCGTCCGTGGGCGGGGACTTCTACAAGATCGACGCCTCGCTGTTCAGCCCTGCCGTCGTGACGGTCTCGAACCTCGATACCGGCTCGTCCTTCCACGCCGGCAAGCTCGCGGCCGATATCGTCGACGCAAGCTTCAGGTAATGGGGTGCGCTTTGCCTCTCTCCTGCCGGGAGAGGCGAAAAGGCCCGCGTTGGAAACGGAAGGCATGAACCAGGCGGTCTCAGCGACGGACTTGAGCGACGCAACCCCTTCGGGGCCGCGCATCGCGCTGTTCGTCGAGGACGGTTCCGGCGATTGGCATGCGCGGCGCCTGAAAAAGGCGATGGAAGCACGCGGCGCGCGCGTCGTGACGACGACGCTTTCCGCCTGCGCTTTCGACACGACCTCGGCATCGGGCGTCGACATTCCGGGCTTTGACGGGCTGCTGCCGGACGGAGCTTTCGTGCGCTCGGTCTCGACGGGTACGCTCGAGCAGATCACGTTCCGGCTCGGCATCCTGCATGCGCTAAGAGAAAGCGGGATCCGCGTCTGGAACGACGCGCGTGCCATCGAGCGCTGTGTCGATAAATCGACGGCGACGTTCATCTTCCAGAAGGCCGGACTACCGACTCCGCCAACACGGGTTGTGGAGACGCGCGCGCGTGCGCATGCTCATCTCACCGCCGATCCGCGTCCGTTCGTTCTCAAGCCCTTGTTCGGAAGCCAGGGCAACGGCGTGCGCCGCGCGCACGCGCCCGATGAGCTGCCTCCGCCCGAGGACGTCGGCGACGTCTACTACATGCAGCACTATCTGCGCGCGCCCGATGCCACGTTGTTCGAGGACTGGCGCGTCTTCGTCTCGCAGGGACGCGTGCTCTCCGCCATGGTCCGGCGCGGCAAGACCTGGATCACGAACGTGCATCAGGGGGCGGAGCCGCTCGCGCACGATCCGTGCGAGGACATGAGCCGGCTCGCGCTCGCCGCTGCCTCCGCAATCGGAGCCGACTATGCGGGCGTCGATCTCATCCGCGATCAAGATGGGCAACTGATGGTGCTCGAAATCAATTCGAACCCCGCGTGGAAAGGGCTCCAGAGCGTGACGGCGACCGACATCGCCGACACATTGGCTGGCGATTTTCTTGGAGCCGTCACAAAGGTCATCGCGTGATGGGCTTCCCGCTCGATCGCGACACCATCGAAGCCGCTTTCGTCGCGGCGTGCCACGCGGAACTCATCGCGTTGAAGCCCGGCAACGTGCATGTTCACGCCGCCGGACACGGCATGGAGATCTCGCATTTCGAGAAAGCGGCCGCCGCGGCCGCGCCGTTTCTTGCCGATCCTCTGCGCGGGGTCGGCGCGCGCATCCTGGGTGCGGTCGGCGCCAGCGTTGCGGCCTCCGGCCTTAATACCAACCTCGGCATCGTGCTGCTGTGCACGCCGCTTGCCGTTGCGGCGGGCGCTCGCGAAGGGGGGAGCGACCTGCGCGAACGTCTCGCACAGGTCCTGGACCGGCTCGACCGGGTTGACGCGGATCAGGCGTTCCAGGCCATCGTCATCGCAAATCCGGCCGGGCTCGGACGGGTCGAGAGCGGCGACGTGGCCGGACCGACGACCATGACGCTCAAAGAAGCGATGGCATTGGCCGCGGGGCGTGACCGGGTTGCACGTGCTTACATCACGCGCTTCGACGACATCTTCACTCTGGGGCTGCCTACGCTTCAGGCAGCTCGCCGCGCTGCCGCAAATGAAAGCCTGGCCATTACTGCGCTGCACATGAATCTTCTTGCTTCGTTCCCGGATAGTCATATTGCGCGCAAGCACGGCAGCGAAGCGGCCGAGACCGTGCGTGCCGAGGCCGAGCAATTTGCGGCTTTCTGGAGGCCGGTCCCCACCCCTCAGACCTCCCCGCGCCTCCTCGAATGGGACGCCAGCCTCAAGGCCCGCGGGCTAAACCCCGGCACCACCGCCGACTTCGTCGTTGCTACTATTTTTGCCGATAAGCTCATTCATCGGAGTGCGACCACACTGCCCTCCTAGCCCCTTGTCGAACCCGTAATCCTAGGGCTATTAAGGGGCGGCGCTTAGCGCCCTATCCGGCCAACCGGTGCGGTGACGCCAGTCATCGTTCGCTGCAACTGGGATAGCTTTCTAACTGCAGCCGGCCCTCACACCTCGGGCGGACGCTCCTAGCGAACGTCGTCGATCGGACGCTCGGGGCGCGTTGGTTTTTGTTTAATCAAGGAAGGGAACCCCCTAATGGCCAAGATCAATCGCGTACTGGTCGGCGAGTCGCTCGTCGGTGACGGCAACGAAGTCGCTCACATCGACCTTGTCATCGGACCGCGCGGCAGCGCAGCTGAGACCGCGTTCGTCAACGCGCTCGCAAACAACAAGGACGGCTTCACGACGCTGCTCGCAGTGATCGCGCCGAACCTGCCCTGCAAGCCGAACACGATCATGTTCAACAAGGTCACCATCAAGGACGCCCGCCAGGCTGTCCAGATGTTCGGCCCCGCCCAGTACGGCGTCGCCAAGGCCGTCCAGGACTCGGTCGCCGAGGGCGTGATCCCGGCCAACGAGGCTGACGACGTTTTCGTTCTCGTCGGCGTGTTCATCCACTGGGAAGCTGCCGACGACGCGAAGATCCAGGATTACAACTATCGCGCCGTTAAGGAGGCCATCGCTCGCGCCGTCGCCGGCAAGCCGACGGCCGCCGAGGCCACCGCTCAGCGCAACTCGGTCGCGCATCCGTTCGGTGCGAAGACTTGAAGCGGAAACCGTCCACAGCAGGAAAATGATGCACCCCCAGTAAAGGCGGGTCTGCTGCAGCGATTGGGAAGACTACTCTCCGGCCGTTGGAACGGCTGAAGACTTCGGGTGGAACCTTCACCATCCACTCGCAAGTGGACTGAAACTTCAGGGCCTGGTTGCGCAAGCGATCGGGCCCTTTTTCTTTGCCTGGCGGGGCTGCCGCTAATCCGCAAGCTCCTCGAGATCGCGGGCACCGATCTTGCCGTTGTGAAGCGCCGTGGCGACGAGCGCGCCCGCGGCGCCGATGTCACGCAGCGCGCGAACGTCGTGCGCGTCGCGTACGCCGCCTGCCGCAAAGATCTTGCGGCCACCGGCACGGGCGACGATCGATGCAAGGCGCGCGAGGTCCGGCCCCTCGCCGCTGCCGACGCGGGCGAGCGTCATGACGATGACGCGGTCTGGCCAAAGGGATGCGTCGGCCAGGAGTCCGGGCGGACCTATAAATTCGTCGCCGCGGAAGTCGAGCGACAGGGGAGCCGTGAGACCGGCCGTCTCGCGCGTACCGCTGTATCCCGCCAACGTCGCGAGCGACTCCGAGCCGACGACGGGCACCTGCTTCGCGAGCCGAGGGACCGTTTGCCCTCCATCATCGATCCAGATTTCCGAACCGGGCCAAGCGTCCGCGAGGCGCCTCTGCGTCGCTGCATCCGCGCCGCGCCCCTCGATGCCGTCCAGATCCGCAACATAGAGCGTCTCGAACGGGAAGAGCGTCCTTAACCCTTTCGCCACCGCAACGGGATCCGAACCCTCGGCGAGAGGCGTTTGGAGCGGCAGATAGCGGGCGCGATCGCCGCGGCGCGCGGCCACGGCTACGCCACCCCGCACATCGACAACCGGAATGACCTGCATCATCTCACGGGGCCCATGGTCCCAACGTTCCCGGGGCTTCCTTCTCCCGGCCAGTGATGTAACACAAGGGCGCGGCGCCCAGGGAAGGAACACATATGACGATTACGGCCGGCCTCGACGTAGGAGGAGCACACCTCAAGGTGGCGCTGGTCGAGGACGGGCGCGCGACGGAAGTGCGCCAGATCGCTTGCCCGCTGTGGCAGGGGCTCGACAAGGTCGAGGCGGCGTTCGCGGAGGCGGCACCGCTGCTCGCGCAAGCCTCGCGTTTCGCCGTCACCATGACGGGGGAGCTTTCGGATCTGTTTCCCGATCGCGAGACCGGCGTCAGGACTCTGGTGACGCTGGTGTCGTCCAAGCTCGGAGACGGCGTACGATTCTGGATGGGGCAGAAGGGGGACTTCGGAAGCGCGGACGCGGCTGTCCGCAACCACGGCGACGTCGGCTCGATGAACTTTCTCGCCACGGCGACGTTGATCGGTCGGAAACTGTCCGATGCGGTGTTGATCGACTTCGGCTCGACGACCGCCGACATCATTCCGATATCGGGCGGGCGACCGGTGCCGCGCGGCCTCTCCGACGCCGAGCGGCAGACCACGGGCGAGCTTGTCTACACCGGCACGACACGGACAGCGGTAATGGGCGTCGCGACGCGTGCGCCCTTCGACGG
This sequence comes from uncultured Hyphomicrobium sp., assembly GCF_902826555.1. Lineage (GTDB taxonomy): Bacteria > Pseudomonadota > Alphaproteobacteria > Rhizobiales > Hyphomicrobiaceae > Hyphomicrobium_C. Next base: position 25,723 of record NZ_CADEFI010000023.1, read on the forward strand.
ACAATGGGTGAATCTGGCACGTGAATATCTGGCAACGATGGCGGACGTGCGTCGCATCCTCGGCGAGGATCTCGCCGAAATCGATCAGCATGCGACCGCCGATGGAAAAGGAAAATCACGAGCCGAGAGCATTACAAGGCTCGCGCGCATGCTCGGGCGCGATGCGTCGGACGGCGATGAGGCGCAATGGCAGCGTGTCGCCGCATGGCTCAGGGAAGAGCAGCTGCGCTCGATCACAGACGGCGCATTTCAAGTGCTCTCCGCGCGCGCGCTTCCAGACACGGCCCCGTTCGTCGCGGCCGGCATCGGCGCACCCGATGCCGCGGTGGTCGCCACTCGGCTCGGACGGCAGGTTGTGCTCTTCGGCGAACTTGCCGGCGCGAGCGAGAATGCGCGCCGGAGCTCCACCCATTGCGCACCGGCCGTTGCGGTGGCGCTTTTGCTCGACGCCGCATAAACGTATTGCGACGCAAAACAAATCCTTTACGCAGACCTTAAAAGTTTTCCTCAGATACGCGACGCGGTCTGAACGGTGCTCTCATGCGTGTTTGCTAGACTCACCCCAAAATGAGCAAAAAAGCTCGTTATGGGGGAGGCCCATGAAGACCACGCTCACGATCCTTGCGGCGGTCGTCATGCCGGGCGGGTTCATCGTCCTGGCAGTGGCGCTCGGCACGTTCCTGATTGCCCGTCACCGGGCCCGCACGAAGACCGTGACGGTCGCGGTTGCCGCGCCGTAACCGATACGCCTACGTCTTGCGAGCCGCACCGGCATCGCCGCGGCGGAAGGCGTGCACACGATCCATTAACCAGCCCCACGCTTCCAGCTCGCGCGGGCCCGCGGTCTTCGAAATCGCAATCTCCAGATACTTGAGCTCGGCGTCGATCTTTTCCGGCGGGAGCATGGCAAGCCGCGTCGTCAGCACGGCCAGCTCCAACACCGCCGCCTCAGCGCGGTTGTAGCCGCTCCAGACGGCGTGACTTGCGGCATGGACCACCTTGCAGTGAAAGCGCGGGCGTTGCGGATCGTCGGTCACGTTCCCGACCGCAAGCTCCCAATGGGAGACGGCATCGGCGAGGCGCACGCCTGGCACCTCGTCGGCGGGCACGGTGGGCCAGTCACGGCGGCCCGTAACGCAACCGGCGAAAACACGCACATCGCCCGTGTGGCTCGCAACTGCGAACGGGTTGGCGTTCAGGTTGTCGAGCGTACGCGAGGGCATGAATGGCGCGATGATCCAGCCATCGCCGTCCTCGATCAGGCCGAGGGGCGCGATGTGCGCCTTTCCCGCGGCGTCGGTCGTCGTCACGATGGTCTCGACGATGCGTGGCATGGGCGGCCCTCCGCTACCTGACCTTAGTGACGCGCGTCGCATGCGCGGCGGGCGCCGTCAACCGCGTGACGGTGCTGCGTCTCGTGGATGTGCGGTATCCGCGACGTGCAACGACATCAAGCAATTGAGACAGTGTCGCGTCGTCGCCGCGGCCGAGCACGCGCCAGGCCAAACCGGCCCGCTCGACGATGACGGGGAAGACGGGATCGACGATGCCCTGACGGGCGAGCGTCGAGGCCGGCGCCGTGCGGCGTACCCGGCGCGACTTGACCAACACCAGCTCGGCGTCGCCTAACCGTTCGGCGAGGCGCGCGGCGAGACCGTCCGACGTGATCGACCAGTCCCGCGGGATGCGGCGGTCTCCGGCGCAGAGGCTCGCAGGGAGCCAGACCGGAATGCGGTTGCGGCGCCACGCGCGCGCGAAGCCTTCCAAAGTCTCGGCCCCGAGCAGCCGCGGCTCGAGCGCGATCATAGCGTCCGCCATCTGGTGCATGGCGAGGAGCGCCATGTCGTGCGCGGTCTCATCCGAGAAGCCCAGCGCCGCCTGCGTCTCGCGCACCGCGTCGGCAAATGCACCGCCGCCGGGAACGACCACGACGGGGCGGCGCGCGCGAGCGACGAGGGCCAGCAGCACACGGAGGCGCCCGCTCTCTGCGAGGCTGCCGCCGAGCTTGAGGACGACAGGTGTCACAGCTGGACCGGCCGCGTGCGATAGATCTCGACGCCGCGCACGGGGCCGCGCTCGAGCTTCTCGATGCGAATGCGCATGGCATCGATGCGCGGGTTGGCGAGTCCGCGCTCGGCAATGGCCTCGGCGAGGGTCTCGATCAGGTTGATATGGTCACCGCTCGTCAGGTCGTTCACGGCATCGATGATGTCCGTGTAGGACGGCACGGTCTCCATGTCGTCTTGCGCCGCGCGGACATTGGGCGCGAGATATGCATCGATGGAGAGGCGAACCTTCTGCGTAACGCCCTTCTCCTCGGCATAGACGCCGATGTTGCAGTCGATCACCCAATCCTTGATGAAAATGCAGTCGCGGCCGAGTGCTTCCGGTGCCTTGGTGGTGGCGTAGGCTTGGATCGGGTGCGTGGACTTCGGCGCGGTCATAGCGTGGGTTCCAGGGTCCTACCGTCGGTGCGAGCCGGCACCGGAATGGCGTTGCGTACGGCCGCGAGCGCTGCCGGATCGAGGCTGCCCCGGCGATCCGAGGCGCGGCACAGCGCACCGCGGAAACCGAGCACGTCCGGCTCAAGCGCAAGCAATTCCGGCACCTGCGCGAGACGCAGCGATCCCGCCAGTCCAGCAAACAATCCCGCCGCGTGCGCATCCCCGATGAAGGCGCGCAACGCACTTTCGCTCACGTGATCGCGCAGCGTGCGCCCGTCTTTCCCGGCGGTGTCTAGCATGACGCCCGCGAACCCGGCCTCACCGAGGGCGGGGACGAGTGCGCCGTCGCGCGGTGCGTCGGCGATCAGAACGGCGACGAGCGGCGTTTCCCGCGCGAGGTGCCGTCCGAGATGGGCGATGGTGGCCAGCGCGTCTCCACCCGGGAAGAGGCCGATCTTGACGATGTCGCAGCCGGTGGCCGCCATGGCCGCCGCTGCTTCGAGCACGCGCTCGGGATCGGCCGGCAAGTCGCCGATGGTGGCGCTGATCGGAAGGTGGGCGGGAGTGGCCGCGCGAATACCCGCAACGACATCGTGGCACAACGCGCCGAGAGCGCCCTTTGCCGGGTCCTTGCAATCGATGATATCGACCCCGCCGACGGCAGCGAGATGCGCTTCGGCCTCATTCGTCACGCTGGCAAGAAGGCGGACGAGCCGATGCTTCGTCGTCGTCATTCGCGGGAGCTCACGTCTCGTGGAAGATGCGCCGCTGCTCGGCCTGGACCTTCTCTCTGTCGGTCCGCTCGGCGGGGGAGAGGCGCACGGTCTCGTCCTGGCCGATAGTCGCATTTGCACCCGACATGCGCAAGATGCGGGTGCCCAGCATTACGGCCTCCGCACGATCATGGGTAATGAAGATCACGGTCGTCGGGCGCCGATTCCAAAGGCCGATCAAAAGCTCGCGCAAGCCCTGAGCGGTCGGGTCGTCGAGCGAGACAAAGGGCTCGTCCATCAGCAGCACGTCGGGCTCCGTTATGAAGCCGCGGGCGAGCGCAGCGCGGCGCTGCATGCCGAGCGACAGGCGCTCGGGGTACTGGGAGGAGAAGCCTTCCAGGCCGACCTGGCGCAGCAGGTCCTCGATTTGCGCGTGGCGAGGGTCGCCGTCGGGGAGAACGAGAGCGATGTTCTCGTACACCGTGCGCCAGGGCAGCAGGCGCGGCGACTGGAAGATGTAACCCACTTTCGTGTCCGGGCCACCGAGAACGACGTCGCCCTCGTAGTCGGGATCGAGACCGGCGATGATGTTGAGGAGCGTCGATTTCCCGCAGCCGGACGGCCCCGTGATGACGACGAACGAGCGCGGCTCGATGCCGATCGAGATGTTCTTGAGAACCGTCTGCTCCGGACGCGTGCCGGACGCCGGAAAGATCTTGTGATCGACACGGATCTTCAAGCTGCTGTTAGCGAGGTCGCTCGCCTGTTCGCTTACCTGCGCCATTTGTTCACCCGGGCGGCAATAGGTTGCAGGATGGCGAACTCAATAATCTGCACGACGATGATGAATGCGAGCGCATACGCCAAGATCATCGACACGTCGAACATCTGGAAATACGTGCCGAGCTGGAATCCGACACCGTTGGAACGCCCGAGAAGCTCGACGACGAGGACGATCTTCCAGACGAGAGAGAGCCCCGTGCGGGCCGAGGCGAGGAAATACGGCGCGAGCTGAGGCAATATCACGTGACGCAAGGTCTTCCACGGACCGAAGCGGTACATGTGCGCCATCTCGGCGAGATCCCGCGAGAGAGCGCGGGCGCCCTCGCGCACAGTCACCGCGACGTTCGGAAGCTTGTTGACGGCGACGGCGATGATGGCCGCGACCTCGGTGCGTCCGAACCAGACGTAACAAAGAATGATGATGACGAGCGCCGGGAGATTCAGGAACAGAATGAGCCAACTGTCGAATGCCTGGTCGATGCGCCCATTACGCCCCATGACGATGCCAATTGCCGAGCCGATCAGCATGGCAAACACGAAGGCGATGGAAACGCGGAAGAGCGTCATGCCGATGTGATACGGGAGCTCTCCGCTCGCCGCCTCGCCCATCATGACCGCGAAGACGACCGTCGGCGTCGGAAGGTGGCGGTGCTGGAGCAGCAGCGCGATCAGCTCCCAGAACAGCAGGAAGCCGAACAGCGAGCCGACGCCCCAGGCGACCCGTGTCTGCCAGGGTTGATCGGTGCTCGCGCGGGACAGTGGATTAGGTCGTTGCATCGTGGAACAGCTTGGCGTCGAATTCGGTACCATTTCCCATCAGCTCGGCGTCACCGGCTTCGACGAGGACGGCCATGAGCTTCCTGGCGGATTCGAGCTCGGCCGGCCCCCAGGGCTTCGGGATGCCGGCGCGGTAAGCTGCAATGATGGCGTGGAACTCAGCGTCGGAGGAGGGCCTGACGATCCGGCGCAAGCGCTCCCAAGCGGCATCGTCGGTGGCCAACACCTTGTTCGCCTCCGCGACGACGCTCAGCAAAGCCGCAATCTCCTTGCCGTGTGCCGCCTCGTATTCTTCTTTCCAGATAAAGCCCACGAGCGACGGCACCGGGTCGATGCCGAGCTTTTTCATGATGTCGCCGACGGTGAGGATTTCACGGAAGCCGCTACCGGTCAGGCGCGCCGAGTGCGTCCAGAAGTTCAGGCTTGCATCGATGCGGCCGGAGCGAAGCTCCTCAGCCAGCAGGGGCGCCGCGCCGAAGGATGGATGGGCGAAACTTGCCATGTCGCGGCCGAGCGTCTTCTTTGCGTAGGCGCGCAGCAGGAGCCAGCTCTTGTCGATGGCCGACCCCGCAACGCCAAGCGACTTTCCTTCCAAGCCCTCGATGCCCATGATGTCGCTCTTTTCGGGCACGACCAATGAGCCCAGCGCCGACGAATACGGCGCGAACTTGAGCTTTTCGCCCAAAGACCGCTGGCGCATGGCCCAGGTCCAGTCCGAGACGATGACGTCGGCTCCATCCGCGAGCAGCGCAACGGGGCCAGCCTGGTTCGAGGCGACGTCCACCACATCGATCTCGATACCGGCCTTCTTATCCAGCTCGAGGGCGCGAACCGTCTCGATGACCCAAGAAACAGAGCCGTATTTCACGGAACCGACGCGCACCGACGTGCCGGCGGCGCGGACGGGAATCGGGATGGCGGCCGCTGCCAGGGCCAGCGCCCCATTTGCCAAGAGCCGGCGGCGATCGATCATTTGGGCTTGTCCTCCGCTAGGAGGCGGTTCTTCACCAGCCAGCGGACGCCGTGCGCCCAGGCTTCGTCGGTGTTGCCCTGGATGAGCACGCTCGACGTGCTGACAAGCTTGCTTTGCGCGACGTCGACGATGGCCACCGTCAGGCTCAAGTGCGTCTCCGAGATCTTGTCGATCAGGCTCGTCATGACGAGATCTGCCTTGGCCTTGCCGGCGATGTCGATCTCGCAGCCGTTGCACTGGAAAATAGGCTGCGCCGCCGTGATGTCGGCGGCGATCGGCGCAATGTCGATGACATCGTAGCGACCATTGGCGGACAGCAACTTCTGCAGCTGGTCGCGCGCCATGTCGAGACGGCGCTGCTCATCGGGACTTGGTCCGCGTTTGGCCGTGAAAAAATCCTCCTCGGACGACGGGAACGACATGTCGACCGGGAAAATTGCCAGCTTGGGCGCCGCCCCGGCAGCAACCGGGAACGTCAACGCCGCAACGATCATCAGAGCAAGCCAAGCCGCCACTCGACCAATTCGCATAGACCTCGCCATCCTCCTCTGCGCCCGCGCAGGGCTTACACTATAACGTGCGTTTGGTGGACCTGGATTTGCAAGTGCAATGTCCGAAAGCGCGTGCTCACGGCCTGTAACAAAAGCGAGAGGGCAAGACGAGGTGAACTTGACAATTGGCAATTCGATGCGATGTTCCGAGGGAACATGTTACAATATACCCCGACATTTCGGCTTGACCGGATTGTCAGGCGGGAGGACACGCGATGAACGTTTCAACTGGGCCGGCATATCGGCCCGCCCGGTCTGTTTTGTGCCGTCCCCATGCCCCTTACCCTAGGGGATTTTCCTTCATTGCCGCGGCTTTTCTCCTGCTTGCTGCGCCGCTTCCCGTGCGGGCACAGGAGGGGGCACCTGAGGCCCCGGCAGCTCCTTCTGCGGCACCGGCGGCGCCTGCCGCACCCCCTGCCGCCGAGGCAGCGGCAAGCGATCCGGCAGCGCTGAAGATCCGTATTCTGATGGCTCGCGAATTGCGCGAGGATCGCCTTCCGCCGCTGTCGCTGCTCGATATCCCGCCGCCGGACGACGGCGTTGCCGGCGCCAAGCTCGCCATCTCCGACAACAATACGACGGGACGCTTCCTGAAGCAGGAGTTTACCCTCGACATCGTGCAGGCGGCAACGCCGGCTGAACTCGTGGCCGAAGTCGTAAAGCGCGTGGACGAAGGCATCGCGTACGTGGTTGCCGATGCTTCCGCCGGCACGTTGCTTCAGCTCTCCGACGCTCTCAAGGACAAGGACGCGGTCGTCTTCAATGCTTCCGCACCCGACGAAGCGCTCCGCGAGGAGCAGTGCCGGGTTAACATCAAGCACACTGCGCCATCGCGCTCCATGCTGACCGACGCGCTCGGGCAATACCTGGCGTGGAAGCAGTGGCGCAAATGGGTGCTCGTGGTCGGCCCTGCGCCCGAGGACAAGCTCTATGCGGATGCCGTGCGGCGCACGGCGAAGCGTTTCGGACACAAAATCGTCGAGGAGCGGTCGTTCGCCTACGATCCCGGCAGCCGGCGCTCCGATGGCGGCTTCGAGCAAATCCAGCAGCAGATCCCGAGCTTCATGCAGGGCCTGCCCGAGCACGACGTGGTCGTGGTCGCGGACGAAGGCGAGCTGTTCGGCGAGTATTTCCCTTATCGCACCTGGATTTCGCGACCGGTGGTGGGAACGGCCGGGCTGTTCGCAACGCCCTGGCATCCGGCCATCGAACTCTGGGGCGGTACGCAGTTCCAAAACCGCTTCAAGCGTCTCGCGGGACGGACGATGCGGTCGCTCGACTACAACGTCTGGGAGGCTGTGCGCTCGGTCGGCGAGGCGGCGACGCGCAAGAACTCGGCGGATCCCAAGGTCCTCATTCCCTACATGCGCTCGCCGGAATTCGAGCTTGCGGCATTCAAGGGGCAGAAGGTCACTTACCGGGCCTGGAACGGGCAACTGCGGCAGCCCGTCGTGCTCGCGACGGCCAAGATCCTCGTGACCGTTTCACCTCAGCCGGGCTTCCTGCACCAAACGACCGAGCTCGATACGCTGGGAGTCGATCAGCCAGAAACAAAGTGCACCGCCTTCAAGAAGTAATGTGCGCGAACGACCAAGGAGCTTCGACGTGACAATCAAACGGCAAGGCCTCGTTTCTGCATTGGCCGCTTCTCTTCTTGCGCTCACGGCCTCGAACGCGATGGCCTTCAAGGTGTTCGTCTCGAACGAGAAGGAGAACACGATCTCGGTGATCGACAGCGAGACGCTTGCGGTCGTGCACACCATCAAGACCGGCAACCGGCCGCGCGGCATCATTCTCGCCAACGAAGGCAAGTGGGTGATCGTGTGTGCGAGCGACGACCACAAGATGCAGGTGTTCGACACCAGCACCTTCGAGTTCGTCAAGGACCTGCCCTCGGGGCCCGATCCCGAGCTGCCGATCCTGCATACGTCGGGCAATCCGCTCTACGTCTCCAACGAGGACGACAACCTCGTCACCGTCGTCGACATCTTCAAGGGCACGATCATCACGGACGTTCCGGTCGGCGTGGAGCCCGAGGGCATGGGTATGAGCCCGGACGGAAAGATCCTGGTCAATACGTCCGAGACGACGAACATGGCGCATTTCATCGATGCGCAAACGTTCAAGAGCATCGACAACATCCTGGTCGACAACAGGCCGCGCGTGGCGGAGTTCACTGCGGACGGCTCGCAGGTTTGGGTCAGCGCGGAGATCGGCGGAACGGTGACCGTGATCGAGACCGCAACGCGCAAGGTTCTCGGCAAGGTTACGTTCGAGATTCAGGGCATCACCAAGGATGCGATCCAGCCGGTCGGCGTTCGCATCACGAAGGACGGCAAGAAGGCGTTCGTTGCGCTTGGGCCGGCCAACCGCGTGGCGGTGGTCGATGTTGCGACGCGGAAAGTGGAGAAGTACCTGCTGGTCGGCCAGCGGGTCTGGAACCTCGGCTTCACGCCTGACGAAAAGCTCCTATTTACCACCAACGGCACCTCAAACGACGTCTCCGTGATCGAGGTTGCGGCCGAGAAAGTGACCAAATCGATCAAGGTCGGCCGGTATCCGTGGGGCGTGGTGGTCGCGCCTTGACCGGAGCCGAGATGCATCTCAAATGCGGAACTCTTTCGTGGTGACAGAGCAAAGCTACCTGTCCAAGGTATCGTCGACTGATACATGTGGATGGGTGATAGTTACCGCCCAGAAAGATCGGATCGGCGTCCGGTCGCCCCTCACCGGAAAGCTCGGACAGACGTGAACGATACCGCCAAACATAACCAGGGCTCGGCCTCGTCCGAGCCGGATGCGCTCGTCGTCAATGGCGTAAGCCACAGCTTCGGCGAGAAGCGCGTGCTCGACAACGTTTCGCTTACAGTGCCGCGCGGGTCGTTCGCCGTTCTCCTCGGCCTCAACGGCGCGGGCAAGTCGACCCTCTTCTCACTCATCACGCGCCTCTACGACAACGTCTCGGGCGAGATCCGCATTCTGGGCCATGACGTGAGGCGCTCGCCCGGCGCCGCGTTGCAGCGGCTCGGCGTCGTATTCCAATCGAAGACGCTGGATCAGGATCTTTCGCTGCACCAGAACCTGCTCTACCACGCCGCTCTGCATGGTTTCGGGCACCTAGAAGCGCGGCGGAGGGCGGCGGAGGCGCTTGCCATCGTCGGACTGTCGGATCGGGCGCACGAAAAGATCCGCAACCTTTCGGGCGGCCAGAGCCGGCGCGTTGAAATCGCCCGCTCGCTCATGCACCGGCCGGGATGCCTGCTGCTCGACGAAGCCACCGTCGGGCTCGACATCGGCTCGCGGGAAAGCGTAATCGGGATCGTGCGCGGCCTCGTGCAGCGCCAGGGACTCGGCGTGTTGTGGGCGACGCATCTCATCGACGAAATCGCGGATACCGATCTCATCGTGGTGCTGCACAAAGGAAAGGTCATGTTCTCAGGGCGGCTCGACGGCTTCCTGGCGGAGACGGGAGCCAAATCGGCCCGCGATGCGTTTCGCATCGTGACGGGAACGACCTCGACGGAGGAGGCGGCATGAACGTCGACATCGTGCGACCCGCCACGACCATCGAGGCGCAATACGGGGCCGACGCGCCCCGCCGGCTCGGGCCGTTGGGCTACCTCGCCTGCTTCCGCGGTATCGTCTGGCGCGAGGTGCTGCGCTTCCTGCATCAGCGCGAGCGGTTCTTCTCGGCGCTGGTGCGGCCGCTGGTATGGCTGTTCATCTTCGCCGCCGGCTTCCGGCAGGTGCTCGGCGTCTCGATCATCCCACCCTATGAGACTTATGTTCTCTACGAGGTGTATGTCGTGCCCGGCCTGCTCGGCATGATCTTGCTCTTCAACGCCATGCAGTCATCGCTGTCGATGGTGTACGACCGCGAGACCGGCGCCATGCGCACGCTGCTCGTCAGCCCGTTCCCGCGCTCGTTCCTGCTGCTGTCAAAGCTCGTCGGCGGCGTGGCGGTGGCTGCGATCCAGGCCTACGTGTTCCTCGGCATCTTCTATTTCTGGGAGGCCGACATTCCCTACACGGCGCATCTTGCGCTACTCGGCGTGCCGGCACTTCTGTTCGTACTGCTCATCTTCAATGCGGCGACAGAGGTGTTCTCCGAGACCGTGATCGGGCGCATCATCATCGCCGCCACCGTGATCGAGGTCGCTATCCTGGCGGCTGCCGTCGCCTACTGGCAGCTTCCGCCTCCCTCCATGAACTATTTCGCGGTGTTGCCGGCGCTCCTGCTTGCTGGCCTCATGCTTGGATCCCTGTCGCTCTTCATCTCGTCGGTCATCAAGCAGCTCGAGAATTTTGCCGGCGTCATGAACTTCGTCATCTTCCCGATGTTCTTCGCCTCGTCCGCACTCTATCCGCTGTGGCGGATCCGCGAGAGCAGCCCGTTGCTGTACGAGATCTGTCTCGTCAATCCGTTCACCTATGCGGTCGAGCTGATCCGCTTCGCGCTCTACGGGCAAATCGGTGCGCGCCTCGAGGACGGCTCGCTCGACCTTACAAACCTTTATGTTGTCACGGCTTATACGGTGCTCTTCCTAGGAGCGGCCGTCTATGCTTATAACCCCTCCAAGGGATTGATCGCCCGGCGCGGCGGCCCCGGCGGTGGGGGGTGAGGAGCTTCAAAAGCCTTCGGCGAGGCTGGACAAACGAGAGAAACGACAAATGACCAGGATCGCTCAGACGTTCACCATTCCTCTTGCTCTCCTCGGAGCGCTGGCCATCTCCGGCCCGGCACTCGCGGGGGCGGCAGCTCCCGGCGCGACGCAGACGGAAATCCAGGGCGAGCAGGAGGCTGCGCCTCCTCCCATCGACATGACCAAGGACTGGCCTTGCGTGCAGCACAAGGTGGATACCGTCTCCGTCGGCGCGATCTGGGATGGGCCGTCGATCGAGGGTGTGAAGGGGTGGTTCCGTGAGCCCGGCATGTCCGATCTGATCGAGCTCCTGGTCACTCGGCGCATCCCGGTAGAGGATGCCGAGCAGGCGATCCAGAAATTCGCCGAGGGGCTGCCCGCCGATAAAAAGGACGAGAAGCTGACCCTGCTGTTCGCCGGCGTCTTCGACAAGATGAACGGCCAGCGTCGCAGCGTGATGAGCGGCATCGAGAAATACCAGAAGTCACAGAAAGAGCGTGCGACCGAGCTCGAGAAGCAGAGCACGGCGATCGGAGCCCTTGAAAGCAAGCGGCCGCCGGGCATTTCGGACGACACGCCCGAGCTTGCGGATGCGCGGGAGAAGTTCAACTGGGCGCAGCGAATTTTCCAGGAGCGCCAATCGACCATTCCGCTGGCTTGCGAGCTTCCGGTGCTGATCGAGGAACGGCTCTACGCGCTCACGCGCACCATCCGCGGCCTCATGACAAGCTGAGGCGGGGCATCGTCTTTTACGGGACGGGCGTGGCTTTCACGAGATCGAAGCCGGCTTGCTGCCAAGCGTCGGTACCTTCGGAAAACCAGATCACGTTCTTGTAGCCCCAGCTCAAGGCCCTTTTGCCGGCGTTCCAGGACATCCAGCAGTCCTTGAGGCAAAAGAACACCACGGGCTTGGCGAGATCGCCACCCGTGAGGTTCTTGAGGCGCGATGTGAAATAGGTCTCGAACTCCGCGGAGAGCACGCCGTAGCCGACATTGGGAAGCCAATGGGCGCCGTCGATGGTCATGTGGGTCAGATCACGCCAGACGGTACCTGCGGGCAGGTTGGGCGGTTTCGGCGCACGCGGAAACACATCGATGAAAATAGCGGATCCGGCCTTGAGCAGCGTCTCGGCCTCGTCGGCATCGATCACACGGGCGCCGGTCAGAGTCTTGGGAACGGGCTTGCGGTAGTCATCCGTGCGGTAGCCTTCAGGCTCGGAGACGTCAAACTCCTCGGCAGCGATGGCGCCGAGCGCGAGACAAAGCGAGAGCGCGGCGACGGGGACTGCCCCGCGCACCGCGCTCCATGCAAGTCGGATCAATGTCCCCCGGCGCACGCCGCACGTTCCGTTGTTTGTTAGTGGGTCTCACGTCGCACGGGGGCCTGCCGTATCAGCGAAATCCGCTTGCAGCGGTGGTCCCCGAAGCGTCTTTCTCAGTTCGTGCTCTTGGCGAAGCGCGGCTCGGTGATGAGCTTGTTGTCCTCGTCGACCAACGGCACGCCGTACTCCAGCAACACCTTGTCGATGTCGCCCTGACGCTTGGCGATGACGTTGTTGATCTCATGCTTCCAAGCCGTCTCGCCGGCGCGCACGCCCATGGTGATGCGATACTCGAGGTTGGGCAGGCCGGGCTGCTTGGCCTCCAGCATGGGGCTCACGTGAAGCTCCTCGCCGCCGCGCTTGGAGTACCAGCCGGCGTAGGGACCCCAGAGGACCCCGACGTCGATCTCGCCCGAGCGCACATCGTTGACCATGTCCTGCATGGGGTTTTGATAGCGCGTGTCGACGATGAAGAGATACGACTTGGCGGTGGGCATCAGGCCGGCCTTGGCCACGTAATCCGCAGCGGGCGCGCCCGCCTGGATGCCGACCTTCTTGTCCTTGAGCTTAGGATCCAGGATCGAGGTGACGCCCTCGAGGCCCGAGCCCTTCTTCGTCACGAGCGCGTACGTCGTGCGGTAATAGTGATTGGTGTTGAGCGTAAACTCATCGGCCTGGACGGTGCCCATGATGAGGTCGCAGCGCTTCTCCGACAGCGTCTTGCGTACGAAGCCCGTGCCTTGCGGGAACCACGTATACTCGACCCTGGGGCGCTTCAGCTCGTCGGCAACGATGTGCGCGATCTTGTTCTCCAACCCCTCATCTTGCTCGTTGGAGTAGGGAAGGTTGGCAGGAGTTGCACAGACGCGGAGAACGTTGCGGTTCACAGCGTCTGCGAGATGGCCTTCGGCAGCGCCGGCACCGCCGGAGGCGGCAACCAGGCTACCGACAATGATGGCAGCGAATGCGGCGTGCTTTCTCATGCTTCCTCTCTTGTTGCTTGAGGCAGCCGCCGAAAACTGCCAACTCGATCAGCCTCCGATGCAGCTCTTCTCTGCCTCGATCGCCTCTTTGGGCTTCTCCGCGCGCTGGTCAGCGCTCAAGCGACCGCCCTGCAGGGCGTCGGTGGAGCGTGCGCGCAGGTAGACATAAAGATCGTCGATGTAACACATGACGTTCGGGTTATCGCCGAGGGCGGGCATGATGTACTTGGTGCCAGCCACGTCGCGCTCCTGACCGCTCGAAACGACCTGGAGGAACTTCTCGTAGGTCATGTTCTTGAGGGAGTCCTTCAGCGCGGGGGCGAAGGTGGAGCCTTCGGCGTTGGGGCCGTGGCAGACGTGGCACTCAGCGTGATAGCGGCGCCAGCCGGAATAGGTGTTCCAGTCAACCTGGATGACGTGATCGGTGTTCGCCGGATCGCGCTTGACGTCGTAGGTCGGCGTGCCGTCAGGGAGGACCCACTTGCCGTCCACGAATTTCTTACCCTCCTGGAAGGGCTTCTCGAAGACCGGATCCGGAACCGGGGCCTTGTCGTCCTGCGCGAATGCAGTGCCCACCGAAAGAGCCGCCAGGCTCAAGCCTGCGGCAACGACTAAACTAAAACCAAATCTCTTCACGCGCGTCCCCTGTTTCCTAATGGGTCTTCCTACCGTCTGTTCCTGGTTTTCACAACTCCCGAACCAGGAACATCGATCTCACAATCCGGTGTATTTTTCCCGGGTCTTTCTTCAAAACTTGGTGACGCCGCCTCGCCGCTCAAGTGGTTTTGAAGATTACATTCAAGCAATAAACCGGCGCGGGTTTCCCCGCGCCGGTCCAATGTTTCCTACCGTGCCATATTAGGGCAGCGTGTAGACCGTGAAGGTGCCACCGAGATCGGTGTACGACTTCAGGCCTGCGTAGTTGCCCACTGCGCCGAGGCCGTCCGTCGGCTTGTCGAGACCAGCCGCGAGGCCGATGCCAGCCCAGCCACCGACGCCCGAGAAGAGGCCGATGTACTGCTTGCCGCCGACTGCGTAGGTCATGACGTTGCCGATGGAGCCCGAAGGCAGACGATGCTTGAAGAGCTCAGCGCCGTCCTTCTGGTCGCGGCACTTGAAGTAGCCCTCAAGCGTGCCGTGGCAAGCGATGCCGCCAGCGGTGGTGAGAACGCCCGACCACACAGAGAAGGGCTCGTCGTGCTGGTGAACGATCTTGCCAGCAGCGCCATCCCAAATCGTGAAGTGGCCCGTGTTCGTCTTACCCTCAGGCGGGAACATCGAGAGCGTCGCACCAACGTACGGCTGGCCAGGCGTGTACGAAACCTTGAAGGGCTCGTAGTCCATGCAGACGTTGTTGATCGGCACGTAGAAGAGGTTCGTCAGCGGCGAGTAGGCAGCCGGCTGCTGATCCTTGAAGCCGAGAGCGGCGGGGCAAACGTTCTTGGAGTTCACGTCTGCGCCGTTGAGGAACGTCGACTTCGAAGCGACGACGGTCGGACGACCGTAGTTGGGCTTCGACTTGTCGAGCTCAACGCCCGTCGACCAGTTCAGATCCTCGTCGTAAGGCTGAGCGACGAGCGGCTCGCCGGTGAGGCGATCGATCGTGTAGCCGAAGCCGTTACGGTCGAAGTGGGTGAGAACCTTGCGGTCTGCGCCACCGATCTTCTGCGTGGTGAGGATCGACTCGTTGACGCCGTCATAATCCCACTCATCGAACGGGGTCATCTGGTAAGCCCAGGCGGCCACGCCGGTGTCGGGGTTACGAGCGAACAGCGTCATCGACCACTTCTGGTCGATCTGCTTGCCGTCCGGTCCAGCGCGCTGCGCCGGGTTCCAGGTCGACGGGTTGCCCGTGCCGTAATAAACGAGGTTGGCTTCCGGATCGTAAGAGGCATAGCCCCAGGTCGAACCGCCACCAATCTTCCACTGGTCGCCGGTCCAGGTCTTGAGCGAAGAATCCTTGCCGACCGGCTTGCCGAGCGACAGGGTCTTCTCCGGGTCGACGAGGATGTCGGCATCCGGGCCCATGGAGTAGGCGCGCCAGGCGCGCTTGCCATCGGCGAGGTTGTAGGCCGTGACGTGGCAGCGGACGCCGAACTCGGCGCCAGACGTGCCCATCAGCACTTTGTCGTTGACGATCAGAACGAAGCCCGTGTGGGTCTCGCCCTTCTTGGGATCGCCGTTGACGGCCTTCCACTTCTCTTTGCCGGTCTTGGCGTCGAGGGCGACGAGCGTGGTGTCGGCCTGACCAAGGACCAGAGTGTCGCCGGCGATCTGAACGCCACGGTTAACCGTGTCGCAGCACATAACCGGGATGACCGACGGATCCTGCTTCGGAGAGTACTTCCACAGAATCTTCGGGCCCGACGGGTCCGAAATGTCGAGAGCGAACACGTTGTTCGGGAACGCGGAGTTGAGGTACATCCGGTCGCCGACAACGATCGGCGAGCCTTCGTGACCACGAAGAACGCCCGTCGAGAACTGCCAAGCAACCTTGAGGTCCTTGACGTTCGACGTGTTGATTTGGTCAAGCTGAGAATACCGCCAGCCAGAATACTGGCCCTGCTGCATTGCCCAGTTATTCGGGTCCGACGTCGCCTTCTTGACGTCATCATTCGCCCAAGTCGGCGAAGTCAGAGCGACAGTGGCGAGCAGCCCGCATGCGAGTGCACTTCTGCGCATCGCGCTTCCTCCTTAAAGTTCTTGCCACGCTTGCAAGCGGCAGCGAACGACAGCGTGTCACAGCCCAGAACTACGGTTTGTTGGGATTTTTTCCCTTGTTATTCCGCTGACTTACGAATGGTGGCTCTTGCACTGACGAGCCCCCTGAAGCCATCGCTACCGTGGCACCCTTTTAGACACTTTCTCGTGAGGTCCGCAAGACAATCCGTGAGACCATTTTTCTTGCAACACCGATAGGACAAGCACTCTGACCCTTTTTTTGGGCCGTTTTATCGAACTTTTTTGCGCTGCATGATCAAATGGTGCGGTGCACGCCTAATTTTTCCCGTAACAAGATGGCTGTTGGCCGTCTTGTTATTTCATTCGCGATATGCATAATTTTTGGCCCTCGTTTTTCGTTTTCGCACCATTTTTCCCGGCCAATCGCTTGAATTCCGGGCGATTTTCCCTACTTCAGTCGGGACAAATCCGCGCGCGGCACATCCGCACGCGACGCGTTGCGCCACACCGACCCACGGCGTAAATCCTTCGTGTCACTCCAAGAGGTTGAGCCGTGCCCGCCAGAGATCCGTTCCGTCTCGATCGCCGGTCATTACTGCGTGCCGCCACTGCCTTTGCAGCGCTGGCGGCTGCGCTGCCCGTGCCCAGCCGCAGGGCACGTGCCGAGGCCAGCCGCAGCGCCGCGCCGTTCGCGGTGGAAATCGCTCCCGGCGTCCACGTTCACGCAGGACAGATTGCCGAGTACGCGCCCGACAACGAAGGCGACGTTTCGAATGCGGGATTCATCGTCGGGAAAGAGGCCGTGGCGGTGATCGACACCGGCGGCAGTGCGCACGTGGGGGCGCGTCTCCGCGCGGCGGTCCGCTCGGTCACACCGCTCCCCATCCGCTATGTGATCAATACCCACATGCATCCTGACCATGTGTTCGGCAACGCCGCCTTCGAGCAGGACAAGCCACACTTCGTTGCACACCATAAGCTCGCTCGCGGCTTGAGCGCGCGCGCCGACCGCTACCTCTCGGTCAACAAGGAGGCGATCGGCGAGGCGGCATTCGCTGGCACGCGGGTGGTGCTTCCGACGCTTGCCGTCACCGATCCCTTGACGCTCGATCTCGGCGGGCGCCAGCTCCAGCTCACGGCGCAAAAGACAGCGCACACCGACAATGATCTCGTCATTCGAGACGACGAGACGGGAACGCTTTTCCTCGGCGATCTGCTGTTCTCGCAGCATGCCCCTTCACTCGACGGTTCAATCCTGGGTTGGATTTCGGTGCTCGATGCGCTGACCAAAATGCCTGCCCAGCGGGTGGTTCCGGGCCACGGCCCGGCGTCCATGGCCTGGCCCGACGCGGCGAAGCCGCTCCGGCACTATCTCGAGGTTCTCACGACCGAGATCCGCGCCCTCATCAAGGACAACCGCACACTCTCCGACGCGACTGCCACCGTGGGCCTTTCGGAAAAAGATGCGTGGAAGCTGTTCGCAGACTATCATGCGCGCAATGTGTCGGCTGCGTTCGCCGAGCTCGAGTGGGAATGAGTTCGCATGGGCGGGCGAGAACGGCCCGTAAAGACCGACGAAGCGACAAGAAGCCAAGCGCCAAAGCGCCGAACTGGAGGACATCATGGTCCCGACCGTCCGCATCACAGTCCCCTCCGCTCTCCTTCGCGGAGCGGCGGGCTTAGCCCTCGCGATGCTCGTCGCCGCAGGTGGCGCGCGAGCCGCCGACGAGGACGTGTGGCCGGCCCTCGAGAAGGACCTCTTCGGCGGGCGCACGGTCGTGGAGGACACGAATGCGGTCGTGCTCGAGGCGCCCTATCGGGCCGAGGATGCCGCGCTCGTTCCACTCACGATCCGCATTCCTGCCGCCAGCGCCAAGACGATGAAGAAGCTCATGCTCGTCATCGACAAGAACCCGGCGCCGCTGGTCGCCGATTTCACGTTCGGCCCGGCGGCCGGTGACGGCGAGCGCGTGATCGAGACGCGCGTGCGCGTCGACATGTACTCCAACATTCGCGCCATCGTGGAGACCGGCGACGGAAAGCTCGTCATGGCGACGAAGTTCGTGAAGGCGGCGGGAGGATGCTCCGCGCCAGCGCTCAAGGATACGGACGCGGTGCTCGCAGAAGCCGGCAAGATGCAGATCAAGCACCTTGCCGCGACGGCCGACGGGCAGCGGGTAGGTCAGATCAAGATCCGTCACCCGCAGTACTCGGGCCTGCAGCTCAACCAGGCGACCGGCTACTACATACCCGCCAAGTTCCTGCGCGTCATCGACGTTGCGCGCGGCGGCGAGCGCGTGTTTCGCATGGAAGGCGGCATCTCGCTCTCGGAAGATCCGAACATCCGCTTTACCTATGCGGGCGGAGGCGACGAGGCGATCGAGGTGACGGCCGAGGACACCGACGGAAAGGTGTTCAAGGGGCAGGCCGGGCCGAAGGGCTCGTAAACGCCAGAGCAGCGCGACCACAAAAAAGGCGCTTCGATCGAAGCGCCTTTTTCTTTATCTCGGGCCGTCGAGTCTCAGAAGCAGCGGATCTCGCCTTCGACCTGGGCCCGCTTCAGGTTCTTGACCTTCTCGAGCATGGCGGGTGCGTACATATAGGCGACGCTCTCGCCACCCCGCTGGCGCACCGACATGATGGTCTCGGCTTCCTCGTACTGGTCGTAGGGCAACACGGATGCGATGACATCGATCGAGCAAGCGCACTTGTCGAGGACGTCGCGCGTCGTGCCGTTGACCAGCATGCATCCGTAGATGTAGTCGCCGCGCGTGGCGGTCGGATAGTCGTTCACCAGCTTCGCCGCCGTTTTGTGCTCGGCGCATTCCTCGCCGATGGCGGCAGCGCCTGCGGCTATCAGTGCCAATCCTGCCGTTGCCAGAACCTTAGTCAGCTTGCTCATCGTCATTTGGCTTCTCCCACACCCACGACCTTGATGTGCTCCTTAAGCTCGGGACCTGCCGCCTGCGTGCTCACGAAGTCGGACTGGAGATCAACGAAGAAGCCCGGCACTTGGTTGCTGACCACGATCGTAAATGCCGATTTGTGGAAGCCCTGCATTTTGCTTGCACTGGGATCCTCGGCAAACGGCGCGATAGCGACCTTGAACGCGTCGATCTGCTTGCCGTTGTAGTCGACCTTGACCGGCTCGGCGTCTGCACCGGCGAGGGCCTCGCGGATCTTGTGCTTCAGGTACATGTGGCTGCCGCCAGCCAGCGAGTTGAAGGTCGAGACTGCGCGGTCGAGGTACCAGATGAACAATGGATTGATGGTCAGATCCGGCCAGTTCTGCGGATCGCGTGCGTTAGCGCCGGTGAAAATCTTGAAGATGACCTCGCGGGCGCCCTTGTCGTCGACCTTGGCCACGCTGAGGCGGATGTCGTCGGCGTAGTCCTTGCCGACGAGTTGCTCGTTGGAGCCCGTCTTCTCGAAGCGGTAGGTGACCTCGGAGCCCTTATCGATCAGGTCGAGCTGGCGGGTCTCAAACAGGATGGCGGCGGCCTTCGGCTCTCCGGCAGCGAGGGCCGCCGTGACCGGAAGCAAGGCCAGGCACAGAATTGCCGACGCACGTGCAAATCGGGACATGTAACGTTTTCCTCCTTTTGGGCGCCATTCCGGCAGCCTTCTTGGGAAGTCTTCTAGCGCCAGGGGGGGCCTAGCGGCAATCTCCCGATCATGAAATCTCTGCAAGGCTTCGTTACCGTGCGTGAAAATGCCGTGTCCGAGCCCAATTTGCGGGCCCGAGGCTCCGCCAACCGAAGAGGCCGCGACCGGGCGGCTTTCATCTCAGGAAGAGGCCGAACGCCCGGGGACCGTCGCCGACGGCAATGCGCGCCGTGACCTCGAGAGTTGCCGTATCAATCCGCTCGAGCGTATTGGCCTCCCAGCAGGCCACGTAGACGGCCTTGCCCGTGGGGTCGGCCTCGATCCCTTCGGGGTAGTCGCCAACCTCGATGGTTTTCACAACGGCCAGTGTGGCGAGGTCGAACACCGTGACGGTGCCTCCGTACTGGTCGGTGACAAAGGCCCGACCGCCGGCGAGGGCCACGGCATAGGGGCGGTGGCCGACCTTGACGGTGCCCACGACCTTGCCTGCCGAGAGATCGATGACGCTCACGTCGTCGCTGCCGACGTTGGCCGTGTAGGCGCGGCGCCCCTCGGCATCGACGGTGACCCCGAAGGGCCGTTCGCCCACCATGACGGTGCCGGTGCGCTGGAGCGTCGCCGCATCGATGAGAGAGACCTGGTTGCTGTCGCGGTCGGCCGTGAGGATGCGTGCGCCGTCCTTCGTCACGGCGACGCCCGACGGCGATTTGCCGACCTCGACGCTGCCTGCGATTTTTGCCGTGGCCGGATCGACCACGTAGAGCTTGTGCTCATACCAATCGGCGACATAGACGCGGTCGCTCTTGGGATGCACCGCTATTCCAAGCGGCCCCTGCCCCACGGTCATGCGCGAGGCGATCGCGCGCTTGTCCGCATCGACGATCACCAGCTCCTTGCTTTCGGGAGAGGTGACGTAGGCGAACCGGCCGTCGGCTGAGACAGCAATACCCGCGGGCTTGCCGCCGATCTTGATCTCGGGCGCGGCGGTGCCGGCCGCGAGATCAACGATCGAGAGCGAATCGCCCGTCTGGTTGGTGACAAAGGCTTCGCGTGCCGCGTCGGGATCCGCATCTGCAGATCCCGCACCCAGCCCGCAGCAGAAAGCCAGCACCAGCGCTATGCCCGCGAAGCGAGGGCCTGCCGGCATCAGCCGCCTTCCAGCTTCTTCTTCAGGGCTTCGAGGCCGGATTTGTAAACGCCGGTGACCGCCTTGACGGCCGCTTCGTCGCTGAGCTCCGGCGGCGGGTCGTTGTTGACATAACCGCGGTAGAACGCGCCCTTCCATTCCACCTTGGATTTATCGCCCTCGGGGGTGACGGTGAACGAGGCGGAATAGTTCGTGACCGGCACGACCTTCACATCGACCTCGGTGATCTCATAGCTGAGGGTCTTGCCCTCGGCGTTGTACTTGGTCAGCTTCTCGAAGATCTGACCGCCGCCCTCGACCGTAAGCGTACGCGTGGCGCCGACGTCATTGCCGCCCTTGCCCTCTGTCTTCTTGAAGGCCGGATGCCAGCCCATGTCCTGGAAGTTTCCGACCACGGCCCACACCTTGTCGGCGGGCGCGTTGATGTCTACGGTCTCGACGACCTTCTGGCGCGAGGGACCGTGCGCGGATGCCGCAAGCGGCATCAGGCATACAAGGGCCAGGAACGAAGCAAACAATCTAACCATCGGGAGTCCTCCAGGGATTCGTAATCTGCTAGCCCTATCGCAAGCCGGCGCCGGACAATAATTAAGACTGGGTAAGGGCGCAATCGATGTGCTGATCCGTCGCCCGCAGCGCAGCATTCAACGTTGTTGTCTTGGACTTAAGTCCATGCTTTGGTTCCGCGCCAAATCAAATCACGAGACCGGTTGAACATGACGAATTGGACGCAAGCCCAGGCTCCGGGCAACCCTCCCAAGTCCAACGCGATCACCGACGTTGCTTGTCCCTTCTGCGGTCTCGTTTGCGACGATCTCGAGCTGGCGCGCGACGAGAAGGGCCTACACGTCACCAAGAACGGCTGCGAGAAGGCGGTCGCTGGATTCGAACGCAACGTGGATGGGGCCAAGCCGCAGATCGAAGGTCGCGATGTCGACCTGGCGACTGCCATCCAGGCTGCCACCGCCCTGATCCGGAAATCCTCCCTGCCGCTCTATGGCGGTCTCGGCACCGACGTCAACGGTATCCGTTCCGTGATGGCGCTCGCCGACAAGTCGGGCGGCGTGGTGGATCACGCGCTCTCCGAGGGCCAGTACAGGAACTTTCGCGTGCTCCAGACCACGGGCTGGATCATGACCACGCTGACCGAGACGCGAAACCGCGCCGACGTCATCATCGTGGTCGGCACCGACATTCAGAAGCTGCATCCGCGCTTCTTCGAGCGCATCGTCAACGTCGAGGCGTCGCTGCTTTCGGAGACGCCGGCGAAACGTACCGTCATCTTCATCGGCAAGGGGCTCGACCAGTCGGCCGTCAAGGGACCGCGCATCGGGGAGATCGTCACCCTTCCGTGCGACCTCGATCGCGTCGGCGAAATCGTGGGGGCGCTTTCGGCCGAGATCAGGGGCACGCCTTCAAGCGCCGATTCGGTGGCCGGGGTGCCAGCCGCCGACATCCGGGCCCTCGTCGAGCGGCTCAAGTCCGCCGCCTATCCGGTGTTCGTCTGGGCGCCGCCGGGCCTCAACTTTCCAAACGCGGATCTGGTCGTCAGCGCCGTCTCCGACCTCGTCAAGGAACTCAACGTCAAGTGGCGCGCCGCGGGTCTCGCTCTTGGCGGCAACGAAGGAGCGATCTCGGCCGGCGCCGTCAGCTCCTGGCAGAGCGGCTATCCGCTGCGGGTCTCGTTCGCCTCCGGCAAGCCCGACTATGATTTCCTGCGCTATGCCATTCCGCGCATGATCGCCAACGGCGAAGGCGACCTCCTCGTGTGGCTCGCCTCCTTCACGCCGGATCTCGGGCCACCGGCGACAAAGATCCCAACCATCGTGCTCGGCACGCCCGGCATCAAGCTCGCGAGCCCGCCGGCGGTGTTCATCCCGGTCGGCACGCCGGGAGCGGATCATGGCGGACGCATCATCCGCGTCGACAACGTCGTGTCGCTGCCGCTCCGCGATCTCGGCCGCTCCAAACTTCCCAAGGCGTCCGACATTTTCGGTGCCATCGAACTCGCACTCTAATGTTTGTCGTGCTTTAAGCCCGCCTCGAGGACCCAAGCTATGCTGATCAAGTTCACCGGCGGAACCGTGTACGACCCCTTGAATGGGGTCAACGGCGAGGTCCGTGATATCTACGCTCAGGACGGGCGCATCGTCGCCACGCCGCCGCCCGGCGCACGCGTCGATGCGGAGTATGCGCTTAACGGCCGCGTCGTCATGGCGGGCGCCATCGACCCGCACAGCCACATCGGCGGCGGCAAGGTCACCATCGGGCGCATGCTGCTGCCCGAGGATCACCAGGGCCACGAGGTTTCGCGCACGGAGCTTATGCGCTCGGGCTGCGGACATGCCGTCCCTTCGACAATGACGACTGGCTACCGTTACGCGGAAATGGGCTACACGGCCGCCTTCGAACCGGCGATGCTGCCGGCAAACGCGCGCCAGGCGCATCTCGAAATGGGCGATACGCCCATGATCGACAAGGGCGCGTTCGTGATGCTCGGCAACGACGACTTCTTCCTGCGCGCGCTCGCGGGCAAGAAGGACTTCTCCTTCATCAAAGACTACATCGCGTGGACCATGCACGCTGCGCAGGCGCTGGCGGTGAAGATCGTCAACCCGGGCGGCATCAGCGCTTTCAAGTTCAACCAGCGCAAAATGGACCTCGACGAGAAGCACGTGTTCTACGGGCTCACGCCGCGCGACATCATCCTGACGCTCGCGCGCGGCATGAAGGAACTCGGCGTTCCGCATCCAATCCATATTCACGGCTGCAATCTCGGCGTGCCCGGCAGCATGGATTCGACGCTGGCGACCATCCGCGGCGCCGAAGGGTTGCCGCTCCACCTGACGCACATCCAATTCCACAGCTACGGCACGGAAGGAGACATGAAGTTCTCTTCCGGCGCGCCGCAGATCGCCGAGCTTCTGAACCAGACCCCGAACGTGTCGATCGATATCGGGCAGATCATGTTCGGCCAGACGTGCACGGCCTCCGGCGACAGCATGCGCCAGTACGGCAACACGAAGTCCTCGAACCCCAAGAAGTGGGTGGTGATGGACATCGAGTGCGACAACGGCTGCGGCGTGGTGCCGATGAAGTACCGCGACAAGAGCTACGTCAATGCGCTGCAATGGGCGATCGGGCTCGAGCTGTTCCTGCTCGTCAACGACCCCTGGCGCATCTTCCTCACCACCGACCATCCAAACGGCGCGCCGTTCTACTACTATCCGCACCTCATCCGACTGCTCATGGACCGCACGTTCCGCAACGAGATGCTGGAGAAGCTGCATCCGGGCGCGCAGGCGGCCACCATCCTGAAGACGCTGAACCGCGAGTACTCGCTTTACGAGATCGCCATCATGACACGCGCAGGACCGGCGAAGAGCCTCGGGCTGCGCGACCGCGGGCACCTCGGCGCGGGCGCGGTCGCCGACATCACCGTCTACGAGGACAATGCCCAGGACCGCGAGGCGATGTTCAAGACGCCGCTGTTCGTGTTCAAGAACGGCGAGCAGATCGTCAAGAACGGCAAGGTCGTCAAGGTCGTCGCCGGTGCGACGCACGTCGTGCGGCCGGACTACGACAAGGGCATCGAGAAGACCCTGCGCGAGTATTTCGATCGCTATCACACCGTGAAGCTCGACAACTTCCGCCTCTCCGACCAGGAGATCGTCGACAGCAACTGCGGGCATACGGGCGGAGAATGCGGCTGCGTCATCGTTCAGCCGAGCGGACCGAGGATCTCCTGACAATGAGCGCCATCACGAAAAACGGCGTCACGATCGACGACACCTTCGCCGAGGCGTTCGGCATGAGCGGGCTCGGGCTCATCATCACCGCCGATACGCTCAAGTGGGCGCGGATCTCGGCGGAGGTCATGACCGGCTTCGGCACCTCGGTCATCGGCTGCGGTGCCGAGTGCGGCATCGACAAAGAACTCTCGCCTGACGAGACGCCCGACGGGCGGCCCGGCGTGCGCGTGCTCATGTTCGGCTTCTCGCCGGATGCGCTCAGTCCGCAGCTCAGGAACCGGGTCGGCCAATGCGTGCTGACCAGCCCCGGATCGGCCTGCTACAACGGTCTCGACAGCCCGACCAAGCTCGGTCTCGCTGCCGGTCCGCGCTTTTTCGGCGACGGCTGGCAGACCGCAAAAAAGCTCGGCAAGCGGCGGTTCTGGCGCGTGCCCGTCATGGACGGCGAGTTCGTGATCGAGGACAAGTGCGGCGTGACGACGGAAGCCGTGGGCGGCGGCAACCTGCTGGTGCTCGGACGTGACAGGGCGGGGCTGCTCGAAGCCACGGAGGCGGCCGTGGCGGCCATCGCGAAGATCGACGACGTGATCACGCCATTCCCCGGCGGCATCGTGCGCTCGGGCTCCAAGGTGGGCTCAAAGTACAAAGGCGCCATCGCCTCGACCAACGACGCCTTCTGCCCGACGCTCAAGGGCGCCGTGGCGACCGAGTGCAGCCCCGACACCATCGCCGTGCTCGAGATCGTCATCGACGGCCTCACCTCAAAGGCGGTCGCCGATTCCATGCGGACCGGTCTCAAGACGCTGATCGAGATCGGCGCTGCCAAGGGCGTGACGCGCATCTCCGCCGGCAACTACGGCGGCAAGCTCGGCCCGCATCACTATCACCTGAAGGATCTGCTGCCATGAGCACGCTGAGCTTCAATCTGCGCACCGCTCCCACGGAGGTGCTCGACCTCTCCGCGCTCATCCCTTCGAAGCTGGCCCAGCTTTCGCTCGGCGATGTCGCCCGCGTGGCGCTTGGATCGGTGCCCGACGCGCCGCTCGCCGGAGATGTATTCGACATCGCCGGCACGCCCGGCGACACGATTGTCATCTCCGGCGGGTCGCCCTTTCTCGACTACGTGGGCGCCGGCCTCGACGGCGGTACGATCATGGTCGGCGGGCCGGTCGGTGCCTACGCGGGGCGCGGCATGAAGAGCGGCAAGATCACGATCAGCGGCGATGCGGGCGCCTACCTCGCCTCGACGGCGACGGGCGGGCTCATCCACGTCAAGGGATCGGCCGGTGATTTTCTCGGCGGCACGCGTCCCGGCGACCGCTTCGGCCTGCTGGGCGGAACGGTGCTGGTGGACGGCAGCGTCGGCCAGCGCGCGGGCGAGCGCATGCGGCGCGGCGTGGTGGTGGCAAAGGGCAAGTTCGGCCCGGCGGCCGGCTCGCGCATGGTGGGCGGCACGCTCTGGACCGAGGCCGGGTTCGGAGCGCGTCCGGGGCCCCTGCTCCGTCGCGGCACGCTGATCGGACCATCTGTCGATGAGCTCCTGCCGACGTTTGCCGATTGCGGACGCGTCGATCCCGTCATCCTGCGTATTCTCTCGCGCTACATCGCCGAGACGCTGGGACCGCTGGCGCCCAAGGCATTGCCGGCCACGGTGCGCAAGCTCGCAGGCGACCGGGCAACCATTGGCAAGGGCGAGATTCTGCTGACGGCCTAGCGCGCCGCGCAACCCTGGGTGGCCTATTGAAACTGAAAGCTGCTACGCTGCGTACCTCTATCGATCGAGCGCATACGAACGCTCGGCACTTGGAGGAGGCGCCATGCTCAGCATCATTCTTTCGGCTTGTCTGATCTCTGACCCGACTCAGTGCCGGGACTTCAAGATCCCGCTCGACGTCAGCATGGATGCGCTCCATTGCACCATGGCAGCGCCGCCCTATTTCGCGCAGTGGGCGGAAGAGCATCCCAAGTGGCAGATCAAGCGCTGGAAGTGCCAGTCGTCGGCGCTCAACGACACTTGAGCGCGCTTACGGGGTTTGTGTCTGCTCGACCGGCTGGGCGCTGTGCGGGGCGTTCGCGTACTTCTGCAGCACAATGATCCCGGCCAGGGCCAGCGACATCACCAGCGCCGTCACGGCGATGGACGGAATGGATCGCCGCGGCTCTGTTTCGACCTTCTTGATCTCGATCTCGGTTTCCATGGCTTTCCTCCGGGCATTAAACGTCCGACGACAGGCACGGTTCCGCACGGAGCGAGCCGCAGGCAAACGAGCGCAGGGGCGCTTGTTCCGGTGTAAGCCCTGAGGAAGACTGGCTCAGTCGGCGGCGCGGGCCTCTTTCTGAGGGGGCATTGTGCCGCTGATCTCGATCATGAACTTCTGGCGGATGGCGCGGCCGAAATCGCCGAAGCCGTGGGCCGGAAGGATGAACGATCCCGGGCCGCCCATGACGTTGTCGTGATACCAAGCTTCGAGCGTCGGTCCCTCGTCGCCTTCGAGGATCGGCAATCCGTTCACCGTCACGCCGGATGCCGCGAGCTCGTCGCGCACCAGAGCCGGCGGCTCCTCGGGATTGCAGTTCTCGCTGCCGTCTCCGGACACGTCGACAACGGTGCGCAGTGCCTTGGCCGGGATCTGCGGAACGACCTTGTCCGAGATCGAGCGCAGCATGCCGGAGACGCACGTGAACTCGCCGGTCTGGCGCGGCAGGCTACGCACCTTGGCGGCGACGGTTGCTGCATCGGCGGCGCTGGCGATGCGATGCCACGGGAGCGCGAACTTCGGCTTGTCGGCCCAGGTGACCATCGAGAACAGGATGCCACCTTGCGGGCCATTGAGGATCGCTTTCTGCACCTCGGGATCTTCGAGCGCCTTGGCGATGCCTTCCATCTGCAGCTTGTAGCGGTTCTCGTCCACGGAGTTCGATACGTCGACAGACACGATGAGGGCGGTGTCGACCTCGGCCGGCATCTCCTGCGCCCAGGAGGCCGAGAAGAACGCAACCAAGGCAATCACCGCTACCACCGCCGCGGCCGCAATGCAGCCCCAAGCGAATGCCGAAACACGTGCTCTCATGATGTTGGTCTCGTTTGCCCGGATCATCCGGCCGCGATCTTAACCCTCTCGGCCACCGCGCCGCCAGTGAAGTGTTCCCGAACTGTGGCGACAAAGGCACGGGATAGGCGGTGCTGCACGCTTGCCCACCTTGCCAAGGCCGGAAGCCTCTCTTACCCTCGCAGAGTTCGGCTCTCCGGGCGAGGAAACCTCCGTGCACGCACGCGCTGCCATAAACCTGATCCTGCTTGCGGTGCTGGCTGTTCGCAGCCTGCTGCCGGCTGGCTTCATGGTGCAAGCCGCGCATGCGTCGGACCGCACGTTCGATATCGTGATCTGCACGAGCACGGGGACAAAGCTGCTTTCCGTGGATGCCGACGGCACCCCGGCGCCCGCAAAACCGCAGCATGTCGATAACGGGCTCTGTCCGTTTGCAGCGGCCGGCGCCACGGCTCTTGCGGCGGCCGCGCCCGACGAAAGCCTCGCCGGTGCCGCCGAATATGCAGCCGTCACATATACGCTTGCCGTCGCGCTCTTTTCCGAGACACCCAAGCCCGGGGCCGCGTCCGCCCGCGGGCCACCCGCCTCCGCGTTGATCTGATCCAATCGCGTCATCAGTGGCCGTGCGTCGCGTTCCGTTCTTCGGAAGTGCGCGCCAGCCGCTCGCTTCAGAGCAATGCGGAATTCCATCATGTCCTCAATCGACCGACTTCATGACGTGTCACGTGCAAGCTTCACCCCCACTCGGGCGTGCAGCCTTGCCGGCGTCTCCATCGTTGCGCTTTGCGCCGCAGTCGCCCCGTCGTTCGGCCAGCAAAGCAACCAGAATTCGACCGAGCTTCCGCCGGTCAACGT
>NZ_CADEFI010000024.1:0-10548 GCF_902826555.1 uncultured Hyphomicrobium sp.
ATGGGCCTCCACCTCGGCATGGAAGTGCCGAACTGGCCGCCGGACAACATCGAAGAGCTGGCCAAGCGCTTCGAGGATCAGTACTAGGATTGGCAGTGAGGCAGTTGGCAGTAAGGCAGTAGGGACAACGATCCCATCACTCACTGCCCACTGCCTCACTGCCCTACTGCCCACGAACGAGGTGAGGCCAAAGAACCTCCCCGTAATAACCGATAGCGAAAGAGAGATAGACCGATGCGACACAAGAAGCTCGGCCGACGTTTCGGCCGCCAGAGCGCGCACCGCCAGGCCATGTTCTCGAACATGGCGGCCTCGCTCATCAAGCACGAGCAGATCGTCACCACGCTGCCCAAGGCCAAAGACCTGAAGCGCGTGATCGACAAGTACATCACGCTGGCCAAGCGCGGTGATCTCAACTCCCGCCGTCTCGCCGCAGCCCGTCTGCGCGACGAGGACATGGTCAAGAAGCTCTTCGACGTGCTCGCCCCGCGCTACAAGAACCGCGCCGGTGGCTATTCGCGCGTGCTGAAGGCCGGTTTCCGCTACGGCGACAGCGCCCCGCGCGCGGTGATCGAGCTGGTCGATCGCGACACGTCGGTGAAGGGCGCCGAGGACAAGGCCCGCCACGAAGAGCAGAAGGCCGCCGAGGCCAACGCGTAGATCTCGCGGAAGCTTTGAAAAATTCGAAGGCCCCGGCGCATCGCGTCGGGGCCTTTTCATTTTAAGCGATCGCCCGGCTAGGGCAGGTAAGCCTTGATCTCGCGGCCGTCGATCTCCCAGTTCACGCGCCCGCCGCGCTTGAACGGGCCTTCCTCGGCACGGATCTCGACGGTCACGTTGCCGGCCGTGGAGG
This sequence comes from uncultured Hyphomicrobium sp., assembly GCF_902826555.1. Taxonomy (GTDB): domain Bacteria; phylum Pseudomonadota; class Alphaproteobacteria; order Rhizobiales; family Hyphomicrobiaceae; genus Hyphomicrobium_C. Next base: position 854 of record NZ_CADEFI010000024.1, read on the forward strand.
GATCGAGGCTGGCGCGCCCGATGGTGATGGTCGAGATCGTAAAGGGCGTGAGCTTGAGGCGCTCGGCGGTTGCTTCCTGCAGCTTGCGCATTTGCGCCGCGTCGAGCGCTTTGAAATCCGCGACCGAGAAGCGCGGGTTCTGCGCCGCGAACGGCGACACGGTCCCAAACCGCTTGATCCCGTTCTCGTCGAGAAGAAAGTCGCCCAGCTCCTTCGGGTTCTGCGGATCCAACGCCGCGATGCTGATATGCGCGTCGTGGATGACGAGCTCCGCGATGGCGCCCTCGCCGCCGAACGACGCCTCGATCTGCTTGAGAAGTCCCGGCCATGCGGCGGGATCGCGCGCATCGAACGGCTTGCGCCGGCTCTCGGGCAGCGTATGGCCCAAGGGCTCGCCCTTCACATCGAAGCGCGCAACGCCCTCCTCGCCGCCCTGCTTCAGCGTGATCTGCCACTCGACCTGCGGCAGGCCGGCCTGATCGCCGGGCTTCGTCACCTCGAGATCGTCAAGCGCTGCGTCCGCCATCCCGAGTACGTCTCTCGCCTTGCGCACCAGCCCATCCGCAAGCGACCAGTCGACGTCCCCGATGCCGAAGACAGGCTCAGCCCCGAAGTACGCACTGGTATCGAGAGTGCCCGAGCCGCGCTCGAGCCCGTTGAAGCTCCAATTGAAGGTCTGGCGCTGCTTGGTGCTGCCGAACGTCGGTTTTTGCTGAAGGTTGCTCTCAAAGCCCATGCCGCGCGAGGTAATGCGAACCTCGACCAGAACCGGCTCGGTGCCGACGCCCTCCGCGAAGGCGCGCGCCGCCTCTGGCAGCAGGTCGAGTGACGTGAGGAGATTGAACGTCCGGCCGCGGTTCGTGTAAGTGAGATCCAATCCCGCGAAGCGGCCTTTGGCATCCCCAAATACGCGCGCCTCCTCGCGCACGCTCCGGACGTGTGCCGTCCAGCGCACGTCGCCGCTCGATGTTTTGGGAAGCAGGAAGAGCTGGCGCTGGATCGTCATCCGGTAGACGCTTGCAGCATCCTCGAGCGCGGCGCGTGTCACTGCCTCCTTGGCGAAGTCTTGCGCGGCCGAGAAATCAACCGCCTTGACGTCGAACAGGTTGGCCTCGAGATCGGGGTTGGCGAGGGTGATCGATACCGGTTCGGGGCCGCTGACCTCCTCCCAGTTGAGCTTGCTGAAGTTCTGCATTGAGAGCGTCCAGCGGTTCACATGCTGCGGCATGGTCGGATCCTGCGCCTCGATGGCGACCTCGGTTTCACCGATGTCGACGGAGACGATGCGCGTAAACCCACCCTTCGCGCTGAGCTTCTCCACCGCGCGCGCGATTGCGCCTCTCTCGTCGAGGTACGTCGTCGGCGGCCCCCAACGCCATGCCGTGAGAAAGGTCATGCATCCAATGAGCAGAGCCACCCTCGGCAATGCGGCAATGAGCCTTGATGTCGAATGCATGGGGAACCTCGCTATGCGTCCGTTAAACGCCACGGCGCGCCGACCTTGAAGGTTGCACGCAGAAGCCCGTCCGACGATTCCTAAATTTTGGGCTCAGAGCGCACTCCTGAGCGAGAACGACCGATGCCGATAGACCACGTCGGAGACTTTCCACGCGGCGCCAGTCTTGGTCATCAGGAAGTCGATGACACGCGCCTCTCCCATGTTTTTGAAAGTCGCCCGCCCGGTGGCGGACGCGTCCGTGCTTTCGGTGACGGCCAGTTCGAGATCGCTGATCTTGCAGTCCTGTCCGTCGACCAGAATGTCGAAGTCGAGATCGCCCGCCTCCATGGCCTTCTCGAACGGCTTTGCGAGATCCGGCGCGAAATAGGTCTTGGCAATGGCGTAAATGTCGTACGCGGCGCCTTGCCCGTCCCCGCCGCACATCGCATCGACCTGCCCGTAGATCTCGTCCAGCACGATCTGAGGGTCGCTGCCTCCCGCACGGGCCTGAGGGGCAAAGGCGCCGAGGATGGACGGCAGCAAAAGCACTGCGATGAAAGCCAGAAGAGCGCGTCGGGTCATGGCGGGATACTCCAGGAAAGAAGGCGGGGTTCAGCTAACGGTAGCGTCGGAGAGGATCGCCTGCAGCCGCGGATCCTCGACCGCGAAGAATGCGGCCTCGATCCGCCGATCGACCTCGGCGCGCATGAGAAAGGCGCCGATCTTGTCGGCCGCTTCCTTGTGCTCGTCGAGATAGGCCGAGTGCCAGCACGTACGGGTCTGTGTCGAAAGAACGTCCTCGCGCAGCGCCGCCATGTGGATTGTTGCCGCCGGATCCGCCGCCGCATCCCAGGCCGCGAGCGCGCGACCGATATCGCCGTCGGCCGTCACGATCATCGTCAGCACGTCGCCCAGATCGAATTCGAGCCGCCAGCCCACGGGCCAGTGCACGAGGTCGAGCTTCGACAGGCTTGCGACCAGAAACGCATCGAAAAAGCGGTCGATGATCTGTTCTTCTTGCGCCGGCCATTTCTCGCGCCATTTGGCGTAGCCGAGTCGCCTCAGGCAGATGTCGATCCCCATGTGGTCGGGCGGATCGTAGTCTGCGATCAACTCGAAATAGCGCGGCAGGAAATAGCGCATCTCGCGGGCGATCGGCCCATCGTCCCAGCCGTGCGCCGAGTTCGTATATTCCGCGAGCAGGCCGGACGGGATCTCGCGCAGCGGGGTCTTGACGAGCTCCAGCTCGGTCTCTTCCGTCATGCAGACGTTGCAGTGGCAGACCGACAGCGTCGGCGCGGCGGGCCTGTAGACCCCGAACACGCCGTAAGCCTCCTCGACGATGCTTCTGAGTTCCGGCGACATCTCCGTTGCCCGTCACGACCGCTCTATTCCGCAGTGTGGTGGTGCCGGAGCGGGCAAGGCAAGGCTGTAACGTGCGGAACACCGCCGGCAAGATCGCGCGAAAATCCCGTCAGACGGCCTTGCGCACCTCGAACACATCCATGATCCGGGCACCCCGGTGCGGGCCGTCGACCACGAACGTCCACTTCCCCTCCGTGAACGTGTCGCACATCTTCACGCCTTTGATGAGAATCCAGTGCCCTTCCTTGCCCTTGTGGATGGCCAGGATGTAGTGCGCCCATGCGTTGCGCGGCTTCTGCATCCAGGTCCACACGGTCGGGCGCTTCTTGCGCTCGAGGTGCATGAAGGTCTCTTTGAGCACCATCTCGTAGCCGTAGACCGCGAGCGCACCTTCCACCTCGTCGGCGTAGGTGCCCTTGACGCGATGGCGCAGGTCCGGCGGCAGATTCCGGTATGCATTCACGGCCATCTCCACCTTGCTGATGGGATAGCCGGTGATGGCGGAAAGCACGTAGGGCCCGCAGAACGCCACGCGCCCGGTGTCGTTGCGGGCGTCGTTGAGCGACGAGGTGGTCTGTGGTGGGAAGTTGTCGAAATCGGACATGGGATGTCGGCGAGGCGGACGTCAAATAGCGATGCTTAAGAAAGGGTTGAAGCAAGAAGATTTACGAATGGTTAATTATGCTTGAGGAGGCCGTCAGCGCACTGCATAGTTAGGCAGCTCCGCGTTTTTCGTGTAGGGCGCCTCATGTTCAAAAATCATTGCCGTCTCCTCTGCACGTCGAACCAAATTCTCCTAGCCCTAGCCGCATGGACCGCAGCTTCAGCGCTATCGAGCGTTGAAGCTAAAGCTGCCCGATACAACGATATCGTTCATGGCTGGTGCGGAGCTGCCGCGAAGTTGGATGCCAAGCCGAAGGACGGCGGCGAGGCGATGTCCTCCGACGCCATATGGAAACGCTATGAAGAGGTCATAGCCAAGTTTCGGGCCGGCGAGTCCGACTCGGCCTTCGCGCTTGCGCGGAAGCTGTTGGCGGACGTCAGGGACGAAGATCTGGAGCGTGTCACCATCACCAAGACATTCAGCGGCACCGACGAGAGATCGTTCTCGCTGCTCCGGGAGTTGTGGGCGTTGCGCATAGCTGGCGAGGCTCGCGGCAAGCGCAAGGTTTCCGCTTTGGCCTATTCCTGCCAGATGCTGAAGGTCCTGGAAGATGCCGAACGTGATGTCTCGGACAAGTATCACCTGAATTTCCACGTGGAGGTCATCGCAGAAACGCTGGCTGAAGCGGAGTATCTGGAAGAAGCGGAGATCCTGTATCGATACGCCTTGTTCCTGTTGAACAAGTCTGAGGAGACCCGCTGTTTCACGGTCTTCATAGGCAGGCGGCTCTGCGACGGCCTGATACGGAGCCTGATCCGCCAGAACAAGGCACAGGAGGCCGCAAAGCACCTTCGATCGTGGCTCACTGCGGTCGGCAATGATGTCGGGATGCGGCATCAAGACTATGCGGTTGCCGTCAAGACGGCTCTCGACATCGCGGAAGAGAACGAAACGGCGGGCGATGACGGCCTGAGCGCTGTTCTAGAGGCAGCCCCCGAGTTCGTCACGCAGGAGCAAAGTCGAGGGGGCGACTCCTTTGTCGGCCCAGGGCTTGTCACAGCTCGCCTGTTTCTCGCAGCCTATACCATCGGCACGGAGCATTTCAAAAAGCGTGGTCGTCCGGAAGAAGCAAAAGCTGCAGCCGTGAACGGCGCTGCTCTCGCGCGCCACGTCGCCATCGCCATGACGAGGGAGGGCCAAGCTGCCGACCAGGAAACAGCGGAGTTGCTACAATCCGTCGTCTCTCTGGGATTGAAACTGCACACATTGGCCGGGCAGCCGCTCAACGCCATGCTGTTTCAGGAATGGGTGCAGAGGCCAATGCTCTTCGACGTCTTCAAGGACGGCTTACGCAGGGAGCAGGCCGAAGATAGAGCGACCGACGCCGGATGGGTCTATTTCAAAGGCGGGTTCACGGACTTCGAGGAGGAGATCGCCAAGCTTCCGAAGCCGCCGGCGGAGATCACCGACGAGACGACAACGCTCGTCGAGCGGGTTGTCCAGGCTTTCGAAAAAGCGCAAGGCCCCTATCACTGGCAGGCCATCGCGAGCGTGGTCACGCTGGCGAAATACCATGCATGGCGCGGAGATCGTGCTGCCGCGATTTCAGCTGCCGAAACCGCAACCGACCGCATCCGCAAGATGATGGTCCTCGATCTCTTCGGTCGAGAGACATGGCAGACGCACCTCACGCGCTGGAGAGACTTCCTGGGTTGGTATGAGGATCTTCTGGCGCAAGATGACGGCAGGAGCCCCGAAGACATCGAGCGCTACGTGGCTGTCAGCCAATTGCTCAATCAGACGCGAACGACGTGGGCCGTCGCCGCCATGGCCTCTCGCTTGGCGTCCGGCATGGACCCCCTGTCGGAGCCCCTCCGCGCACACCAGGCGCTGCTCGATCGCCTGGTTGTTCTCGAGGATTGCGTCATGACCGAGAAGACGTGCAGTGACGGAAATGATGCCGACCCCGCCATCGGCATGAAAGACATCAACCGCATGCACGCAGTGATGGAGGAGCTTGACACATCGGCAAAGAGGCTTGGGAGCATCAATCCTGAATTCGCCGCGTTGGCATCTCCATCGCCGATAACCATCTCGGAGCTGCAGCGGAAGTCGCTCGGCAACGACGAGGTGCTCTATGTCTTGGACTGGAGCGACGATCGGGTAAGAGCTTGGGCGGTCACGGCTTCGTCAGCCGAGATTCACACCATAGCCAGCGGCGGCGGCGTAAAGGAGCTGGCAGAGACTGTCGAAGCGTTGCGGTGTGGTCTGGACGCAGCATCTTGGGGCGGAGCGGGCGAAAAGCTGTGCCAGGCGCGACTTAGCGCCACTTTCACGAGCGAGGATGCGATCGCAAAGAAGCCCCTCCCGTTCGACTATGCCCGCGCCGCCGGTCTATACAAGAAGCTGTTTGGCAAATTCGAGGAACTGCTGAAAAAGCCAGATGGCTCGCGGTCGATCCTCTTCGTCCCCGCCGGACCTCTGCAGCAATTGCCGCTGCATGTTTTGCTGACCGAGCCGTCCACGCCGAACGGCGCCTTGCAATGGCTCGCGCGTCGCCATGCGGTTTCGGTTTTGCCGTCGGTGGCATCTCTCAAAGCGATGCGCAAGGAGAATGACGGTGCGAGCGTCGAGAAAAAGCCTTACGTCGCCTTTGCCAATCCGCTTCTGACCGGGTCGCCCAAGCGCAAAAAAGACGCGACACGCGCGTTGCTGGCGGCGTCCAAAAGCGATTGCGCCAAAGTCGCGGCGCACCAAGAATTGGACAAACTCGCGGACCTTCTGCCGGGCTTTTCGCCGACCAATCTAGGCGGGCAAGCAGACGTCGCCGCCTTGAGTCCCGTACCGCACACCGCCGACCTTGCATGCGGAGTCGCGCACGGACTGGGTGTCGGGGAAGAGGATGTCTACCTCGCCGCGCGTGCAACGGAGAGCAATGTAAAGTCGCTGAGCAAATCCGGTGATCTCGCGTCCTACGCCGTCGTCAATTTTGCAACCCACGGCGCGATCGCCGGCGAGTTGTCGGAGGGCACCGAGCCCGGCTTGGTTCTGACGCCGCCGAAAGCCCGAACGGAACTCGACGACGGATACCTCACGGCATCCGAAGTGGTGAGCCTGAGAATGGATGCAGACTGGGTCGTGCTGTCGGCTTGCAACACCGCAGCGCCTGAGGCGGCCGACGCAGAAGCGCTTTCGGGCCTGGCGCGCGCATTCTTTTACGCGGGTGCCCGTTCACTGCTCGTTTCGCATTGGGCGGTGCGGGAGGATGCGGCAGCGCACCTCATACCACACGCGATCCGCGTGGCGTCCGAGAAAAGCCGCCCCGGACGTGCGGAAGCCATACGCCAAGCCATGCTATCATTGATCGACGGCGGGGACGCCGAGAAATCGCACCCGGCTTATTGGGCGCCATTCGTTTTGGTGGGCAAAGGTGCGGCTGAGCAGTGAGGGCGGCGTGACCCTGTCCGGTCAGCGCTCGGCGGGCGACAGCACTTTCGCGAGGTTGCCGCGGTGGATCTCCTCGTAAGGCTCGAAGTACGTGATCCACCCTGTGTCGATCGGCCCTCGGATCAGCTCGCGGAGCGGCAGCTCGCGCAACTCGGGCTCGGTCCTGCAGCGGATCAGCGCACGAACGTATTGCTGCATGGCGCGGTTGAAGCCGCGCGTGTAGCCGCCGGCCGCGATGATGTCCGGATCGCCGTGGTTCGGCAGGATGCGGGCCGGCGCCAAGGCATCGAGACGGGCGAGGTCGGCAAGGTGGACCTCCAGGTTGTCCGGCTCCACGACGTAGGTGACCGTATCCTCCATCGTATCGCCGGCGAAGAGCAGGCGCTCGCTCGGCCACCAGATCACCGCTGCGTCGTCGCTGTGGATGTTGGCCTCGATGAGTTCGAGCTGGATGCCCCCGACATCGAGCGCGAGCGAGCCCGAAAACGTGCGCGTCGGCATGACGAGCGGCGCGATGGCCGGCGGCCCGTCATGCGTCCCGGCCTCGATATCCGCTTGATGACGGCGAAGGTGGTCCGCCGTGCGCTGGGTGGCGATGATCTCGCAATCGGCAAAGGCTTCGTTCCCGGCGATGTGGTCGAGATGCCAGTGGCTGAGCACCACCGTGAAGGACGTTACGCCCTCGCGCGAGAGGATGTCCCGGATGGCCTTTGCATGCGGAACCGAGACGTGCGTATCGTAGATGAGCGCCGCGTGCTCGCTGACGATGGCATAGCTCGCAATTCCGAGCGAAAGTGCGCCCTCGTCGACCCAGTTCTGCCCTTCCGCAAAGTGGTATCCCGGCACGCGCCCGTCGTAGAAGGCATAGACGGCCGGATGCGGCTTGAGCACGCGCAGATGCTTGGTCAGGTCGGTCAATGAACACCTAGCTCCAGCGCCGGTTGCTCCACATCCACTGCTCGGGGGATTCCCGCACCCAGGCCTCGAACTGCTTCTGCATCTCGACCATGATCCAGCGTACGTCGGCGCCGATGTTCTGCGTCCGGGGCACGCGCAATTCCTTGATCTCGATCTCGAACCGCGAGGACGTGCCGACCCGCTTGCAGCAGCTCATCCAGATGCGGCTGCCCACTCGCCGCCCGATCATGGCGCCGATGGCTTGCGTCTTGGCATCCTGCCCGAAGAAGGGCACTGGCAGCCCCGTGCGGTCGTAAAGATCGCAGACGAGGCCGAGCCGCCCGCCGCGGCGGACGAAGTCGGTGAGGATGCGCGCCGTCTTCTGGTCGTCGCCGTGTTCGCCCTCGACCTTTCCACGGCCGAACAGTCCGCCCGGATAGAGGTTACGCCGCTGCCACCTCAGATAGCCGTCGATGTAGGGGTTGTTGACCGATCGATAGACGGCGGCCGGATTGGTGCGCGCCACGACGAACGGCCAGATGGAAAGCTCCCAGTTGCCCATGTGCAGCGAGACGCCGATGGCCGGCCCGAGCTTGTCCTTGTAGCGCCCGAACAGCCGGTCCGAGACGATGCGAATACGCCCCGGATCCTCGATCAGTCGGTCGATCTGCATCGTCTCGGCCATGACGCGGCCCAGGTTCTCCCAATGCGCCATGCAGATCCTGAGCCGCTCCTGCTCGGATTTCTCGGGGAACGCGATGGCGAGATTGGCGAGCGCCCGATTGTGGCGCTTGGGATTGATGCGCGGCGCCAGAACCCGCCAGGCCTTGGCGGAGACGGCGGTCGCGGTCTCGAGAGGCAGCAGCCGCACCGTCCCGACGATGGCGCGCAGGAGCACATACTCCAGGCGGAACTGCAGGTCGCGGGCGAAGCTGATTTTCTGTGGTGTCATTAAGCTGCTGTGGGGCCGATCGCGGATGCTCTATGATCGGATGCCAACAAGCGCGCGACGCGTCAAGCTGCGGAATCGCGGAGGCCTGTCCGGGCCCGTTCCGCGAGCAGCCGCGCCCCGTCGGGCTTGAGGAGATCTGGCAGATCGCCGGATGGCCCAAGGCCCTCGCGGATGGCGAGGCGGCGCAGCGGGCCGAGCGCCTGCAGCGCCAGCAGTCCAAGCCCGCGCGCGAGGTGCACCGGCAAGAAGCCCGAGATGAGCGAACGGTTGAGCACATCGACGGTCGCCGTGCGCGAAAGGATATCGACGCGGCGCCGGGCGCTGTAGGCATCCAGCGTCGTCTGCGCCCCCGGATCGCCCCCGGCGGCCATCGCATCCGCCACGCAGTCGGCCAGCGTCGCCGCATCGCGCAGCCCGAGATTGAGCCCCTGCGCGCCGATAGGCGGAATGACATGCCCCGCTTCGCCGATCAGGGCCACGCGGGCGCGGCCGAACACCTCCGCCGTGAGCCCGGACAGTGGAAACATGGCCCGCGGGATGATGTCGCCCACCGGGCCAAGCAACCCTTGCAGCCGCGCCTCGAGGGCGGCCTTGAACGCCCCGTCGTCGAGGGCCGACAACCGTCGCGCCTCGTCGGGGCGCTCCACCCAAACCAGACTTGAGCGGTCTCCCGGCAACGGGACGGTCGTGAAAGGGCCGGCTGGGCGGTGGAACTCGGTCGAGACCCCGCCGTGCGGCCGTGTGTGGTGGAACGAAGTCACGACGGCCGCCTGCTCATACTGCCAGGCGCGGGTGGCGATACCGGCGGCAGCACGGCAGATCGAGTTGCGCCCGTCGGCGCCTGCAACGAGCGACGCTTCGAAAGTCTCCCCTTCGCGGCTGGTCAGTGTGGCACTGTCGGGCTCGAGCCGGACGTCGGTGACGCCGGCAGTCTCATACAGCCGAACCCGGCTCCCTGGCGCGGCGGCAGCGGCGAGGAGGCCCGCCACGAG
>NZ_CADEFI010000024.1:10648-27713 GCF_902826555.1 uncultured Hyphomicrobium sp.
AAGCACGAAACCCGGAATTTGCATTCGTTGCGGGGGTATCACGCCGAAACGTATCAAATCTGTCATATTGGTTTTTGCGGTTTACGAATTGGATCTCGATGAGGTTATTTCGCCCTGTCCACGGTGGTGGGGCAGGCGGTTTTGAATTTGTTTTTGCGTCTGTCCAGCTCCGCTGAGTGGTGAGGGTCAACGATTGAGTGCTCGTGCCGTTGCGTGGCGGGGCCAATATCGAGAGGATTTGGGCATGACTGGGGGTTTCATGGTGTCGGCAGGACGCCTGTCGCTGCTTGCAGCGGTCGGTATTCTGCTGGTGGGGGGCGCATCGGCCCAGGCTGCCGATCTCGGCGGCGATTGCTGCGCTGACCTCGAGGAGCGCATCGCAGAGCTTGAGGCGACCACGGCTCGCAAGGGCAACCGCAAGGTCTCGCTGACCGTCTACGGTCAGGTGAACGAGGCTCTGATGTTCTGGGACGACGGCTTCGAGAGCAACGTCTACCAGGTGACGAACGACAACTCGCGCACGCGCTTTGGCTTCAAGGGCGAGGCCAAGATCAACGACGACTGGAAAGCCGGCTACGTTCTCGAGATCGGCGTCCGCGGCGCCAACTCCAAGCGCTTCACGCAGGACAGCACAGACGGCGGCGCTGAAGAGGTTGGTCTCGATACCCGTCATTCGCGCTGGTTCCTGCAGAGCAAGAGCCTCGGCACCGTCAGCATGGGCGTGACGCCGACGGCCGCAGAGGCCGCAACCGAAACCAACTTGGCCAATACCAAGGATGTCGCCAAGTTCTCCGACATCGAGGATAGCGGTCTCGGCCTTTCCCTGCGCACAGCTAATGGCGGTATCAGCGATGTCAGCTGGCGTCGCCTGATCAAGCACACGGGCGATCAGCCGGGTGAAGCAGAGCGTCGCTCCGGCGTATGGTACACCACTCCGACGTTTGCGGGCTTCAACCTCGAGGCCGGCTGGGGCTCGGACGACTACTGGGACATCGGCGGTAAGTACAAGGGCGAGCTCGGCGACTTCAAGATCGCGGCTGCATTTGCTTACGGCGAGAACTCGACCACGAACGCCGACGGCGCCTTCTTCGAGTGTCTCGGCACCGAAGTTGCCGGCCAGCCGGACGCGCGTTGCACGCAGTACGGCGGCTCCATCAGCGTGATGCACGAGCCGACCGGCATCTACGTCAACTTCGCTGCCGGCTCGCACGAGGACGACACCGTCCTTGCCGACGCCGACTTCGCTGGCACGAACGCCGACAACGAGACCACCTTCTGGGCAATCGAGGCAGGCATCGAGCAGAAGTGGTTCCCGATCGGCAAGACCACGCTGTTCGGCCAGTACTACGATCTCGACGGCGGCGCGAGCGAGCGTCTCACGGTTGACGCCGGCGATCCGACCAACAACCTCGGCGCTGACGCGAATGTCTTCAGCACCGGACTGCAGATGTACGGCGGCGGCGTTGTGCAGGAGCTCTCGGCTGCGTCCATGTCCCTCTATCTCTACTACCGTCATTTGGAGGCTGACCTGACGCTCGTTGACAACGGCGTTACGGCTTCCGCGACCGACCTTGAGGATCTCGACGTCGTCGTTGGCGGCGGCATCATCAAGTTCTAGTCGCCAGCCCGCATCACTGCTCCAGAAGGAGCCGCCGAAAGGCGGCTCCTTTTTTGTGCGCGTGGCCCGTGGTCATGGCGCGCGATAGGTCGTGCGGAGCTGAGCTCGGGTCCCACAGCTCGGGCAAAAGCCCCTATGCATGCGCCACGGCCGTGTCGTCTGACCGGCCTTGTCCGCCGATGCTGCCTTGTGGAGCTGGCGGCGGCACGGCCGCCCCCTCTTGGCGCACGCCCGCCGCCAGCGTGCGGCCTCTCTTCTCGAAACCCGTCGACAAAAGTCGCAGGCAACCCCGTTCATAACCGGGACGACGAAAATACAGAGGTAAAAATACGGACGCAAAAGAGCGAAATTCGAAACAGTCTCGACATTCAACGAGAAAGCCAAAATCACAAAATACGGAGGTATAAATACCGACGCATGACAAAAAAGTAAGGAGCATTTTGAGCCATCCCAGAGCAGCGGGAAAAGCTCGATGTTGCAGCAAGGCAACTACTGATGTGGAACAACTGAAGTATGACGCATTGGTAAGCTCGCTGTAACACACCCTACCTGTTGATGGAGCAAACCTCACCCAGTCGAGTCGCCGCCGTCGCGGGGCGCCTCTGGCGGCATTGGGTACAACTTGGGGAATAGGTAATGAGGGATGCGAGTATGAAACCGGCAGCAAGACTGACGCTTGCGGCGGCCGCGAGTGTTCTGGTTTGGGGGGCGTCGTCGGTCCAGGCCGCCGATCTCGGGGGCAACTGTTGTGCGGATCTCGAGGAGCGCATCGCCGAGCTGGAGGCGACCACCGCCCGCAAGGGTAACAGAAAGGTCAGCCTGACCATCTCGGGCTGGGTCAACGAAGCCGTGTTCTTCTGGGACGACGGCCGCGAGAGCAACGCCTACGTTGCGACCAACTCGCTCGAGCAGTCGCGCTTCAAATTCTCCGGCGAAGCCAAGATCGACAACGATTGGTCGGCTGGATACGTCATTGAAATCGGCATTTGGGGCTCCGCCTACAAGGGCGTTGACGCCGATGTCGACAACGGCCTCGATAACGGCGTCACGAATGGCCTGCTGACGCGCAAGAGCAGCTGGTTCCTCAAGAGCAAGAGCTTCGGCAAGCTCACGGTTGGTCTCGACGGCACGTCGACCTACCATCTGCTCGACGACGCCGATGCCACGGTCACGCGCAACTACGCCGACGCCGAGGCTGCCGCCGTTGCGCTCGCCTCCTTCAAGGAGATCAATACCGGCAACAAATGGAACGACTACATGGGCGGCTTCAACGGCGCGACGCCGGGCCAGAGCGGCCGTCGCAACGTCGTCCGCTACGACTCCCCCACCATCGCCGGCTTCGTTCTGACGGCCGCCTGGGGTGAGGACGACATGTGGGATATGGCCCTCACCTACAAGGGTGAGATCGGCGACTTCAAGCTGACCGCCAAGGCAGGCTACGGCGAAAGCACTGACCCCGGCACCAACAAGGATCGCTGTTCCGTCGGCACCGGCGATTGCCAGTGGTGGGGCGTCGCGGGCACCATTCAGCACGCACCCTCGGGCATCTACATCTATGCCGGATACGGCGGCGATCAGATCGACCTCACGGCTGCTCAGGCCGGCGAAGATGACGGAAGCGACATCTGGTTCGTCCAGGCCGGCATCGAGAGCAAGCTGGTCCCGATCGGCAAGACCACGTTCTTCGGCGAATACCGCCACGACGACGTTGGCTTGTCCGAGAAGGCGTCGAGCTCGGATCTCGATTTCTGGGCTGCTGGCGTGATCCAGTCGGTCGACAACGCGGCCATGGATCTCTACGTCATCTACCGCGAGGCCAGTGGCGACGTCACGGACCCCGCTGGTAACCCAGCTGGAAAGACCGAGCTTGAGGACTTCCGCGTCCTCATGACGGGTGCCCGCATCCAGTTCTGACCCCAGTCATGCCCTGGATAGGTCGCACGAAGGGAGCCGCACGCAACGCGGCTCCCTTTTTTGCGCCTCGGACCGCCCCGGAGGTCAGCGGCGAGAAATGTGGAAAAAGAAGCGATGACGCTCCCGGCCCCTGAGCAGGGGTGGCGCGCATACCACGGCTGGGGGCGAAAGTAAGGCAGTCTCAAGCCGTTAGTGGGGAATATCGACCCGCACAGAGGAAACGGATCGCCTGTGACGCCGAGGCCACATTGCAGAGCAACCACACTCGGCCCGCGAAACGTTCATCCACGCTTAACTACGCTCGAACATTCTTGTCATGCACGGTCGGACGGCTCATCTTCGCGAGTCAGAAGTTGGGACCTGCGGGGAACGCAATGAAGGTTGTGGGGTACATTGGGATAGGGCTGGCGCTGGCGCTTGTCAGTCCGTCGGCCCATGCCTTTCAGGAGCAGGGCGGTGGAGCTGCGCCGGTGGCGCCTGCTCCGTCTGAGGAAGCCAAGCCTGCCGCGCCGGCCGAGAAGTCGGTCGAGTTCTCGGCACCTCCCGTCGATTCGGAAAGCGCCGGCACCGAGGTCCGTATTCCGGGCCTGGGCAAGCTCGGTGTCCTGCCGAAGATGGACTTTGGCCTCGAGCTTCTCTACGGCGCCAACGACAGCAAGCAGCCTGAGCCTGTTGAGCCTCCCGCGGAGGATCTCACGGTGCGCGGAACCATTAAGCACAACTTCTAGTTTTTGCGCCATCTGCGGATGACGCCTCGAAAAGGAGCGCTGGGCGCTCCTTTTTTATTGGCCGGGGCGTGGACGCTGTCATTCTCCTTGCGTAAAGCTCGGATCTAAGCAGGCTTTCCGTCGCAATCGGTCGGACCCGTCTCGGTCGAGGTCAGGCAGCTGTGGCTGCCGTTCCGGGGCGTCCGCACTGAGAGAAGGGCTCGATCATGCGCATTGCTGTTGTTGGCTCCGGTTACGTGGGGCTCGTCTCGGGGGCTTGCCTCGCCGATTTCGGCCACGAGGTGGTCTGTATCGACAGTGACGCCTCCAAGATCGAGGCGCTGCAGCGCGGCGTCATGCCGATCTACGAGCCGGGCCTCGATCACATCGTTGCCAAGAACGCGGCCGCTAAGCGGCTCGTTTTCACCACCGAGCTTCGGGAAGCCGTAAGCCAGGCTGAGGCGGTCTTCATTGCTGTCGGCACGCCCTCCCGCCGCGGCGACGGGCACGCCGACCTATCCTACGTCTATGCCGTTGCGCGCGATATCGCGCCGAACCTCAAGCGTTTCACGGTCGTCATCACCAAGTCGACGGTGCCGGTGGGCACCGGTGACGAGGTCGAGCGCATCATTCGCGAGGCGAACCCGCAGGCCGATGTGGCCGTGGTGTCCAATCCGGAATTCCTGCGGGAAGGCGCCGCCATCGAGGATTTCAAGCGCCCGGACCGCATCGTTATCGGTATCGAGGACGAACGCGCGCGCGCCGTCATGACGGAGGTCTACCGTCCGCTCTATCTCAACAAGGCGCCGCTGGTCTTTACCGCCCGCCGCACCTCCGAGCTGATCAAGTACGCATCCAACGCCTTCCTGGCCATGAAGATCACCTTCATCAACGAGATCGCCGATCTGTGCGAGGCGGTCGGCAGCAACGTCCAGGACGTCGCCCACGGCATCGGCCTCGACAAGCGGATCGGCGGCAAGTTCCTGCATGCCGGCCCCGGCTACGGCGGCTCGTGCTTTCCGAAGGATACGCTGGCGCTGGTCAAGACCGCGCAGGACTACGGCAGTCCCCTGCGCCTGATCGAAACCACGGTGGCCATCAACGACCAGAGGAAGCGCGCCATGGCGAGGAAGGTTGCCCGCGCCATCGGCAGCGACATCCGCGGCAAGACCGTGGCGCTGCTCGGTCTGACTTTCAAGCCCAATACCGACGATATGCGCGAGAGCCCCGCCATCTCCATTGTCCAGGGACTACAAGACGGCGGCGCCATCGTGCGAGCCTTCGATCCCGAGGGCATGGAGGCGGCAAAGTCTTGCGTGTCCGACGTGGTCTACGGTGCGGACCCCTATGCCATTGCCGAAGGAGCCGATGCGCTCGTTCTGGTAACGGAGTGGGACGCCTTCCGTGCGCTCGATTTCCCGCGCCTCAAAGCCTTGATGAACGATCCGCTGTTTGTCGATCTGCGCAATGTCTACAGGCGCGACCTGATCGCGCGCCACGGCTTCCGCTATGTCAGCATCGGCCGGCCGAAGGAGGACATTCCCGTCTCCTTGAGCTCCGCGGCGGAATAGGGAGAGCATCGCGGCAGGTTGAGGTGC
Organism: uncultured Hyphomicrobium sp.; assembly: GCF_902826555.1. GTDB lineage: Bacteria > Pseudomonadota > Alphaproteobacteria > Rhizobiales > Hyphomicrobiaceae > Hyphomicrobium_C. The sequence continues at coordinate 16,486 of NZ_CADEFI010000024.1, forward strand.
CTGACGTCTGCGGATGCTGCATGTGCGTCGCAGCGTTGCATAGGCGACCCGCCGAGATGAGATGTGTTCGCACAAAAAGTAGTCAACAGGAAGATTTTATTAGAAATTTAGCGGCTATCGTCACCCGCGTCTAATGCGCGGGCCACGAACCATGCCAGTTAAGACCCATACCTTAGTCGAGTTTTACGACAGTGTCAGACGGCACCGGCACGCCCTGTTCTTCGCGGGCACCGTGCTGATCTACGGCATTGCCGTCTATCTCGCCGTGGCTTGGACACGCGACGTCACCAACGTCGCCGCGATCTGGCCTGCCAACGGCATCCTGCTCGCAGCACTTTTGCTTGCAAGGAACGGCACGACGCGCCACCGCTTCGTGGCCGCATGTTTGTTGGCCAACGCCATGGCTGTCGCCCTGAACGGCGACCCCTGGACGACCGTCGTTGCGTTCCCCGTCATAGGCGTCGCCGAATGCCTGCTCGCGTTCCATCTGCTGCGGGCAGCCTGCGGTCGCCGGGTCGACCTCACCAAGGGCTGGGTCGTGGTGACGTTCGTCGTCGTGAGCGCCGTGGCCCCTGTTCTTCCGTCGGCAGCGGGCGCATTGGTGGTGATGCAAGTATTTGGAGCCGACTTCAATCACGCTCTGACCACTTGGTACCTCTCGGACGGGCTCGGCCTCCTCGTGCTCACGCCGGCCATCTTGCTGTTGAGGCCGGCGACGCGCAACATGCAGCCATCCCCGTCGCCGGTCATCGTGGCGCGGCACCTCTTTCTGCTGCTCTCGGCATCGCTCCTGGTGTTCGTCCAATCGACGATGCCATTGCTTTTCGTCCTGATCCCGATCTCCGTCCTGATCGCGTTCCGGCTCGGTCCGCGCTACGCGGCGATCACCACGCTCTGGCTCACGGCTGTATCGCTGACCTGTACGTATCAGGGGTGGGGGCCGGCGGCGCTCATGGACGACGTGCCGGCGCGCATCTGGATGATGCAGCTGTTTTGCTTCGTCAACCTGCTGACCTCGCTTGCCGTTGCTGCGGAGATCAGCGATCGCGACAGGCTCAAGGGCGAGCTCGAGCATGTCTCGGCGCGGGCGGCCGAGCAACGTCGTCAGCTCGACACGGCGCTCGATGCCATGTCGCAGGGTGTATGTCTGTTCGACAGCCGCAGCCGCGTCGTCGTCCGCAACGAGCGCTTCCTCGAGATCTACGGCCTGAAACCCGACCAGGTGCACTCCGGAACGTCGCTCGCGACCTTGATGGCCATTTGTCAGGCGCAAGGTGCGGTGCCCGAGCATGGTCACCGCGTGGTCGAGCTGAACGAAAACAACGACATTGAGCAGCAACTGGTCGACGGGCGGCACATCCGCATCAGCCAACGCGTGCTGACAGACGGCGCCGTCATCTGCACATATACGGACTTCACCGCAGAGAAGCGTGCGGAGGCTGAGCTTCTCCACCGCACGCTCCACGACGTTCTGACGGGCTTACCGAACCGGCGGCTTCTGGTCGAGCGCATCGATTTGGCGCTCTCGGCCGCAAAGAGCGGTCGCGACATTGCCGTCATGCTGATCGACATCGACTACTTCAAGTCGATCAACGACAACATGGGGCACGCGGCGGGAGATGAGCTTCTGCGCGTGGTGGCGTCCCGGCTCTCCGGATGCGTCAAGGGAACTGATACGGTCGCTCGCCTGGGCGGCGACGAATTTGCCCTGCTTCTTTCCGAGGGGGATCATCCCATCGATCCGGCAGCGGTCGCGCGTCGCATCATGAAAGCAATCAAAGCGCCGATCTACATTGAAGGCGATCTCGTGCGCGTCGGCATGAGCATCGGTATCGCCAGGCCTCCCGTTGATGGCACCACGACCGACGAGATCCTGAAAGCTGCCGACGTGGCGCTCTACAAGGCGAAACGCAGCGGTCGCGGCAACTTCGCTTTCTTCGACGCCGCCGAGGATGCGGGCACCTGCTCGGCGCGCCGGCTCGAAAGCGATCTCCACCATGCCATCGAGGATAGCCAGTTCCGCATTGTCTATCAGCCCATCACGGCCGGTGGCTCGGGAGATGTCGTAGCCCTCGAAGCGTTGATCCGCTGGCAGCATCCAAAGCTGGGATCGATATCTCCCGCCGAGTTCATTCCGCTCGCCGAGCGGAACGGACGGATCGCCGAGATCGGCGATTGGGTGCTCGATCAGGCGTGCCGCGATGCTGCGCGGCTGCCCTCGAACGTCAAGATTTCGGTCAATCTCTCGCGGGTTCAGGTTTGTGATTTGGGTTTCGTTGCGAGGGTCGCCGATACCCTCGCGCGTACGGGACTGCCGCCGAGCAGGCTTGAGCTGGAAGTAACGGAGACCGCCATTCTACACGACGAGGTGAATGCCTGCCTGGTGCTTTCCGAGCTGCAGGCGCTCGGCGTATCGGTGGCCATTGACGATTTTGGCGTCGGACAGTCGGCCCTGAGCTGCCTGAGGAGCCTGCCGATCGGTCGCATCAAGATCGACCGCTCTTTCGTCAGCGACCTGGCGACGGACCCCAAAGCACGCTCGATCTTTGTCGCCGTCGTCTCCCTTGCCAAATCGCTCGGCATCAAGACCACGGCCGAAGGTATCGAGACCGAGCAGCAGCGCATCATCGCCGCGCTCGCCGGATGCGATCACCTGCAGGGCTATCTTCTCGGTCGGCCGCAGGATCTCGAACGCCTCGACTTCGATCCCGGTACGTCGGAAAACCTCGAGCTGCCGCTCGCGCGCGTCGGCTAACGGACTTCTTGGGTTTCGGTCGGGAACCACCACATCGCGAAGGTTCCGCCAAGCGCCGCCGCTCCGACAATGCCGAGCAGAACCGGGCTTGAGAAGCCCGATGCCAGGCCGGTGAAGAGCACGGAGCCCCATGCCATGCCGATTGCGGTGAGCTTCACGCCGCGCCGGATGGTACGCCGCTCCTCGAAGCGGCGGGCTTCGATCAGCGCGTGCCGGAGAAGCGGAAGGCGCTCGAGCCACGCCAGCAGCCGCTCGCTCGATCGTGCGAAGGCCCAAAGCGCCACGAGCAGGAAAGGCGTCGTCGGCAGGCCCGGCAACAGGGCCCCCGCGATGGCCAGCACGGTCGCAAGGCTCCCGAGTGCGATGTAGACCAGCTTCGGCAATACGATCCGTTCCGTGGCAGCGTGCAGCTTAATCTTGACGGGAAATGTTAGATTAAGAAGCGACTCGGCGCGAGCCACATTTTGTGTCCGCGGCCTAGCTTTCGGCAAGAAAATCGCGGCGTCCGACGCGCGACATCGAGCATTTGAGCCGCTGATTGTCGCGTTGCAGCCCCTCGACCGTCCCGAACACGTACTGGATATGTTGAGCGGCCGCCTTTTCCGCGTCGTCGGGAGCGCCCGCAATGACGGCTTCGCCGATGGCGATGTGCTGGGCGAGCAGCTTTTCCCGCACGCCGGAGCGAAGATAGAGCTGCTCGCGATTGTAGAACACGTTGTTGCGCAGCAGCTCTGCAAAACCGCGCATGACGTGCAGGACGACGAAATTGTGACTTGCCTCGTAGACGAGCAGATGCAGGCTGACGTCGGCGCGCGCCTCCTGCGTCTGGTCCTTCGATTTGTGCGCCTTGCGCATTTCGGTGAGGCAGGTGCCGATCGCGCGGCGGTCCACCTCGGTTGCGCGCTCGGCTGCCGCGCGTGCGGCTTGTGCCTCGACCCATTGCCGGAACTCGAGGTAGTCTGCGGCCGCATTCTCGTGATCGCGGTAGAGATTGGCCAGCGGCGTCATGAGCGGCAGCAGGAACTCGGCAACCGTCGTGCCGCCGCGCGTTGCATTGAGCAGCCCCCGCTCGACAAGTTTGTCGATGGCTTCACGGAGGGATGGCCGCGATACGTCGAGCCGCTGTGCAAGGGCTCGCTCGGACGCAAGTTTTTCGCCCGGGCGCAGGGTCCCCTCGAGAATGAGCTTCTCGATGCGGACTGCGATCGCGTCGGCAACTCTCTGGGTGTGAATGGCCTGCATTTCCATTCCCGTTGTGCAGCGCCGTCGTGATCGTGGTCAAGCCGGATCAACAACGCTCCGCGGTCGACCTATAACATATTTTGACCACGCGCACCCCACTGGTATATTCATTTTACCAATAAGCATTCGTAAGGTTGGGTAAGGGACGCATGTGGTCACAGGTGTATGACCCGTTCGGAAGCGTGGTCCTTTCGACCGCCGTCGCTGCGATCCCGGTGGTTGTGCTTCTGGGCGCCATTGGCGTCTTCGAGGTTCGCGCGCATATCGCCGCCCTTCTGGGGCTCGCCGCTGCTCTTGCCGTCGCGATCCTCGCTTATGGGATGCCCCCTCACATGGCGGGATTGGCCGCCGCCTATGGCGCGGCCTTCGGACTCCTTCCCATCGGCTGGATCATTCTCAACGTCATCTTTCTCTATCAGTTGACGAGCGAGAAGGGAGAGTTCGCCATATTGCAGCGATCGATCGGCAGCATCAGTGACGATCGCCGTTTGCAGCTTCTTTTCATCGCCTTTTGCCTGGGCGCCTTTTTCGAAGGTGCCGCCGGGTTCGGCACGCCTGTCGCCGTCACCGCCGCCATGCTGATCGGTCTCGGCTTTTCTCCGCTCGCGGCCTCGGGCCTGTCGCTGATTGCAAACACCGCCCCGGTCGCCTTCGGCGCGCTCGGGACACCGGTAATTGCGCTCGCCGCCGTGACCGGCCTGGACCTCCACGAGCTGTCCGCGATGGTCGGCCGGCAGCTTCCGTTCTTTTCCGTGATCGTCCCGTTCTGGCTTGTCTGGGCGTTTGTTGGCTTCCGCAAGATGCTCGAGGTCTGGCCACCGATCCTGGTCGCGGGCGTTGCCTTCGCGATTCCGCAGTATCTTGTCTCGAACTTTCATGGGCCCTGGCTCGTCGACATCGTCGCCGCCATCGTTTCGATGGCGTGCCTCGCCGCGTTCCTTCGCGTATGGCGCCCGGCCGAGCCCATGACGACCATGCCGCGCGCGCCCTCGGAAAGCCATGCCTATACCGACGCGCCCGAGTTGCGGCCGTTGAGCAATCCTGTGATCCGCCGCGCTTGGACGCCGTGGCTGGTGTTGAGTGTTTTCGTTTTCTTCTGGGGCACGCCGCAGGTACGCGCTGCGCTCGATGGTCTGTGGGTCGCGAAGGTGCCGGTCACGGGCCTCGACGCGATGGTGCAGAAGATGCCGCCCGTCGTCGCGGCGCCGCACATCGAGAGCGCAGTCTACAGCTTCAACCTGCTTTCGGCGACGGGCACCGGCATTCTTCTCGCCGCCGTCATATCAGGGCTCTACCTAGGATATGGTCTCGGCGGGTTGCTACGCACGTACGCGCGCACGATCTGGCTCGTGCGCTATTCTCTGATCACCATCGCCTGCATGCTGGCGATAGGCTTCGTCACGCGCTATTCTGGCACCGATGCCACCCTCGGTCTCGCCTTGGCCAATACGGGTTGGCTTTATCCGTTGTTCGGAACGCTCATTGGCTGGCTCGGCGTCGCGCTGACCGGCTCCGACACCGCGTCGAACGTGTTGTTCGGCGGCTTGCAGCGGGTCACGGCCGAGCAGCTCGGCATAAATCCCGTGCTGATGGCGGCAGCCAACAGCTCCGGCGGCGTTATGGGAAAAATGATCGACGCGCAGTCGATCGTCGTCGCCTCCACGGCCACGCGATGGTACGGGCACGAAGGTTCCATTCTCCGCTTCGTGTTTTTCCATTCGGTCGCTTTGGCGGTTCTTGTCGGCCTCTTGGTCATGGGCCAGGCCTATGTGTGGCCCCTGACTCTCCTCGCTCCTTAGAAAACGAGAACTCGGAAGGAACTCGTAAAAAACTCGGAAGCCTCGGAAAGGAAGCACTTACTAGCGCAGCAGTTGGCGGCCCCGCGCCGTCGTAAAACCGGGAGACGTAAATATGGCAACTCTAACCGTGAACGGCGAAAGCCGGACATTCGACGGCGACCCAGGCACGCCACTGCTCTGGTATCTGCGGGATGTCGCAGGCCTTACCGGCACCAAGTATGGATGCGGCCAGGGCGTATGCGGCGCCTGCACCATCCACCTCGACGGCGTCGCGGTCCGCGCCTGCATAACGACTATCGACATGGCGGAGGGCAAGTCTGTCACCACCATCGAAGGCCTGAGCACGGACGGCGAGCATGCCGTGCAGAAGGCTTGGCGGGAGCTTAGCGTTCCCCAGTGTGGGTTCTGTCAGGCCGGCCAGATCATGCAGGCCGCGTCCCTGCTTGCCAAGAATAACGCCCCCTCGGATCAGGACATTGTCGAGGACATGAGTGGAAACCTCTGTCGCTGCGGATGCTATCAGCGCATCCACGCGGCAGTGCGCCTTGCGGCGGGAGGAGTATGAGCGATGCTGCATTATCTTGAAAAGGAAGCGCACAAAATCGCCGAGACCGGCGAAGCGCCTCGCATCATCATTGAGAACGTCAGCCGCCGCAAATTTCTCGGCGGCGCGCTCGCGGCCTCCGGTTTCGTGCTCGCCGTCAGGGTCCCTGATGCGGCCGCGCTCGAGCCGCTGAAGCCGTACCCGACCGGCGGCGAGGGCATGCCGCATGGCTACGGCAAGGCCAGCGACCCGCACGTCTACGTCGCCATCGACAAGGACGGCGCGGTCACCATCGTCACCCACCGCGCCGAAATGGGCACCGGCGTCCGCACCAGCCTGCCGATGATAATCGCCGACGAGATGGAGGCGGACTGGTCGCAGGTGAAGATCGTGCAGGCTCCTGGAGACGAGCCGCTTTACGGCAACCAGGATACCGACGGCTCGCGCTCGATGCGCCACTTCATCCAGCCCATGCGCGAGTGCGGCGCCGCCATGCGCCAGATGCTCGAAACCGCCGCTGCCGCCAAGTGGGGTGTCGACGTCGCGCTCTGTCGTGCCAAGGCCCATCACGTGGTGCTGCTCGACAAGGCCAAGAAGGAGACCGACAAGAAGCTGGGCTTCGGTGAGCTGGCAGAAGCCGCCATGGCGCTGCCGGTGCCCGCGCGCGACACGCTCCTCTTCAAGACGCCGGACGAGTTCACGCTCATGCGCAAAGGTGAAGTCAAGATCACCGACCTGCGCGATATCACCATGGGCAAGGCGATCTACGGCGCCGATGTGCGTCTGCCCGGCATGAAGTTCGCGGCCATGGCGCGTCCCGATGTGCTCGGCGGCAAGATCAAGTCCTATGATGCCACGGCGGCCAAGGCCGTACCGGGCGTCGAGGGGATCTACGAGATCGAGGGCGTCTACGACGTGCCGCGCAAGTTCGGTCAGCTCGGCGGCATTGCCGTTGTGGCCAACACGACGTTTGCGGCCATCCAGGGTCGAGATGCGCTGCAGATCGAGTGGGATGACGGCCCCAACGCCAGTTACGAAACCGTGGCCTACTTCAAGGCCATGTCCGAGACTGCGGCGAAACCGGGCAAGGTGATCCGCAAACAGGGTGACTTCGACAAGGCCTTCGAGGGGGCCAAGAGCACCTTCACCGGCGAGTACCACATGCAGCACCTGGTGCAGGCGCCCATGGAGCCGCTCGTGTGCGTCGCACAGATCAAGGACGGCAAGGCCGAGGTCTGGGCTCCGGTGCAAAGCCCCTACGGTGCCCGCGAGGACATCGCCAAGGTCTTGAAGCTGCCGATCGAGAACGTGACGGTGCACGTCACGCTGCTTGGTGGCGGCTTCGGTCGCAAGTCGAAATGGGACTTCATGATCGAGGCCGCGCTCATCTCCGAGAAGATGGGTGGCGCGCCGGTGCTGCTGCAGTGGACGCGCGAGGACGACACACGTCACGCGTTCTATCACACCGTTTCAGTGGAGCGCATCGACATGGCCTTCGACGGCGGTGGCAAGGTGACGGGTTTCCGTCATCGCACCGTCGCGCCGTCGATCCTTTCGACGTTCGCGCCCGACAGCGGCTACCAGTTCCCGATCGAGTACGGCATGGGCTTCGTCAACACACCGTTCGACGTGCCGAATATCCTCTGCGAGAACGGCCAGGCCATGGCCCACACGCGCATCGGATGGTATCGCTCGGTGTCGAACATCCCGCGCCTGTTCGCGGTGCAGTCGGCCGTGTGCGAGGCTGCCCACCAGCTCGGCAAGGATCCCAAAGAGTTCCTGCTGGAGCTCATCGGTCCGGATCGCACCATTGATCCCAAGGCGTCAGGTTATCCCGAAGACTTCTGGAACTACGGCGACCCATACCCGGAATTCCCGATTGAGACCGCGCGTCTCAAGAACGTGGTGCGGCTCGCTGCCGAGAAGGCCGGGTGGGGCAAGGAGCTTCCCAAGGGTCAGGGTCTCGGGATCGCCGCGCATCGGGCCTGGGGAACCTATGTCGCCACGGTGGTGCACACCGAGATCAAGGAGGACGGCACCATTACCGTTCCTCACGCGGTGACGGCACTCGACTGCGGTTTCTACGTCAACCCCGAACGCATCCGTTCGCAGATCGAAGGCGCAGCCGTCATGGGCATGTCGCACGCGCTCTACAGCGGCATCACGTTCAAGAACGGCGCCGTCGAGCAATCCAACTTCTCGGACTACAACATCGCGACCATGCGCAACTTCCCGAAGAAGGTGGACGTGCACATCGTCGAGCCGAAGCCCGGGCAGCATGCGTGCGGTATCGGTGAGCCTGGGCTTCCGCCCTTCGCGCCGGCACTCGCCAACGCCATCTTTGCAGCTACGGGCAAGCGGCTTCGCAACATGCCCATGGGCGAGAAGGTGGTCTAGACCATGATCGCTCCGGGCCCTATCGGCCCGGAGCGTGAATCATCGGTCTAAAGCAAAGAGACCATGATCGCTCCGGGCCCCAGTCGCTCCGATCGTCGCGCCGCCTATCAGGCGCGACGTGAATCGGCAGCGGCGAATGCCCGGAGCGTGAATCATCGGTCTAAAGCAAAGAGACCATGATCGCTCCGGGCCCCAGTCGCTCCGATCGTCGCGCCGCCTATCAGGCGCGACGTGAATCGGCAGCGGCGAATGCCCGGAGCGTGAATCATCGGTCTTGGAGGTCGCGCCGGGGCATCGGGATCGGCGCGACTTTTTTTATGGATGCCGGCAAGCGCCGCGCTACATCCATTTCACGGTCTGAGGCGGATGATAGTCAATTCTCGAGACGCCCTCCGGGATTACTCCGGCCGAGAATGCCGGCCGAGGAGTAGGCTTGGGGACGGATGCGCATTCGGGAACCGCCGCCGATCCGGAAGCGCCGATCACCTTCGTCGAGGCAGGTGATGCAGCGGCAGCGGATGCCGAACGCGCGCGCGCCTCGATCCGGTGCCTCTCCTGCGCGCCGATCCACGCGGCGATCTTCCGCCTCTCGTCCTCGGCCTGACGCCACAGCGCGTCGAACCCTTTCGAGTTCATGCGGCCTCCGGCCGACTGCAGAATCGCCGACGTCGTCTCGGCATGCTGGAGCAGGAACCGGATCAGGAACAGCGTAGCTTTGTCACGATCGAGCGCGCCGATGACGCGTTCGGAGACCGGGCTGAGTTGTGCCGGACTATCTGTGTTCGTTTCGTCCGGCGGCAGCAACGCCTTGAGACGAGCCACGTAGCGATGCAGCTCGGCCGAATAACCAAGCGCCTTTTTCGCCAGCTCGGATTTGGCATCGATGCGGTGTGAAAGCTCCTGGATCGTGCTGGCCGCGTCGTCCTCGCGGTCGAGTGACCATTTGACGACGGCATGCAACTCGTCGATGCGCTCTGTCTGGGCTTGGGGGAAAGCGTTCCTAGGCGGCGCGGGCCACGCCTGCGTGGTGATCTGAGAGTTGAGACTGTTTTCGGACACAACGGCCTCATGGAATTGTAAAATAAAAGAATGCGCAATTAAAGCAGGCCTGGCCGATATGAAAACTGTCGGAAATGACAGAACGGCTGGGTATATAAAAGCCGAAGGACGAAACGGTTTACAAATTGATTGACCGGCCCCTGGCGGAAAAGACAGGGAATTGAAGTGTGCAAAGTGAAGAATTTGTAATACGTTGATATATCACGAAAATATGCGAATGATATGTCGATGTGCCTTCTCGGGAAGGTGCGTTTTTTAGAATCTCTAAATGACAGACGAGTATTTCAGTTGTCGGACGACAAAGCTTTTGCGTTAGATATTTGAACAAGACAACCAAGCTTCGCGACGGGAGCGAATAATGCAAAATTCAGGGGAGACGGACGCCGGAGCAAACGCTCTTCCGGGCCCCGCAGACGAGCCGGCAGCGCCCGGCGATTCCATCGTCGGAGATGTGCTGCCTGAAGCCGGCATTCATGCCGACTCCGTTCTCGGCGACAGCATCCTCGCCGGCGACGACGCCGGCGATCTTTCCGACCTGCATGCGGCCCTCGCGTCGCTTTCGAGCGACACGTTCGCCTACCTCGATATCGCGCTGGATCACCTGACCAGCTCGTCGGACCTGTTCGACGTGCCGGGCATGAATGTCGACGACCTGCCCGATGCTGGAGACGTATCGCCGAGTTGATTGCATTGAAAGCGCGTCCTGAGCCGGAAAGGGAGCACGAGGCGCAATGCTGCAGAGACATGAGAGACTCGGATCGAGTGAAAGTGCAAAAAATGCGCTTCTGACGGCGCATATTGACAAGCAAGAGCGTCCGGACAGGCAAAAAGGTCTCTGGAGCTATCTCACCTGGTCATTTGTCTTCGCTCAAGCGACGGCGATGTCGGGGTTCTTCTCCGGCCAGGCGGAGGCATCTCAAGGCGGAGTGAATGCAAGCGGCGGCTCCGGTACGGGCTCCGGCAGCGCCAATCTCGTCGATTTCGGGTCGCGCTGGACCTCGGGAGGATCGATAGCCGCCGACGACTCGTCTGGCGGCGGCGCAAACACATCGGCATCCGCGCCCGGCAACGGGGCGTCGAGCGACGGATCTGCCAAGCCTGCTCTGAATTCCGGCGAATCTGCGTCTGCCGACATCGCAGTCTCGGCAACCGCGGACGCGATCGCCACCTCTTCGTTCGATGTCAATGGCTCCTCGGGCATCGCTGCGTCTGCGACTGTATCCGCCGCCACTGATGCGTTCGTGCCATCGCCCGATGGGGGTGGCGCCGGACCGGGAGGCGGTGGGCATTCGGAAGGTGTCATCGGTGATGTCCTAACCCCGGTCGTTGAGGTGGTCGGCGGCGTCGTGACGCCGGTGGTCGAGACGGTCGTCAGCGTCGTGACGCCCGTCGTTGAGGTTGTCGGCGATGTTGTCGAAGACGTCGTAACGCC
>NZ_CADEFI010000024.1:27813-43937 GCF_902826555.1 uncultured Hyphomicrobium sp.
TGGTCGGCGATGTCGTGAACGATGTGGTCGCTCCGGTGGTCGAAGTCGCAAGCGACGTCGTGGACGATGTCGTGGCACCCGTAACCGATCTGGTCAGCGAGGTCGTGCCGGACCTTGCAGACGCTCCGGATGCCCTGGGCGGACTTCTGGCGCAAACCGGCGATATCGTATCCGACTTGGAGCTCCCCCTCGGCAATGTGCCGCTTCTCGGCCATGCGTCATCCGACGCAAGCGATGGCGGCGACTATGCGGGTTTGACGCTTGCGATCCAAGCAGGGCTCGACGACGAGCCCGGCCCGGACGCGGGGATTGGCGCTGGCGCCAGCAGCAACGGCATCAATCTCGATCTCTCGAATTCCGCGGCCGATAGTGGCGACGACGACGACGGCAACGTTCAGGTTTCGATTTCGATCGGCGGCACCGGCCTGCATCTGTCGCTGTTCGGAAATCACGGCCTCTTCTAAGGCGACGATTGAGTGTTCGGCAGGGGGTTGATCAGGACCGGGAGTGGGATGTGACACAGGGGGCAGTGCCGATCGAGCAGCGTTTCGCCGCTTTTAACGGCCGCGAGCTGCGCTTGCGTCGGCGCGGCGAGAGAAAGTCCGCCCATCCGCAAAACGGACGCGCCAAGGTCGCGAAAAAGAGACTGGCCGGTGAGCCGGCTCCAAACATCGATCCCATGCAGGAATGGCGTCGGGTAGCAAGGCACGGGTTCCTGATCGTCGGCTTGTTCTCGGTGTTCGTCAACATCCTCATGCTGACGATGCCGATCTATCTCTTTCAGCTGTCCGACCGCGTGCTCACGAGCCGCAGCGTCGAAACGCTGATCATGCTGTCGATCCTTTGCCTAGGCTTCCTCGGTGTATTGTCGCTGCTCGACGTATTGCGCCGGCAGGTATTGGGCCGGCTTGCGACCCAGTACGAGACCATTCTTGGCGGGCCGGTGCTTGCGAGCATCGTCAACACGTCGCGCGCAGGCGACACCGGCGGCGTGACGACGCTGCGCAGCATGCACCAGGTGAAGGGATTTCTGAGCGGCACCGTGATGCTGCTGCTCTTCGACGCGCCGCTGGCGCCGATCTACTTCACGGCGGTGTTCTTCATTCATCCCGACCTTGGCATCGTCGCGCTCCTGGCAGGGATTCTGCTCGTCGTCATTGCGGTCATCAACCAGCGCGCGACGGCTGCGCCGCTCGGCCAGGCAAGCTCTCACGGATCGCGCGCAGACAGCCATGCGGAGGCCTTGGCGCGCAACGCGCAGGTCATCAACGCCATGGGTATGCTCAACGAGGGCATCATGCACTGGGGCCGCGAGCAGGCACAGGCATTGACGTTTCAGAGCGCCGCGCTCGATCGCAACTTCTGGATCGGCGGCGCGTCCAAATTCGGTCGTCTCGTCACGCAGATCGTCATTTTGGGCATCGGCGCCTACCTGGCTTTGCAGGGCGAGCTGACAGGCGGCATGATGATCGCAGCGTCAATCATCGCTGGGCGCGCGCTCCAGCCGCTCGAAGGCATGATCGAAGGCTGGCGCAGCGTCGTGCAAACCCGTTCCGCCTATGCACGGGTGAAGACGGCGGTCGAGGGTCTGAAGCAGGAGACGCCCCGTCTGCAACTTCCCCGTCCCGAGGGACGCCTGACGGTCGACCGCGTGCTCTATCTGCCGCCTGGTTCCAAGGAGCCTGTACTCAATGGCGTGAGCTTCGAGCTTGCACCCGGCGAATCCCTCGCAGTCGTTGGCCCGTCGGGCTCCGGAAAATCCACGCTCGTGCGCATTCTCGTCGGCTGCCTCTTCCCGACGGCCGGAAAAGTGCGCCTCGACGGCACGGAGCTTCGCCACTGGGATCGACGCCAGTTCGGCGAATGCACCGGCTACCTGCCGCAGGAGGTCGAGCTGTTCCCGGGTACCATCAAGGAGAACGTCTGCCGCATGCGCAACGATCTCCCGGATGCGAAGATCTACCAGGCCGCGCAGTTCACCGACGTGCATGACATGATCACGCAACTGTCGAACGGTTACGAGACCGTGCTCGAGCGAAACGGCATGCCGCTGTCCGGCGGCCAGAAGCAACGCATCGCACTCGCGCGCGCATTCTTCGGCGGGCCGGCACTCGTGGTGCTCGACGAGCCGAACTCGAATTTGGATTCCGCGGGCGAGCAGGCGCTCACCGATACGCTCAAACGAGCCAAGGAGAAACGCGTGACGGTCGTCGTCGTCACGCAGCGCCCCGCGGTCCTCCACAGCGTCGACAAGCTCCTCATCCTGCGGGCCGGGCGCGTCGAGGCATTCGGACCGCCCAAGGAGATTTTGCATCGGCTCGTGAAGCCGAAATCGTCGAATGCGTCCCCCGTCGCCGCCGTGGAGAAGCCAAAGGCTGATCCAGCCCCGCAGGACGCGCAAATGGATATGATCGAGACGCGGGAGACGAAGCTGTGAGCAACGCCTTTCCAAGCATGCGGGAGTGGCATCGCGAGGTCCCGCGCAGCGCGTCGCGTCCCATCGTCATCGGGCTCGCCGTGCTCGGAGTGTGGGGCTTGGGCTTCGGTGCCTGGGCAGCGATGGCACCTCTGGACGGCGCGGTCGTCGCGGCGGGACGGTTCGTCGCCACGGGCCAGAACAAGCTTGTCCAGCACCTTGAAGGCGGTATCGTGCGCGACACGCTGGTGAAGGAGGGCGACCTGGTCGAGGCGAGCCAGACGTTGCTGCGTCTCGACGACACGGCTGCAAACGCCAAACTTCGCCGCTTGACGTTGCGCAAGTATCGGCTCAGCGCCATCCAGGCGCGTCTCGACGCCGAAATCAGCGGGCGCGATACGATCGAGGTGCCGGCCGTCCTGGCCAGCCAGTTGGATGATCCCGAGATCAAGGCCATCGTCAACGGCCAGGTTGTGGAGCTCAACGCGCGCAGCGCGCGGCTCGGCGCCGAGGAGCTGGTGTTGCGCAAGGAGATCGCCGCACTCCAGGAGAGTATCAACGGCTTCCAGGTGCAGGCGCAGTCGATCGAGCGGCGCATGGAGATGTTCGACGAGGAGTTGAAAGACAAGAGCGGCCTCGTCGAGCGTCAGTTGGTGAGAAAGCCCGAGATTTTCGCTCTGCAGCGCGCTCAGGCCGGACTTGCCGGCGACCTTGGCGAGTTGACGGGCCGCGCCGCCGATGCCCGCGAACGCGTCGCGCGCGCCGACCAGCAGATCGCGCAGATACGATCAGCGGCCATCGCGGAGGCAGTCGAAGCGCTCCGCAAGGCCGAGGCGGATTTCGATGACGTCGCGGAGCAGATCCGCGCCGCACGCGATGTCGTGGACCGTGTGGACGTCCGCGCGCCTGTCCGCGGCATCGTCGTCAAGCTCAACTACAACACGCCCGGCGGCGTTGTCGGTGCCGGCGATGTGATTCTGGAGCTGCTGCCGATCGATGACGCGCTTCTGATTGAGGCACGAGTCAAACCGAGCGATATTCTGCATATCAAGGAAGGTCAGGCCGCACTCGTGAAATTCTCGGCCATGAATCAGCGCGTGACGCCGATGATGGAAGGTATCGTGAAGTATGTATCGGCCGACGCTGTCCCCGATCAGGATCCGCGCCCTGGCGTGGGAGCGTCTTCCGAGAGGAGGAGCTCGTTCATCGTCCGCGTCGAGTTGGCGGAGCGTCCGTCGCGCCATGCGCAGGATTTTCGCGCCGCACCGGGCATGCCCGCCGAAATCTACATCAAGACGGCGCAGCGTACCTTCTTCGATTACATGATGCGGCCGGTCCAGGACAGTTTCGCTCGCGCCTTCCGCGAGAGCTGAGGCACCGCACGCAAGGCGCCGCGGAGCGCCTGCAAAAGCCGGCTCAAACGTCGATGAGTTGATAGCTGATGGCCTTGGCGACGGCCTGCGTCGTCGTCGTGCAGTTGAGCTTTTCCCGCGCCGCATTGAGATGAAAGCGGACCGTTCTCTCGCTGATGCCGAGAATGACGCTGGCTTCCCAGGCGGTCTTGCCCGCCGCCGTCCATTTCAGGCAATCGAGCTCACGCGCCGAGACGAGCATGTCCGATCCGGCGTCATGCCCGTTGATTCTCAGCACGTGGCTGTGGAAGTAGCTCCCGAGAACCCGGATGTCGCGCATGCCGGTTCGCTTGTGACGGTCCCAGTCGTCGGCGGACATGACCGCGGTGATGCCGATGAAGGCCGTTTCTCCGTCGCGGGAGCGCAGCGGGATGGCAAGGCTCCGCTCGGTTACCCCGTTGCTATTGGAATCGACATCCTGCCACGAGGCCGACGCCTCCCCTGCGAGGCCGGAGTCCGCGAGAGCATCGTGCGGAATGCGCGTACGTGCAACGCAGTGCTTGACCTGAGTGTCGGTGTAAATGCAGTGCACGAGGCACCCGTGCTGTGCAGGCACGTGGATATTGAGCCCCAGATAGGCGATCGACGTGAAGCCGTAGAGCTCCTTCGAGGCCTTGAAAAAGGCCACGCCGTCCTGGCGCTGACGCACCTGAGAACTATCGGACGTAAGGCGCTCGAAAAGTGAGTTGAGCATGTGAGAAACCGCCGAGTTCCAACGACATTTTCCCCCCATTCAAGTATCTGTCCGGTCATTCCACCGGACGTAGTATCGTCAGTAAATATATCAGTTGACGTGCAAATATCGTGTTAAAGCGGATAGTCTCACTAATGAATGATTGATGCATTAGTCGCGGTCTCGCGAGCTTTCCGGACGTTACAATCGGCTGGGTCCGAGAGCGGCCATCTTGGGGCGGCCATCGCGGGGGAGACCAAGGTCGCACTACCAAGCGCTCGGGCGCACGCGCTAAGCTCTCGAGAAAAGTCGATGTCGCGCGGCGAAAATGCAGGCCCCGACGCGACTTGTGGGACCATTCATTTGGGTCCATCCTCGATTCACGCATCTCCGAGAGGGGCGAATGGTCACTGTGATCGACACGCGGGACAAAGGCACGGGTCCGCGTCATCCCGAAAAGGTCAATCGGCCGGACAATCCCAGGCCGCCCCTGCCGCCGTGGCTGCGTGTGCGGCTCGTCTCCCCTCCCGAGCTGAAGGCCACGCACGCCATCGTGCGCGAGCATGGTCTGGCGACCGTGTGCGAAGAGGCCGGATGCCCGAATCTCAGCGAGTGTTGGTCGAAGCGCCACGCCACCATGATGATCATGGGCAGTATCTGCACGCGGGCCTGCGCGTTCTGCAACGTCAGAACCGGCCTGCCCAAGCCGCTGAACGAGAATGAGCCGGAAGAGGTGGCCGCGGCCGTCTCCAAGCTCGGATTGCGCCACGTCGTCATCACCTCCGTCGACCGCGATGACTTGCCGGACGGCGGCGCGCGCCATTTCGTACGCACCATCGAGGCCATTCGCAGCGCCGCCCCGGAAACGACGATTGAAATCCTGACGCCGGACTTCCTGCGCAAGGAGGGGGCAATCGAGGCTGTGATGGACGCTCGCCCCGACGTGTTCAATCATAACCTGGAGACGGTGCCGTCTCTCTATCTCAGCATTCGTCCGGGCGCGCGCTATTTCCATTCGCTCAGGCTGTTGCAGAAGGCCAAGGAGCTCGACGCCCGCACCTTCACGAAGTCGGGCATTATGGTCGGGCTCGGCGAGAAGCAGGAAGAGGTGCTGCAAGTCATGGACGACCTGCGCTCGGCGGGCGTCGATTTCCTGACCATCGGCCAATACCTGCAGCCGACGCCCAAGCACGCGCCCATCGCGCGCTACGTCCCGCCTGAGGAGTTCGAGACCCTTCGCCGTATCGGCCAGGCCAAAGGTTTTCTTCTCGTCTCCGCGAGCCCGTTGACACGCTCGTCCCATCACGCCGACGAGGACTTCGCCCGGCTGAGGGCGGCGCGAGACGTCGAGGCGCGCGCATAGGGAGAAGGCGCATGGGCGAGCGGACGAAATATTTCCTGCTTGGCGCAGCCGTCGCGTCCGCGGTCTGGCTCGGCGTTCTGGCCCTCGTTCAGGCCCGTCTGCTCGACGCCCTGCTCGGCTTCGGCGGACCGAACTAGACGGCCCATTCTCATGAAGTGGCGGGCGAGCGGCGTTAATGCGCCGAGAGAGGCGCGTCCGGACTTGTGCTGATAAGTTGCAAGATCTGGCTTCTGAGTTCGCGTGCGTCGTCCACGTGATGCGTCGCGGTGAGTGTTCGGACTGGGACCGGACAATATCCGTAGGAAACCAGGATAACCGGAATCCCGATTGCCGCCGCGGCCCGGCTATCGGGTTCGGAATCGCCGATCATGAGGGCCCTGTGCTTGCTGCCGCCAGCGCGGTCTATGGCCTCGACCAGCGGAAAAGGATCGGGCTTCTTCGGCCGGTCGTCTCTGTGGCCGACAACGGCATCGAACACCTTGAGGACGCCGAGCTGGTCGAGAATCTGCAGAGCAATCGGCTCGACCTTGTTCGTGCATACGGCCGTATGAACGCCGGCCGCGGTCAGTTCCGCGAGGAGGGAACGGATGCCGGGATAGAGGCGGGACAGCGTAGCGGGTGACCGGCGGTAGGCGGCGAGAAAGTCATGCAGTGCGTCGGTCGCTTCCTCGGCCTCCAGATGCAGTCGCTTGGCAACGAGGGCCCGCCAGAAGAATGCTGTAAGCCCGTCGCCCATCATCGCCGCCGCCTCCCGAGCGCTCGTTGCGCAACTGGAAGGGTAGCGCGCGAGAGCGGCATCGAGCGCGGCGGCGATATCCGGAACCGTGTCGACCAACGTTCCGTCGAGATCGAACACCACCGTTGGTGTCACAACATGCTGCATGGCCGCTATTCCCGTTCCGGCGGCATCGAAGGATCGCGACTGGCGGCCATTCGCGTTTCCCCTCCTGCAGGAGCGATGCCCGAGAATACGCGGCTCGCAAGGATGTCAGGAGCTCTGAGCGTGGAGAGTTCGGCCACCGGAATCGCCTGTGCGGGCGCTTGGAGCAATCGAACGGAGTGGCGGAGCCTGGCGCGGTCCAAGGCGTTGCGAACGGAGCGCGCGTTGGCAAACAGCGGCTGCTCGCGGCGCAAGGAGATGTAATCCGCAAGGGAGCGACGCGCATCGGGCGCGAGGGTATACGTCTGACGCGCCAGCATGCGCTCGGCGATCTCGAGCAGCTCCGCATCGCTGTAGTCGGGAAAATCGATATGGTGCGAGACGCGCGAGCGAAAGCCCGGATTTGACTGAAAGAAGGTCTGCATGCGATCGGCATATCCGGCAAGGACGACGACCAGGTCGTCGCGCTGGTTCTCCATCACCTGAAGCAGGATCTCGATCGCCTCCTGGCCGTAGTCGCGTTCGTTCTCGGGCCGATGCAGGTAGTAGGCCTCATCGATGAACAGCACGCCGCCCATCGCCCGCTTCAGCACCTCTTTTGTTTTCGGTGCCGTGTGCCCGATGTACTGCCCGACGAGATCGTCGCGCGTCACCGACACGACGTGGCCTTTGCGGATATAGCCAAGACCATGAAGAATTGACGCCATGCGCAGCGCGACGGTTGTCTTGCCGGTGCCGGCGTTGCCCGTGAAGCTCATGTGCAGCGTAGGAGGCTCGCTCTCGAGGCCGAACCGCTTGCGCACGCGATCGACGAGCAGGAGCGTCGCGATCTCGCGGATGCGCCGCTTGACGGGTAACAGTCCGACGAGGTCGCCGTCGATGGCATGCAGGATTTCGCCGAGCCCAGAGTCGGAAAATTCGGCCGCGAGATCGACGAACTGCTCGCCCGCGCTTTGCGCGCCTTCGTTTGCAGCGGTTGCAGGTTGGCCCATGTGATCTTTCTTGGTGGTCACGATGAGAGGTGGGAGCAAGCCCACCTCTCACCTCGCGGGAGGAATGCAGCCGGAGACGGGGACGTGGCCCGGCTGCACGCGAGAACAGTCAAGTCCGTGCGTCCATTCCTTGGTATCGCTTGCCCTCGGCTTCGTCGGTGGCGTAGCTCCTCGTCTGATAGACGATCGAGCGTCCGGATCCCTCGGTCCGCGTCAGAGCAAAGCCGGGCTCGGAGGTCGGCCGGCTGGCGAGGAACGAGAGCTTTACGGATTCGCATCCGTGGCTGTTGTCGAACGCCGTCACGCGGATGTAGTGCGTGCCACCGTAAACGGCTCTGCACTTGTTGATCTCGTACATCACGCCCGCCGCGTCGCGCACCTCGAACATCGGCAGATCCCACATCTCCCAATAGGTGTTGCGGGGGTGAGGATCGTCTGTGAACTCGACGTTCACCGCCCAGCCGTGGTCCAGGCAGTATTGAACCTGTGCTTTGATCTGCCGGTCGGTGAGATCGGGCAGAAAGGAAAACGTGCCTTGCGTCACTTTCATGTGCTCTGCTCCTGCGCCGTGGTTGTGCTATTCCGCCGCTGTCACGGTCGGAACGAAATCCGGAGTGTCGGTCGAAGCGTAGGTGAACGTGACGTCCTGCCACGTCTCCAGAGCCTGCTTCAGAGGCGTGCACCATTTCGCTGCCTCGGCCAGGATTTGAGGGCCGTCCTTCAGCATGTCGCGCCCCTCGTTGCGGGCGAGCACCATCGCTTCCAGCGCGACGCGGTTGGCGGTCGCTCCAGCCTGGATCCCTGCGGGATGACCGATCGTTCCGCCACCGAACTGAAGCACTACATCGTCGCCGAACAGATCCAGGAGCTGATGCATCTGCCCGGCGTGGATGCCGCCCGACGCGACCGGCATCACCTTGCCGATGCTGGCCCAGTGCTGGTCGAAGAAGATGCCGGTCTCGAGGCTGCGCGGATTGAAGTCTTCGCGGCAGACGTCGTAGTAGCCGCGCGTCGTAGCTGGATCACCCTCGAGCTTGCCGACCACCGTGCCGGCGTGAATGTGATCGACACCAGCGAGACGCGCCCATTTCGCGATGACGCGGAAAGACACGCCGTGTGATTTCTGCCTCGTATACGTCGAGTGCCCGGCGCGATGCAGATGCAGGATCATGTCGTTGCGCCGCGCCCACTTGGCCATCGATTGGATGGCGGTCCAGCCGATGACGAGATCGATCATCACCACCACGGACCCGAGGCTCTTGGCGAACTCGGCGCGTTCGTACATGTCCTCCATCGTGGCCGCGGTCACGTTGAGGTAGGAGCCCTTGATCTCACCCGTCGACGCCTGCGCGCGGTTGATCGCTTCCATGCAGTAGAGGAAGCGCTCGCGCCAATGCATGAACGGCTGCGAGTTGATGTTCTCGTCGTCCTTGGTGAAGTCGAGCCCGCCTTTCAGCGCCTCGTAGACCACACGGCCGTAGTTGCGCCCCGAGAGGCCAAGTTTCGGCTTCACCGTCGCCCCGAGCAGCGGACGGCCGAACTTGTCGAGCCGTTCGCGCTCGACGATGATCCCCGTGGCAGGGCCCTGGTACGTCTTCACGTAGGCGACGGGCAGCCGCATATCCTCGAGCCGCAACGCCTTGAGAGGCTTGAAGCCGAACACGTTGCCGATGATCGACGCAGCAAGATTGGCGATCGAGCCGGGCTCGAATAGATCGAGGTCGTAGGCGATGTATGCAAAGTAGGACCCTGGCCCGTTCGGCACCGGCTCCACCTTGTAGGCTTTGGCGCGATATTTATCGGCCGCCGTCAGGCGGTCGGTCCAGCACACGGTCCACGTCGCGGTCGAGCTCTCGCCCGCAACCGCGGCGGCCGCCTCGATCGGATCGACACCATCCTGCGGCGTAATGCGGAACAGGGCCAGGAGATCGGTGTCCTTGGGGACATAATCCGCGTTCCAGTAGCCCATCCTGCGGTATTCGAGAACGCCGGACTTGTAGCGCTCCTTGCCTTTGAGTTCCGTCGCCTTGCTGTCCATGGTCCTGTCTCCTGCGCTCTGAGCGCGATGGTGTTGGGATGCTCAAGCCGCTTGTGCGATCGCGCCCGGTGCGGCGAGATCGCCGCTCGCGTATCGTCGCGCCATGTCGGCAATGGCGATGACCTTGATCCGCGATGCGTTGCCGGCCGTTCCGAAGGCTTCCATGCGTTGCCGGCAGACGGCGGTCATGGCCGTCATGGCGGGCTTCAGGAATTTCCGCGGGTCGAACTCCGACCGCTCGGTCGCCGCCACCTTGCGGAACTCCGCCGCTGCTGCGAGCCGCAAGTCGGTGTCGATATTGATCTTGCGCACCCCGTGGCGGATGCCGCGCACGATCTCGTCGACAGGAACACCATAGGTTTCATTCATTTCGCCGCCGTGGGCATTGAAGAGCTTCTGCCATTCCTCCGGCACCGACGAAGACCCGTGCATGACGATGTGAGTGCCGGGCAGACGCGCATGGACTTTCTCGATGATGTCCATCGCCAGCACCGCGCTCGTCGGCTTGCGCGCGAATTTGTAGGCGCCGTGACTGGTGCCGATGGCCACCGCGAGCGCATCGACATTGGTCTCTTCGACGAAGCGTTTTGCTTCGTCTGGATCGGTCAGCAGCATCGACTTATCGAGCGTGCCATCGAACCCGTGTCCGTCCTCGGCATCGCCCGAACCCGTCTCCAGCGAGCCAAGGCATCCGAGTTCGCCTTCCACGGAGGCGCCCACCATGTGCGCGAGCCGCGCCACCTCCCTCGTAATGGCGACATTCTCCGCATAGTTGGACGGCGTCTTGCCGTCCTCGCCGAGAGAGCCGTCCATCATCACCGACGTGAATCCGTGCTGGATCGCCGACAGGCACGTGCGCACGCTGTTGCCGTGATCCTGATGGATGCAGATCGGAATCTCGGGATAGATGAGTTCGAGCGCTTCCATGATTTTTGCCAGCATGATGTCGCTCGCATAAGCGCGCGCGCCGCGGCTCACCTGAAGGATGACGGGGCTGTCGGTTGCGCGGGCCGCCTCCAGGATGGCGAGACCCTGCTCCATGTTGTTGATGTTGAAGGCCGGTACGCCATAGCCGCGCTCGGCCGCATGATCGAGAAGTTGGCGAAGGGTGATGCGGGCCATTAGACGATCCTCGAAAGACTGACGGGGGAAGTTGGCGGGGAATGCGCGCCGAGGAGCCGCAGCGCGGCATCGACGAGCGCTTCGGACGTGATGTTGAAATGCCGGTAAAGGTCCGAAGCGGAGCCTGAGGCACCGAACCCCGACATGCCGATGAAAGCGCCGGCTTCGCCGAGCCATCTGTCCCATCCGAGCCGCACGCCGGCTTCGACGCCGATGCGGGGCGCGATACCGAGGACGCGCGCGCGATACGCAGCGGTTTGCCGTTCGAACAGCTCCCAGCAAGGCATCGAGACGACGGCGGCACGGACCCCCATCGCAGCCAGCGTGTCGGACGCGCACAAGGCGATCTCGATCTCCGATCCCGTGGCCAGCAGCGTGACGTCGCGTGGGCCGTCCGCCTCGGCGAGAACATAGGCGCCGCGGCCGCACTTGTTTTCCAGCACCTCGCTACGCACGGTCGGCAAGTTCTGCCGCGAAAGGCATAGAACCGACGGGGTCGACGCCGAAGCGAGGGCCAGCTCCCAGCATTCCGCTGTTTCGACCGCGTCGGCCGGCCGAAACACGTTGAGGTTCGGCATGGCGCGCAGGGCGGCAAGATGCTCGACCGGCTGATGCGTCGGTCCATCCTCTCCAAGCCCGATCGAATCGTGTGTCAGCACGTAGATCACCCGCTGGCGCATGAGGGCCGAAAGCCGTATCGCGCCGCGCGCATAGTCCGAGAACACAAGGAACGTTCCGCCGTAGGGGATGAAGCCGCCGTGCAAGGCGATGCCGTTCATGGCCGCCGCCATGGCATGCTCGCGGATGCCGTAGTGCAGATAGCGCCCGCCGAACGCGGCCGGAGCAATCGCCGTCAAGGGCGCGGTCAGCGTCAGGTTCGAATGCGTAAGATCGGCCGATCCGCCGACGGTGGTGTCGACCGCCGCGTTGATGACCGCGAGCGTTGCCTCGCTAGCCTTTCGCGTGGCGATTTTCGGTGCGCGCGCGGCCAGCTGTTCCTTGTGGACAGACATGCGCGCACCAAGATTGCCCGGCAGTTCGCCGCGGCACGCGCGCTCGAAGGCCTCCTTGCGGTCCGAGGCCGCAAGGCGGCCAGCCCAGTGGCGATGCGCATCCCGACCGCGTGCGGTCGTGCCCCGCCATGCCGCGAGAATGCCGTCGGGCACCACGAACGGCGGGTAGGGCCAATGCAGGCTTTCGCGCGCCGCGCGGATCTCGTCTGCACCGAGCGGCGCCCCGTGCACGCCCTCCGTGCCCTGTTTCGTCGGCGCGCCAAACCCGATGATGGTTCGGCAGGCGATAAGGCTCGGCTTCGCTGAGCGCTTCGCGGCGTCGATCGCCGCATCGATCTCTTCGGGCGCGTGCCCATCGACTGCGGCCACGTTCCAACCGGAGGCCGCGAACCGGTCGAGCTGACGGGTCGATGTCGAAAGGCCGGTCGATCCGTCGATTGAAATCCCGTTGTTGTCCCAAAGAATAATGAGGCGGCCGAGCCCGAGATGGCCCGCAAAGTCGATCGCCTCCTGAGAGAGCCCTTCCATCAGGCATCCATCGCCGGCCATGACATAGGTGTGATGATCGACCAGCGCGTCGCCGAACCTGGCATTCAGCATGCGCTCGGCAAGCGCCATCCCGACCGCGGTCGCGAGTCCCTGGCCGAGCGGGCCTGTAGTCGTCTCGATGCCGGCGCAATGCCCAAATTCTGGATGTCCGGCGGTCGGCGCCCCGAGCTTGCGAAAGCTCTGTAAGGCCTCGATAGGCATGTCCGCATAGCCGAGAAGGTGGTGCAGCGCATACTGCAGCATCGACCCGTGCCCCGCAGACAGCACGAAGCGGTCGCGATCGGGCCAGGCCGGCGTCGACGGATCGATCTTGATATGGCGCGAGAACAGCACGGCTGCGACGTCCGCCATGCCCATCGGCATGCCGGGATGACCCGAGTTCGCCTTCTCCACCGCGTCCATGGCGAGAAAGCGGATGGCATTCGCCATTCCGGCCATAGCGCTGTCGTCGCCGTTGAGCATCGTGTTCATGCCGGCTCCTGCTCGCGCGGCCACGCCGCCTTGCCGTCCCAGACCACGCGGCTTTTCCTTTTGACGAGATCGAGAATGATCGGCGTCAGAATGAGCTGCATCGCGAGATCGAGTTTCCCGCCGGGGATCACGATGCAATTGGCGCGGCTCATGAAGCTCGACTGGATCATCGACAGGAGGTAGGGAAAGTCGATCCCGCGCGGGTTTTTGAAACGGATGACCACCATCGATTCCTCGGCGGTCGGAATCCATCGGGCGATGAACGGATTCGACGTATCGACGATGGGAACACGCTGGAAGTTGATGTCCGTTTGAGAAAACTGCGGACAGATGTGCCGCACGTAATCCGGCATGCGTCGAATGATCGTGTCCGTGATCGCTTCCGTCGAATAGCCCCGCGTCGAGCGGTCCCGATGGATCTTCTGGATCCATTCGAGATTTGTCACCGGAACGACCCCGATCTTCAGGTCGACGTGCTGGGCAATGTTGACGGTCTCGTTGACCAGCGCGCCGTGCAAGCCCTCGTAGAGAAGAAGGTCCGACTCGGCAGGCAGATCGCGCCACGGCGTGAACCGGCCTGCGGCAACGCCGTGCTGCTCGGCTTCGCAAGCATCATGAACATAGCACCGCGTTTTTCCGCACCCCGATCCGCCGTAGCTGCGGAAGGTCTCCTCGAGCTCCTTGAGCAGGTTGGCCTCCGGCCCGAAATGGCTGAAGTGCATGTTGCCGCACTCGAGTGCGCCGGCGATCGCGACCTTCATGGCCTCCCTGTCAAAGCGATGAAAGGCATCGCCCTCGATGAACGCCGCATTGATCTGCTCGCGGCGGAACACCTGCTCGAACGTCCGCTTGACGGACGTCGTGCCGGCGCCAGAAGAGCCGGTGACTGAGACGATGGGATGCGCGCGCGACATGGTCGATCCTCAGTGCCGAAGCAATCCGCGATCCGAGAACAACTGATGGGGCTGTGATCGGCCTTCGAGCTCGCGCACGTAGCGCGCGATCAACTCGACCTCGCCGCGCGAGCCGAAGACCAAGGGAACCTTTTGGTGGATGTGTTGAGGTTTGAGGTCCAGAACGCGCTGGACGCCGTCGGTCGCCGCGCCGCCCGCCTGCTCGATCAGGAACGCGATCGGATTGGCTTCGTAGATGAGCCGCAGTCGTCCATGCTCGTACCCGGTCCGGCTGTCGTGTGGATAGAGATAGACGCCGCTTCGCACCAGGATGCGCTCCGCCTCGGCAACGAGAGAGGCGATCCAGCGCATATTGAAGTCTCGTCCGCGGGGACCATCGACGCCCGCGACGCAATCCTCCACGTAGTTGCGGATGGCCGGGCTCCAGTGCCGCGCGTTAGAGGCGTTGATGGCGAATTCGCGCGCGATCTCGGAAACGAACATCGACTCAGATGTTAGGACGAAGGAACCGAGGTCGGGGTCGAGCGTAAAGGCTGCGGTTCCGCGTCCCACGGACAATACCAGCGAGCACTGCGGGCCATAGACGACGAAACCGGCGGCAACCTGACCCGACCCGGGCTGCAGGAACGTCGCATCGCTATCGCCGCAGGGCGACGTGCGCACGATCGAGAAGATCGTGCCGACCGGCGCGTTGGTCTCGATGTTCGAGGAGCCGTCGAGAGGGTCGATTGCAACGGACAACGGCGCTCCGGCGACGATCTGGACGCTACGCTCGCATTCCTCCGATGCCACCCAGGCTACGGGCGCTTCGGACAGCCTCGACATGACGATCTCGTTACTGAGAACGTCGAGCTTGGTCGGCGCATCTCCCGAGCCGTTGTTGCCCTTCAACTTTGTGGCGAGATCGCCCTTGCCCGCGCCGCTGGAAACGATCTTGGCAAGGACGCGAGTGGCCTTGGTGAGGCCACTCAGAACCGGTGACAACTCGCTCTGCACGACACCATCCGCAACGAGTCGCGCGATGTAACCGTCAACGTCGATTGCCTTGGACATCTCTGCCGTCTCCCTGTCGCCTCCGTAGATCGGAGGCGTTGGCGCCGCACCTTCGTGATGCGCACCCGGACGATGCCATTTGACTCGGGGTAAATAAAATCGAATAAAATAACGACTACATTCGGAAATATTGAATGGTGGCGATATGCGCGACGTTTCACTGCGGCAGTTGCGGTCGGTTGTTGCAATCGCGAAGAGCGGGAAAATTGTTTCCGCCGCCAACGCGTTGGGATTGACCCCTCCTGCCGTGACGGAGCAGCTCAAGCAGCTCGAGGATGCGCTCGCCATCCAACTCTTCGATCGCACGCCGGCCGGATTGCGGCTGACGGACGCGGGACAAGTCGTGCTCGATGCAGCGATGCGCACTGATGCGCTTATCGAGAGCATGCACGAGCAGATTCAGGAGCTGCGGGGGCTCAGGGCCGGCGTTGTCACCATCGGCGTCGTCAGCACGGCCAAATATTTCGCGCCACGCCTCATTGCCGATTTCGTGCGGAACAACCCGAGCATCGAAATGCGGCTCGTCGTCGGAAATCGCGAGGATACCATTGCAGCGCTGCGAAACTACGACATCGACATCGCAATCATGGGCCGCCCACCGAGTGACATCGTGGTCAGCAAGATCGTATTCGGTCCCCATCCGTACGTGATGATTGCGCCTCCCGATCATCCACTGGCGACGCGCGTGCGCGCGATCGACCGCGAGGTAATTGCCAAGGAGAAGCTACTGGTCCGCGAGGTGGGCTCCGGCAGCCGCATTGTCTTCGAGACGTTCTTCAAGGGCGTGAAGCGGCCGGAAGCCTCGGCGGTCATCGAGTTCGGCTCCAACGAGACCATCAAGCAGGCCGTCATGGCCGGTCTTGGCCTCGCCCTTATCTCAGCGCACACCATCGAGCTTGAGATTGAAACCGGCCGGCTGCGTGTCCTTCACGTCAAGGATCTACCGATCGTCAGGGAATGGAATCTCGTTCACCGTCTGGACAAAGGGTTGGGACCAGCCGCCTCGGCCTTCTGGCACTACGCCCTTGAGGACGGACAACGCCACCTGCCTCGAATGCCAGGCGCCAACGGCCACTGAGCGCCGCTTGTCCACGCCCCGGCCCGAAGGGCAGTCCCGACGACACAAGGCGGAAGTCAAAGCTTCGCCGACAAAACGACACACGATCCGTGGCGTACAAGCAATCACGCGCCGTGTCAGAAAAGCTCTCGGCGGAAATCGAGCCGTTCG
>NZ_CADEFI010000024.1:44037-52645 GCF_902826555.1 uncultured Hyphomicrobium sp.
CAGGCGGTCCAACGCTCATTCATGGCGAAGGGCGGGGTAGCAAGACGTCCCCTAGATCCTACGGTTCCGCAGCAAGCATCTCGAGTGAGCAACACCACCAGCATGGCCAAAATTATTCACAGCATGATCCGGGTTCTGAATGAGCAGAAGACGCTCGACTTCTATCAAAAGGCGCTCGGACTAGAAGTCGCCGACCGTTTTGCCTTTGATGGCTTCACTTTGATCTATCTCCGAAATGCAGAGAACGACATGGAGATCGAACTTACGGTCAATCACGGCCGAACCGCGCCGTACGCACAAGGCGAGGGCTACGGGCACGTGGCGGTTGCCGTTGACGATCTCGATGCCGAGCATCAGCGACTGAGCAGCGCCGGATTTTCGCCAACACCGATCAAGGAGTTCTTTCGCGACGGTGTTCTGATGGCTCGCTTCTTCTTTGTTGTGGATCCTGATCAATACAAAATCGAGGTTTTGCAGCGGCACGGCCGCTACCGGTAGCACCAGTTGCAACATCAAAAATCAAACGCAAGTGGGGAGGAAAGACGAATGCGTATGGTCGACAAAGCCACACGGCTTGGCCGAAGGGAATTCCTAAGGACGACAGCGAGCGCCGCCGCTGTCGTTGCCGTGGCGCCGACTGTGAGCGGGGAGGCACTCGCCGAGCCGTTGAAGACAGTCGCGTCACCGACAGTGGGCACGCTTGTTCAGATGGCGCGTGATCTTTACCCGCACGATGCTCTGCCCAACAAGTTCTATCAGACTGCGGTTGCAATTATCGATACACAGGTTGCCGAGAGTCCCGCGACGATCAATCTGCTGGCCGATGGCGCTGCCGAGCTCGACGCTGCTGCTAAGAAACTGAAGGGCATGCCCTATACGGCCATCGCGAACGAAGCCGACAGAGTTGCGGTGCTCAGATCAATCGAGTCCACGCCTTTCTTCAGCAGGATGCGCTCGGGAATGGTCACGGCTCTTTACGACCAGCACACCCTCTGGGTCAAATTCGGCTACGAGGGACCATCGTTTGAAAATGGAGGCTATCTCCACCGCGGCTTCAACGATCTTGATTGGCTGCCTTGAGCGGAGCGGGAGAGGAACACGATGGCCAAATTCGATCTGGACGACGATAGCATCGTAGTTGTCATCGGCTCGGGCGCCGGTGGCGGCACTTTGTCGAACGAGCTTGCACAGAAGGGCGTCAAGGTGGTCTGCCTGGAAGCCGGTGGCCGCTACGATATCGGCGATTTCGTCAACGATGAATGGGCGAGCTTTGCGCAACTGGCTTGGAAGGACAAACGGACGACCTCCGGGACATGGCGTGTGGCCAAGGATTTTCCCGAGTTGCCGGCTTGGATCGTCAAGGCGGTCGGCGGCACGACCACGCATTGGGCTGGCGCGTCGCTTCGGTTCCAAGATCATGAGTGGAAAGCCCGCAGCACCTACGGCGATATCGAGGGAGCCCAGCTTTTGGACTGGCCCATTGATGGCACGGAGATGGCGCCCTGGTACGCGAAGGCCGAATCCAAGATGGGAACGACGGGGACGAACGACATTCCCAGGCTCCCCGGCAACAACAACTTCAAGATCCTTCACGCCGGCGCCACCAAGCTCGGCTACAAGGAGGTTCACACCGGGAACATGTCCATCAACAGCAAGCCTCGCGACGACCGCGCGAGCTGCCAGCAGCTTGGCTTTTGCTTTCAGGGCTGCAAGATGGGCGCAAAATGGTCGACGCTCTACACCGAGATTCCAAAGGGAGAGTCAACGGGAAATCTAGAAGTTCGTCCTAACGCGCACGTCGTGCAGATCGAGCATGACCCGAGCGGCAAGATCAGCGGCGTCGTCTACGCCGACGGCGACGGAAAGATGCAGCGCCAGAAGGCGCGCATTGTCGCTTTGGCCGGAAACTCCATTGAGAGCCCCCGACTTCTTTTGAACTCGCACAGCGCTCTCTTTCCTCATGGTCTTGCCAATGGGGCGGGCCACGTCGGGCGTCACTACATGCGCCACACGACCGGATCCGTCTACGCCGTCTTCGACAAACCAGTGCACATGTACCGAGGGACGACCATGGCTGGTATTGTCCAGGATGAAGCCCGCAATGATCCGTCACGCGGCTATGTCGGCGGTTTCGAGCTTGAGACGATCTCATTGGGGGTCCCCTTCATGGCCGCCTTCCTTAGTCCCGGGAGCTGGGGGCGTGATTTCACGTCGACGCTTGACCGCTATGACCGCATGGCCGGGATGTGGATCGTGGGAGAGGACATGCCTCAGGCGAGCAACTGCGTGACTCTGAATGCAGAGTTTAAGGACGAGCACGGCATGCCTATAGCCAACGTCCACTATGACGATCATCCGAACGACGAGGCCATGCGCAACCATGCGTACAAGCAAGGCGTCGCACTTTACGAGGCCGTAGGTGCCAATCGCACAATTCTCACGCCGCCCTACCCATCCACTCACAATCTTGGCACCAACCGCATGAGCGAAAAGGCGGACGACGGGGTGGTCAACCGCTGGGGGCAAACGCATGAGGTGAGGAACCTGTTCATCTCGGATGGAAGCGTCTTCACAACGAGTGCAGCGGAGAATCCAACTCTGACGATCGTGGCTTTGGCCATTCGTCAGGCTGATCACCTCGCCGGCATGATGAGTCGGAACGAGATTTAGCCGTGACTGGCGGCGTCTCCCGGCCGCAAGAGGTCGATCGTCATGCATTCGAACACTAAGGCTGGGCAGCAGAGCGTGCTGCCCGGACGTGAGCTGGCGCCAGAGGACGCAGCTGGGTTGGTCGCCCGTCTTCGCACCATCGTGGGCGACACGCACGTACACGTGGGGAGCCAGGCGACAGAGCCGTATGCGACAGGATACCGGCACGGCTCCGGACCTGCGGCCGCGGTTGTCATGCCAGGGACTCTGATCGAGCAATGGCGCGTCTTGCAGGAATGCGTTTCCGCGGGCGCTATCGTGATTATGCAAGGCGCCAACACGGGCTTGACGGGAGGGTCTACCCCTGACGGAGTCTACGACCGTCCCGTCGTCATCATCAACGTCATGAGGATCGCGGGAATTCACATTCTAGGCGGCGGAACTCAGGTCGTCTGTCTGCCGGGCGCACGCCTCGATGAACTTGAAAGAAAGCTCAAGCCGCTCGGGCGGGAGCCGCACTCGGTTATCGGCTCATCTTGCATCGGCGCATCGGTGCTTGGAGGAATCTGTAACAACTCGGGCGGAGCCCTGGTACGGCGCGGACCTGCCTACACTGAGCTTGCACTCTTCGCCCGGCTCGACGGTCAAGGGCGTTTGCGCCTCGTCAACCATCTCGCGATCGATCTTGGCGATGATGCGGAAACGATCTTGCGCCGCCTGGAGGTTGGCGACTTCACTGACGCCGACATCAATTGGCCCGCCGATCGCGCAGCATCCGACCGATGCTATGTCGACCGCGTCAGACAGGTAGAGGATGCAACCCCTGCGCGCTTCAACGCGGATCCCACGCGGTTGTTCGAAGCGTCGGGCTGCGCGGGCAAGGTCGTGCTCTTCGCGGTCCGTTTGGATACGTTCCCGGCGGAGCTGGGGACAGCCACCTTTTACATCGGCACCAACGATCCCTTGGAGCTCACGGCACTGAGGCGTCACATCCTTACGCAATTCAATGAGCTGCCGGTTTCAGTCGAATATTTGCATCGCGATGCCTTCGACATTGCGGAAACCTATGGCAAAGACATGTTTCTTGCCATCCGGGTGCTCGGAACCGGTCGTATTCCGGCACTCCTATCGCTGAAAAGCCGGGTGGATCGAATCGTGCGTCGGCTTCCCGGTTCTTTTCATTTTGCCACCGACCGCATTCTCCACACGCTGGCGCAATTGTTTCCAGCGCATCTCCCGGTCCGGATGAAACACTATCAGGAGCGCTTCGAGCATCATCTTCTGTTGAAAGTGAGCGCCAATCGAGCCGAAGAAGCCCGCAGTCATTTGTCCGCAATCTTTCCTTCGGCAGCCGGTGAGTTTTTCGAATGCACGGCAACGGAGGCGGAGAAGGCGTTCTTGCATCGTTTTGTGATTGCGGGCGCTGCGGTGCGGTACAGGGCCGTCCATTCCCGAGATGTTGAAGACATCGTCGCGCTGGATATTGCTCTGCCTCGAAACGCGAAGGATTGGTTCGAGGCGCTGCCCGCTGATCTTTCCCGATGGACGATCAAATCGCTCTACTATGGGCACTTCCTATGTCACGTATTCCATCAGGATTATATCGTGGCGAAGGGACATTGCCCGACAGCCCTCGAGGAGAAAGTGTTGTCTCGCTTGGATGCTCGTGGCGCCGAGTATCCCGCGGAGCACAACGTCGGCCATATGTACCACGCCAAACCGCAACTGGCCGCGCACTATCGGTCGCTCGATCCCGGCAACGTCTTCAATCCTGGCATCGGTCGTACGTCCCGGCGAGCGCATTGGCTCTAGGAGCGCGACCGCACATAGACTTTGGTCGGCATATTCGGCTTGTTGCTTAAGGGTTGCCTGGCGCAACTCCCGGGTGAAATTGCCATCAATTTGTATGCGGTCAATTGACACAACAGGCCGAGCAGATAAAAGTAGAACAAAAATAAACACGTCCTTGCTGAGGCATTATGGACGAAAGGGAGCTTCGAGGGGCCTGGGAGCGCTTTGTCTGCGGCGACGACACAATCGCCGCTGTGAGGCCCGCTGTCGGCTTGTCATGGCAGCGCTGTAAAAAATACAACGTCGAAGTCGCGTGCCGCTCGGCGCCACTTGTGTCGGAGGCTGAGCTTTACCGGCGCCGCTCTAATAAGATTTCTCTGGCAGGCTTCGCGAGACCGGCAATGGAATATGCCGCCCAGGCCCTGTCCGAGTCCTACACAATGCTGAATCTCACGGATGAGCACGGTTTCATCCTGGAGACAATCGGCGACCACAGGACCATCGATGCCGGACGAAAGGTCCACCTCGAGGATGGCGGATGCTGGTCCGAGAGAGATATGGGAACCAACGGCATCGGTACGGCGTCGGCGACTAGGCAGCCTGTCCAGATCCACGCCGCCGAGCATTTTTGTCAGGACGTACAGAGCTGGACTTGTGCAGCTGCCCCGGTGCTCCATCCGGTCGATCGCGAACTCCTCGGTGTGATCAATATCAGCGGACCACCGAAGACATTCGGTTCGCAGAACCTGGCCCTCGTCATGTCGATAGCCGCGCACGCGGAGGCGTTGATCGGTCAATCGGTCAAAGTCGATCATGACAGGCTTCTAGGCGTTTTTAACGACAGGCGGCGCACGTGGGCCAACTACGACATGATGTTGATCGATCGGCGTGCGGCGATCGTACACGCGTCGTCCAATGCTCTCCGCAACCTGGCGGATCAGGAGCCCAATGGCGGCGACCTGTCTTTCCTGCGATCCATTCCGTTCCGTGACTGGGAGGCACGACTGGCGGCGCATTTGACCAATGCGCGAGCTGTGCTGATCAACGAGGGGGATTGCGAGCTTGGTGCAATCATAGTCTTTCCGAGTAGGAAGCAGGGGCCGGCATCTACGGATGCCAAGATCCGTCGCACGACTTTTCTGGGTTCATCTGAGCGTGAGCCGGGAAGAAACGAGAAGCATCCGAACACGGCCACCGGGGAGCTAGGCTCTTCTGCTGGGTTTGTCGCCTCGGACGCACGCGTCAAAGCGATCTGCAGTCAGGTCTCGTCTGCAGCACGAATGCGCATGCCGATACTCATTCGCGGACAAACCGGCACTGGAAAAGAGGAACTCGCGCGGTTCATCCACGAGACCAGTGGTCGCGATGGAGCCTTCGTGCCGGTCAACTGCACCGCGCTGCCTGAGACGCTCATCGAAGCCGAACTCTTCGGATATGCCGACGGGGCCTTCACCGGTGCGCGAAAGGGAGGTGCAGCTGGCTTGGCAAGAGAGGCTGACGGAGGAACCCTGTTTCTCGATGAGATTGGAGATATGCCGCTCTCTCTCCAATCGGTTCTATTGCGCTTTCTCGACGATTTCACGGTTCGGCCTCTCGGAGGCAAACCCAGCAAGGTCGATATCCTCGTCGCCTCGGCGACCAATGTCGACCTGCAGGCTGCCGTTGCCGCCAAGCGCTTCCGCTCCGATCTTCTGTATCGTCTCAACACGCTGGACGTGGTGCTGCCGTCCCTCAGCGAGCGCACGGATTTTGAAGAGATCGTTTGGCACCAACTTCGGAAGATCCGCCCTGCTTCCGAGATTACGAGCGGTGCCGTTGCTGCTCTGGTGAAGCAGGCATGGCCCGGAAATGTGCGGGAGCTTCGCGCTGTGCTGTCTCGTCTCGTTCTCGTTGCGGGCGAAGACCTCATTGATGAAGCGCTGGTGGCGGGGCTTCAACCAAATCAAACTCATATCTCTTTGCGCAATTCGCAACGGGCCAGACTACGGGCAGTCCATGCGGAGACCGGCGGCAACATCAGCGAGACGGCGAGACGGCTCAACGTATGCCGGAACACTGTCTATCGGGCTCTGAACGAGCAATCCGAGGATTAGAACCCTTGTCCCTTGAACGTCCGATGCTCCAAAAGTGAACATGCGCAAGGCGACGGGAGCACGGACAACGCGCAAGCTCCGAGAAGCCGACACAAAGCTTCTGCTTTCGGTGACGCGCTCATATTTCAAAGCAGATCAATCATTCCGCTGAAGACCTACTCCGGATGTCTCACACGAGCATCCGAGCAACCTCCTTTCGCGCTGATCACCCGGTAGCTGGCATAGCAATTGCCTGCCCTTTGCGTGGCATGCATCGCGCGAAGCTTGCATTCGCGAAGATCATGCGAGCGCGAACGGGGGGACTTCGGGCTCCGTGCGCTTGGTCAGAAGAAAGAAGACTTGAAAGGTGAGGATATGCTGTCCAAGGGAAAAGTCAGGCTGGCCAGATGGTCGCTTGTGGCGTGTGCTGCAGCCTGCACAAGCATGGCGCAGGCTGCAGACTGGACCGAATACGCTGGAGACAAGACAAGCTCGAGGTACATCGCCAATGGCAAGGCGACGGCCGAGTCCGTGAAGAAGATGAAGATCGCCTGGCGCCTCTCACTGCCCGGCAACGATCTTTCGGCCGATAACCCCGACCTTCGCACGTGGGTCAACGAGTCGACGCCGCTGGCGATCGACGGAACGGTCTATGCCACTTCGCCGCTCGGCATCGTCACAGCCGTCGACGGGGTGACCGGCAAGGAGAAGTGGCTCTACGATTCCCAAGGCTATCTGGCAGGGCAGGCGCCGAACCTGGGCTTCATCAACCGCGGCCTCACGTATGCGGTTGTCGATGGCAAGAAGCGCATCATCGCCGGTACGCCGGATGCCTTCCTGATCATGCTCGACGCCGAAACGGGCAAGCCCGTCGAGAGCTGGGGAGAGAAGGGCCGCGTCGATCTGACGATCCATAAGCGCCGTCCCGTACAGCGCGATCTCGTCACCGTCAGCTCGCCGCCGATTGTCTGCGGCGGTAATGTCATTCCGAGCCTCGCGGTGCTCGACTCGTTCGCCAACGGCAGGCCACCGTTCAAGTATCATCCGCCCGGCGACATCCCCGCCTTCGACCTCAAGACCGGCAAGCGGGTCTGGATGTTCCACAACCCGCCGCTGGCCGGCGAGGATGGCGCTGACACTTGGAAAAATGGTCTCGAGGACACGGGCAGCGCGAACATGTGGGCCCGGCCGGCATGCGACGACGAGACGGGCACGGTTTATCTACCGCTTTCGACGCCTTCGAACGACTTCTACGGTGGCCATCGCCTCGGCAACAACCTGTTCGCAGAATCGCTCCTGGCCGTGGACGCCAAGACCGGCAAGCGCGTCTGGCACTTCCAGATGGTCCATCACGGCGTCTGGGATTACGATCTTCCGACCGCCCCGAACCTGATGGACATCACGGTCGACGGAAAAAAGATCAAGGCCGCCGTCCAGGTGACGAAGCAAGGCTACGTCTATGCCTTCGACCGCACCACCGGTAAGCCGGTCTGGCCGATCGAGGAGAAGCCCGTCGAGGCCGGCAACATTCCCGGTGAGGAATATTCGCCGACGCAGCCCGTTCCGTCGAAGCCCGCGCCGTACGTTCAGCAGGGTGCGAGCGAGGCCGACCTGATCGACCTGACCCCAGAGCTGAAGGAAGAGGCGAAGAAGATCCTCAACCGCTACAAATACGGCCCGCTGTTCACGCCTCCGACTATGGACAAGGCCGGCACGTTGCTGGTCCCGGGCGTTCTCGGTGGCGCGAGCTGGGCGGGTGCGGCTCACAACCCGAAGACCGGCGTCCTCTATGTGCCGTCGTTCACTATTCCGTTCGCGATCAAGATCAAACAGGAGGTCGAGGGTACGTCTGCCCACAAGTACACCGGCACCTGGGCCGGCGTCGGCGGACCGGACGGACTGCCGCTCTTCAAGCCTCCGTTCTCGACCATCACCGCGATCGACATGAACACGGGCGATCACAAGTGGCGCGTTCCGGCCGGCCGCGGCCCGATCAACCATCCTGCTATCAAGGCCGCTGGCCTCAAGAGCGTGGGCGCCCCGCACCAGAGCTTCATTGTCATCACCGACGACATCGTGTTCACGGCTCCGAACGG